>JAEDCY010000002.1 GCA_016293915.1 Treponema sp. | reverse complement strand
ATCTTGTTTTCTTTAAGAAAGTAATGAGCAAGATTAAGTTTAATCAGATGATTGGTCGCGGTACACGTCTAAGCCCTGAGCTTTCTTGCTGTGACGGAAAAAACGGTATTTATGAAGGTAAGAAATACTTTTACATTTTTGACTGGCTTAGAAACTTTGAGTTCTTCCGTGTAAACAAGGACGGTGTAAAAGGCAGCGAAACTGTAAGTCTTACTGAAAGTATTTTTAACCGCCGCGTGGAAATTATTAAGGAATTACAGGCTGCAGAATATCAGACTCCTGAATATGAAAAATACAGACATGAACTTGTTTGTATTGTAAACAGACAGATTCGGGAATTGAATTTGAACTTAACTAGCGTTCATCTACATAAAAAACATGTTTTGAAATTCCAGGATATTAATGCATTTAAGAACCTTGAGGATTCTGATGTTGAAAATCTAAAAAAGCATGTAGCTCAACTTGTTTATATGGACGAGTTTGATGTTTATGCAAAGGGCTTTGATAACCTTGTTTATGGTATTGAAGTTTTGAAATGCCAGAAAAAGAATTACTCTAAGCAGCAGGAACAGATTGTAAATGACGCAAATATTCTTTTGAAGAAGAAAGCAAATATTGAACAGGTAAAAGCTCAGATTCCGCTTTTGACTCGTATTGTTGATGATTCATATTATGCGTCTAGCACAGTTTTGGACCTGGAAGATATGAGAGTTAAGATTCGCGAGCTTATTAAGTTTCTGGTTGAAAGTAAGAAAAAGCCGATTCGATATGTTGATTATATTGATACTACTCTTCCTGTAGGTGAAGGAACTCCTGTATATACTGCAAATAATTTTGAAGCTTACCAGAAGAAAGTAAACTCTTACATTACTGAGCACCTGGATGATGAAGCAATTATTAAACTACGCAATAATGTTCGTTTGACTCAGGATGATTACAACAAACTGAATGATGTATTTACTAAGGAGCTTGGAACTTCTGAGCAGTTTGAAAAGATAAGCGATGGAAAACCTCTTGGTGTTTTTGTTCGCTCTATTGCTAAGATGGACCGCCAGAAAGTAAATGAACTTTTTGCAGATTTTATTTCTGAGTTCAATTTGAATATTAAACAGATTGAGTTTGTAAAAGTGATTATTGAAAACATCATTGAACAAGGCGAAATTAATCTTGAACGACTTGGAGATGGTAAGCCGCCATTTGACAGACCTGGTAAGTTCTTTAGTCTGTTTAATCCTAAGGCGCAGAACAGGTTGATTGCGATTATTCGTAGTGTGAATGAGAATGCGCGAGTGGCGTAAATAAGGAAAAATAAATGAAAAAAATTTTTATTAGTCATAATACTCAAGATAAAGTTGTTGCTGATATTTTTGTTGATTTTCTTATTGCTGTAGGTATTCCTCGCAATGAAATATTTTGTTCTTCATTACCAGGAAATAATGTACGAGAAAATATAACAGCTGAAATTAGAGAGAGTTTAGATAGTAGTAATATATTTATTTGTATTTTATCTTCTTCATATTATCAGAGTGCTTATTGCTTAAATGAAGCTGGAATTGTTTGGTATAAACATGCTGCAACTATAATTATTGGGTTACCTGAAATTAATATTGATAATATGCAAGGTTTTATCAACAAAGATTATATGATTCGGCATTTAAATAATTCTGATGACATATATGCCATAATTGATGATATAATAGCAGAATTAAATCTTACTCAAATTAAGCATCAAGTTATAAATACTGAAACAACAAAACTTGTAAGAAAGTATAATGATTTTCTCACAAATAGAAGAGTAGAATCCACTGAAAATCTTCCATCAAATAACGTAGATTTAGGTACAATCTCAACTGATGATGAAAAAATTATTATCTATTATATGATTGCAAAAGGACTTAGAAAAACTTCAAAAAAAGACATCATAAATTGGCTGCAAATAAAGGAAATTTTTAATGTTGATATAAATAATGGATTTGATCTACTATCTTTTTTAGGTAATTCAAAGTATGAGAATGAGACTTTTGAATTAGATATAACATATTTTAGAAAGTTTTCAAATCAAAAAGACGAAGTTAAAGAAGTTTTAAAACCAATTGTTTTCAATCATTATGAAAAAGTATCAAATAAGTTTATTAATCTCTGGCAAAGAAATGTTTTTAGTAATGAGATGAAATTATTCTTATTGTATATTATTGAAAACAAAATTTCAAAACTTGGAGATAGATGGAAGGCTGATTTTGAAATAAACTCTTTAAGTGAATGGGTTAATAATAATTCTATGCCAGTTTCTGTTGCAAATAATTATGGGGTTTATCTTAACGCATTAATAACAAATAATCTTGTTTATGAAAGTGAATGGACAAGTTATGGAAATCCAAGAGAGTATACATTGTATAATTCCTTACAAGAATTCTTATTTAGTGAGACTTTCCCATATTTTTCCGAATTACAAGAATTAAAAACTATATCTGCAATTCCATTCTAATATTATTCAAAGAGGTTTGTAATATGGCTCATATAAATTTAAATATTGATTATTGTGCACAACTAAGAAATAAGGTAAACGAATATCAACATTATTCTATAACAAGAACTCATTCATTAAAAAAAGACAATGCACAAAGAGGATGGGAAAAAATTTGTGCAATCATGGATAGACTAGATGATACTACAAGATATTTAAATTCTATTGAACTTCAAAAAACAATTGGAGTTCTTGCTGTTTTTGATTTTTATAATTTTATGAATAATGCTGCAACATTACTTGATTGTATAAAATATCTTGGTGAAATATATGATTTTGATTTTTCAAACGAAGATATTAAAAATGATATATTTAACCAGCGTGGTAATAATGGAAATGGAACAGATAAAGGTTATTTTGAATATTTACGTTCTTTGTGTTCTGTACATCCTATCGAGACTAGTCGACATCCAGAATTTCTTGATGATAATACAAAAATAGAATGTTCACCTTATGTACGTTGGAATGATGGTTTTCTAACGACTGAAAATGATTGCGATTTAGTAGCAATTGTATATACAAATAATCCAAAGTTTTTCTCAAAATATGTTGGAATTAAATTGTTTGAAGTTTTTTCATATATTGAAAGACGTTTTAATATATTAGAACAATTAATCAATCATATTGATACTTATTATAAATCAATTATTGATGAATTTAGACATAAACCTTTAAAAAAAGAAAAAGATTTTTCAGATTATTGTGATTATTTGGAATATTTAAAAAAAGAATATGCAGAAAGGATTAATACTGGATGGGATGAACATTTTGATTTTTACATTAAAACAATGAAATGTACATTTAAAAATCCAGTTAATCAGGAAAAACTATTAAAGTATCAAAATGCTGTGAAATTTGGATTCACTTTTTTCCAAAACTACTTACAGGAAATTCCTGAAACTGATAAATATGAAACAACTGGATTACATAAGCAACCAGAGCATT
This sequence comes from Treponema sp., assembly GCA_016293915.1. Classification (GTDB taxonomy): domain Bacteria; phylum Spirochaetota; class Spirochaetia; order Treponematales; family Treponemataceae; genus Treponema_D. Next base: position 152,855 of record JAEDCY010000002.1, on the reverse strand, counting down.
CAATTGGTGATTCACTATTCTGGCAATTACAGGAAAGGCCTAGTGGAAGAGAATTATGGGATTATAGTTATCCATTCGAAAAGCTGCTTTGTATGTGGATGCAACCAAATTATATGGATATGGCAAATTCATTGATTAATGAAATAAAACCATTTTGGGAAAAATATGTAATTTTTGAGCCTAATATGACACCTTTTGAAATAAGTATATTACTAACAATTGCTTGTCATTTTTATAAATTAGACCATGATGATAATTATAGAAATGATATTCCTGATACGGAAGAATATAGGTAAAAATATCATTTAACTGACAACTGCTAGCATGTCATTGTTGCGTTCCAGTCTTGAGTTACAGACCCGATATTTTTTTATATAACAGAAAATACAATATAAATTGATATTGTTATTTTTATTGACATATATGCGATGTGGCGTAAGGAAGGTTTGAGCGATGAGTCGGAAGCTGTAAAGAATGCAAATGAAGAATACAAGATGGATATGGATTCTGTGGGCACCTTTGTGACAGACTGTTTTGAAATTGACGCTTCTATGAAATGGTGGCTTCATACTAAGCTTTTATATGAGACTTATATTAAGTGGTGCGCCAAGAATAATGAAAAGATTATGACTCAGAAATGGCTGGCGTTGAGGATGCAGGAGAAAGGATTTAAGCGTATGGCAAGCAATGGACACCCTCTATGCCAAGATAGATGTGGCTGGGGCTGGTGTTGAGGGATGAATGGAGAACTTAGTGCAAGAGGCTCTCCCCGATAGCGAAAGGCGTGACTGCCTGGACATCGGAGAGAGCTTTGGAAGCTGATTTACAAGCTGTTCAAATTTATTAAAAATTTAATCATACTCAATGCAGCAATTTTTTTAGCTTCTGCTTTTGTATTTGCTTCACCAATACCAGCTTGATTATAACCTTCATAATCTTTGTATTCATCAATAAAACATTCAAAGCGCCAATACTGATTTCCATTATCATCAGTTTTTTGAATCGGAACTAATTCAGGCTTTGAAATCTTTTTTTTTAAATACAAAGTATTAAGAGTTTGAACTGCATTATCCAAAGTTGCATTTGATAAATATTCCTTTAATTCAAAAGATTTTAAATAACCAATACCATTCTTTGCGGCATCCATTTTTGCAGATAATTCAGAATTACCAGAACCAGGAATATCTTTTATCAATTGGCCATTTTGATTGTATAAATAAAGAGTACAATCACGTTTCTGATTTGTGGAAATATAATAATAATTTGATGATGAAAACTTATACTGAAAATTATAATCTTCACACATATCACTTAAATTACTAATATAGTTCTCTGAAAAATCAAGCATTTCCCACATTTTCTTACATGATTTTTCAATCTGTTCAAAATTCCACTCTTTATTATTTGAATAAAAAGAATTGTTTTTAATTGAATCAACTGCGATTGCACCAATTATTGATTCAAACAGATCACAACGAACTTTTTCACTTTTCCAAACTTCATTCTTTTCATCACTTTTTCCAAGTAATAAATACTGGTCTAAATCCAAAATATCAATACAATGAGCTAGAGCAGATTTATTGGCATAATTTGCCCTTATTCTGGTTAATTCTGATTCATCTTTTTCAGACGTGAAAAAGTCATTTTCATAACTATTAGGACTAGGAAGTTTACTGTAAGAATCAAATAACCATTTTGTAATTACAGTATTAACAAGATGATCGCCATAGAATTCAAGTATTTCATTATGCTCATAGCCATCATTTTCCTGAGCATAAGATTTACGAGTAAATGCTTGAATTAAAAGATTTGTGTGACTGCCAAATTCATAAGCAATCTTTTCTTCAATTTCTTTCTGATGCGAAAGAATAAGGTTTGGGGTATTATACTCCATAAGAAGCCTCCAAAATATTATTTGAAGGCACTTTTAGTGTCCATATATGAGAAATCTTATATAAACACTTGTCTTTAATACAGATTCATTAAAAAGAAGATAGTTTGAAAAGCTCCTCGCTAGAAGAAACAATTCATCCATAGTCATTTTAAAACACTGTGTTAATTAAAGTGCCTTTTTAATAGAATAAATGTAAATACGAGAAATGTCAATTTCATAATTATTTAAGCGACGAGAAACTAAAATCCACTTTAAGTTACATTCACAAAAACTATATATATTGAGGATTTATTAAGTTTTCCCTTTGCTTCAGAAAGAAACTCAAAAGAATAATTCTTGTATTCAGAGTTATTTTTCAATGTTTTTAAGAATGATATTGTTGCTACCTTTGTTTTTTCAAAATCAGGTAAAACAAAAAACTTATAATAATCATTCGTATTAGCAAAGGATTTTGATTTACCGTTTTTTAATGAATTGAAATCCTTTTTTATTGCAGTTTTTTGTGCAGAACCAAATGTTTCACCATCGTTAATTGGGACATATCCTTTTATCTCTGCAATAATTTTTACAGGGGTCTCAATCTCTATATCAAAACCATTTGTATTTGGATTAACTGATTGAACATTTTGAATGGTATTTGATTTATCCAATTCTGAAAAATGAAAAATTTCTGTTAGAGTTTCAATAAAATTTAATGTTAATTTCATTGTGACAATATTATTTACATTGCTCACAAATGATTTTAAGTCGATAAAATCATTTGTTGATAAAAGACTATAATAATCAATATTATCTAGTTTGAATTTTGAAATCAAAAAATTGTTAAACTCTAATTTTAAATTTTCTTCTCTATTCATAATAATTTTACTGTTTAATAAGTAAATCACTAATCTTTTTTAATCCATGTCAATGTTGAATGCTCATCTTCTAATTCATGAGCGGCTCTTTGTAAAGTTTCATCAGAATATTCATCACCGAACATATTACATAATTCTTCATACGCATCAAATGGACCATTCGGATATTGATATCCACCTTCATGAGAATCCCAATGTAAAGAATGAGGATCATCATATTTTTCAAGAAAGATACTTTTTATATCTTCAACATTTTTACTCTCTGTTTCTTCAGCTTCTTTTTTCATTGCTTCTAATGTTTCATTTTTATCATCATTGAGCATTGATTCAAATAATTGAGAAAAAGATTCTTTTGTTTTTTCTTTTGTAGGAATAGCATCATCATAAAAAAAGAAAAATCTTTTATCTTGTTCATTCTCTCTTAATGAAAGTACAAGATTAACATCTTCCTTATTATCTACAATATTATTTGCATTTTGTTTTTGTTTATATTCATATACAAAATTACTAGATGATAAAAAACATATTTGTTTACCAGTTTTTCCTCTAAACTCTTTTAATAATTCTGGTCGAATTTTCTTTTCAAATGACCAATCAGTTTTTACATCATCAGTAATAAAAATAATATTAGTTTCTTTTTCTTTTGCTTGATTAATTAACTGAGACCATAATATATAATCTCCACAATCTCTTGTTGTAATTCCTTTTTTTTCATCTGCCTTTGTTCTATCTCCATAACCAGGAGGAATGAGGAATTGTATTCTCGTTTTACCTTCTTTTAAAAAATCAATATATTCGGATTCATCTAAATCTGGTCCCACATTAATAAAGATGTTATCTATCTTATAAAATAAATCATCATAATCTAATGCAGATGTTTTTTGTGTATTTAATTCATTCTTTATTGAGTCTATTGTTGTTTTAAGTATTTGTTCTAATTTATCAAGATCTATATTTTTATTACGTTCTTTTTGTACTTTTTCCTGAAGTTTATTTTTTAATTTAGCAAAATGATCTTCTGAAATCTTCACAAATTCTTCAAATTGTGATAAATGAGTTTTTTTAATTTCTTCATTATGCCTATAATATTCTTCTGCAACTTGATGAGGAATCCATAATTTTCCAGATTGTTTTAACTCCTCAAGAATCTTCAAAAAATCTTCTCTCGCTTCTTTAGGAATACGCATTAAGTTTAATATAACATTAGTATCTAATACAATTATTGAAGAATCCCATAATTCATCTGATGTTGGATATTTTAATTCATAATCACTTTTTTTCATGATATCTAATTGTAACGAAAAAAAATATTTTCGTATACAGAATCATATAAAATTAAACATTTTTGTTTATTTTTCCCCGTGCCCTTTGTATGCTTCGCATTTTATGCGCACTTGAGAGAATGCGAAGCTGCGGACGCACAAAGAGTAAGCAGAAAAAAAGCGAACTTTTGATATTTTGTATATAAATTAAAACTTTTTGGAAGCTTTTTTTGACCGCTGCACACGCTCCCCCCGCGTTTTACAAATCATCACGTCGCCGAGGCAGCGACGACATCGAAAGAATCAGTTCGGAGTGAAGACTGCTTATCAAATTCAAGCGGTTGCGAAGCATCCGCAGCTTTTGGAAGCTGTCTGAACAGAGCTTCTCGGTGAATTGATGAGCGGAAGAATCAGCTTGTCCACCGCAGGTGGACTGTAAGAGGAATATTGCCTTTGGAAGAGAAACTCGGAAGAATCATCGGTCAGCTGAGCGTCGGGAGCGCACGGACGCGCGACCAGAGCGACCTGTGTAAAAGGCATATTCATTTTGGAAGAAGAACTCAACGGCAATCATTTTTCCTACACAATGATAGTTCCCAAAAAAGCCGCCTTTGTAAGACCAATTGAGCATCTTAAAATAGCGGGACAACTGCAATGTTGAGCAAAAGGGTGCCCCCTGTCCCCCCCCTAAGCTACAATAGCATTCTTTATTTTTTGGGAGGGGGAAAGAGGGGGTTCTTAGGGGGGGAAAGGGGGAACACTTTTGCGTGCCCGCTATTTTAAGTTGCGACCTCGCGGACGACACTTTATTTTTTCACGACCAGTTTTCAGCGCGATGCAGACCTTTGGAGACTTTCGCAAAAAGAGTTCTGACTGCAACCGCCACGAGGAACAACATTTCAAAATGCGATGTTTGCGGATGACGAAAAATGTACCCTTTTGGAAATGGGCCCGCCGCCTGCGGAAACAGGCAGACCACAAAGCGGAGTGCTACTGCGAAGCAGATGCACGAAGCGACTGGGCTGACTGTGCTTGCATTGCTCCTTGCGCCTCTTTCACAAAAGCCACCTTGCGAGCTTTCTAGTATATGCAAAAAATCTGCGAACGAATGAACGAATGGAGCGGAACGAAGTGCAGCGGAATGAGTGAATGAGAGATCTGTCTATTTGCTACCTTTTTGGAAGGAGCGTATCCTGGAACACGAGGAATGTAGAGAGCGGAAGCGGTACGAAGTACGGCTGGAGCGAACGGCTATAATGAACACCTTTTTCAGAGCTCCGGATTTTTCACGGATTACTAGTCCGTATGTCGGCAGTTCACGGATAATGCTCGTATAGTGCAAAAACAGTGCAAAAATAAAAACAACCCTATACAAAATAATGTAATTTAGTTGAAAATTAAATAATTTATGTTATAATAGAGTTACTTAACAAGATACTAATGCTATGCCATTGAGGGGATTTCTCGTTCTGAAAATCCGTATGTCGTTAGTTCGATTCTAACTTGTGGCAAAGGCTTCTGACTTCGGTTAGAAGCCTTTTTTTCTTGTATAATGCGTTTTTCTACCTTATAATAGAATAACTATGAAATGGCTAATTTTATCTGATAATAAAGATGTTATTGAATCTTCTCAAAGATTCATTATTGAAAATAATAAAAAAGATAAGACTATCTGTGCTGCTCTTGAGCTTAAAAGTCTTTCTGCAAATAAAAAGAATTTCCGAGAGCTTTGTGCATGTATTATTTATGCTGATGATGAAGCTAATATTCCGGCTGCTCTAGGTGCTGGTCTTTCTTCTGTATTTGGCTTTCTTGCTGCCGAAAAAGTTAATGTTATTACAAATATTAAACTTCTTTATGAAAATCCGGTATTTGGAAAGGACATAGCTTTTAGTTGTGCAAATCCTGATAATCTTCTGGAAGTTCTTAAAAAGAAATACAATAAGATTAGTGATGAAGCAAGCATGCGCCTTGCAAAGCAGAAGCTTTTGGATCGTGGAATCCCCTACACTTCTGACTGTTTCGGAACTTACATTGCAAAAAATAAACCGGATGTTGTACATGAATTCCTTGCTGCCGGCATGAGTATAAATGCACGTGATGACCTTGGAACTCCTATGCTCAATATTGCCTGCCGTAATGATAATTTTGATTTTGTGCAGATGATTTACGAGCTTGGTGCTGACATTAATGCAATTTCTGAGGACCGCGGCTATACTGCTGTTATGGATGCTGTCTGGCGTGGTAATGAAAAAATTACAAAGTATCTGATTTCTAAAGGTGCTGATCTTAATACTATTAATAAAGAAGGTCAGAATAATCTGATTCTTGCAGTTGGTGCAAACCGCGAATCTCTGGTAAAGCTGCTGGCAGAAAATGGTGCTGACCCTGATGTAAAAGACATGATGGGTATGAGTGCTTACAATTATGCTGTGCTCTTTAAGAAGCAGAAACTCGTCGAGATTTTGACGCCGTATCATAAAGCTTTATAAATAGATTCTGAAACAAGTTCAGGATGATACACAAAAAAAGGCCCGTGGACTGATGGATTGTCCACGGACCTTAAAAATTTCGTAATTGTAAATGTGGTAAAGCTACAAAATTGCTACATCGCAATTTTTTTTAACGCTTTGCTATCTATCACTGGGCGCTCTGACCGGCGCCCTTACTCATTAGCGCTTCAAGCTCAATACTGTTTCAAGCAGAGTATCTGCTGTCTGAATTGTCTTTGCGTTAGACTGGAAACCGCGCTGGGTTACAATCATGTCTGTCATCTGTTCAGAAAGATCAACGTTTGACATTTCCAAAGCACCAGCCATCAAAGTACCTTTACCTGCAACACCTGATTCACCGATGCGGGCCATACCAGAGTTGTTAGATTCAACGTAAGTATTATCTCCGGCTTTTTCAAGACCACGGTCGTTGGCAAAGCTTGCAAGTGCAATCTGACCGATTGTGCGGTTTGTACCATTTGAATATACACCGGTAATAATTCCGCTAGAGTCAATCTTAAAGTTATCAAGATAACCCATTGTGTATCCGTCCTGGTAGAAAGCCTTTGTTGTAGACTTAGAAGCAGACTGTGTAATTGTATCTTTGAAAGAACCGATTGTTCCAAGATTAATATTCAATGTCTGGCGGTAAGGATTTCCTTCTGCATCAGGGTTAGATTCTGCAACTGCAAAAGATGTCTGAATTACAATCTGACCTTCTGTGTTAGAAAGATTACCTGCTGAATCGCTGATTGAAGCGAGGGCTCCGTAGTTATCGAAGTTTACGAGGAAAGTATTGCCCATTCCGTCAGTAGTACCAAGACCTACGCGAGTCTGTGTGTAGTCTGCGTTATCCGGGTCAATCTGAACGGTTGCTTCCCACTGGTTAGGATTTCCAGGAACACGGCGGAACGAAACTGAGAGCATATGCTCGTTACCAAAGCTGTCATAAATCTTCTGCTCAGTTCCCCAGGTTCCTTTATAGATATCGTCTGCACTTGCACCTTCCATAATTTCTGGTGTGTTCTTGTTCAAGTTGCAGGCAAAGTTTACATTTGTAGTTTCCTTTGCAGGATCTTTTGAACCTACAGGAATAATCAAATCTTCTGGTGAAGCAGCTGTGCTTACAAGCATCTGGCCGTTTACTTCTTCTGCCATCCAGCCCTGTACACGCATACCATTTGCAGGGTTTACCAGAGTACCGTCGCGATCGAGTCCGAAGGCACCATTACGTGTGTAGAACGATTCTTCGCCACTCTTCAAAAGGAAGAAACCGTTTCCCTGAATTGCAAGGTCAGTTGAAACTCCTGTTGACTGAAGGTTTCCCTGTGTGAACACATTGTCAATTGAGGCAATGGTCATACCAAGTCCAACTTCTTTAGGGTTTACACCACCAAGTTCATCAGTAGGTTTTGCTGCTCCCGACATCTGCTGACTGATCATGTCCTGGAAGTTAACACGTCCGCGTTTAAAACCGTTTGTGTTTACGTTTGAAATGTTGTTACCAATTACGTCCATTCTTGTCTGGTGATTCTGAAGTCCTGAAACTCCAGAATAAAGTGATCTCATCATATGCTAAATCCTTCCTTCCTACCCATTAGTCAGCGTAAATCGCTCTTATTTTATCCATGCTGTAATACATTCCGTTCACAAGAACCTGTGGATTTTCCCCGCGAGTTGCCCCTTCCACGATTCCCTGAACGTTGGTATCACCAATATCCAATTCAACTGTTTTACCAAGTGTGGCAGCTGCTTCTGAACTGTTGATAAAAGCTGCCATCTTTGAAAAGGATGAACTCATGTTTGTCATCTGTTCCAGAGAAGAGAACTGAGCCATCTGGGAAATAAACTCTGTATTTTCCATTGGGCTAGTTGGATCCTGGTTCTGCAGCTGGGTAATAAGCAGCTTCAGAAAATCATCCTTTCCTAATTCATGGGAAGTTTGTCTTCCTTCCGAAACAAGCGATTTATTAAAGTTGTTTACCGCATTTTCTACGGCGAACTTTTCGCTTGCACTCATCTGAGTGTTAATACTGTTTTGTGTGCTAAGTAGTTCCATCAATCTCCTCGACACTTTTATTTTGCGGTGGTTGAGCCTGTCGAAACTACCGCAAGATTTTTAAAGGTGGTTCCGACAGGCTCAACCACCGTATTATCTATCGTCAGTTTACGCAACGATGTTTACAGAATAATTTGAGATATCTTCAGCATTTTCGAAAATATCATCAAGCTCGGCACTAAGCCCCCCAGCCGAGTTTCCATAAGCACGTTTTGCAAACAAACTTGTACCATCATCCTGTCCGGCAAACCCCATATTCTGATTGAATGAGCCGCCGTTATTCATTGCAACATCAAAGCTTGCTGTATCAAAACCGTTTTTAATGAAGGCTTCGCGCAGAGTTTCTGCATTATCTTTGAAAACCTGCAGAGCTTCTTTTGTTGCAACTGTTATATGTCCGCTCAAAGTTTTTCCATCAAGTGACAGATGAATCTTTACATTTCCTAAATCATCTGGATGTAAAACAAGATTAATTGTTCCCTGATTGTTGTCTTTGAGTATAAGATTTCCAGCCTTTACGAATTCCGGAGCAACATTATGAAGCTGATTACTCAGCATTGCCTGGAAGTTTGAACCATTGCTTGCAGCTGTCTGTGTATTTAAAGAAAGCACATCTGCCTCTGCATTTGGATTGAGTTCTACGCTCATTACGGCTGTATTTTCATTTGTTAATTTTATTTCAGAAGTTTTGACTGCAGATTTTTTCGCATCGGCAATTTCGCGTTCCAGCTCAGGCTTTGTGCGCTGATCTTCTACTTTAATTTTTCCGTCTTTATCTAAGGCAAACAGTTTTTTACCTTCATCATTTTTACCAGAAAAATCAAAATCAGAAGTCTCAGACTTCTTATCGCCTTCAATATGATTCATTGTAAGTTCAGAAGAAGTGTCTGTAAGAACCTTAAGTTCTGCACCATCTTCATTCTCTTCTGACTTTACTGTTTTAGAATTATCAGTTTTTGAAAGATTCTGAGCATCTGCAGAAATTTTTACGTTATCTGTTGTATCAGAATTTTCTTTTGCAAGTTCTTCGAGACGTGAAAAATCTTTTTCTGAAAGTTTTTTGTCTTTCTTTACGTCTTTTGCTTCTTTGCTGGCTTTTTTTACTGCATCAGAAGCATCAGTTTTTTCTTTTACATCTGAAGCTGTATCTTTTACAGCAACTTTTGTTTTACCGTCTGATTTTTCATCGATTTTTTTGTCTGAATCTTTTGAATCAGTTTTTTCTGCTACAACTTCTGAAGTTTTTTCAGGTTCTTTTTCTTTTTCAACCTGATTTTCAGGACTTTTCTCCGTTTTTTCAGCTTTTTCCGGCTCTTTTACCTTTTCTGGTTCAACCGTTTTTGTCTGTTCACTTGAATTTTCCTGTGTATTATAAGACGCAAGAAAGTCTGCGAACGAAACTGAAGACTGTTTTGGAGAATTATTTACTGCTGCAGATAACTGGAAATCTGATGTTTGAGACTGATTTACGATGATATCTGTGATTGCCTGATATGACACTTGGCAAATCTCCTTCAAGCGTTGAAGATTTGCCATAATTGAATGCTAATCCAGGGACTCCGGCTTACTAAGCATCTTCCGCTGTATTTCAGCAGCCCGGTCAGACGGCATTAAGGAAAGCCAGTAAGAACCCATGGATGAAGAACCTTCTGCGGCTGCAATCTCTTCGACTTTACGAAGGACGTCAATAACTGTCTGATCATCCATCGCAACAAGAATGCCAACCGCTGCTTCAGGCCTCATGCCATTCAGATTTTTAGCAATCTGTTCAACGTTTATATTCTTATCATCGTATTTTTTTACTTTGAGGTTAAATGTTTTTTCTCGCTCTTCCTGATTTTTTTCACGCTCAGCAAGTTCTGCACTTACTTCTTCATTCTGCTTTTCTGCAGCCTGAATATCAATTTCGCGCTTATCCAGCTCTTCTTTGAAGATATCCAGGGCTTCGCGCTGCTTTCTGAGGCGGTCTTCATCAAGATTTGCAACGAGGGGGCGTGATTGAGTTGCAGTTGAAGAGGTCTGCGGGGCTTTTTTTAGAATCTTATATACAGGCGCAAAAATTGACTTAACGTGAACAACACCAAGATAGTCAAACCACAAAAGACCGCCTGCAAGAAGAATGAGAATGATAATCAATAAAACAAAAGTTTTGCCCAAAGACTTTTTGAAAGACATATTTCCCCCTCTAAAAATATCGTCATGCTGAACTAGTTTCAGCATCTTTTTAATAGATTCCGAAACAAGTTCGGAATGACATCATTTTTTTTCTATTCTATTAATCCACTAATAGCCGCACCCAGTGTAATATCATTGTCACAAGATACGATATTCCAGTAGATTCCAAGCTGACGTGTAAGAACTTCATCAAGATAGCCGTAAACACGCTCGCGAACCTTATAAGTCTTAAAGAAAGTTGTTCCATCACACAATATACAGATTGGTTTTGCAGCATTCTTACCTTCACCGGTTTTTACGGCACAGGCTGTAAGAATTGCAGCTGAGTAACGTGCAGAACGCTCTGCAATTGCGTCGAGAATCTGGAACATCTTATCTGTATCTTCATCACTTGCTGTTTCGCATGCGATTTTACCGAGAATACAGTCTTTATTATATGGATGATGAAGGAATTTATCCATTTCGATAAGGGTAAGAGGTTCAAGAGCCTTTATTGCAGCAGCTGTTTTTTCTGTAAAAAGACCATCATTTGCTGCAGCTTTGAGTGCAAACCATGAAACCGGGCCAAGATATGCGCCTGAACAAAGCTTTTCAAGGAAGAAAGTTCCAGGTTTTACGGTAGTTTTGTCAAAATCAATATCAAAATCAGAACGATTTACCTTAAGAAACTTACCGCTTTCGCAAACTACAATCTGCTTTTTGATTTTGCAGCAGTCACAGTCCGGCTGAATATAAGCAGCATTCATTCCGGTTCCAAGAATAAAACCGATATTTGAAGAATAACGGTCCCCCTCTTCTGCGCAGGCAGCTCCAGCAAGCAAGGCAGCTACTGTATCATTACAAAGAGTAATGCGCTTAATTGTATTCCAGCCGTGGGCAGCAAGAGCTTCTTTGAGACAGGCACCAATTTTTGAACCTACAACTTCAGGAGCTTTTACTTCTTTTGAGAAGCCCAGTAATACACCGTCACCGTCTTCCTGAATCTCCATTGGATATGAGAAGCAGAAACCGATTCTGTCTGATTTATTTTTTAGATGTTCAAGATTATTTGCAATCTGTTCAAAAAAGTCTTTGCGGGAAAGCTCTTTTTCTACGCCTGGCATGCGGGTCTTTTCCATTTCGGAAATCTGGGCCTGACCGTTTGCATCAAAGGTTACGAGGCAAGAACGGAAGTTTGTTCCACCTGCATCAATTACAATTACACTCTGATTTTTAGCTGATTTTTCCGGCGGATTACAGAAAGTACGAATCATATCCTGATCAGAACCCTCTTTTTTCAAGCCTTTTTTCATGTCGTCGATGATAGCCTGAGCAACTGTCAGTACATCAACATGATTAACAAAATTATGTGCTGAAAGAAATGCACTTACCTGATTATTCATTTATATTTCCTGTTATTTTTTCATCTGTACAATAAATATGTACATTATTCAATTATATATAGATTTTTTGAAAATGGCAAATAATAAAAGGGGGCATTTACTGCCCCCCCTTAGAAATAGACGATTAATGAAAATCGGCTGGAATAGTCTCAGGCTAATCCTGCAAAGCCTCGTAGCCTTCTTCGCCGGTACGAACCTTTACTACATTCTGAACATCGTACACGAAAATCTTTCCGTCGCCGATGTGACCTGTGTAAAGAACTTCCTTGGCAGCTGTTACAACGAGGTCTACCGGAACTTCGCTTACTACGATATCGACCTTGATTTTTGGAAGCAGGGTCATATCCATTTCAACGCCACGGTACTTCTGAACGTTTCCGTGCTGCTGGCCGCAACCAAGTACGTTTGTAACTGTCATACCTGTTACGTTGATGTCATTCATTGCTGCCTTGAGCTCGTCGAACTTGCTCTGGCGGGTAATGATTGTAACCATGTGGAACTTTGCATCCGGGCGGGAAGTTGCCTTTGCAACCGGTACTGCCTTTTCTACTGGAACACTTTCGCTGCCTGCTTCAGGGCTGTCTCCGCCGAGAACCTGTGGAGCCATGATAAAGCCTGCGTAACTTGAATCGATTCCGTGCTCCAGCTTATCGAGTCCGACGATTTCTTCTTCGCGGCTGGCACGAAGTCCGTGCAGCTTTTTAATCAATGTGAAGGTAATGAGCATACAAACTGTTGTCCAGGCAACAATTGTAAACTCACCAAGACACTGAACACCAAGATGCTTGAAACCGCCACCGTAGAAGAAACCAGATTCAACATTGAAAAGACCATCGCTCAAAGTACCCCAGATACCGTTTGCAAGGTGAACTGCAACAGCACCAACCGGGTCATCAATGTGAAGCTTAAGGTCGAGAAGTTCAACAACAACAACAACAATGATTCCTGAAACGATACCGATGATGCTTGCACCAAGCGCATCAACTGTAGCACATGTAGGAGTAATAGCAACCAGGCCTGCAAGTGAAGCGTTGAGAGTCATGGAAACATCTGGCTTTCCGTTCTTAATCCAGGTGAAAATCATTGTTGTAACACAGGCTACGGCCGGAGCAATCGTTGTAGTTGTGAATACTGCGGCAAGACCACCAACACCAAGAAGTTGTGTACAAGCAGCACCGTTGAAGCCATACCAGCCAAACCAGAGAATGAAAGTTCCAAGCGCACCAAGTGTCAAAGAGTGACCTGGAATTGCGTGAACCTTTGTAACCTTTCCGTTCTTGTCGTAATCATACTTTCCGATACGAGGGCCAAGGAAGATTGCACCGATGAGAGCTGCTGTACCACCTACTGAGTGAATTGCAGCACCACCAGCAAAGTCAACGAAACCAAGCTGAACGAGCCAGCCCTGTGAGTTCCATACCCAACCTGCTTCGATAGGATAAACTACGGCACTGATTACAGCAGAGTAGATACAGTAAGCAGAGAACTTAGTTCGCTCTGCCATAGAACCACTTACAATTGTTGCAGCTGTTGCACAGAATACTAAGTTGAAAACAAATGCCGACCAGTCACCTTCAGCAAAGTTTGTAAAGAGCTGCATGTTAGGCTTACCTATCAAACCAAAGAAATAATTCTCACTCATCATCAGGCCGAATCCGAGCAGCATAAACATAGGAGTTCCGATACAGAAATCCATCAGGTTTTTCATGATGATGTTTCCTGCATTCTTCGCTCTCGTAAAACCAGTTTCAACCATCGCAAAACCGCACTGCATAAAGAATACAAGTGCAGCGCCGATCAAAAACCAAACACTCCAAACTTCACTCATAAGTATACCTCCAAGCCTCCGCTGCAGCGGTCGCACAAGGATGTGCGATATCGCAGTTTTGCGGAAGCAAAATCTGCAGGTCAAAAAATTACATGGATGTAATTTTTTGACCATACCTCCATATAATTAAAACGGCGATAATATCAGACATTGTGCACAAATGCCCGACATCATCGCCGTATAATCACAAATTAAAATAAACTCTCTTCGTTACAATATAGATCCTGAATCAAGTTCAGGATTACAGATTACCTTGCTCAGGATTACAGACTATCTTACGCTAAACAAGAGATCACCATAACTTGGGAATGGCCAGAGCTCTTTTGGTGTAATTGTTTCAAGTTCATCTGCACAAAGTCGCAGCTCGTTCATTGCAGCAAATACATGCTCACGGTAGAAGAATGCTGTCTTGCTTGAGTCGCCAGCTTCAGAAGTTTTCTTTGCTTCAAGAACTTCCTGTTCGAGCTTTTCTGTTTTGCTGTAAATGCAGCTTGTGAGGCAGCTTACCTTTTTAAGCATAGCACTTTCGTAAGTTGCATCACATTCACCGCAGGCAGCCTTTTTCAGGCCGATAGTTTTTGCAAGTTTGTTTGCATATTTACTGGCAGCCGGCAGGATGAACTTGTTTGCCATTTCGAGCATTGTTTCAGCTTCGATGTTGATAATCTTTGAGTAGTTTTCGTTGTGAATCTCGAAGCGGCTTGTAAGTTCAACCTTACTGTACACACCAAACTTTTCGAATACCTTAACGTTTTTTTCGTCGAGGATGTGTGGAAGAGCTTCTGGTGTAGACTTGAGGTTGTAAAGACCTCGCTTTTCTGCTTCACGAACCCAGGAATCATCATAGCCGTTTCCGTTGAAGATGATTCTCTTGTGCTCTTTGATTGTCTTAAGAATCAGGTCGTGCAGATCACTCTTGAAGTTGCTTGACTTTTCGAGGATGTCGGCAAACTGGCTGAGCTCTTCTGCAACAACAGTGTTCAAGAATACGTTTGCGCAGGCAATTGATTCATTAGAACCAAGCATACGGAACTCAAACTTGTTACCTGTGAATGCAAATGGTGAAGTACGGTTACGGTCGGTAGTATCCTTATTGAAGTCAGGCAAAACAGTAACACCAATCTGCATTTTTTCTTTTTCATGATTTCCGTATGGAACACCTTTTTCAATTGAGTCGAGAATTGCGGAAAGCTCATCTCCCAAGAAGATAGAAATGATTGCTGGAGGTGCCTCGTTAGCTCCAAGACGGTGGTCGTTACCAGCAGAAGCAACAGAAATACGAAGCAGATCCTGATACTCGTCTACAGCCTTGATGATTGCGCAGAGGAAGAGGAGGAACTGTGCATTCTGATCAGGTGTAGCACCAGGGTCAAGCAGATTCTTTCCAGTGTTAGTGCTGATTGACCAGTTGTTATGTTTACCACTTCCGTTTACACCGGCAAATGGTTTTTCATGCAAGAGACAGACCATTCCATGGCGAGCAGCAACCTTGCGCATCATTTCCATTGTAAGCTGGTTGTGGTCGCAGGCCATGTTGGTTGTAGAGAAAATTGGAGCAAGCTCGTGCTGAGCTGGTGCAACTTCGTTATGTTCAGTTTTAGCAAGAATACCAAGCTTCCAAAGTTCGCGGTTGAGGTCCTTCATGAACTCCTGAACGCGAGGTTTAATCATACCAAAGTAGTGATCTTCAAGCTCCTGACCTTTTGGAGCCTTAGCACCAAAAAGTGTGCGGCCTGTGTAGATGAGGTCTTCACGCTTGTCATAAACGCTCTTATCAACAAGGAAGTATTCCTGCTCAGGACCTACAGTTGTTTTTACCGAAGTAACAGCTTCGTTTCCTTCAAAAAGTTTAAGCACACGAACAGCCTGCTTGCTGATTGCCTGCATAGAACGAAGAAGCGGAGTTTTTTTATCGAGGGCCTCGCCGGTGTAAGAACAGAAAGCAGTTGGAATACAAAGAGTTCCGTCCTTAATAAATGCATAGCTGGTAGGATCCCAGGCAGTGTAACCGCGTGCTTCAAAGGTCGCACGAATTCCTCCACTCGGAAAGCTGGAAGCATCAGGCTCACCCTGAACAAGCTCCTTGCCGCTGAACTCCATGATAACTTTTCCGTCATTTGTTGGTGTGATAAAGCTGTCGTGTTTTTCAGCAGTAATTCCGGTAAGAGGCTGGAACCAGTGAGTAAAGTGTGTAGCCCCCTTCTCTATAGCCCAGTCTTTCATTGCGTTTGCAACAACAGTGGCAACCGAAGAATCCAGCTTTTCGCCGCCTTCAATAGTCTTCATCAGCTGCTTATATGTTTCTTTTGGCAGCCGGGCTTTCATTACAGTTTCATTAAAAACGTTTTCTCCAAAAATTGGTGTAACTTCATCCATAGTTATAATCTCCTCTATATCAAAAAAAACGCTGCACTTTCATTCTGTGTAGGTCAAAATGAAAACGCAGCGTCTTTGCCGATTGTTAGTTTCTCCGAACATGCCAACGGCAGCCGGAATGTTTAAAACAAAAAAAGGTCGCAGAAATACCATTTCTGCGACCCCTTTGTCGTTTGATATTTAATTTATACAGTTCTTGAAATAAATTGTCAATAAGATTTTTATTCTTTTACAATTTTTTCAAGATTTTTTTTTAGCCTGCAAGTACCTTAGAAGCCGGTTTTACAAGGTTATGGAATGCATAACTATAAAGTATTTCAGCAACATCACTCAATGACTTTCTAACTTTCAAGCCCATACTGTGAGCAAAGTTACAAGCTGCCTTTGTTGATTCAGGATGCCAGAGCTTTGCATTCTCAAGATTAATGAATGGTACTTTTTCTGATTCTGCAATAGCTTTAATGTGAGCATTCATAAGACTGATGTTTTTGTTATTATCAGGATTGTCTACAGAAACCAGGGCGACCCTGCAGTTTTTGTGATTTGATTTAATTGTTTCAATAAGCATAATGTAGTAAGAATCAAAGGCAGAAGGATTTGTTTTGATAAGATTTTCGTCATTTTCACCGAGGTGAAGAATGATTCCTTCTGGTGCAAGAGGAGCAACTGTGCTTTCAAAATATTCTTTAGCAGCTGCAAGTGTAAGTTCAGACTTACTCTTGTTGTAAAGTTCAAAATTGAAGTTATATTCCCCGGCAAGCTGAGTAACAGGAATTGCTTTATCAATTCCACCACCCATAAGAATAACTCCGTTTTTCTTTTCAAGGCCCTTAACTTCTCTGTTAATGAGTTCATCCAAAGAATTTGTGTAGTTATACATAGTTTCCTCCTTTTCTACATTATTCTTTATTTCATTGATTGAAATCTTTTTATCAATCACATTTTTTTCATTTGTATTTTTTGCTTTCAAATCCAGGCTTTTGTTTCTAAAATAAACAAGCATATTTACCATTACAATTCCAAGATTCAGAAAATAAACTGCAAGAACATAATTAAACTGTCCATTCATTATTTTTGCAGTGATTCCTGCAACATAACCTGTAATAATTAAAATTATGAAGCTCAAGCTCATTCCCTTTGCACTTCTGGCCTTATAAGCTTTTCTGACATTTAACGGCCAGGAAAAACCAAAGCAAATCAGCATCAAAGCTTCAAATAGTTGTGAAAAATTCATGTTAATACCTCTTTTTGTTTTATGGCTGTATTGTAGCACTTAAAAAAAACTTCACAATTTTTTGAAAGAAAAGAAAAAGTTATTAAAGTTAAAAAAAATTTATTTTGATAGGCAGTTATAAAAAAAAAGAAAAACTTTCTTTACTTAAAAAAGTCGACAATTTGTATTAAATAATATATACTTTACCGAACTCTATGAAGAAAAATCTCGGTAATTTAAATTCAATCCGTAAAGAAATACAGCATACACAATTAATTCTTATTCTGCTTGTTACAATTTTTATGAGCATTGGCGGAATGGTTATCAGTATTCATGCTAATGAAAAAGAATTCAGTGAAAATCTTCAAAACACTTCGGAACTGATTACCCATTTATATGGATTTACGAAAGATTATTCACAGGCTGAATTGTGTATTTATATTGATGAAATTGTTGAAAAACTTTCTGGTGTTGATATTGTTTCTATAGTTGATACCAGAGGAATTAGAATATATCACACTCATCACAGTCTTATTAATACAAAGTATGACGGGAAAATTCCAGATTTTGAAACCCATAAAACCGGCTATTACACAGAAGATGATAAAGGACCATCAGGACCGCAAAGACGAACCTATTCTGCTGTTTATGATGAAGACGGAAACTATCAGGGTTTTATAATGACCATCCGTTTAAAATCATCAATGGCCCAGGTTACTTTAACAACCGTAATGCTCTTCCTTTCTGTAACACTTTTTGCAATCATTGTTGAACTTATTGCTGCAGGCGTTCTTTCAAAACGAATAAAAAAAGAGTTTATTTCCTTTACAGAAGATTTTGAAGGAACAAAAATTCTTGTAGATTCCATGAGGGCAAACAATCATGATTTTACAAACAAACTGCATGTAATCCTTGGACTTATTCAGATTGGAGAATATGACAAGGCCGTCTCATACATTCAAAACATTTCCATGATTCAAAAAGAAACGATCAGCAAGGTAATGAACAATATTGAAAATCCATCTTTTGCAGCTTTGATAGTTGGTAAAATTGCCCGTGCATCTGAATGTGATGTTCGTTTTATTCTTCAGGATGGCTTGTGTTATAAAGCAAATGATATTGATGTTCCGTCTGAAGCACTTGTAACAATCACGGGAAATCTTATTGATAATGCTCTGGATGAAATGAATAAATCTGTAAAAAAATATGAAGCGGTAAATGAACTAACCCTTGGAGTTTATACAAAGCCTGGAAGTCTATTAATAACTGTAAAAGATACAGGAAACGGAATTCCCGAAGATATAAAAGATAAAATTTTTGAGCAGGGATTTTCTACAAAAGGAAATGGAAGAGGAATCGGACTTTATCATACTCAACAACTGATTCAGAGTATGGGTGGACAGATTTCTTTTGAAACAGAAGCAGGCAGAGGCACCTGTTTTATGGTTACATTGAATAAATAGAAATGTATGGTATAATAAAAAAGTCATGAATTATAAGGTTTTAATTGTTGAAGATGACCCCATGGTTGCAATGATAAACAGTCAGTTTGTTAAAAAATCTGAAGGTTTTGAAGTTGCCGGAATGTGTAGAAATGGACAGGAAGCTCTTGATTTTCTTGATTCCAATACAGTTGATTTGATTCTTCTTGATGTGTTTATGCCTGTTTTGAATGGAACAGAAACCCTGAAAAAAATAAGATCTAAAAAAATTAATTCTGAAGTCATTATGGTAACTGCTGCAAATGATACAGCAACAATTGAAGAGACTGTTCACCTTGGCGTTCATGATTATCTGATCAAGCCTTTTACTTATGAAAGATTTTATGCATCCCTCGAAAAATTTAAAGCAAAAAAAGAGATATTGAATCAGAATACTGTTATGGATCAGTCTTGCATTGATAATCTGATATTGCATGGTAATACAGCTTTGCAGGCTACAGCCTCTGATTCTACAGATTCTTCTGAAGATGTTCAGGCTTCACTTCCAAAAGGAATTCAGAGGAGAACTCTTTCAAGAATCATTTCATATTTTGATTCAAACAGTGGCTGGAGCAGTACAGACATGATTTCTGAAACTCTTGGAATTTCAATAGTTACTGTCCGCACATATATGAACTATCTCGTAAAGACAAAAACAATTTCTGAAGATGTAAATTATGATACTGGCGGAAGGCCAAGTATGCTGTATAAGAAAAATAATTAGTTTCTGCTTATTCATTAGCTCCCCTTTTCAAAAAATATAATTTTTTTTGAAATACCTATTGACATAGTAGGTTTTAAGATGTATAAAGTATATACCTACTTGTTTGATAGGTTTTATATTTTTTTGGAGGCACATGATGAAGTTTTATTTCGAAAAATTAGTCCGTGAAAATTTCCGCAACGGCGTCATGTGCATCTGCTGTCGTTTCTAGAATTCTAATCATTTACAATTAACTGAAATCCCGGGGATCTTAGGGGGCACGCCCTCTAGGAGAAGGGGTAGCGTACAAGACCGGAGCGAACGGAGGTTGAGCTTGTCGAAACCACCGTGAGTGAGGACTTGGGAGCGAGGGGAAGGCTTTCCCCTCCTACAATAATTTTAAGGAGATATCATTATGGCAAATTATAAATTCGAAACTTTACAATTACACGTTGGACAGGAAAGTGCAGATTCTGCAACAGATGCACGCGCAGTACCAATCTATCAGACAGCATCTTATGTATTCCATAATTCAAAACATGCGGCAGACCGCTTTGGTCTTGCTGATGCCGGAAATATTTATGGCCGTCTCACAAACTCAACTCAGGACGTCTTAGAAAAACGCTTAGCTGCTCTCGAGGGTGGCTCGGCTGCCCTGGCTCTTGCTTCCGGAGCTGCAGCAATTACTTACACAATCGAGGCACTTGCTGCAAACGGTGGACATATTGTGGCACAGAAAACTATTTACGGCGGAAGCTACAATCTTCTCGCCCACACTCTTCCACAGTATGGAATCAGTACAAGCTTCGTAGATGCTCATAATCTTGCAGAAATAGAAGGTGCAATCAAGGAAAACACCCGCGCAATTTATCTTGAAACATTAGGCAATCCTAACTCCGATATTCCAGACCTGGATGCAATTGCAGCAATTGCTCACAAACACGGACTTCCAGTAGTAGTTGATAATACTTTTGGAACACCATACCTTATCCGTCCTTTTGAACATGGTGCAGATATTGTTGTTCATTCAGCTACAAAGTTTATTGGCGGTCACGGTACAACACTGGGTGGTATCATCGTTGAAAGCGGAAAGTTCAACTGGAAGGCAAGCGGAAACTATCCTCAGATTGCAGCTCCTAACCCAAGTTACCACGGAGTTTCTTTCTACGACGCAGTTGGACCTGCTGCCTTTGTTACTTACATCCGCGCAATTTTGCTTCGTGATACAGGTGCTACAATCAGCCCATTTAACGCCTTCCTTTTGCTGCAGGGTGTTGAAACTTTGAGTCTGCGACTGGATCGTCACGCAGAAAATACAAAAAAAGTTGTAGAATTCCTCAGCAAGCATCCAAAAGTTGAAAAAGTAAATCACCCTTCCCTTGCCAATCATCCGGACCATGCTCTTTATCAGAAGTATTTCCCTCATGGCGGAGCTTCGATTTTTACATTCAACATCAAAGGTGGACGCGAAGAAGCATGGAAGTTTATTGATAACCTCAAGATTTTCAGTCTGCTTGCAAATGTTGCAGATGTAAAGTCTCTTGTAATTCACCCTGCCAGCACAACTCACAGCCAGCTCAATGATAAAGAACTTGCAGATCAGGGCATTGCACAGAACACAATCCGCCTTTCTATTGGTACTGAGCATATTGATGATATTATTGCAGACCTCGAAAACGGATTTGCGGCAATATAAGAAAATAAAGAACAGTTCATAAAGTTATGCCAACACTCCTATAATTAAAGGCCCCGGGATTTGAAAGTATTCCGGGGTCTGTTTTTATTAAGAACTCAGATTTTTTAGTGTTACTATTGACAGCACGGGCGGAACCACCCTAATGAAGCGACAGCTTCAACCGCCCGTGCCTTTTTTTCGTGAGAAAAAAAGGATTCCTTACATGCTGTTTCTGTTGACACACGGGCGGAACCACCCTAATGAAGCGCCAGCTTCAGCCGCCCGTGCCTTTTTTTCGTGAGAAAAAAAGGGGTCCTTACGCAATGTTTCTGTTGACACACGGGCGGATTCGCCCTAATGAAGCGTCAGCTTCAACCGCCCGTGCCTTTTTTCGTAAGAAAAAAGGATTCCTTACATACTGTTTCTGTTGACAGAAACAGTATGATATATTACTATTCACAGTAACAGAAAGCAGACGACCTCGTGCACAACCGGCTGCTTTATAAATAATTATTGAGGTGAATTAAAATGGAAAAAAGAGTATTAAATCAAACAGAAAAAAAAGGCATCAGCCTTCAGGATCTGCTCCTTACAGCAGTACTTCTTGCAGCCGGTGCTGTTCTTAAGTTCTTTGTAGGAACTTTTATAAACTTCTTTGGAATGAAGCCTAACTTCATTATCGCAATGTACTGTATGGCAATTGTTCTTATCAGACCAAAAGTTTATTACAGCCTGATTATTGGTATTATTGCAGGTGCTATCTGCCAGTTCTTCCCTGGTACTCCTTATTTGAACTTTGCTTCTGAAGCGGCTGGTGCCCTTGCCATGGGGCTTTTAGTTTTTATCCCTGCTAAATCAAAAGGATTGAAGATTGGTCTTGCAGCAATTACAACTTTTATAAGTACTGTAATTTCTGGCGGACTCTATACAGTTCTCCTTTTCGTATTCATCAAGTCTGATTCATCTGCTATGGCAGCTTATGTACCTATTGTTCTTGGTACAGCTACTTTGAATGCGATTATTGTTGCAGCGCTTTATGTACCATTGATGAAAGCTTTGAAAAAGAAAATTGTTGAAAGTGATAAATCTGAAGAGTAATTAATACACCAGATTTGTCACTCCCGTAGAAAATGACACAGGCCAACGGGATGATGTTGTCCAGTATCATTTTCTACTCCGTGTCAAATCTGGTTTCGATTTCTTTATTACATTACTGATTACATTTCAACAATTTCATTTATTAACCAGGAAAAGAAAAATGATCGAAATACAGGAACTTACTTTTAAGTATAACGGGGCTAAGAAAAATGCTCTGGAAAAAATATCGCTGGAAATTGAAAAAGGTGGATTCGTGGGAATCATCGGAGAATCTGGTGCCGGTAAAACTACTCTTTGTAACTGCATCAACGGACTGATTCCTCACCACTATACCGGAGATTTTTATGGAAGTGTAAAGGTATGTGGAAATGACACCTTTGATATTGATGCGGGAAAACTTGCTCTTAAAGTAGGTTCTGTATTTCAGGATATTGAAAGCCAGATTACCGGTTACTTAGTTGAAGATGAAATTCTTTTTGGTCTTGAAAATTTTGGTATTCCATACGATCAGATAGAAAAACGAATTACAGACTCTCTTGATACTCTTGGAATCAGTGAGCTACGTCATAAAGAGATAGCATCTCTCAGCGGCGGCCAGAAACAGAAGGTTGTAATTGCGGCTATTCTTGCTCTTGAACCCGATATTTTAGTTTTAGATGAGCCGACAGGCGAGCTTGATCCGGCATCTTCAGTTCAGATTTTTAAAATGCTTAAAAAACTTAACGAAGAAAAAGGTATTACGATTGTTGTTGCAGAACAAAAGATCATGCTGCTTTGTGAATTTGTAAAAAAGTTAATTGTTCTTGAACATGGAACTTGTGTTCACTATGGAGAAATCAGAAGCACCCTAACCCATCAGCGAGAAATGGAAGAAGCTGGAATTAACTGTCCGCGAGTTCTTACCCTTACCGGTAAAATGGTTGAGCAGGGACTTGCTCCAAAAGACATGAAAGCTGAAGACCGTATTTGTCTTAATGCGAAAGAAGCAGCAGAGTTTGTAAAGAAGGTTATGGGCACAAAGCTTCCAGATTGCACAGACACTTCGGATGCCCTTCAACAGATTCAGGAATCGTCTGACAAGGCAATCGACTGTGACGTAGTTCTCGAGTTCTCTGGTGTTGGCTTCTCTTACAATGAAACTGCAAATGTCCACGATTTGAATGTAAAAGTATATAAAGGCGATTTTATTTCTATCATCGGTTCAAACGGAGCTGGAAAATCTACTTTTTCAAAGCTCACAAACGGACTTTTAAAACCAAGTACCGGTGATGTACTTGTGCTTGGAGAAAATACAAAAAAACAGAAGGTCAGCTCTCTTGCGAAACACATAGGATTTCTTTTCCAGAATCCAGACCGCCAGATCTGCTGTTCAACTGTGCGGGAAGAAATTGCTTTTAGTTTGAGAAATAACGGAATTGCCGAAGATGAAATACAAGCACGGGTTGAAAAAACGCTTAACGAATTCGGCTTTGACGGAAACACAGAGCCTTTTAATATGAGCCGCGGTCAGCGACAAAGACTTTGCCTTGCCTGCCTTATTGCCCTTAATCCGGAAATCTTAATTCTTGATGAACCTACTACAGGTCTCGACTACCGTGAGTGTATGGAAGTCATGGAAAAAATCCGGGCTCTCAACGAAAATGGAACTACAGTAATTATGGTCTGCCACGACATGGAAGTTGTACTTGATTTTGCAAAGACCATTCTTGTTATGAATCGTGGTGAAATTCTCGGCCAGGGCAAAACAAGAGAAGTTCTCAGTAACCACGAACTTTTGCAGCGTGCCCGACTTTTACCACCGCAAATTGCCCAGGTTTCTATGCTGCTGGGAACTGTTTTTTACGGTATATTTACTGACGATGAAATGATTCAGAAAATAAAATCACTGTGATATACGGCCACGTCAAGGCACGCTTCGCTCATGGCCTTGACATGTCCGTTTATCAGGTTTTTAAGGAGTATAAACCTGCTATGAAAGGATTTCTAGATTACTTACCAGGAAGCTCAGTGCTTCATAAAATGCATCCCCTTATAAAAATATTTGTATCAATTTTGATTTGTGCCGCTTCTTTTTGTTCATCAAATCCCTTATATCTGCTTGGAGTAATACTCTTTAATGTATTACTAGCAATTACGGGAAACGGAAAAATTAAAAAAGGAAATGGCCTATTACAGAGAACACTTGGTATTCTTCGTGGTCTTATCAAAATGTCAATTTTTCTTTTTATTCTTCAAGTTCTAGTCATCAGACAGGGAGAAGCTATCCTAACTTTCGGTAGTTTTTCAATTACAGAACTTGCAATACAAAAAGCTTTACTTCTTGTACTCCGACTTATGGGAGCGACACTGCCTCTTTCAATTTTGATTTCAGTTACTAATCTTAATGATCTTTCAAATACAATGGTAAAATATCTTCATATTCCATATAAGTATGCCTTTACCTTCACAAGTGCAATCCGCTTCATCCCTATTTTCTCTATTGAAATGGGAGCAATCATAGAGTCTCAGCAGGCACGAGGTGTAGATTTTGAAGTAAAAAATCCATTTAAAAAGTTTGGAATGATTCTGCCACTGTGTTTTCCACTTTTGATTTCATCAGTAAGAAAAATTGAATCAACCGCAACAGCAGCAGAACTCCGTGGCTTTTACCTGCGCACAAGAGCCTGCTGTACAAAATCTTACAAAGCAGGGCTCCGTGATATTGTATTTTTATTACTTGGAGCTGCACTGCTTGCTGGTGGAATTATCCTTTAATTTTACAACTAAATTTTTTCAGCTATATCATAAATCAACCTTTCCGTTTTCTCCCAACCGAGACACGGATCGGTAATTGATTTTCCATAAATTCCTTCACCAATTTTCTGACATCCGTCTTCGATATAGCTTTCAATCATAAAGCCTTTTACGAGTTTAGCAACACGATCGCTGTGGCGGCAGGAATTGAGAACATCCATTATAATACGCGGTTGTTCAAAAGGATTTTTATTTGAATTCGAATGATTAGTATCGATGATGACAGCAGGGTTCTTAAGCTCGCGTGCATCGTAAGCATCACAAAGACGAATTAAATCTTCATAATGATAATTCTGCTGATGAGTTCCGTGCTTATCTGTAGAACCACGAAGAATTGCGTGACAATGTTTGTTACCCTCTGAATGGACTTCCCAGCCGCGATAAATAAATGTATGCGGATGCTGAGCTGCAAGAATTGCATTCATCATAACAGCATAGTCACCAGAAGTCGGATTTTTCATTCCGACAGGAACCTCGATGCCGCTGGCTGTGAGACGGTGCTGCTGGTCTTCAACTGAACGTGCTCCAACGGCAACATAACCAAGAACATCATCCAGATACTGATAGTTTTCCGGATAAAGCATTTCATCTGCAAAGATAAAACCTGTTTCCTCAACGGCACGCATATGCATGTGGCGGCAGGCAACGATACCCTTGTAAAGGTCTGGTTTGGCATTCGGATCCGGCTGATGAAGCATTCCCTTGTAACCTTCGCCGGTTGTACGTGGCTTATTTGTGTAAATGCGTGGCACCATAAATATTTTGTCACGAACTTTTTCCTGAACCGGTACAAGACGATTCATATAATCAAGGACCGCATCTTCGTTATCTGCAGAACATGGCCCTATAATCAAAAGTAATTTGTCCAGACGTCCTTCAAAAACCGCACGCAGTTCAGCACGCTTTTCTTCAACAATTTTTCCAACACTTCCCGACAAAGGATATTGTTCCTTTACCTCAGCGGGTATCGCAAGTCTTCTCTCAAATTCCATATTCATTTCATTTACCTCCATTGCTCATTTTTAGTTTTTAAAGGGATGGGGAAAGCCTTCCCCTCGCTCGCACTTCGTTGCTCGCTACCCCTTCTCCTAGGGGCATAGCCCCTAAAACCCCATCAGAACCTCCCCAGTACTTTTAATTTACTGCAGCGATATTCCATTTCCGAAATCATCTGCTTATATGCTTCTGTTCCGAATTCGCCTTCTGCCTCGATATAAAAATAATAACTCCACGCCATTCCTTTTATAGGACGGCTGTGAATTACGCTCATGTTGTAGCCGAATTCTCCCAGTTTATTCAAAACTTTCACGAGTGCTCCTGCTTCATTTTTTACTGCAAACATAAGTATAAAAGTGTTATTATCTGATCCAGTTTCAACTTTTGCTTCCGGTTTCCGTGAAAGAATTGCAAAACGAGTTGAATTATCCTGATGCCCATTAATGCCAGGCTCCAGAATCTCCAGCCCATATAAAGCAGCAGTATCCGCGCTCGCAATTGCCGCCACACTTACATCCCCGAGTTCCGCTACCATTTTAGCCGCCCTCGCCGTATTAGCAGCCTCCTCAACCGCATACCCGTGAGCCGCAATAAAATCCCCGCTCTGCTCCAAAGCCTGCGGGTGGCTGATAACCTTTCGCACACTCTCTAAGCTCGCGCCCTTTACCCCGAGCAGGTTCTGCAGCACGTTCAGCGTATACACGCCGTTCACAAACAGCCCTCCCTGGAACATCAGATCCGTTACCTGCCCAACTTCTCCGGCATAAGAATTTTCTATCGGAAGAACTGCGTAGTCGCACTCTCCTTTCTCCACCGCCTCATAAGCTGAACGAAAATCACCAAAAGACAGCAGCTCCTGCCCGGGGAAAATTCTCTGTGCCGCAATGTAAGCGAAAGCACCTTCAATTCCGCTATACGCTATCTTCATAAATCCTCCAAAAAAAAAGCGGTTCTATCCGAAAAGATAGAACCGCTTTTTTATAAGTCATTTTTACATTCTATGCTTTTCGTATAACACTCTTCTTGCCAAAAAAATAAAAGGCAAAAAATGAGAAAAAAGCAAATGTAAAAAATGTAATTCCAAAAATCATTGTATAAATATTATCGTATCATAAAGTATCCGTCAAGATGTTTTTGATTCTCTCCACAGCTTCTTTTGTACGATCTCGGCTGCCAAATCCAGTTAGTCTAAGATAACCTTCTCCCATTTTCCCAAAGCCGCTGCCAGGAGTACCTACAACATGACATTTTTCCAAAAGCTCATCGAAGAAGCTCCAGCTTGTAAAGCCTTCCGGAATCTGCAGCCATACGTAAGGAGAGTTTTTTCCACCAAAGGCTTTGAAGCCAGCTGCCGTTACTCCTTCAAAAATCAGGCGGGCATTTTCGCGGTAAAAAATAAGATTATCCTGAATCTGTTTCTGTCCTTCATCTGAATAAATAGCTTCGGCAGCGCGCTGAGTAATATATGATACTCCGTTGAATTTTGTTGACTGACGGCGGAACCACAAAGCGTTGAGCTCTGTATCATCAAATACAAGTTCGTGCGGAACAACAGTATAACCGCATCGCAAACCTGTAAAACCTGCAGTCTTAGAGAAAGAGCGAAGTTCAATTGCACAGGATTTGGCGCCTTCTATTTCGTAAATTGATTTTGGTACATCAGGCTCAATAACAAAAGCCTCATAAGCTGAATCAAAAAGAATCAGGCTGTGATGGGCATTTGCATAATCAACCCATTTTTTAAGATAGCTTTTTGGAGCCACGGTTCCTGTCGGATTATTGGGAAAACACAAATAAATGATATCTGGTACAGGGTCACCGGATTCCGGGATGGCGGGCAGAAAGTTTGTTTCAGAGCTGCATGGCAGAATAATGATTTTGTCTTTGCGGCCATTCATGATATTTGTATCGATATAAACAGGATAAACCGGGTCGCAGATTGCAACTGTGTTGTCGGTTGCAAATATGTCGCCGATATTTCCGCAGTCTGATTTTGCCCCGTCAGAAAGAAAAATCTCATCTAGTTTAAGATTAATTCCCCGCTTTGTGTAATCCCATTCCAGAATCTTTTGGCGGATAAAATCATAGCCCTGTTCTGGCGGATAGCCGCGGAAAGTTTTCTCATCAGCCATTTCATCTACTGCCTTATGCATTGCCTCAATAACTGCAGGACAAAGCGGCTTTGTAACATCGCCGATTGAAAGCTTAATAACATCTGCCTCCGGGTGAGCTGCAATAAAGTCACGGGTCTTTTTGTTTACAGTTGAAAAAAGATAAGACGCCTCAAGGTCTAAAAAGTTCTTGTTGATTTTCATAATTAGTTCTCCTACTGAAGGTGGTTTCGATACGACACTTTGTGTCTACTCAACCTCCGGTGATTGAGTAGGCCGAAGGCCGTATCTAAATCACTATTACTTACAATTCAATTTCCCCTGTAAATACCGTCTCTGCCGGACCGGTCATAAAAACGCTGTCTTCTTCCCGACCACTCCAGACAATCTCCAGATCGCCGCCCAGCAGATGCACGGTTATTTTCTCACCTGCATCAACAAGGCCATTCAAAATTGCCGCAACGACCGTTGCACAGGTTCCAGTTCCGCAGGCAAGAGTCTCGCCGGTTCCACGCTCCCAAACGCGCATCCAGATTGTGCGACGGTCTTCAACGTATGCAAACTCGGTGTTTGTACGTTCCGGGAAGAAAGCATTGTTTTCAAAAAGCGGACCAATTTCGCACACAGGAAAATCAGCTGGCTTTTTATCTATAAAAACAACCGCATGAGGGTTTCCCATTGAAACGCAGGTTGTTTTATATTTAATTCCACCAATTGTCAGCGGATAGGAAATTACGGTGGTTGAGTAGACTGAAGGTCGTATCGAAACCACCTCAGAGTCACCAGTGGTTTCGATACACTCGCTTCGCGAGCACTCAACCACCGCCACAGGTATTTTCGAAGCAGCAAGAATCGGCTTTCCCATATCAACAGAAAGTCTAGTCTGCCTGTCACCTCGCTCGCCTTCAACAACAGTCAAAAGCTTAACGGCACCCATTGACTCAACGGTAAACTCACGTCCTTTAGTGTAACCCGCATCATAAACAAGCTTTCCTACACAGCGAACTCCATTACCACACATCTGACTTCTGCTTCCGTCCGCATTGTACATAACCATTTCAAAATCAGCTTTAATACCTTTTTTTATAATGATGATTCCGTCTCCGCCGATTCCTAAATGACGGTCAGACAATTTTATTGCTGCCTTACATTCGCCTTCTGCCCCACCCGGAAAATCACTTTTAGTGCAATCAAAATAAATATAGTCGTTTCCACAACCATGCATTTTTGTAAACTTCAATTTCCGCCTCCAGACAAAAAAAAGAGGTCGTAGACATAAGTCCCCTGAGGAGATTTATATCTACGACCTCTTTGCCGTTAGTCTGTTTTAACTATATTATTGCAAAATGT
The DNA here is from genome assembly GCA_016293915.1 of Treponema sp. Lineage (GTDB taxonomy): Bacteria > Spirochaetota > Spirochaetia > Treponematales > Treponemataceae > Treponema_D. The sequence continues at coordinate 123,110 of JAEDCY010000002.1, read as the reverse complement.
CAATAGTAGTACTAATAAATACTACTAATATCTATTGACGATATTTTTCATACGCTGTATAACATAAAAGAACAAAGGCGTTCATTCGATGTGAGGAATTATTGTCCCCAGATGGAATGAACGCCTTTTTTTTCGGTGGTTGAGCCTGTCGAAACCACCAGGAGTTACAATGAAGGCGTTTTTAATTCTGGCAGATGGAACAGTATTCGAAGGAAAATCAATTGGAGCAACAGGCTCAACAATCGGCGAAACAGTATTTACAACTGGAATGACAGGCTACCTCGAAACCCTCACCGATCCAAGCTATTACGGCCAGATAGTCACACAGACCTTCCCCCTCATAGGAAATTACGGAGATATTCCGGTAGACTACGAAAGCAAAAAATCCTGGGTACGCGGCTACATCGTACGAGAACTCTGCGACCAGCCTTCAAATTTCCGCTGCTCAGGCCAGCTCAACGACTTTCTTAAAGCCCAGGGTATCATCGGCATCTGCGGCATCGACACCCGTGCCCTCACAAAACGACTGCGAGAAGCCGGAGTCATGAACGGAATGATAGTAAGCGGAAAAAACGCAGATAATCTCCGCCCACAAGAACTTCTGGCAAAAATCAAAGACTACAAAATCACCGATGCAGTAAAGTTAGTTCAGACTAAGGGGGGAGAAGCCTCTCCCTGCGCTCCAGCCTCCTCGGCTTCGCCTGCGGTGGCCTACGCTACCCTCTCTGCGGGGGAGCACCCCCGCAACGCCCCCCACATCGTTCTCTTCGACTTCGGCGCCAAACTCAACATTCAGCGCGAGCTCGTAAAACGCGGCTGTAAGGTTACCGTAGTTCCATACAATACCACTGCAGAAGAAGTACTCAAAATGCAGCCCGACGGAATCATGCTCAGTAACGGCCCGGGCGACCCTGCGGAAAACATCAGCGTTATCGAAGAAATTAGAAAATTGTGTGAATACAATAAGCAGGTGGTTTCGATACGGCCTTCGGCCTACTCAACCACCGCTGACGGCTCAACCACCAGAGTTATCCCAATCTTCGGAATCTGTCTCGGCCATCAGATGCTGGCCCTGGCCCGCGGCTGTAAAACAAGCAAACTCAAATACGGACACCGCGGCGGAAACCATCCTTGCAAAGACACCGAAACAGGCCGCGTCTACATCACAAGCCAGAACCACGGCTACGCAGTAGAAAACACCTCACTTCCACCTTACGCAAAAATGTCTTTTTTCAACGTAAACGACGGAACGGTTGAAGGCATTACCTACACAGACATTCCGGCCTTCAGTGTTCAATTTCACCCTGAAGCCTGCGGCGGTCCACACGACACAAACTTTTTGTTCGACAGATTCTTGAAAATGATAATAGATTCTGAAACAAGTTCAGAATGACAAGGAGAAATAAACTGCTATGCCACTAAATAAGAATATCCACAAAGTAATGGTAATCGGCTCAGGACCAATCATCATCGGACAGGCGGCAGAATTTGACTACGCCGGTAACCAGGCCTGCAAAGCCCTTAAATCTCTTGGTCTTGAAGTTTGTCTTGTAAACTCAAACCCTGCTACATTGATGACAGACCATTATATGGCAGATGAAATCTACCTTGAACCACTTACACTGCGAACACTTGAAAGAATAATCGAAAAAGAAAAACCGGACAGCCTGCTTTCAACTTTGGGCGGTCAGACAGGTCTCACACTCAGCATGGAGCTTGCAAAATCAGGCTTCCTCGCCTCACACAATGTTCAGCTGCTTGGTGCCCGCCCTGAAACAATCGACAAGGCAGAAGACCGCCAGATGTTTAAGGACACTATGGAAGCAATCGGCGAGCCTTGTATCCCTTCAAAGGTAGTTACAACTTACGAGGACGCTGCAGACTTCATTCACAACGAAATCGGCTTTCCAGCAATTATCCGCCCGGCCTTTACCCTTGGCGGTACCGGCGGCGGAATTGTAACTAACGAACGTGAGTTAGACGAAATTGCTCACAACGGACTTCACCGCTCGCCTATTCATCAGATTCTTGTAGAAAAATGTATTTCCGGCTGGAAGGAAGTTGAGTTTGAAGTAATGCGTGATTCAACCGGAAACGTAATCACAATCTGTTCAATGGAAAACTTTGACCCGGTCGGTGTTCATACTGGAGACTCAATTGTAATTGCTCCAACGGTAACACTTGCAGATAAAGAATATCAGATGCTGCGCTCTGCAGCCCTCAACATAATTTCCGCCCTCGAAATTGAAGGTGGTTGTAACTGTCAGTTTGCCCTGAATCCGGATTCGTTTGAATATGCGGTAATCGAAGTAAACCCTCGCGTTTCCCGCTCGTCTGCTCTGGCTTCTAAGGCAACAGGATATCCTATTGCAAAGGTAGCAGCTCTGATTGCTGTAGGCTTTACCCTGGACGAGATTCCAAACTTTGTAACAAAGAAAACCAAGGCCTGCTTTGAACCGGTTCTTGACTACGTAGTTGTAAAAATGCCGAAGTTCCCTTTTGATAAATTTGTTTATGCATCCCGCAAGCTCGGTACTCAGATGAAGGCAACCGGCGAAGTTATGGCAATAGGTCAGAACTTTGAAGAGGCAATCTTGAAGGCAGCCCGCGGACTTGAAGTTGGCGTAAAAGATTTGAACCTGCCGGCTTTTGAAAAAGAAGGCGATGCAAAAATCCGCGAGCGGGTTGCCCAGTGCACCGACCAGAGAATTTTTGCAATCTATCAGGCCCTTAAACGAAAACTCATGACAGTTGAAGAGATTCATAGCATAACTAAGATTGATGAATGGTTTTTGGACAAGCTGGTAAATATAGTAACAATGGAAGCAGAGACCCTGAAACATAGGGAGCGACACTGCGTTAGCAGTGAAAAAACAGTCCAGCGGACTGTTTTTAGCGAGTCTCCGAGCGGCTGTGCCGCGAAGGTTCAGGGTGACAGTACTCGTCATGCTGAACTTGTTTCAGCATCTCTTCTCTACCCACCGCGCTCTTTTAAAATGGTTGACACCTGTGCCGGCGAGTTTGATGCGGAAACTCCATACTTTTACTCTACAACCGGCGGAGACAATGAAGCTGAAGCTTTTTTGCAGGAAAATATTTAAGCTATTATTCCTGCATACTCGTAACCTGCATCTTCTACAGCAGCTTTGATGAGGCTTTCATCAACTGCTTTAGAAGTTTCAATTGTTACAAGGGCATCCTTATGCGAAGCTGCTGCAGACTCAATTCCATCAACTGCTTCAAGTGCCTTTTTTACATGCATTTCGCAATGTTCACACATCATACCTTTTACAGAAATTTTCATAATTAACTCCTTGCTTTGATTTTCATTATTTATCAGTTTTCCCGTAACGGGATGCTTTACTTTTTTGTCGTGCCGGTAATCGTGGATTTTCAAAAAATTCAGCCGCAGGGCATTTGTAACTACACAGAAACTGGAAAGTCCCATTGCTGCAGCCCCAAACATCGGATTCAAAGTCCATCCAAAAAGAGAGACATAACAGCCGGCAGCCAGTGGAATTCCAATTACATTGTAAAAAAATGCCCAGAACAGATTTTCATGAATATTTTTGATTACAGCACGCGAAAGTCTGATTGCGGCAGATACATCCAGAAGACTTCCCTTCATCAAAACTATATCTGCAGCATCTATAGCAATATCAGTACCAGCACCAATTGCAATTCCAAGATCTGCACGGGTAAGAGAAGGTGCATCATTTATACCATCCCCTACCATTGTTACTTTTCCTTTTTCCATCAGCTTTCTGATTACCGCTTCTTTTCCATCTGGTAATACACCAGCTACAACTTCATCTACACCAGTTTGCGAAGCAATTTCACCTGCAGTTATTTCATTATCGCCTGTAAGCATTACTGTATGAATGCCTAAATCTTTCAGTTCAGAAACAGCCTGTGCAGAGTCTTCTTTAATGGTATCTGCAACTGCAATAATTCCAAGAATTGAATTTTCCTTTGCAAAAAGAACCGGAGTCTTCCCCTGACCTGCAAGTTTTGAAATTTCAGATAAGACAGATACCGGAATATTTTTTTCAGAGCATACTTTAGTAATGTAATTTGTATTTCCGCCATAAATGTCTGTCCCATTTATTTTTGCATGTAATCCATTTCCGGCTTTAATTTCAAAATCTTTTGTATCAATAAGTTTTATATGATTTTTTTGAGTGTATTCGACAATAGCTTTCGAAATCGGATGTTCACTTTTTACTTCAAGAGTATAAGCCGTTTCAAGCAAATCGTCTTTATTTATATTCTCAGCAGGAATTACATCTGTTACCTGCATATTTCCACTTGTGACAGTTCCGGTTTTATCAAGAACAACAATTTGCGTCTTACCTGCCATTTCCTGAGCAGCAGCAGTTTTAAATAATATACCTGATTTTGCGCCAATACCGTTTCCAACCATTATTGCAACCGGAGTTGCAAGCCCAAGTGCACAAGGACAACTGATTACAAGAACAGAAACAGCGCGTGCAACTGCATAACCAATTGTTTGCCCTGTAAGAAGCCATACAATAAAAGTTATAAGAGAAATACTTATTACAGCCGGTACAAAAATCCCTGAAACCTTATCAGCAATTTTAGCAATAGGAGCTTTGGTCGCAGCTGCATCACTTACCATACGAATAATACCAGCAAGAGTTGTATCTTCACCTACACGTGTAGCTTCACATAAAAGATAACCAGATGTATTTATTGTTGCAGCTGAAACATTGCTTCCTTTCTGTTTTTCTACTGGAATACTTTCACCTGTAAGGGCAGCTTCATTAACGGCACTTTCCCCTTCTATTACAATTCCATCTACCGGAATACTTTCTCCCGGGCGTACTGCAAAATAATTTCCAGATTTTACTTGCTCTACTGGAACTGTTTTTTCAATCTTATCAACTCCGCTCCCCTCAACAATAACTGCTGTTTTTGGAGCCATCTTCATCAAAGCTTTTAGTGCATCTGTAGTTTTACCTTTTGATTTTGCTTCCAGCATTTTTCCAACTGTAATCAAAGTAAGAATCATTGCTGCTGATTCAAAATAAAACTGATTCATGTAATACATGATTTTTTCAGAGTTTCCATCTATAATCGCTTTACTCATAGCAAAAAGTGCAAACACGCTGTAGATAAAAGATGCACCTGAACCAAGAGCTACAAGAGAATCCATATTAGGAGCCCGATGAATCAATCCTTTAAATCCATTTATAAAAAACTTTTGATTTATTATCATTACAAAAGCTGAAAGCAAAAGTTCATAAAGCCCCATAGCAAGATGATTTCCATTGAAAAAATCAGGTATCGGCCACTTCCACATCATATGCCCCATAGAAACATACATCAAAGGAATTAAAAAAATAATTGATGCTATAAGCCTTTTTTTCATTTTTGGAGTTTCAGTATCTTTTAGTTCATCTTCATAAGACTGTCTTCCACCATGAGATTTTTCATTACCAGAAGACTTTTTCAGGCTTACACCATAACCTGCTTTTTCAACAGCTTTTATGATTTCTTCAGGAGCTACATTACCTTCTACACTCATTGAATTTGTAAGAAGACTTACAGCGCAGCTTTTTACTCCATCAACAGAATTTACTGCTTTTTCAACACGGGCAGCACAGGCTGCACAACTCATTCCTGTAACATTATATTGTTCCATAATCATTCCTCTAAAAAGTTACTTCATAAGTTTTTGTAATGTAAGAACAAATTCATCTATAACAGAGTCGTCACCTTTTCTGATTCCTTCGGCAACACAGGTTTTCATATGATTAGCAAGTAATACCTTATTAAAACTTTTCAAGGCACTTGATATTGCAGAAACCTGAATAAGAATATCAGTGCAATATGCATCTGCTTCCAGCATACCTTCAACTCCGCGAACCTGACCTTCGATTCGTTTTAATCTGTTCATCAAATCTTTATATTCTGAGTCTTTCCTTTCTTTGTGCTTTCCTGAACAATGAGGACAAAGTTCTGCCATTTTCACCTCTTGCCTATACCCACCTAGGGTATTTTGCAATTTCAAAATATACCCTATCGGGGTATTTGTCAATAACTTATACATCAAAACCTTATATCCTTTTTTTTCTACAATCAAAGGTAAAAGCACTTTTCATAGTCTGCAAAAAGTGCTATTATTTAATGGTCAAAGGCGACAATTTCCCTAGGGAAATTGTCGCCTTTTTTTGTTTTTGAGGAAAAAGATGTCAGAAGAATCAAAAGGAACAATCGTAGTTCTCGGTTCAGGTCCAATCAGAATTGGTCAGGGAATTGAGTTTGATTATGCCAGTGTTCAGTGTGTACGTGCCCTTAAAAAACTTGGCTACAAAGTTGCGATTGTAAATAATAACCCGGAGACTGTCAGCACCGACTTTGATACTGCAGACCGCCTTTACTTTGAACCACTCACTCCAGCAGATATTATGAATGTTCTCTCCGTTGAAAAACCTTACGGCGTTGTTGTTGCTTTTGGTGGAGGAACTGCCATCAAACTTGCAAAATTCCTTAACAGCCAGGGAATCCGCATTCTGGGAACAAGTGCAGATGCCATTGACCTTGCCGAAGATCGCGAACGTTTTGAAGAACTCTGCGACCGTCTTAACATCAAACGCCCAAAAGGACTTACTGTTTTTACAGAAGTAGAAGCACTCGAAGCAGCAGAAAAAATCACTTATCCGGTACTTATGCGCCCAAGTTATGTACTGGGTGGCCAGAACATGATTATTGCCCGTAACAGTGCAGATGTAAAAGAATACATGAAAATCATTCTGCGCCAGGGAATTGAAAATCCAGTTCTTATTGATAAATACATGGAAGGAAAAGAACTGGAAGTTGACTGTATCTGCGACGGAGAAGAAGTTCTTATTCCCGGCATTATGGAACACGTTGAACGAACAGGTATACATTCCGGCGACTCAATTGCAGTTTACCCAGGTCAGTTTACAAAAGAAATTGAAGAAAAAATTATCCGTCAGTCTACAGACCTGGCCCTCGCTCTTGGCACTAAAGGACTTGTAAATATTCAGTATCTGATTTACGACAACGGCAGCGGCAGCGATCTTTACATTATCGAGGCAAATCCTCGTTCAAGCCGTACAGTTCCATATTTGAGTAAAGTCAGCGGAGTTCCTATGATAGACCTTGCAACCCGTGCCATGCTTGGAGAAAAAGTTAGAGATCTCGGTTACGGCACCGGCCTATACAGAAAGCCAGATTATTTTGCTGTAAAAGTTCCTGTTTTCAGTTTTGAAAAACTTATGGATGTCGATACACACCTGGGACCTGAAATGAAATCTACAGGTGAAGTTCTCGGAATTGCCAGCACCCGCGAGGAAGCCTTGTACAAGGGCATGGTTGCCGCCGGCTGGAAGATGATTAAGCCAGAGGGAGGGGAAGGCCTTCCCCACGCTCCAGCCTCCTTCCGCAAGCTAACGCTTGCTACCGGGGCTTCCGCTACCCCTTCTCCTAGGGGCGACGCCCCTAAGACCCCACAAAGTTCCCCGCGAGTTTGCGAAGCAAACTCGACAGTGAGCGAAAGCGAACGTACAACGCACCCCGGAGTCCTCTTCTCTGTCCGCCAGAGCGACCTTCCGGAGCTCCCTGCCCTGGCCCGTAAGTTCTACGACCTCGGCTTTACCCTCTACGCAACCACCGGTAACGCTGCCACAATCGAACGCAGCGGCATGGAAGTTACACACGTAGCAAAGGTTCACGAAGATTACAATAACAACGTAATGACACTGCTTGAAAGCGGCAAGGTTGCCTACGTAATTTCAACCTCTGCAAAGGGCCGCGACCCGGTGGCCGAAAGTGTAAAACTCCGTCGCCTTGCCGTAGAAAGAGACATTGACTGCCTTACTGCGTTAGATACTGCTAACATTCTTGCAGATTGTCTTGCCAGTGACTACACACTGGATAACTTAAGTCTTGTAGATATCAATTCAGATTTTATGGGAGGAAAATATGAGTAAATTTATTTTTGTAACCGGCGGAGTTGTCTCAGGACTTGGAAAAGGAATTACCGCTGCCTCACTTGGCCGACTCTTAAAATGCCGTGGCCTCAAAATTGCCAGTCAGAAGCTTGACCCATACATGAACGTAGACCCGGGAACAATGAGCCCCTTCCAGCACGGCGAAGTTTTTGTAACAGAAGACGGTGCCGAAACAGATCTGGACCTCGGCCACTACGAGCGCTTTATCGACGAAAATCTTACAAAGTATTCCAACATGACCAGTGGCCGTGTTTACTGGAACGTCCTCAACAAGGAACGCCAGGGAGAATATCTTGGTCAGACCGTACAGATTATTCCTCACGTAACAAATGAAATCAAAGATTTTATTTTGAAAAATGCCGAAGTTAGCGGAGCCGACGTAAGCATTGTAGAAGTTGGCGGTACTATCGGTGATATCGAAAGTCAGCCCTTCCTCGAAGCAATCCGCCAGCTGGCCCTGGAAGTTGGGCGCCGCAACTGTCTTTTTATTCACGTTTGTCTTGTGCCCTACATCAGCGGTTCGGATGAGTTTAAATCTAAGCCAACCCAGCACTCTGTAAAGGAACTTATGGCTGTTGGTATTCACCCGGATATTATTGTTGCCCGCTGCGACGAAGAAATCCCTCTAGATATCCGCAGAAAAATCAGCCTCTTTTGTAACGTTGGAGAAGACTGCGTAATCAACAATACAACCTGTAAGAGCCTTTATGAAGTGCCTCTCATGCTGCACGCCCAGAATATGGACGGCGTTGTTTGCCGCGACCTGGGCCTTGATTGCGCCGAAGGAAATCAGCACTATCCTGAACTTGCAGCCTGGTCAAAAATGGTAGAAACAATTCATGCCCGCCAGGGAGAGATTCAGGTTGCACTGGTTGGAAAATACGTAAAGCTGCACGACTCATATTTAAGTATCGTAGAATCACTGAACCATGCAAGTTTTGTTGTTGGAAAAAACATCAAAATCAAATGGGTGGATTCCGATAGTGTAACAGATAAAACTGCCCCAGAGATTTTTGCAGACTGTTCAGGTATTATTCTTCCTGGAGGCTTTGGTCACCGCGGTGTTGAAGGAATGGTTTCTGCATGCCACTATGCCCGCACACACAAACTGCCATATTTTGGAATCTGTCTTGGAATGCAGATTGCAGTAATTGAGTTTGCCCGCTCCGTTCTCGGTTACGCAGATGCAAACAGCAGAGAGTTCGACGAAATGTGCGAGCACCCGGTTATCGACCTGATGAAAAATCAAGAGGGTGTAATAAAAGGTGGAACTATGAGACTGGGAAGTTACCCGTGTAAAGTGACTCCGGGAAGTATATTAGAAAAAGCATATACAAGTTGTCATGCGGAACTCGTTTCAGAATCTAACGACGATTGCTTAGTAATCACCGAGCGCCACCGCCACCGTTACGAGTTCAACAACGACTTCCGTACCCAGATGCAGGAGGCTGGACTCACCATAAGCGGAACCAGTCCTGACGGCACTCTCGTAGAAGCTGTAGAAGTTGCCGGACAATTCCACGTAGGCGTTCAGTTCCATCCGGAGTTTAAGAGCCGCCCAAACAATGCAGGCCCGCTCTTTGTTGAATTCTTGAAAGCGTGTAACGGGTAAGTTATAATAAAATTGCCGATATATACAAGTTCGTCAAGGCACGCTACGCTTAAAGCCTTGACAAACTTGTTTAATGGCTTTTATCAGGAGGATAAAGCACATTATGTATACAAAAGACGAAGTTCTAGATTTTATTGAAGAAGAGGATGTAAAGTTCATTCGCCTTGCTTTTTTTGATTTAAAAGGAAAACAAAAAAACATTTCGATTATGCCAACTGAACTGGGACGTGCCTTTGAGCATGGCATCCCTTTCGATGCATCCGCAATTGAAGGCTTTGAAAATCCACAGAAGTCAGAGCTTTATCTTAAGCCGGATCCTTCTACCCTTGCAATTATTCCATGGCGTCCTGCTACCGGAAAAGTTGTCCGCATGTTCTGTAATATCCTCACCCCCGATGGAAGTCCTTATCTTAAAGACAGCCGAACAATTTTGCAAAAGGCCTGTCAGCAGCTTAAAGACGAATGCGGAGTAGAAATGATGGTTGGAACAGAAGTTGAGTTCTACCTCTTCAAGCTCGACGAAAAAGGAGAACCAACCAGCGAGACCTTCGACAAGGCCGGCTACATGGACATTGCTCCGGAAGATCACGGAGAAAATATCCGCCGTGATATCTGCTTTACTCTTGAACAGATGGGTATCACTCCGGAAGCAAGTCACCACGAAGAAGGACCGGGACAGAACGAAATTGATTTCCATTATTCAGATGCCCTCACAGCTGCTGATAACGTTGCTACCTTCAAATGGATTGTAAATACAAAGGCCGCAAGCAATGGACTTTATGCAGATTTTTCTCCAAAACCTATTGTGGGCCAGGCAGGAAATGGAATGCACATAAATATTTCTTATCGTCCTGCAAAAGGCAAAACAGAAAAGAAAACAGATGATTTACTGCCATATATGCTCGGTGGTATCCTCAAGCATATAGCAGAAATTACCTTCTACTTAAATCCTGTAGATAATTCATACAACCGTCTGGGAGCCTGTAAAGCACCAGAATACATTTCCTGGGGCAAAGAAAACCGATCTACCCTTATTAGAGTTCCATCCAGCAAAAATGCAAAACGCCTGGAACTTCGTTCTCCTGACCCTCTATGCAACATCTATCTTGTACTCACACTCTTGATTCAAGCTGCAATCGAAGGAATCAAAAATAAGATTCAGCCGCCAGCAGAAACTGTAGAAAATCTTTTTGATGATGAAGTTGCAAAAAAGACTTCTCTTAAGGCTTTGCCAAAATCTCTTGCAGAAGCAAAGCGACTCGCTGACAACAGCGACTTTGTAAAAAAGGTTTTAGGGGACTTAATTGCATAAAAAAGAAGTCATCCTGAACTTGTTTCAGGATTTCAGTAATAGATTCCGAAATAAGTTCGGAATGACAGGTGTTTTATAAATGGAAGCAGAATCGCACAGCGTACTTGTAGTATCACGTGACAGTAAAATAATTTCTCAAATCTCCGCATTTCTTGTACCGCCGCTTTTTGAACTTACTACGACAAGTGATTTCAACGAAGCCCGCCGCCTCGCAACTGAGCGCAGCTTCAATATAATTATTGCGGACTCCGGCGACGGCTACGACACAGACTTTGCCATCAACCTTGCAGATTCTTACTCAACTATTCTGTTATTGGTACCTAACGAACACTTTGATGAAATCTCATATCGTGTCGAAGGTTACGGAATTCTCACAATCACAAAACCTTTTGAACCCTTTTATTTATACAACATGATGAAAATCGCAATTGCTGTTCAATATAAGGTTCAGGTACTTTCCAGCCAGACGACAAAGCTCAAGGTAAAGATGGAAGAAATAAAACAGGTAAACCGTGCAAAAATGCTTTTAATGCAGAACATGAATATGAGTGAACAGGAAGCCCACCGCTACATCGAAAAAGAAGCCATGGACCGCGGCATGAAGAAAACGGCAATTTCAGAAGAAATAATAAAGACCTATGGCTAATACGGTGGTTGAGTAGGCCAAAGGCCGTATCGAAACCACCGTATTCTCTCTACACCGGATACTCTCCAGAAAAACATCCCTTACAAAAACCATCTGCTTCAGGCTTACAGCTTCTAAGAGCTTCAATCATTCCCTCCAGACTTATAAAGGCAAGAGAATCTGCACCAATTTCCTTCCGGATTTCTTCGAGCTCATGAGTACTTGAAATCAATTCATTTTTACTTGGGGTATCAATTCCTAAATAACATGGAAACTTAACCGGCGGAGAGCTTACGCGAAAGTGCACCTCCTTAGCACCGGCACGCCTTAAAATCTGAACCAGACGGCGGCTTGTAGTTCCACGCACAATTGAATCATCAATTACAATAACCCGCTTTCCTTCCAGGTCACTTCTTATTGCATTGAGTTTTACAAAAACCATATTCTCGCGCTCCTTCTGAGTCGGCGCAATAAAGGTTCGTCCAATATATTTGTTTTTGATAATTCCCATACCGTACGAAACTCCGCTTGCACGTGCATAGCCCTGGGCGGCGCCAAGACCGGAATCAGGAACTCCAATTACAATATCTGCTTCTACCGGAGATTCTTTGGCAAGAACTTCTCCCATTTTATAACGTGCATTCTGAACCGCAATTCCATCAATTACACTATCCGGTCGTGCAAAGTAAACATACTCGAAAATACAGGTCTGCTTTTTTTCTTCCGAATATTTTATAGAACGATGTCCTTCCTTAGTAATTACAACAATTTCACCAGGCTCAAGGTCACGAACAAAAAGTCCGTTCACCGAATCTATAGCACAAGATTCCGATGTAATTATATAAGAGGGGGAAGTCTTCCCCTGCGCTCGCACTTCGTTGCTCGCTACCCCTTCTAACGGGGGCTCCGCCCCCGTAACGCCCCCGCCAATCTGTCCTATACAAAGAGGTCGAATCCCATTAGGATCCCTCACTCCTATCAGCATATTTTCAGTCATAATACAAAGAGCAAAAGAACCTTTTATAAGCTTTGCCGCCTGAACTACGGCATCTATAAAGCGCTGCTGATTTAAAGCTTCTTTATTTTCTTCGATATCAGGAGTTCCAAGATGACCGCCATTTTCAATATATTTACGTACAATCAGTTTGAGTATAACTTCACTATCGCTTGAACTTGAAAAAGTACTTCCATAATCTTCAAGAAGCTCACGGAGTTTTGTATGATTCACAAGCTGTCCATTATGGGCAAGTGCAATCGAACCATTTTTGAAAGAGTTCATAAATGGCTGTGCATTTTCAATTGTGCGTCCGCCTGCAGTTGCATAGCGGACATGCCCTACTGCGATATTGCCTTCAAGTTTTTCAAAATGATCCTCTTCAAAAACATCACTTACAAGACCAATGTCTTTGCGCAGTTTAATTCTTGAACCGTCACTTACGGCAATACCCGCAGATTCCTGTCCACGATGTTGCAAGGCTGTAAGGGCAAAATACGAAAGTCCGGCAGCATTTTCTGCGCCAAAAATTCCAACTACACCACACTCATCATGTAAGCCCATTTTTATTTCTCCAGTAAAAAGCTGTCTATCTGGCGGGCACACTCGCGGCCTTCGGCAATTGCCCAGACAACGAGAGACTGGCCGCGGTGCATATCGCCGGCTGTAAAGATTTTTTCAACGCTGGTTGTATAACCGTTAGGGCTGGCACTGTAATCGATGGTGGTTGAGTAGCCCGAAGGGCGTATCGAAACCACCTCTGGTGTAAGAACTGTTCCCCGAGGCCCAAGCTCTGTTCCAAAAGCCTTAGCAGTATATTCTTCACAGCCGACAAAACCTGCTGCGACAAGGAGAAGATCGCAAGGCAAGGTCTTTTCTGTACCGCCTCTTTCAACCAGCTGCCGTTTTCCATCTATCAACTGGAATTCAACTTCAATTGTTTTTACAGCTGTTATATGGCCATTTTCACTGATAATTTCTTTTACAGTAGTTTCATAAACGCGCGGGTCGTGGCCAAACTTTGCTATTGATTCTTCTGCACCATAATCTACCTTTAGGGTTTTTGGCCACTGCGGCCATGGATTATTTGCTGCACGTTCAAGAGGAGGACAAGGCATCATTTCAATCTGTGTTACAGATTTACAACCCAGACGAATTGCAGAACCGCAGCAGTCATTTCCTGTGTCTCCCCCTCCAACAATTATTACACTCTTTCCTTCAACTTCAATTCCAAAATCCTGTACCAGCATCTGACTGATTTGTTTATTTGCAGGTTCAATTCCGATTTTTTCAAGTGCACCACTTGTTGCTATTACACTCTTTGTAACTGCTTTTAGAAAATCAACTGCAAACATCACTCCGCCTTCTGCACCAGATCTGCCTGTCTTCAACAAATTCATTCCTTCTGCATTTAGAGCACGAGCTTTTTTAGCACCACAACATAAGGCAATTGCATCAAAATCCTGCATAATCTGATTTGCTGAATAAGAGCGTCCAACATCGGCATTAAAAATAAACTGAACACCTTCTGCCTTCATAAGCTCAATACGTCGGTCAACAATTTTTTTGTCCAATTTCATATTTGGAATACCGTACATCAAAAGTCCACCGGCTTTATCTTCTCGTTCAAAAACCGTAACATTGTGACCACGTCTATTAAGCCAGTCTGCTGCTGCAAGACCGGCTGGACCCGCACCAATTACTGCAACTTTTTTATCACTACGCTTTGCAGGAATTTGTGGTTTCATATAGCCCGATTCAAAAGCTTTCTCAATTATGTATAGTTCGTTGTCGTGAACGGTTACAGCTCCCGAGTCGGTGGTTGCGGTCCCTGAGCCTGTCGAAGGGGTCGAAACCACAGGGCTGCCACAGTTGCAGGCTTTTTCGCAAAGAGCAGGACAAACACGTCCGGTGAACTCCGGAAAGCTCGAAGTTTTGAGCAAACGCCAGGCAGCCATATCAAACTGGCCATTAAAAAGTGCATCGTTCCATTCTGGAATGTAATTGTGAAGCGGACAGCCCGTTACCATACCGCCAAGCTTAATTGCACTCTGACACATAGGAACCCCACAGTTCATACAACGGGCTGCCTGCTCTCGGCGGGCCTTCTCGTCCAGCTTGGGATGAAACTCCTTAAAGTTACATATTCGCTCCAGCGGCGGAACGTTTCCATTTTCAACTCTTTTATAATCCATGAATCCTGTTGGTTTTGCCATACTCTTATCTCCTATGCACTACATTTCCTGAAGGCGTTGAGTACTGCCTCGTCATGTGGCTTGCCTGTTTTTTCTTCTGATGCTATCTCTGTCATAACTTTCAAATAATCGTTCGGGATAATTTTCTTGAAGCAGTTTTTGTAATGATCCCAGTCGGCAAGAATTGTCTCTGCTCGTTCGCTGCCGGTTTCTGCGGCATGCTGCTGAATAAGTTCATGAAGTCTTTCTTCATCAGGCGAGGTGGTTGAGCCTGTCGAAACCACCGGCAACGTTGTTGTCTCATCATCTAGGGCATACATCTTTACAAGCTCATGATTCATGCGTTTGTAAAGGTCGTGATTTTCGTCGAGAACATAAGCTACGCCGCCGCTCATTCCGGCACAGAGGTTTTTACCAGTACTACCGAGGATTACAGCTGTTCCGCCTGTCATGTATTCAAGACCATGATCACCACAACCTTCTGCTACAACAGTTGCACCTGAGTTACGTACACAGAAACGCTCGCCTGCTACACCGTTGATAAAAGCAGTTCCAGAAGTCGCACCAAAAAGAGCTACGTTTCCAACGATGATATTTGAGGCTGCTTCACCTTCAAAGCTGGCCGGCTTTTTGATTACAAGTTTTCCGCCGCTAAGACCTTTTCCGAAGGCGTCGTTAGCATCTCCTGTGAGACGCAGTGTAAGCCCCTTTGGAATAAAAGCTCCAAAGCTCTGACCGGCACCGCCTTCGAAATTAACTACAAAGGTGTCGTCGGCCAAAGTGTTACCATAACGCTTCTGAATCTCGCTTCCCAGAATTGTTCCTACCGTTCGGTCGGTTGACTGGATATTAATTTTGTCACACGGATTCGATTTTGCTAACGCAAAATCATTTTTATTATTTTTGGAAACGTCGTTAGACGTTTCGAATGAGCCTGCGGCTCGTTCTGTAAGGAAATTATTTACTTCGTTGCTTTCGCAACGTGCGAATCCGTGTGATTCTAACCATGGTAAAAGTTTTCTTTCATCAATAGTATTATCCAACTTAAAATCAAAGAGAGAGCGGTCTTTCTTCCAGTCGCTAACAGCTAACTGCTTACCACTAACAGCTAACTGCTTACCGCTAACAGCTAACTGCTTACCGCTAACAGCTTCTGCGTTAGCAAGAACGCGGCTCATATCAACTAGCCCTGCTCTCTTAAATCCCTGCTTGTCTTTTAGCTTAAGCAAATCAGTTCGGCCGCAGAGTTCTTCCACTGTGCGCACACCAAGCTTTGCCATTAGCTCTCTCATTTCCTGAGCAATGAACTTCATAAAGTTTTCTACATATTCAGGCTTTCCAGGGAACTTTGCACGCAGTTTTTCGTTCTGTGTTGCAACACCAAATGGACAGGTATCCAGCTGGCAGACACGCATCATAGAACAGCCCATTGCAATAAGAGGGGCTGTTGCAAAACCAAACTCTTCTGCACCAAGAAGGGCAGCAATTGTAACGTCCCTACCGCTCATTAGTTTACCGTCTGTCTCAATGACTACGCGACCACGAAGTCCGTTCTGAATCAGAGTCTGGTGAGTCTCGGCAAGACCAAGCTCCCAAGGAAGTCCCGCGTGGTGAATAGATGAAATAGGTGCTGCACCGGTACCACCGTCGTGGCCGGAAATCAAAATTACCTGAGCACCGGCCTTTGCAACACCGGCCGCAATTGTACCAACTCCAGCTTCACTTACAAGCTTTACAGAGATTCTAGCTCCACGGTTTGCATTCTTCAAATCGTAAATCAGCTGAGCCAAATCTTCTATAGAATATATATCATGATGTGGTGGTGGCGAAATAAGGGCTACACCAGGGGTTGCGTAACGAGTCTTTGCAATCCATGGGTAAACCTTTTTGCCAGGTAAATGTCCGCCTTCGCCAGGCTTCGCTCCCTGAGCCATTTTTATCTGAATTTCCTTGGCACTAAGCAGGTACTCTTCTGTAACACCAAAACGGCCGCTGGCAACCTGCTTGATAGCAGAGTTGTATTCAGTTCCCAAGCGCTCCGGTTTTTCGCCGCCTTCCCCCGAGTTTGATTTTCCGTGCAGGTGATTCATTGCGGCAGCCATGCACTTATGGGCCTCTTCAGAAATTGAACCGTAAGACATGGCACCAGTCTTAAAACGCTGAACAATTGTCTCTACAGGCTCAACCTCATCAATACTTATTCCGCCGTCTGCAGGAAAGTTGAAATCCAGCATAGCGCGCAGAGTGTGAGGATGACTGTTATCGTCAACCAGGGCTGTATATTCTTTGAAACGGGCGTAATCACCGTTGCGGGTAGCCTGCTGCAGGGCCACAATAGTTTCAGGATTATAAAGATGACTTTCTGCCTGAGGACCGCGTCGGAACTTGTGCTTACCAAAAGAATCGAGGTGCTGGTTTACAGTGAGGCCGGCTGGGTCAAAACCCTGATCGTGATGATAGCGTACATCCTCTTCAATTTCCTTGAGGCCAACACCGCCAACACGGCTTACTGTATTTGTAAAATATTTTTCTACAACATCCTGGGCAATTCCAACTGCTTCGAAAATCTGAGCCGACTGGTAAGATTGAATTGTTGAGATACCCATCTTTGCGGCAATCTTTACAATGCCGTTAATAACAGCCTTGTTGTAGTCGTCGATTGCGGTGTGATAATCCTTGTCCAGAATCTTTTGGTCAATGAGTTCGGCAATTGCTTCATGAGCAAGGTAAGGATTGATTGCACGGGCTCCATAGCCAAGACACATTGCAGCCTGATGAACGTCGCGAACCTCGGCAGTCTCCAGAATGATGGAAACGGATGTGCGCTTCTTTGTACGGATCAGGTACTGCTCAACAGCTGAAGTTGCAAGAATAACAGGAATAGCAGCATGATTTTCATCTACACCACGGTCACTGAGTATGATGATGTTGTAACCTTCTGCATAGGCAGAGTCGATTTGAGCAAAGAGTTTGTCGAGGGCAGTCTCGAGTCTGGTGGTTTCGATACACTCGCTTCGCGAGCACTCAACCACCGGAGATGCAGCGGTGGTTGAGTAGTCCGAAGGACGTATCGAAACCACATCAAATAAAATCGAAATCGTCTTTGCCTTAAGCCCTGGCTGATTGAGGGCGGCGATTTTTATAAGGTCAGTGCCGGTGAGAATCGGATTATTAATTTCAAGGACACGGCAGTTTCGGGCTTGTGGCTGCAAAAGGTTTCCGTCCTTACCAACGTAAACTGTTGTGTCAGTAACAATCTTCTCACGCAGACTGTCAATTGGCGGATTTGTAACCTGGGCAAAAAGCTGCTTGAAGTATGAGAAGAGACTCGGATGCTTTTCACTCATAACGGCAAGCGGAGTGTCCACGCCCATGCTGGCTGTAGGCTCTACCCCGTTGCGAGCCATCGGAAGAACCATCTCGTTTACATCTTCGTAGTTCCAGCCAAAGGCACGGTAAAGAATATTACGCTCGTCCAATGTATGAACCGGAATTTTCTTGTTAGGAATTTTAAGATCGGCAAGATGAACAAGATTCATATCCAGCCACTCTCCGTAAGGATAAAGCGAAGCGTACTGATTTTTGCATTCTTCATCACTGATAATCTTTTTCTGAAGAGTATCAACAAGAAGTATGCGACCCGGTTGAAGTCGTGATTTTATTTTGATGTTTTCTTCAGGAATATCAAGCACACCAACTTCAGAACTCAAAATCAGCATACCGTCCTTTGTGATGTAGTAGCGGCTTGGGCGAAGTCCGTTACGATCAAGGGTTGCACCAAGCAAATCACCGTCACTGAAAAGAATTGCCGCAGGTCCGTCCCAGCTTTCCATCATAGTTGCCCAATAGTGATAAAAATCCTTTTTCTTTTGAGCCATATTGTCATCATGTTTCCATGGTTCAGGAATGCAAGTCATAACAGCAAGAGGTAACGGCATGCCATTCATCAAAAGAAACTCAAGAGTATTATCAAGCATTGCAGAGTCTGAACCGCTAGTATCTACTGCTGGCAAGATTTTCTGCATCTGAGCTTTATCAAGTTTGCTTGAACTAACAGTTTCTTCGCGAGCCAGCATACGGTCTACATTTCCGCGGATTGTATTGATTTCGCCGTTATGTGCAATAAAACGGTTCGGGTGAGCGCGCTGCCAGCTTGGCTGTGTGTTTGTGGAAAAGCGCGAATGCACAATTGCTAAAGCCGACTGATAATCCGGTGACTGCAGGTCATCGTAGAAAGTACGAAGCTCGTGAACCAGGAACATTCCCTTGTAAACGATGGTGCGGCTGCTAAGGGAACAGACATAGGTTTTAGGTGATGAGGGGGAAGTCTCCCCCTCGCTGCAATCGCCTGCGGCGTTTTCCGCTACCCCCTCTGCGGGGGCACCCCGCAACGCCCCGTTTTCAAAAAGCCGTCTCACAATATAAAGCTTGCGGTCAAAATCAAGCCCCGGCTCACAGTCAGCAGGCTTTTCCACAAAGCCCTGCCAGATTTGAGGCATACAGTCGAGGGCCTTTTTACCAAGAACGTCTGCATTCACAGGAACCTTACGCCAGCCCAAAAACTTAAGCCCTTCGGCAGCACAGCATTCTTCAAAACGGGCTTTTTCAGAATCACAGGTGGTTGAGCCTGTCGAAACCACATCTCCAGGGAAAAAGAACTGCCCGATACCATACTCACGCTCTCCAAGCTTGCCGACTAAATCTGATGCAGCCTTCTTAAAAAACTCATGGCTTATCTGAACAAGAATTCCAACACCATCACCAGTTTCGCCACTGGCATCTTTTCCTGCACGGTGTTCCAGTTTTTCAACTATGCTTAAAGCATTATCAACAATTTTATGCGATTTACTTCCATCAATATTTACAACTGCACCAATACCACAGTTGTCGTGTTCAAAGCTTGGTTCGTATAATGTCTTCATTTTCAACCTCGAAAAAAAAGAGGTCGTAGACAAAATTTCGCCTTGAACGAAACTTTATCTACGACCTCTTTGCCGTTTTTAGTTTTTTAATAATAATGAATTTTTGTAAAAATAGTCAAGTAGTTCTAAAAGGAACTACTGTTTTATTTTTGATAATTAGTAAGCTTTGTCGTGAACGACGGGGCTGTCCAAAAAGTATTGTCATGCTGAACTTGTTTCAGCATCTACACCACATCTAGTTCTATAGATTCCGAAACAAGTTCGGAATGACACTAGGATGTAAACTTATTGGTCAGCCCCTTACCGAGTTTGCTTTGCAAACTCGCCTGAAATCACCTAGTTCTATACGCGTCGTTGTGGACTCCACCAATTGCGCGACCTGATGGTTCATCCATATTTTTCCAGGCAGCATCCCACTCAAGTGCTTTTGCAGTTGAACAGGCAACTCCGGCTTCGTGTGGTACACAGCGGGCAGCAGAGTCGCTCGGGAATAGGCGGCTGTATATTTCACGGTAATAATATTCCTCTTTTGTTTTTGGAGGATTTACCGGGAAGCGGTTTTCTCGGCGGGCAAACTCTGCGTCGCTAACCTTCTCTTCTGTCATCTTTTTAAGAGTATCAATCCAGTTATAGCCTACACCGTCTGAGAACTGTTCCTTCTGACGCCAGGCGATACTTTCCGGAAGCAGATCTTCAAAAGCCTTGCGAAGAATCCACTTTTCCATTCTCTGTCTTGAAGCTTCGGTGCCCTGAGCAGTTCCGTAACCCCGAACAGCACTGTCACCCCGAACAGCACTGTCACCCCGAACTTGTTTCGGGGTCTTACTTGCAGATGCTGAAACAAGTTCAGCATGACACAGAGGAATACACATCTTATCACTCGGGTTAAGCCCCATAGCAATATCTATAAATTCTTTATCAAGGAAAGGAACACGACCTTCTACTCCCCAGGCCATAAGAGACTTATTTGCTCTAAGACAATCGTAAAGATGAAGCTTGCTCATTTTACGAACCAGCTCCTCGTGGAATTCCTGAGCATTCGGTGCCTTATGAAAGTATAGATAACCGCCAAAAAGTTCATCACTTCCCTCTCCGCTCAAAACCATCTTAATTCCCATAGATTTTATTACCCGGGCAAGCAGGTACATTGGAGTTGATGCGCGAACTGTTGTAATGTCGTATGTTTCGATGTGATAGATTACATCAGGAAGAGCGTCCAGAGCCTCCTGAATTGTAAAGTGAACCTCATGATGAACAGTACCAATATAATCAGCAGCCTTCTGAGCTGCAATAAGATCCGGCGATCCTTCGAGTCCAACTGCGAATGAGTGAAGCTGAGGCCACCAGGCTGCTTCCTTACTGTCAGTCTCAATTCTTTTTTTGCTGAACTTTTGTGTGATGGCTGCAATAATTGAAGAATCCAGACCACCGCTCAAAAGTACGCCATAAGGAACGTCGGACATAAGCTGGGCTTTTACAGCATTTTCAAGCCCGTTGCGTACTTTTTCTATTACGCTCGGATTGATAACTTCACCCTTGTCGTCTGTTGCGCGTGGGGAATTTTTAACATTATCATAAGTCTCCCAATCTCTTGTATACCATTTAACTGGACGTGGAGAATTGTCACACGGATTGGATTTTGCTAACGCAAAATCATTTTTATTGTTGGAAACGTCGTTAGACGTTTCGAATCCGTGTGATACCTTTCCTGAATAAAGGTAATGACCATTCGGGAATTCTTCGATTGTCTGGCAGTCACCTTCGAGGGCTTTGAGCTCGCTGGCAACATAGTATCGACCTGCCTTATCCCAGCCCTGATAAAGCGGAATAACGCCTATTTCGTCACGGGCAATAAGATAGCTATCGTGCTCGCTGTCATAAAGGGCAAAGGCAAATATTCCCGAAAGCTCTTCTATCATTTTTGTAAAGTCGCCAGACTCGCGGTATTTTTTATAAAGAGGAATGATTACCTCGCAGTCACTTCCGGTGCGAAACTTGTAATCTCCTTCGAAAAGGGCACGGATTTCTTTATGGTTATAGATTTCACCATTTGCAGCAAGAATAATTTTTTCGTCATCACTAACCAGCGGTTGCTTTCCAGAAAGAGGGTCTACAATTGAAAGTCTCTCGTGACTCAAAATCGCATTTTCTCCGGTATAAACACCACTCCAGTCCGGCCCCCGATGCCTAATCTTTTTCGACATCTCCAGAACCTGAGCTCGAAGCTCTTCCTTCAAGCCCTCCGCAATAGGCGCACTGCCACTGTCCAAATCAAAACAACCTACAAAACCACACATGCCTACAATAGAAAAAACCGTTAAAAATTGGATTTTCCCACGGAAAAATCCAATTTAGGTTTTTACCTACAATCGGCACCGTGGTAAATCGAAGATTCGTTAAAAAAAGTTGCGAATACCTGGAGCAACTTTTTAGAATCTTTCTCTTCTTCCCAATTTCTCAGCGCTTCTTCCTTTCCTCCAAATTCAATTTAAAACGAAAAAAGCCGTAGACAGTATCTCGCGGTTTTGCGAAATATTATCTACGGCTTCTTTGTCGTATATATTTCATATTATCGTTTTAAAAGATATTCTGCAATAGTTTCTGCAATAGTTTTCAGGGCTTCCGCATAATAAACAAAAATCCCGAATTTATGGCTCCCAGTCACGGTTGCGTGATTCAAAACCGCGCAATAATGCGCTACACGCTTTTTGTGGTATAGAAACTATTGAACTGCCGCTTCGCAGCAGCCACAAAAAGAGTGTTTTTGAACCACGCCCCGCTCCTTCGCGCCAACATTACGGAAAAGTGTTTACAATGCGGAAGCCTTGCAATAGTTTTATTTATATTCTTTATATCAGCATAAATAAAATTGACCAGACATTCTGGATAATTTATACTTTAATTATGATTTTTTCACTTTACAATATATGCTCTTTTTGTGTTATTTTCTTTTTCTCATTAATACTTACAATAGAAGATATCAAAACTCTCTCTGCAAACATATACCTTCAATGGATTTCTGTTTTCTTTGCCCTGGCTTGTCATTTAATTTTTAACCGCACCGGAATGTGGATTTTTATTTTATCATCAATGATTACCGGAAGCTTTTATTTTGCCGTAAGAAAAATCACAAAAAATAAACTTGGCCCGGCAGATGTCTGGTTCGGTTTTTTTCAGGGGCTTTTTCTAATTCCACAGATGATTGCAGTCTGCTTTGCTGCAGAAGTTATTCTCACCCTGTTAATCATGAACAAAAAAATCGGCCATAAAGCTTTTCCTTTTATCCCTTTTATGGCTTTTGGCCTGATTACAGCATATATTATTCAGATAATATTTTTTACAGCATATTTTTTTTATAATCTCCCTTGACCCTCGTCCGCCCTCTGCGTAATATATAACCCTATGCTTGACTTGGAATCCCTTAAAAATAAACTTAATCCCCAGCAGTATCGTGCCGTAACTACAACAGAAGGTGCAATCCTCATAATTGCCGGAGCTGGCAGCGGAAAAACCAGTGTAATTACCTCCAGAATTGCACACATGCTGGACAAAGGAATTCCACAAAGCCAGATTCTTGCCCTTACTTTTACAAACAAAGCCGCAAAAGAAATGGCAGACCGCATCAAGGATCTGACTCAGAAAAAACTACAGAATCTTACAGTTTCAACTTTTCATGCTTTTGGAGTCCGCATCCTGCGTCAGGATATCGACAAGTTGGGCTGGCGAGAAAACTTTTCTATTTATGACGAAACAGACCGCGTTGCACTTATCAAAGAATGTGGTCGCGAACTAAAATTCTCGCCAGAAGCAATGGATATCTACACAATCGGAAACCTGATTTCAAACATAAAAACCGGCCGCAAGAACTGGGAAACTGCAAACGACATGTATCGTCCGCTTTACGAAATGTATCAGGAAGGACTCAAATTATACAACGCCGTAGACTTTGATGATCTCATAGTTCTTCCAATCAAACTTTTCCGCGAGTTCCCCGAGGTTCTTGAGCGCTACCGTGAACGCTATAAATACCTCATGGTAGACGAATTCCAGGACACAAGCCATCAGCAGTATGAAATGATGCACCTGCTTGCCGACAAAAACGTAGCCGTCGTAGGAGACGACGACCAGTCTATTTATTCCTGGCGTGGAGCAGACTATCAGAACATCATCAATTTTGAAAAAGATTTCGATGTAACAGAAATCCGCCTTGAACAGAATTACCGCTCAACAGGTACAATTCTCGAGGCGGCTAACGGTGTAATCAGTCATAACACAAACCGCAAAGATAAAAAACTCTGGAGCGGAAAAGGAGCTGGAAAACCAATAGAAATCTTCATGCCGCAAAACGAAACTGATGAAGCAGATTTTATCGCTGAATCAATTCTTGGAATTGCAGTTGAAGAAAAGCGTAAGTATGATGATTTTGGCGTACTCATGCGCGCAAATACTCAAAGCCGATATATAGAGGAAGCTTTTTTACAAAATAATATACCTTATACAATGAGCGGCGGTACCTCCTTTTTTGAACGCAAAGAAATTAAGGATGTAATTTCTTATCTACGTGTTATTTCAAACCATGATGATGATATTAACCTCTTGCGAATTATAAATACACCTCGACGTGGAATCGGCCGTGCAGCAATTCAGCTTATGAATGAAGCCGCCGAATTAAACGGTTGTACTCTCTGGAACGCAATAGATTATCTGATTCATGCCGAAGCTTCAAAAGCGAGCGATATTCTAAAAGAAGACCTGCAGAACTTCGTAAATATTATTGAAGAAAACCGTCAGAAGCTTTTAAGCGGACGTGGTCTTGCAAATAAGGTTCGTCAGTTTGTTGATGACATTGATTACAAAAGTTACCTTGTTTCTGAATATCCAAAAAGTGAAAAGGCAGTCAGCTATAAATTAAAAAATATTGAAGAGTTTACTCAATTTATTGATACCTGGGAAAACGATCCGGACAATACTAACCCGAATCTTTATAATTATTTAAACAGAATTACCCTTGCCAGTCATGACAATGGTGATGATGAAAGCAATAAAGGTAAAGTAAACCTCATGACAATTCATGCCTCAAAAGGCCTGGAATTCCCGGTTGTTTTTATAGCTGGAGTTGAAGAAGGTCTAATCCCCCATGCCCGTTCAGTTGAAGAAAACAATGGCGATGTAGAAGAAGAAAGAAGATTATTTTACGTTGCAATTACAAGAGCCCGGGAAAAACTGATAATGACTTCCTGCCAGAAAAGAAAAAGACGCCAGTTCAAAAATGATGACACCTATTCAGGAAGTCCCTTTGATTATACAGAAGTTACCCCAAGCCGCTTCCTCGATGAAATCCCAGAAAACCTCGTAGAATACCATCAGCAAAAGCAGCTCACCGAAGAAGAAACCGGCGCCATGTTCTCAGATTTTTTAAGTACGCTGAAATCAAAGATGTAACAATGTGGTTTCGATACGGCTTCGCCTACTCAACCACCGGTGGTTGAGTGCCCGAAGGGCGTATCGAAACCACCGGTGGTTGAGTGCCCGAAGGGTGTATCGAAACCACCTGTAATCTAAACTCTATACTTAATCTTCTTACCAGTTCCCTCATAAAGCTTCTTTCTCATCTCACTAACCTGCGGATCAGAAATATAATCATCAAAGCTCATCATGCGGTCAATAATTCCGTTAGGTGTAATTTCAACAATACGGTTTGCAATAGACTGAATGAACTCATGGTCATGAGAACTGAAAAGAATTACACCAGGGAAGGCAATCAAACCTTCGTTGAGCGACTGAATTGCTTCAAGGTCAAGATGGTTTGTAGGGTCATCCATAGTAATACAGTTAGCCCCACTTAACATCAACTTAGAAAGCATACAGCGAACCTTCTCTCCTCCGGAAAGAACCTTTACCTTCTTCAAAGATTCATCTCCTGTAAAGAGCATACGGCCAAGGAATCCGCGGACATAAGAATCATCCTGCTCCTTAGAATACTGCTTCAGCCATTCTGTGATGTTCAGGTCATTTGCAAAGCTTTCGCTGTTATCACGAGGAAGATAAGTCTGCGAAGTTGTCTGTCCCCAGAAGAACTCACCACTGTCAGGCTGCTTAACACCGTTTACAATATCAAACAAAGCGGTAACAGAGTTGTGCTCAATACCAACAAAGGCAATCTTATCAGTACGGTTCACAACCAGAGAAAAATCCTTAAGAAGCTGATTGCCGTCAGCATCAGTATAATTCAACTTCTTAATCTCAAGAACATTGTTTCCAATTTCACGATCAGCCTTAAAGTTTACATAAGGGAACTTACGTGTAGAAACCGGAATTTCTTCGAGGCTGTCGGCCAATTTATCGTAAATCTTTTTTCGGCTGGTAGCCTGCTTAGCCTTAGAAGCGTTAGAAGAGAATCGGAGAATAAACTCTTTCAAGTCCTTCATTTTATCTTCTGTCTTCTTCTGCTGCTCGTGAGCCTGGCGCTGCATAATCTGAGTCATCTGATACCAGAAGTCATAGTTACCAGAGAACTGAGTAATCTTTCCAAAGTCAATATCACAGATATAAGTACAAACAGTATTCAAAAAGTGTCGGTCATGCGAAACTACAATTACTGTGTTTTCAAAGTCCAGCAAAAAGTTTTCAAGCCAGGTAATAGATTCAATATCCAGACCGTTTGTAGGCTCATCAAGAAGAAGAGCATCAGGGTTACCATAAATTGCCTGAGCCAGCAAAACGCGAACCTTCTGACCTTCATCAAGCTCACTCATCATCTTGTCGTGGAAATCTTCTTCAAGACCAAGACCTGAGAGCATCTGTTCAATATCATTTTCTGCTTCGTAGCCGCCGAGTTCTCCAAACTCAGCCTCAAGCTCAGCAGACTTAATTCCGTCCTCTTCAGTAAAATCCGCCTTAGCATAAATCTCGTCGCGGGCTTTCGAAACCTCATAAAGCTTCGGGTATCCCATCATAACAGTTTCTTTTACAGAATATTCATCAAAAGCAAAGTGATCCTGCTTCAAAACCGCCATACGCTCTCCCGGAGTCATAAAAATCTGACCTGAATCTTTTTCGAGCTCTCCGGAAAGAAGTTTCAAAAAAGTAGACTTACCAGCACCATTAGCACCAGTAATTCCATAACAGTTTCCCTTATTAAATTTAAGATTAACGTCCTTAAAAAGCGGCTTTTCGCTGAAGGACAAACTAACATCGCTAACTGTAATCATTCAAAAATCCTTAAAATTATTTTAGGAGGGGAAAGCCTTCCCCTGCGCCCGCATTTCATTGCGGGCTACCCTTTCTAACGGGGGCTAGCCCCCCGTAACGCCCCTGCTTACCTGCCGAAGAAAGACTTTACCTTCTGCCAGAAGCTCTTCTTTTCTGGAGCCTTCTGTGTCTGGTTATCATCACGGTGGTTGAGCTTGTCGAAACCAACTTTTCCATTCTTCTTGTAATCTCCCTTCTTGTAAGAGCCCTTCTTATAGCCGTCTTTTTTATAACCGCCCTTCTTGTAGATGTCTTTTGCCCCCTTAGAAACGCTGCCTGAAGCGAAAGCTTCCTTGTACATCTTCATGCGCTCTTCGTAAGAAAGACCTGCAAGCTTAGCCGGGTCAATATAAGGCTTCTTTCCGCCGCCACGGTGGCCAGACTTGTCGAAACCATCTTTTCCGCCCTTCTTGTAAGAATCTTTTCTATAACTATTGTTCTTTTTATCGCCATAAGATTTCTTCTTACCATCTCTAGGGCCTCTTGAACGGTTATGAATGTCTCCGTCCTTACCCTTTCGGTAGCCGCCGCGATTATCATAATCATCGTCCCCACGCCAGTTTTCTGTCTTAATATACATACCGGCAGACTTATCTTCTTCCATCTGGTCAGGGTAAGCAACAGTGGCAGGAATCTGCATTTCAATATAGCGTTCAATTGCTGGAAGGTTATAAACATCCTGTTCAGAACAGAAGGTATATGCCTTACCAGATTTTCCTGCACGGGCTGTACGGCCAATTCGGTGAACATAGTTTTCAGCTTCTACCGGAAGGTCATAATTTATTACCATTGCAAGGTCATCAACATCAATACCGCGTGCAGCAACATCAGTTGCCACGAGAATCTTAATTTCACCGGCCTTGAACTTTTTAAGGATTGCAAGACGCTTACTCTGTGGCAAATCGCCAATCATAAACTCAGCGCCAATCTCGTTGATAACAAGACGTTTTGCAATAACTTCGCAGCTTCTTTTTGTATTACAAAAGATAATTGCTGATTCTGGATTTTCGTGCTTCAAAATACCAACAAGAAGCTTCATTTTTTCATCGCTTGAGACGTGGAGCAATTCCTGCTGAATTTCGCTTACAGTAATATTTTCTGCTTCAATTGTAATTTCAATCGGGTCGCGTGTATATTCCCAAGCAAGGTTCTTTACATAAGTATTGAGAGTTGCTGAGAAAAGCATTGTCTGTCTTGTTTCTGCTTCAGGAAGCTTTTTCAAAATCTTACGAAGATCATCATAGAAGCCCATATCAAACATGCGGTCAGCTTCATCAATTACACAGAAGTGAGCATTGCTCAGGTCCAGGTTTCCGCCTTCGTTCAAATCGATTACACGGCCAGGAGTTCCAATAACAATGTCCACTCCCTTTTTAAGAGCTGCAATCTGCTTTTCGTAACCAACACCACCATATACCGAAAATGCCTTAAGTCCACTTGTACCAACAAGCACCTTTGCTTCCTCTTCAATCTGAACTGCAAGCTCACGGGTTGGAGCAAGAATCAAACACTTTTTACCTGCATTCTGCTCTTTAAGCATTTCACCAATAACAGCAACAAGATACGCGCAGGTTTTTCCAGTTCCAGTCTGAGACTGAACATACAAATCAGGGCCTTTAGCACCCTCTGCTGCCTTAGAAGCCTTAATCACCTGCTCCTGAACCGGTGTACAAGTCACATAACCGGCGGCTTCAATTCCCTTCAAAAGTCTTTCATCAAGACCAAATTCTGTAAAATCCATAAGAATCCTTTTCCGCTGGGCGTTCCGGCAACAAGTTGCCGTCGCTATGTCCGCCCTTCGCTACCGCTCATACTGCTTCGCAGTACTTCGGGGCTCCCAGCGCTAACGCAAAAAATATATTTTTACCGCACGTACACACAGGCCGTGGGATAAATGCAAATTATGAGACTACTATTATAATGTTTTTTGAAAGTTGTGTATACGCTTGCAATGACAAATAAATCCTGCCATTGCAAGAAAAAGCGCTGTCTGTCTTTTATTCAGAAACAGTATTGGTCTTTGTATTTTTACCCAAAGTTGTACCAAGAACAAAAAGCCCGATTCCAAGTACAGCAGCTACAAGACCGTAAATCTTCAACTGACCAAGAATTGCAGAAACAAGACTCCAGATTCCTTCGTAAATTCCCTTTGGAAGCGCATAAGCATCAAGTGCAGTCTTAATAATTTCAGGAAGAATACCGCCTGCAAGACAGCCTGCAATAAAGATAAGTAAGCCATCAATAAAACATGGCATAAACACATACTGCAGCCATGCAAAAATATTACGGTTAATCAAAAGAATAAGCAAAGCAAGAAGAAGACATATACCAGCACAGATAAGGAAGAACTTCATAGAAAGGAAGAAATCAACCTGTTTAAGTGCTTCAAGACTTTCGGCATTTTCTTCTTTTACAGAATCAAGACTTTCCTGAATACTTGCTTTAGCTTCAACAACGTTGCTCTCTACAGCTTCCTTCATTCCAGTTCTGTCAACAACTTCGCCTGTATGCTCTTCATACATATCCAAAGATTTATTCATAACTTCCAGGACATCATCTGTATTAATATTAAGTTCTTCAGAACTTCCGGTTACATAATCAACAATTTCACCAACATACTGATCTACAAATTTTGAAACTTCAGGAGATGCAAGTACTTCTGCAATAAACTCCGGTTCAACTTCAACTCCAGCCATATCAAGATATGACTGAACAATTTCATTCACATCCATATTTGTAAGATCAATTGAGCTCAAATCAATACTGCTTAAATCGAAATCACTAAAATCGCCCAATTCCTCATAAGCAGCAAGTGAATAGCGGATATCGCCCGGATGGAAAAGACCATCTTCAACAGGAGCCGCAGAAACCGGCTTCATCATCTGGCCAGCCATTTTTACAAGCTTTGAATAACTGAAGTTATTACGCACAACAGAAAGTAAAAGTGTGCCTAAGAGACAGATAGCAAAAAGAATGCTAAGAACAACTGATAAAAATTTTTTCATTTTTTCTCCCTCGACTTTACTTTGTTCAAGTCCTTATAATAATCAAGGTACTGACACAAAATACCAAGCGCAGCCTCAACTGTTTTTTGAATCTGCGGATCTTCGTCTGCTTCTACGACATTACTTTCGTATATGGCATCACGCAGTTTGCAAAACTCATTATTCATGGCAAGATATTTTTCAGTAGCAGTCATGTTTTAATTATATCAGATATATGCTAAACTTTCCATATGAATAACCAGAATAACAATGAAGACAAAACCTCATATCAGGCAGAACTTTTTTCAAACAGATTAAAAAGAAAATATAAAGAACTCAGAAAACAGATGCGTAAAAACCGCATCAGCTGCTACAGACTTTATGACAGAGATATTCCCGAAGTACCGGTTTCCCTTGATTTATACGAATTTTTACCGGATGGAGTTGATTCAGTTCTCGAAGCAGCACGTTTTATGGCGGCCCAGAACGAACGTCTTTCTGCAAATGACCCGGCTGTAGAAAAAGAAATTAAAGAACGCACCTGGGCAGTACTTTATTTATACGAACGTCCCTACGAAAAATCTGAAGAAGAAGAAACAATCTGGCTTGAAGCGATGTCAAAAGCGGCAGCCGGCGTAATTGGAATTGATATAAATCACATCATCAAAAAATCCCGCGGACACAAAAGCCACAAGGAAGATGACCAGTACAATAAAAACAGTCATGCTGAACTAAATCCCCGTCATGCTGAACTTAGGGAGCGACGGCTGCAAGCCGATAAAATGCTCCAGTGGAGCATTTTAAGCGAGTCTCCGAGCAGCTATGCTGCGAAGGGGCAAGCATCTCTAGTTGAAGGCCTGGTCCAGGAACAAGGACAGCTCTTCCGCGTAGACCTTACAAGCTACCTGGATACAGGACTTTTCTTTGACCACCGTCCTCTCAGAGCGACAGTCCGCGATACTTCAAGCAAAAAGCGTATCTTAAATCTTTTCTGCTACACCGGAAGCTTTTCTGTTTACGCAGCCCAGGGAAATGCCGCTTTTGTTGAATCAGTTGATTTGTCTAATACCTATCTTGCCTGGGCAAAAGAGAATATGAAACTTAATGGCTTTACAGATAAAAAGAAATATGTTTTTACCCGCGCAGACTGTCAGGTATTTTTACAGGAAAAAGCAGTTGCAGCAAAAGGTGGAAAGCTGGCCGCAGAAGAGCTTTATGATTTGATTATTCTGGACCCTCCAACATTTTCAAACAGCAAGGCAACAAGCGATGTACTCGATATAAACCGCGACTGGCCTCAGCTGGTAAAGGACTGTCTGAATATTTTAGCCCCAGGCGGAAAACTCTACTTCTCTACAAACTCAGAAAGAATCAAGTTTGATATAAGTAAGATTCCACCGAAGACTGCCGCTGGTTCAAACTTCACCTGCAAGGAAATGACAGAAGAAACAATTCCGATGGACTTTGCTGGAAAGAAACCACACAAGGCCTGGCAGTTCACTTTAAGCAAATAAATCACACGGATTCGGAATTGCTAACGCAATTCCCTTAAAAAATTAAAAAATGAAACGACGTTAGTCGTTTCGAATCCGCGTGACAAATAAAAAAGGCTTCCGTTTTCGGAAGCCTTTCTCATTCTTTAAGTAAGAACTATTTATTGTCCTTGATACCGTAGCGCTTGTTGAAGCGGTCGATACGACCTGCAGTATCAACGAGTTTCTGCTTACCAGTATAGAATGGGTGGCAAGCTGAACAAATTTCAACGTGAATGTCTTTTACAGTTGAACGTGTTTCGATTACATTACCGCAAACGCAGGTAATTTTTGTAAGCTGGTAGTCTGGGTGAATTCCCTTTTTCATTTGTATAACTCCTATATTCTTGCCCGATATTACGCCCGGCTGCCCCTGGCTTGTTCATTACGAACTTCCATCATTACGCTACCGTCAACTAATTCCATAAATAATATCACAAGATAAAAATGATTATATAATTATAAAAAAAACAATACATATAGTCAATAATCGAGGTCTCAAAAACGCATAAATGCTCCCATAAAAAAAGAGCTTGCCCAACGGGAGAGACTCGCAAGTCTCGCCTCCTGAGGCTTTATTTCGATGAACCTAAAACGACCTGCTTATGCAGCTCGTTTTTTAACGGTTCTTCAATTATAGCCTTGTTGTCCGCAGTCATTTTTTATTCCGCACTCGGGCATTTTTAATAATCGCTTTTTCTTTTGATATTCTTTACTCTATCCCTGCGGTGCCCGCATTCATACTTGCCAGGAAGGCTTCGTTAGTCTTGCTCTTCTTCATGCGGTCAAGGATAAGCTCGGTGATGTCCACATCTTCCATCGGATTGAGTACCTTACGCAGAATCCAGATTTTCTGGAGTTCATTTTCTGTAAGAAGAAGCTCCTCTTTACGGGTACCAGATTTCTTGATGTTGATTGCCGGGAAGAGGCGGCGTTCTGCGAGTTTTCGGTCCAGGTCAATTTCAGAGTTACCCGTTCCCTTGAACTCTTCAAAGATAACTTCATCCATACGGCTTCCAGTTTCAATCAAAGCAGTAGAGATGATTGTAAGAGAACCACCCTCTTCTACATTACGTGCAGCACCAAAGAATCTCTTTGGCTTGAACAAAGCGTTAGAGTCAACACCACCCGAAAGAACTTTACCGGAAGTCTGAACTGTCTGGTTATAAGCGCGCGCAAGACGAGTAATTGAGTCAAGCAAAATTACAACATCACGCTTGTGTTCAACAAGTCGCTTTGCCTTTTCAAGTACCATTTCTGCAACCTGAACATGGCGGGTAGCCTGCTCATCAAAAGTAGAAGAAATAACTTCACCCTTGATTGCGCGTTCCATTTCAGTAACTTCCTCAGGACGTTCATCAATCAAAAGTACGATAAGGTAAACTTCCGGATTATTTGTTGTAATTGCATTTGCAATTTTCTGCATGAGGATTGTCTTACCGGCTTTTGGAGGCGCAACAATCAAAAGACGCTGACCTTTTCCAATTGGTGCAAAAAGGTCAACGATACGTGTTGAAACTTCAGTTGAAACAGTTTCAAGACGTAGCTTTTCATTTGGATAAAGCGGTGTAAGGTTTTCAAAAGGAACACGAGTCTGAGCTACTCGTGGTTCATCATAGTTGATTTTTTCAATGCGGAGCAAAGCAAAAAAGCGTTCACCTTCTTTTGGAGAACGAGTCTGTCCGTATACAGTATCACCTGTCTTAAGGTTAAAAAGACGAATCTGACTCGGGCTGATGTAAATATCATCAGGACCTGGAAGGTAAGAGTTCTGAGGGCTGCGTAAGAATCCGTAGCCATCAGGCAAAATCTCGAGAGAACCTTCAGCAAAAATAATTCCACCGTGTTCTGTATGAGCCTTAAGAATAATAAAAATCAAATCCTGCTTTTTCATTGGAGCAAGATCATCAGCCGTAAATCCAAACTGAGTTGCTCGTTCACGAAGCTCCGGCATAGATTCTTTTGTAAGCTCATTAATCAAAAGGCGTGGTTTATTTGCATTTTCTTCTGCAGCTGCAGCAGCTTCTGCGGCCATCATCTCTGCAACTTCGGCACTTGGAGGTGTATAGGAATTGCGGCCATAAGGCTTTCTCATTCCCTGTGCTCTTCTATTATTGTAGTTATTGTTTCTGTTCTGATTGTTCTGGTAACGGTAATTATTGTTATTATTCTGGCGTTCTTCTGTAGGTGCATTTCCTTCTGTTTTTTCTGTTTTTTCTGTCTTTTCAGTTTCTTCTGACTTGCGGACTACACGACGTCTTTTTACAACTACACGGCCGGCATCCGAACTTTCTTCACCCGCCTCTTCTGCCCCATCTTCACTATTCTGTTCTTCCTGAGCAGACGCTTCCTGATCTGAAGGCGACGGCGTCTCCTGTGTTTCTGCAGTTTTCTCTTCTGTTTCTTCTGATAATCCAAAATCAAGAGTAGCCTGTGCTTCTTCTGCAGGCTCTGAAACATTTTCTTCGTCTTTACGACGTCTTCTTAATGCTGCCATTAAAAAATCCTCATAAAATTATTAGAATATATTTTGATTTATTATTGTAAAAAAATATTAAACACCAGATTTTGTTGATTTTTCTGGGACAGATAAGATATTAAAAGAAGTCCCATATAAATTATTATTATCCTTTTTTTATTTTCTGTCAAGCATAAGTCAGTCGGCTGTAAGTCAGTCGGCAAGCCTAGCTTGCCTCAGAGCCTTATTCTTCGATTTTTGGCTTATTTTATGACATCACTATGTATAATCATTGCCTGTTTGTATTCTGCAGATGCGACCGAGAACAAATCTACATCAGGTTCTTTATCGAGCATACTAACATCACCGCTGAATTCTACATTATTTGCAATGCGGATTTTTGCAGTGGTAATATTTCCTATAACTTTACTTCCCGAACAGATTTCAACACGCTCTGCCGCATTCATATCACCATTTACATCTCCACCTGCAATAATGATTGAATTAGCATCTATTTTATCTACCCTACAAACTGCATTTTTTGCAATTTCAAGATCTCCTGAATGTGCATTGATTTTTCCGCTGAATTTTCCGGTAATTACAAGACGATCGCTGAATTCAAGAACTCCATCAAATTCTGTCTCTTCACCAAAAACTGTGATATTTCTTTTTTCGTTTTCGTTTTTTTCAGCCATCAATTCACCTGTAAAATCTATTTTCGTATTTTTGTTATTATAACAAGAATTGTTTGTATTATCAATATTAATGCAGAAAGCCCTGCTGCAACAATTCCCGCAATATCTCCGATTCTTGTATACAAAGTCTGCTGACCATCATCGATTACAGGTACCCTTCCAATTATATAAGCCTCACAGAATTCAGGAGCTGCTTTTATTACTTTTCCATTAGGATTGATTACACAAGTTACTCCACTTGCTGTGCTGCGTACCGAAGGAACTCCATTTTCTACCGAACGGAACACAGCCATTGCCAGATGCTGTTTCTGGCATGCATTACTTTTAGACCAGGAATCATTACTCAGATTTATAAAGCAACGTGAGCCATTTAAAACCATTCTGCGGCAAACTGTACTGAAGGTATCTTCAAAACAAATTGGTGTTGAAAACTTAAGACCTCGATAATCAAAAACCTTATACACATCCCCCTTTTCCCACATGTGAATATCACCATTCAAAAGCTTCTGGTAGAAATACGGAAATGTATGTTTCCATGGAAAACTTTCGGTAAAGGGCACAAGTTTTATCTTTGAATAAATACCAGGCTCTGGAGGATGCACATTTTTACCTGACTCAAATACCAGAGCACTGTTATATCTTGTTCTGCCTGTATTTTTCAATTCTTCTTCATGAGAATTTCCAATTACAAAAACGGCATTGTTTTCATCAATAAAATTCAGCAGCTGTGAAATAAGCAGAAAACGTCTCATATCAGTTCCATAATCATAATTATAAATTATAGAAGGTGCCACTGCAGTTTCCGGCCATACAACAAAATCAATTTCAGAAGAAAGAGACTGTGCTTCCTCTGTAAGCTGAATCAATTTATTTACATTTCTGGAGTATTCTTCTATTCCATTTTTCCATGGACTTTCATTATTCTGAATGGCCGCTACAGTAACATATCTGTCAGAATTATTTTTTCCCATAACAGAAAGACCATAAATATATGATGCTGCAAAAATCGCAAGCCATAGGCCACCACAAATAAAAGTCAGTTTTAAAGATGTATCAGAAAGAGCTTTTTCTTTTTTAACATAAGCAGAAATACTGGATTTTTTTCCATTCTCAACATTATTCAAAAGTCTGTATTTTTCTTTCTTTTTTGAAATCAGACTGAACAAAAATACTGAAGGAAATATTACAATATAATTTAATGCAAAAACTCCTCCTAAAGAACATATCTGAATTAAATACAAGTTCTTCCATTGGGTATAAGCTGTAACTCCATAATTCATTCCAAAAAATCCAAGAGTTTTCAAATACTCATATCCGCAGATGATGATAAACTGAAGCAGCCATCCATTTTTTGATGTAATGATATCAGCCCATTTAAGTACAGAAAAAAGCAAAGCACAAATTACAAAATACCCGATACAGACAATAATTAATCCCAAAGGATGAAAGGCATTAAGCCAGTAACCATAGAGACCATAAGAAAGCCCACCATAAACAGCCCCAAAAATTACAGCTTCAATAAAACGAGATTTTTTTATTAAAAACAAAATCGGAAGATAATTTAAAAAAGCTAAGCAGCCTAAACCATCTTCAAAAAATATATTTGGGTTTGAAAGCCAGAATAAGACAGAGGATAAAAACAGTAAAAAAATTTTAAATACTATTCCTGCAGAATCAGAAGGCTTTACTTTTTTATTATTCATCTTCATCAATCTTCAGATTCCATAACTTATTTTTTAGAATCTGACCAGCACGGAAAACTGCTACATAATGAGGGTCAACTTTGATTTTTTCTCCAGTTTTAGGATTACGAGCCACAGCCCTCCCTTTCCGAAGCCTTTTTTCAAAAGTACCAAAACCGCGCAATTCTACTGTTGAACCTTCCTCCATTGAATTTCTCAACTGGATTAGAAAATCATCAACAACCTGTAAAATAACTTTTTTCTCAATATCTGAAGATTTATAAATTAAATCCACCAGATCACTTTTAGTAATTTTTTTATCAGACATTATTCTATTATAACATAAAAAAAACCAGTTGAAAATATTTCAACTGGTTTTCCAGATTAATAATCAAAAATGTTATTTTGCTGCAAATGTAGCATTATAAAGATTCATCATTCTTGACTTTTTACGAGACACAGCGTTTCTCTTAAGAACACCCTTACTGCGAGCGCTGTCAAGCTCTTTCTGAAGCTGCTTGTATTTTTCTTCAGCAAGTTTCTGATCTTTTGCCTGAACAGCTTCTACAAACTGCTTTGCATAAGTTCTGCAAGTGCTCTTGATTGCTTTATTATGAAGTCTGCGAACTTCGCTCTGTGCGTGTCTTTTTTCTGCAGATGATTTTTTGCCTGCCAATTGGAGACCCCCAAAATTAATAGTTAACTGTCTGATATAGTATCAAATTGCATATTTTGTGTCAATTAAAGTTTTGATTTTTATGAGTTGAATTATTGACACTAGTGCCGTATCTCATTATTATGTTTGATACGAATATTCGATTGGAGGCACATAATGGCTGGAGCTAGTAAAAACTCTCGTACAACTGTTGCAACACAAAAA
The DNA here is from genome assembly GCA_016293915.1 of Treponema sp. Classification (GTDB taxonomy): domain Bacteria; phylum Spirochaetota; class Spirochaetia; order Treponematales; family Treponemataceae; genus Treponema_D. Next base: position 85,968 of record JAEDCY010000002.1, on the reverse strand, counting down.
TTCATTTGCCCTGACTGCGGTGGCGAAATCATAATGAAAACAATGATTGAAAATGGCAGACTTAGAAATCAGGCAGAATGCCAGAAATGCAAACGTGTTGAAAGAAGACCTAAGGATTTTAAGTAAGCCTAAAATTGAAAATCCGTTAAAAAACGAGCCGTTAGGGTCGTTTTAGGATTATCGAAAAAACGGCTCAGAGGTAAGCTGTGCTTGCCGACTTACTTAGTTGTTAAAAACCGTGCGTAATCATGAAGCGCACGGTTTTTTTATTCCTATTTTTTATTAGCAGGAAGCTGTCGCCAGTATTCAATCTGCTGCTGCATCAAAAGCTTTGACTCTTCAAGAATTTTATTACATTCTTCTTTTGTTTTTGGTGGTTCATATACTCTAAGAACTTTTACCCTGTAACATCCATGTTTAAGATTCGTCATAAGCTTACGAAGGTCACGAAGCTTCCAGCCACCATCAAGTGCACAAACAACAACAGGAAGTCCAGTAGATTCAGTTAACTGACGAAAACCTGCAGAAAAGAATTTTCCAACATTTCCATCACGTGTTCTTGAACCTTCAGGAAAAAGAATCGGAATCTGTTTTCTCTCAATTACTCTTTTTCCGAAATCAGAAATATAACGCATAGCCTCCATAGGCTTTGCTTTTCGAGGAATTAAACAGTGCTCCTGCGCTCTAAGCATTTCTGAAACAAGAGGAACATGACGGCCAAGAGCATCTTTTGCAATAAAGCGAACTTCTTTGTCTGGAAAATATTTCATAAAAACCGGAATGTCCAAAAGGCTCTGATGATTTGAAATAATTATGAAATCTTCAGGGAGTTCATTCTTTTTATCATCATACCCCCAGAAGTTAAATTTTCTATATTTTCGAAGGATTGCAAATAAACGTGGAGCAAGAACTCTTACAATATAATTTGAAATTCTAACACTCAGTTTTCTACTTACCGGATAAGCAAAGATATTTGCTATTGAAGCCGGAATAACCATAGAAAATAAACATACCAGCGTCAGAAAACTAGACATATAACCACCCGAATACTCTTATTTTTATTAAAAAATATTATAGCGCATTGTTAACCAAAAATAAAGGAATTTATTCTTCGCGAAAGTTCAGAAACAGGTTCATATGCCTTTTTACAATCAGGCATACTAGCAATAAAAATTGAGCCATATTTTTTTTCATATATTCTACGATCCAGAACAACAACTACACCTTTGTCGTCGGAACGACGTATGAGCCGGCCAATTCCCTGACGGAATTTAATTACAGCCTCAGGAACGCTCAATTCCATAAAAGAACTTCCGCCGCGCTTTTCAATTGCCTCCGCCCTCGCCACAAAAACAGGGTCATTAGGTACTGTAAACGGCAGTTTAACAATAATTACCTGCGAGAGCGACTCTCCTGGAATATCAACCCCCTGCCAGAAAGAATCCGTAGCAAAAAGAACACTCTCGTTTTCCTTTTTAAAAGCTTCAAGCAGCTTCGCGTTATCATCATCCCCCTGTTTCATTACGCGGCCGGGAAAGCCCGGCATACTCGCAACCGTAGTGCGGTATGCACTCTTAAGCGACTCATAAGAAGTAAACAAAACCAGTGTTCGCCCGGCCGCCGCCTGTATAAGACGCGGCAAAGCCATCTCTACATACTGCTGAAACTGAATATTATCCGGCAGAGGCGCATCATTTGGAACCGCAAAAAGCATATTTTTATTATAAGGAAAAGGAGATGGAAACTCACCTTTTATTATTCTTTCTTCCCCTGCAAGAGAAACACCAGTTCTACGCATCCAGTAAGAAAAATCTCTGCCGGTTTTAAGAGTCGCAGAAGTACAGATTACACTTTCCATGGGTTCGAAAACACCTTCATTCATAAGGTGTGAAATATCAAGCGGAGTTTGAGTGAGAATTACATATTCTGCATCTCCTGCATTCTGAACCATATCAGGCGGTAAACGTTTTTTTTGAATCCAGAAAACATCATCACGTTTTTCATCCCATACAGAAAAGTTCTTTAATAAAATTACATAAGATTCCAGATGACGAAGAATTACCTTTGATTCGTAATAACAAGGAGCATCCTTGTCATCTTCATCTATTCCTTCCATTATTTCACGAACAATCCCTGTAAAAGAACCAAGGGCTCGTGTAAGTTCTCCAATTGCAACGAGTAAAGGTCCAAAATTACGGGCAGTGGCATCGTAAAGACGCATTGTATATTCATTCTGTAAAAGATCTTTTGAAGCAATTTCAACATTTGTCATTGCAAGTTTGATTTTATTAGTAACATCAAAAGCATCTCCTGCTTTTTCCTCATTAGAAGAAAGAATTGCAAGACTACAAAGATGTCCAGATTCAGAGTTTTTCCTGTGACGATACATTTGATTTATAAGCTTGTTTAATTTAAATCTGTTTACACTTTCACTGAAAAAGCTTGTTGCGGCATTTTCAATTCCATGAGCCTCATCAAAAATTATATGACGATATGGTGGAAGAACTGCCGCATCCTCATAGCCTGCTCCATTTAAACGAGATTCAATATCTGCAAATAAAAGATGATGATTTACAATTATAAGATTTGCACTTGCAGCTTCCTTGCGAATCTTCATAACAAAACATTCGCCAAAGAAAGGACACTTTTTTCCCATACAGGCATCACTTTCAGAATTAACCTTTGTCCATACACTTTCAGAAGGCATAAAAGTAAGATCACTTTTACTTCCTGTATCAGAGTTTTGTGCCCATTCTGCAATTTTCTTAAGTTCTTCTGTTTCTCCTTCAAAAAGATCAAGAATAGATGCAGCATCATTTAAGCGCCGCATGCAAATATAATTCTGACGACCTTTCATCAAAACATATTTAAATTTTTTTCCGATGATTTTTTCAACAGCAGGAAGATCCTTTTCACAAAGCTGCTGCTGGAGATTAATTGTTCCTGTAGAAACTATAATCTTTTCATGATTCAAAAGTGCCCAAAGTGCTGATGGAATAAGATATGAATAAGATTTTCCAACGCCTGTTCCGGCTTCAAAAACTGCAATCTTATTTTGATTTAAGGCTTTTACAATTTTTTCAAGAAGCTCAACTTGAACAGGACGTTCTTCAAATGAATCAGAAATCTTTGAAAGCGGGCCACCCTGCGAAATATAACCGCCCGCCTCTGCTTCATTAACTAATTTGTGTTCGATTTTATCTTCAGAATCTTCCACACCCCACCACCATAAAAAAAAGCCTTGCAAGTTTCCTTACAAGGCTTTGAGCATCTCCTAGCAGAATTGAACTGCTGTTGTCGGGATGAAAACCCGATGTCCTAACCACTAGACGAAGGAGACATAAGTCGTTTCTGACTTTGAATAATATATCAGTTTAGATATTTTTCGTCAATAGCCAAACCCTTGTTTTTTAATTTTTTTTTACATATTCATACCGAATTTTTTTACAAGCTTTTCCTGTAAAGCCTTACATTCATCCGGATTCATTCCGAGTTTTAGTGCAACATCTAAATCATTCATAGCCTGCTCATATTCACCAAGCTCATAGTATGCCATAGAACGACGGAAGTTTGCATGAGCCTGAAATTCATTGATTTCCAGAGATTTAGAATAACATTCAATTGCTTCTTTATATTTTTTTAGAATTGAATAGACAATTCCCTTGTAATAGTAAGAACGGAAGGCTTTTGGATCAGCATCAATACTTTTCTGAAAATCATCAAGAGCAGCTTCAAGATTATTCATAGCAAAGAATGCCATACCTCTGTGTTTATGTATTACAGCAAGTACATTTTTGTCACCATCAGCAACTGCATCAAGAATACGTGTATATATATCAACAGCTTCCGAAAGATGACCTTCGTTATGAGCTTCAATGGCTTTAAGAATTAAATCATCAATAGTTCCCTGAACAAATGGATTTACACGATTAATATCTTCTTCAAGTTTTTCGGTTTTATCATTCAAAAAGCCGTCTGCAAGAGAATAGAAAGAACGGCGACGTTCATCCAGTTCACGCTGAAGTTTATTCTGATAATCACGTATTTCCTGGAAGGTAATATCTGCAAGAGTCAGAGAGGCATTAATTGAGGCAAGCTTACGTCGCAGAGGCTTATCAAAAGGATTAAAATCGATTTTATAAATTAATTCATGTTCTACTTCTGCCCAGGCGTCCTGGAGTATTGTACGAATCTGGATTTCGCAGACAATTTCATCTGAAATAGGTTCCAGACCTTCATATTTTCCAGTAAGCTCCGGCTTAAATTCATCCGGAATTTTTACCAGTACATGAACAGATTCATAACCGAATTCAGAAAACTTCTTTTCGGCTCCTTTTACTTCTACTTCCTTTATTTCAAAAAGCTTCTTTATTTGTTCTACACCAAGATTGATATCTTCAAGGAATGCGCAAATCATTCTGATTCCCATCATATCTGTCAGATAAATAAGTGATTTATTTTCTTCCAGCTGCTCAGGTTTTAAGCGCAGAACCTTTTTATAATAACTATTAAAACTTTTTACACGGCTCTTATAAGTTGGCTGCGCAGAAAGCTTTACATTCTGCTGAAGTCTTTCTATAACCTTTGACATGATTTCGTAAAAGTAATCTGTATATGATTCATAAATTTCACGAATCTGTCTTTTTGAAATTAAGTTTGCTGTATCCATAAGTAAAATCCGTTGAAGTTAAAAAAAATACGCCCTGGAAAATTACCATTTACAAATAACTTTCCAAGGCGTTATTCAGCTATAAGCTAGATTAGTCAGCAGCCTGACCACCGTTGCTCTGAGCATTTGAGCTAGAATCTTCGTTCAAGCTTGATGTAAATTCATCTTCTCTAGCAAGCTTAGCCTTCTCAAGGTAGCGGTTAACCTGCTTGTTACCGAATCTCTGCATCTCAGCATTCTGGCGAGCCTTTTCTTTCTTACCAATGATTCCCCAGAGGTCTTCATCAGCAATGTCGCGGTCGCTAGTAAGGATAGCCTTGTCGTAGATAACCTTTACATCTTTGAAGTATCCGATGAAGTCTCCACCAATGTGAGCTGCATCACGAGTAATCTGGAATCCTTCGAACTTTACAAATGGAAGTCCACGAGGATAGATTGGGTAAACGCGGATTTCGCGGTTACGGATTTCAGAGATGTACTGAGGGTTGTTCCAGCGGAGTTCTTTCCATCCGTCGAAACCGAGGTAACCCATAAAGTAACGTCTTTCAACACCGTCATTATCTGACAAAAGAACGTAAAGTCCGTGTGGATAATTCATACCCATAGTTGTTACAGAAATAGCCTTTACTGTTCCAACGTTCTTTACAACACCATATCCATCTTCAAAAAGTGTTTTTCCACTAGCTTTTTCTTCATCTGTTGGTTCCTGACGCTCACCGTTTTCATCAGCAGTTGCCAATGGTTCGTAAGCAGGAATATCAAACGGAGGCTCGATGCGAGCATTTGCATTTGAGTTCCATGTAGGGAATACGATGCGAACACCCATTACGTTCTTGCCAGCAAATGGAACATCTGCTTCACCTTTTACAGGAGCGGCAACAACTGTTGAGTCAGCCAAACTTGAAACTGTCTTTGCAGATGAGTTCAACTTAACTTCCCATTCTGGAAGTGCCAATGAAGTTTTCATAAGATCTTTCTGATCTTCTGTGAAAGTTGCACCAGCGCTTACAGAGTAGTCCATAACTGTGCGACTGTTCTGAGTCTGATTTCCATTGTCGTCAGCACAGCAGTCAGCATCCAGAAGTGTAAAATCGATGAGCATAGCTTCATCAGCGAAAGCAACGCCACCAACAAGCAGCATAGCAGCTGCAATTAAACCAAAAGTCTTCTTCATTTGAAGCTCCTTTTTTATACTAATTCGATGTAGCCTTGTATTAAAGTAATTATCTAATAAGTACACCGTTTTGTCAATGTTTTTTATTTTTCAAAAGCAGATTTTCCGTCAATATAAATCTCAACAGAATCTATTTTTGAAAAATTTCTTAATATATTTTTTTTGAGGAGCTCTGTCCCCTCTCTGATTTCGATTACACCATCTCCCATCTGGAGAATATCCGAAGAGAGATTTAAATATAGTACATGATCACGTTCAAAACAGGAAATAACCCTTGTTTCAGGGGCAAAAAGCCTTTTTGTACGTTCCACTGTCGAACCAAGAAGAATTTCATCAATATAAAACTGAATTTCTCCCTGATGAGGCTTTTTTGTAAGATTTCTATATTCTATTATATACTTTCCATTATCTGCTGAAGGAAAAATAAAAGTTCTTCTATGATAATCTTTTGCAACTGTATACCAGAAAAATGAGAGAACAAAGACTGCTATTATAACAAGAGAAATTATAAATATTGGTAAACTTTTATTTTTTAACATATTTATTGTAGCTTTAGCTGTCATTTTATCGTAGTAAATCCTTGAGAACGTTCAAAGTGAGTAATAAACGCTGCAATTCCATTATATATTCCAAGTGTAGCTTTTTTCAAGTATCTTTCATCATTTAAAAGAAGAGCCTCTTTTTCATTTGATACAAAACCAAGCTCAATAAGAACACTAGGCATATTTGAATTTCTTACTACAAACCATTCTTCCGCCTTGATTCCACGTGCAGTTGATTCTTTACCAATCTGGCCCTGTAAACCATCCATAATGAACTTGGCAATCATAATACTTTCTGTTGTATATTCTTCTTCCAGCATTGAATTCAAAATCGGGAATAAATTAGGATCACCGTCTACAGCTGATTTATCAAGAACATTTCTTCTATAACCTGGAGAAAGATACCAGACTTCGTAACCAGAAGAAGTTTTGTTAAGTGATGAATTTACATGAATCGAAATAAACAGAACAGCTTCGTTCTCCCCTACTTTTACACCGTTTGCAATATCAGTACGTTCTCCAAGTGAAAGAAATTTGTCTGTATTTCGGGTCAGAATAATCTGTTTTTCAGGATATGCAGCCTTAAGACGTTCAACCAGCATTTTCGAAACTTTAAGCGTAATATCTTTTTCCTGAATTGTGATGTTTTTTCCGCCAACCTTATAAGTTTTAAGAGCTCCAGGATCTTTACCACCGTGACCGGCATCGATAAGAATTGCGCCTACTTTAAATGGAAGTTCTGATTTCTGATTAAAAAATTCTTCGCTGTCATCAAGAAATTTTTTAGAAACATAAAGCTGATTGTCACGGAGTTCTGGAGCATCAGTTATCATAATTCTGATGCTGTCTAACAGGATCATACCTTCTCCATTTCTGAAAGAAAGCTGATGACCGTTTTTTTCTATCATTCCTGTTTCAGAAAGTGAATCCCAATAAATGGTCATTCCAGAATTTTTACATTTATCTAAAAGGGCAATGTCATTTGCCGCAAAAAGCATAGTGCAGATACAAATTATACTGATTACAGAAATAAATCTTTTTAGCTTCATATTGGTTCCCATTATTTTCCAAGTCTTTCAATAGTATCTGAAACATAAACTGCTGCCTGAATTCCACCCCGCATTACAGCCTTCCAGAAACGTTCCGAATTTAATGCCGGATGCTTTGGACGAAGAATATCAAACTTTTGTGCAGTAGTTTTTATTGTATTATAGTTCCAGTCTTTCTTATTAATATATTCGGCATTTTGAAGAACTTTCGGAATAAAATCTGCAGCTTTTGAGTTTGCAGGGATTTCTGATTTTTCAGCAGCAATTTCTTTCAGTTCTTCTTCAGACAGTTTCCCAAAAGCATCCGGTGGAAAAGCTGCTTCATCAGATGCCTGATTTCCGGCAAGGAAGGCTTCTGTTCGAGGATTATCAGCTGCAAGCGTAATAAAAACATCTGAAACAGCATCTTCTGCAACAGCAATAGCTGCCTCACGGCTATGACTTACTGCAATTACATTGCCACATTTTTCAACATTGTTTCTTGGAAAATCTACTTCACTTCCTATGCTTACTGTGGCACGCGGAAGTACATCAAAAACAGCTCTGTCTGAATAATCCTTAATGTTTTCTATATATTTTACTGTTCCTGGAATACTCATCCAGGCTCTTTCTGCAGAAGTACGCAGGCATGGAACTTCAAAAAGCTCATATGGTTTTGCAGCATTTTTACAAAGTTCACTTGGTGTAAATGATACAGGTAGGCGGCGTTTTATTAATTCTTCCGGGGTCTTTCCTGAAGCGATAAGGATTCCCTGCTTTGTAAGATTTAAATCTGATGCATAAGGATAAGTCCAGCCAGACATATAACCGCCGGACAAACGACCGGCAATTTCACCAATCATAGGACCTTTAGATGTATATTTGATATCTGCTTTTGCTGCTCCACAGGTAAGTCCCAGAGCTTTTGCTCCAAGTGCAAAAACTGAAATAAGTTCATCGTGCATTTTTTTGTCCAGCTCTGCTGGCATTGTATGACCGACTTCTATAAAATACGGCTCATATTTTATATGCCGCACGGCAAAGCCAGTAACGGTAAAGCTTCCGTTTTGCACAAGGGCATCAATTGAGAATTCAGGGCCTTTCATATACTCTTCAACGATTGCAAAACCTGTACGGCTGCACTCGACTGCGCATTTAACGGCTGAGAAAAACTCATCCTGGCTGCGCACCATACGGCAGCCACGGGCCCCCATATTGTCTACAGGCTTTACAACAAAAGGAAAAGACATTTTCTGGAGGATAGAGTTTAGTAAGATTTGAGAATCACCAGCACTGAGGTCTTCTCTGCTTACCCGGACAAAAGCCGGCGACGGCACTCCGGCATCAGCAAAGCACTGGCGCATAACGGTTTTTACGCTTGCGTTGATGGCGGCCTGGTGGCTGTGAGCCGGCAGGCCCAGTGCCTCACAAACATAGCTCACACTTGCAGAAAAATCTGTACCTGCAGTAAAAACAGCCGAAAGCCCCTCTGGTGAAGCCTTGAGTTCCTTTGCATAAGCTAAAATGCCTTCTTTATCTTTTAAATCAATTTTACGGAAAGTATCTGCAAAAGGAATTGCTACAGCTTTATCATCTGCATCTATTACGTGTACAGTAAAGCCTTCTTCCTTTGCGCTTAAAATCGCAGGCTTTTGCATAAGTCCTGCACCAAGAACTAGTATATTCATTATATGAACTCCATTTAAAAATGTTGCATGGAGGCAACGTCTGGCAGTTTTGCCAAAGGCAAAATCTGCTGGTTGAAAAATTACATGGATGTAATTTTTCAACCGTCCCACCTTGAAGAATTACTCTATAGTTTCTTACAGTAAATTTCTACAGTATCGCCAAGTCTTTTTGCGTGACTCTTTGCCTCTATAAGATTCCACCTGAGACTACCCGGCTTTGCTCCTGTTTTTTTTATATAAGGAAAACGTTCCGGGTGGTGTCCTGTAGAAACAATTCTTTCAACCTTAAAACCAAACTGCTGTAAAATTGAGTCAGCACGACTTGGTTCCCAGATTGTATAATGATCTGTCGGACTAATCTGATAAAAATAATCTTTATCGCTGACTGCAGAAATTCCTTCTCCACTCGGAGTTGAAAATGCAAACATTCCGCCTTTTTTTACAAGAGAAGAAACTTTTCGTAATACACTTCCCAAATCCTTAAAATGCTCAATTACATACCACATGGTAACAATATCAAACTGGGCAATTCCAAATTCTTCTGCTGTATCAATTTCAGGAAATGCTGAACATACAGCTGGAAGCTTTAATTTATTCTGAACATAAGCTACAGCATCATCTGCAATATCAGTTCCAAATGCATTGAAATTTAAGTCTGAAGCAGCAGAAAGGAAAGGTCCATAAGCACATCCAATATCTAAAAGATTTTTTTCTGTCCCAGCTTCAGGCTTTCCACAAAGAGATTTTATTATTCCAGCCCGTCTCATACCCTGACTTTTTATAGTTTCAAAATCTTCCTCGTAGGTTTTTCCATATTGCTTTTTATAATCTTCAAAGAAATATTCCTTCTGATATTTTTTATCTTCAATTGTAGTGAAAGCCATGTAAATCATTCCGCAAGAAGCACAACGTCTGTAAGTTCTTGTTTCGTTACGCGAAATTACTTCATCAGGTTGAGAAGGCATTCTTCCACAAACAGGACAGCACATTCTTTTTCCGGCAGAAAGCACCCGAAGGAATTCCCCCAAAGATTTTTTTTCTCCTCCTGCTCCACTAGTGAAAATATTTTTTGCATACAGATTTTCTGAATCAAGGGCTGTCTGCAATGAAGAATCTGAAATTGATTTATCACCTACATAAGCAAAATTGTATTTTTCAGCAAGCTTTTTATGAAGCTTTGTTGTAGGCAAAAGAATTACTCCACAACCTGCATAAACGGCTTCAAAGGCAGTCAAACCGTAATGAGTAACGACAAGATCATATTCATAGAGCTTTTCTCGAAGACCTGGAAGAGGCTTTATGAATTCAACATTCTGACCGCCTGCATAATCTATATATGGGCTTTGTTCATTTGAGATTATTGCTGTTATTTTAGCCTGTGGAAATTTTTTAACAATTGCAGTTGCAGCTGGAATTGTCAGATTTGCAGGATCTTCGCCACCAAGACAAATAAGAACTTTTTCTATTTTCTTTTCACCATTTGTTTCGGAACGGATATTTTCAGGCATTGTAATAAAGCCTGGTTCAGTTTTATTTGACTGTCTAAAGTTTTTGTATGATGGAATTATATCAAGAAGATAATCACAATAATCTGTATATCTTGAACCTTCATCTATTGAAATAAGATTTCTGTTTTTTGAAAGCTCAGCCAGCTGATTTTCAGTCAGTTCAAAGGTATCTGTAATTATTGCCGGCAGATAAGATTCATCTGGAATTGTGTTTATAATCTGATTTTTTGAAAGTCCTTCAGAAATATATTCTTTGATAATTTGATCTGTTTCGGTAAGTGTTTTATCTTCAGGTATATATACAAAAAATCCACCTTCCTTTGCAGCTGTAAGGCAGCGGCGGAGATGTCCTGTTCCATGACCTTTTACTACAGAAGGAACAAGAACAACCGGATATTTTACATTGTTTGAACGGCAGGCTTCGATAATTTCTTCTGTTGTAAATGGAGAATCATAACCTTTTAACTGCATATATTTCATAATTGAAACTGCACGAAGATAATCTGAATAAGTATCAATTGTTGTTCGAAGTTCCGGAAAATCAAAACGTCGAGGGGCCGGAACAAATTCGCAGACATATTTATCTTTATGATTATAGAGGGCTGGACCTACATGTTCATGATCATATGAATCACTAGTCTCTTCTGCTGCTTTTTTCAAAGATTCTGCACTGAAAACTTCTACTCCACTTCCATGAGGAAGTCCGGAATATGTAAGATAATCACAATGTCCTTTCTGATTTTTTTCTTCAAACAATACAGCACTTTCTTCTGCGGCTTCGTAAAATAAAAAAGGATTATCAGCTGTAGCTCGAATTACAGTCTTTGTTTTGATTGTATCAAGCAGTTGTGTGAAACGGGCAAGCACATCATCAAGAGGACCAGCAAAGCATTCAAAATCATATTCCTTGCAAACAGGTAAAAGCTGTTCATATGAAGCATCGTCTGTTGCAACAAAATAATAATCGGCTTTAACCTTATGCATTGTCTCAAGTACACGTGCAAGAACAGTTTTTCCACAAAGGTCTTTAAGAGCCTTTCCCGGCAATCTTGTTGAGGATAATCGGCATTGTACAATTACGGTTCTATTTGTTTTCATCATTCTGACTCCAGTTTTGAATCAGGCTTTGTAAATCCATTTTGTAGCGGAATTTATTTTTTTCTACCCAGATTTTTACAGCATTAAACTGTCTTCGGGCTTCCATAATTCCACATGATGAATGTCCAAGAAAAATTAGGAATGAATTCTTTTTAAGATACCCCTGTTCCATTTTTATTTTAGGAAGTTCGTTTTTGAGGTAATAGCGCAGATAATCCAGATTATAAGTTGTATCATTTACAGGAGGTTCATCAATATATGAAAACTGAAGAAGAGAAGTAAGCACGGTCTGCTGTCCCCAGAGCCAGGAACGAAGAGCTAAATCCAGATTCTGCCAGTATGGAGAATTAATTGTCCAGTCAAATCCACCGAGTTCTATAAACTTTTTTCTATTATATAAAGCAACATAATCAAATGGAAAAAGCGTTTTTTTGCCGTTTGTAATTTCGGACGAAGAATCTATTACAAAATGTGTTTTTTCTGCACTTGGGCTGAAGGCACATGGCAGGGCATTTTTCCGGTTATCAAAAAGTCGTGGAACAATACAGTATGGGGAATCTGCAGTAAGTCTCTGAGCGAGGTGCGGAGGAATAAAATTAGCAGGAAGATTCAAACTGTCACGGATTACAAGGACATAATCTGTCTGAACTTCACTCATAGCAAGGTTTATAAGATCTCCGTCATTTGTTTTTTCAAGCGGAACAAGAAATTTTATCATCGGATAGCGTTTTGAAACATCATCTGTAAAATTGCTTGAATCATGCTCTACAGAAACTATTGTCTGAAAATTACACTGTAAAAGATTTTCAAATATATGAAGCTTAAAGTGACTGCCGCTGCTGTTTAAGAGAATCACAGAAATATTTAGGGCAGAAGGATCTATTGTTTTTGGCCCACCGAGAATAGTTCTGTTTATCTGATGTTCATTAAAAGTTAAAGGTATACCATTCATCGCATTTCTCACAGTTAGCGCATTTTCCAGCGCAGCAGTAGTTTTTATTTATATGATTTCCAAGAAGCTCATCTGTCTTATGCCAGATTTCTTCGAGCTTCTGAGTAAAAGCATTTCCAATGATATTGTCTTTCCAGCAGGTATGACATACAGGAACATCTCCATTAAAAAGAACGGTAAAATCTCGGCGAAGGTGCCAGCAAGGATCCCGTTCAAGAGGAGAAAGATCTGCCGGCTTGCATGGAGGAAGACTTCCTGCAAAATCATCATATTTTTGAATAATAAGATTTCCACCAGATGGATTTGATTTTTCATTCCAGTAGCGGTAAAAGGCTTCAAGTTCATTTTCGTTTTCGTTCATGCGAACAAACTGAGGATAAACGGAGCCTGGAAGTGCTGTCTGCAAAAGCGAAACGGCATTTACAGCTGTCTGAAAGCTTTGTGCCGGACAATTTTTATGGATTTTATGATAAGTTGACTCGCTTGCCGCATCCAGAATGACAGCTATCATAATTTTCTGCCAGCCGTTTGTACGAGGAAGGGCATTTTTTTCCAGCTGAGCCAGTTTTTCAGCAAAATCCTGACTTACTTTAAGTCCATCTGTTTCAAAAAATACAGAAAGTCCCTCGTATGTAAGGATTTTTTCAACAATTTTAAGAAAATCAGGATTAAAAAGAGGTTCTCCAAAAGCAGAAAGGCTTATTACTGCTTTTTCACTGTAAGCTGCAATATGGTCTATAAGTTCTGCACACTTTTCATACGACATTGTATTTTGTGAATATTCGTGTACTGGAAGATAAATCGATTCAAAATTTACATTGTCTGAAATCTGAAGATTATAAAAACCAGGAACTGTTTTTAAACAGGCTGGATTTACAGAGGCAAGTTCTGAAAGTTTTTCAACATCAGCTAAAGCAGGAGCATCGCAGGCAGCTGCTTCAAACAAAGCCTTACACTGCATAAAATTGTCTTTTTTACCACAATGGAAAGCCAGACGTAGTAGACGCCAGTCAGTATCGGCAATAATTGTTTCTACATCAAAAGAATTAATATCAGTTTTAATAAGGTTATAGATTGCATTCCTGCTAACAGGAGAATCGCCAAGAGTTTTTTGACTTGTTTTTGAAAACTCAGCCAGTATTCCTATTGTTCCGGCATTTAAAGCTTCTGGAGCAAAACCATAAGGATATCCGTCTGCAAAGGTATATTCTGATTTATATTCGATATGGGAATTAAGAATTTTCTGAGCCAGAGACTGATTAAGATATGGAAGATCATTATAAGAAAAAAGTACTGTATCTGCCTGATTTTCGTCGCAAAGCTTTTTCATATCTGATAAAAGTTCTGTAAGTGAAGCAGATTTTAACGTAAATACTGAAAAATTCAGGCTTTTTGCCCAATCACCAGTCAGATCTATTGCTGATTTTCCGTTAAAAGCTTTTTCTAAAGCATATTTTGAGTCTTCGGAATAAAAAATAATTATGGTTTTCATCAAATTCTTTATCGGCATTTCATTGAATAAGTTAATAAAATAAGGTAAGTTGAAATTATTGAAAAAGGATGCTGAAACAAGTTCAGCATGACACTTTTGGGTTGGGAAAAATGAACGCAGCAGATTTGCCACAAAATATAGTTTTCAGCGTTTCGCAGATTACAGATTTAATCAAAGAAATTTTAGAAACTTCTTTCCGTACAATCACAATTGAAGGTGAAATTTCCAACTGGAGACCAAGTGCGGCTGGTCACATCTATTTTACCCTCAAAGACAATAATGCCCAGATAAAAGCAGTTATTTTCCGCGGTGCCGCTATGAGACTGAACTTTCGCCCTAAAGACGGTGACAAGGTTCGATGTACCGGAAGTCTTTCAGTTTACGCACCTCAGGGAAATTACCAAATAATAGTAAATACTATGGAAATTGCGGGCGCCGGTAATATTCTTCAGATGCTGGAAGAGCGAAAAAGAAAACTGGCTGCCGAAGGTCTTTTTGATGAAAACCGAAAAAAGCCTCTGCCTCTCTATCCCCATACAATAGGTGTTGTTACAAGCCCGACAGGTGCAGCAATCCGTGATATATTGAATGTAACTAAAAGAAGAAATCCTGGAATAAACATTATTGTTCTTCCGGCTATAGTTCAGGGAGAAGGTGCAGCCCAGACAATCTGTAAAATGATTGAAATTGCAAATTTTTATGAGCTTTGTGATGTACTGATTGTTGGACGAGGCGGCGGTTCTCTAGAAGACCTGCTTCCTTTCAGTGAGGAAAGTGTTGTACGTGCTGTTGCCGCTTCCCGCATTCCAACCATAAGTGCCGTTGGACACGAAATTGACTGGGCTTTATGTGATTATTCAGCAGACCGCCGCGCTCCAACCCCATCCGCCGCAGCAGAAATGGCCGTACCGCTGCTGGCCGACCTCAAACAAAATCTCGCCGCCTATAAAACAGGCTTTTATGACACAATTTCCGCCCGAATAAAAAACACCCGTCTTATGGTAAAAGCCTTTAATCCCGAAAGCCTCGAAGTCCGCTTCCGCAATATCCAGCAGCCGCTTTTAAACCGTTTCGCCGCTGCCCGCGAAGCCTTACCACAAAACTTACAGGATAAAATCCGAGACCTTCGTGTTCGCATAGCACAAAGCCGAACAGTTTTGGAAAATGCAAGCCCGCAGACAATCTTCGACCGCGGTTATTCAATGGTTACCGACGCCAACGGAAAAGTCGTGAGGGACGCTGCTGCCGTGAAAGTTGATGACAAACTTTTTATAACACCGGCACTTGGAAAGATTACTGCAAATGTTGTTCAAATTGAATGATATTTGATTTTTATAAATTAAACGGATGGCGACGGAGAGGTTCCGATACTAAAAAACATCATCCCGTTTTTTAGTATCGGGGTTCTCGCAGGCGCCAGATATTGAGATTTCGTAAAATAAAGAGGAAACGAATATGAATACATTTGAACAGAATTTAGCAAAGCTTGAACAGCTTACATCGGATATCAAACGCAGCGACATCTCGCTCGAAGATGCCCTTAAAGACTTCGAAGAAGGCATCAAACTTGCTTCCGGCATGGAAAAACAATTGGATGAAATTGAAGGAAAAATCCAGATTCTTATGAATGAGCCAAATCCTATGACAAAGGACAATCCGCCTCAAATGGATCTTTTCAGCGACGATGGCGAAGTAAACGGAACCAGAAAATGAGCCAAGCAAAACCTGTCCGCACTCTGAATCCCGAAGTAGCAAGAAAAATTGCTGCCGGAGAAGTAATCGACCGCCCCAACGCAATAATCCGGGAGCTTATGGACAACTCCATAGACGCCGGAGCCAGCAGTATTACTGTCGAAATCAGCGCCGGCGGTATCGACAAAATCAGAATAATTGACGACGGATCAGGTATGACTCAGGAGGATCTGCAAAATTGTGCCCGTCCTCACGCCACAAGCAAAATTGAATCTGAAATTGATTTAATGAATCTTTCTACTCTGGGATTCCGCGGTGAAGCCCTTGCTTCCATTGCAGCAGTTGCTCGTCTTTCAATCCAGAGTGGCGGCTATAAAATGCGGGCCAGTATAACAGAAGACCATATCATAGAGGCAGTTACACCAATCAAAGGAACAATCGTACAGTCAGAAGGTCTTTTTGAAAACTTCCCTGCCCGCCGCCAGTTTTTAAAACGCCCGGCAACTGAAGGAATAATGTGCCGTAACACCTTCATCGAAAAGGCCCTGGCCCGCCCGGATATAGCCTTTCGTTTTGTTACAGATGGAGAAACAAAACTTGATCTTCCGGCCGGCCAGTCTATAAAAGAACGTTTTGTTATGGCCAATAATTATTCTGAAGGTCCGGAGCTTTTTTATGAGTTCAGTCAATCTTCCGGCGGAGAAAATCCGGAATGGTCTTTTACAGTTGTAATTGGAGAGCCCGCCGTAAGCCGTACTAACAAAAAAGAAATATTTATTTATGCAAATGGAAGACGCATCCAGGAATACTCACTTGTTCAGGCTGTAGAATATGGTGGTCAGGGATTTTTTCCCAATGGAACTTACCCGGTTGCTGCTGTTTTTGTTCAGGTTCGTCCAGATCTCATAGACTTCAATATTCATCCTGCAAAACGAGAAGCCCGCTTTTCTGATATTTCTGCCCTGCACCACGGTTTAAGCAGTAGTATAAGAACTTTTTTCCATCAGTATACTTATTCAAATTTTAAAGAAGATAAACCTGCAGATGAAGAAAGAGAACAGGAATTTAATTTTACCCCGGAAATCCCGAATACTAATTCTGAAAGTCCGGTAACTGCATCAGAACCTGTTTATGAAAAACACATTTCTTATAAGACTTCTGAAACAAAAACAGAAGCTTTGTCTGACTTCCGTTCGAAATATTTTGGAATAAAAAGTAGCGGGCTTTCGGGAAACGGCGGTGCCGCGGGAAACAGGAGCTCTACTGCAAATTACAGCACTACACGAAATCTTGCAGAGCAGGCACTCGCGGCGGCTGCAGGTTCTGGTGGTAAGGAAAATGAAGCGGCCTCAGCTCTTTCAAGTGAAACACAAAAAATCCGCTATATAGGACCTTGTCTCGGAACCTTCCTGCTAGCAGAAAAAAATAACAGTCTTTACATAATAGACCAGCACGCCGCACACGAACGTATTCTTTTTGACCGTCTTATGTCTTCTCAAGGAAATGCACCACGACAACCTCTGCTTATTCCATATAAAATCAAAACTGAATCAAAAACTCAAGATAATCAGCTGGAAAAACTCAAAGCTGAATTAAACAGAATCGGTTTTGAAACAGAACATTCATCAGACGGTTTATGGGAAATCAAAACTATTCCAGACCGCTGGACTGGAACCGAGTACGATCTTCGCACACTTCTTTTTGTAAAACAGGTTGAACCAAAAGAAATAATCCGTTCAATTGCAGCAATGACTGCCTGTAAAGCTGCTGTAAAAGATGGTTATGTTCTTGATGATATTACTGCAACACGCCTTGTCGAACAGGCATTCACCTTAGAAGATCCACACTGCCCTCACGGCCGCCCTATTTATACAGTAATCAGCCGAGATAAGCTTTTTGAACTTGTAAAAAGAACCTAATTCTCAAGGACTGCAATTAAACTGTCAACTTCAGCTTTTCTGAATGAAGGATTTTTTTTGCGTACATAAAGCAGATTTTTATAAGCTCCCTGACTGTCTCCTGTTTGAATCTGTACTTTTGCAAGTCCAACAAAAGCTTCAAGGTTTTCAGGATTCTTAGTTGTAATTTTTGTAAAATTATAAACAGCTTCCGAAAGCTTTCCACCTTTCATCTGTGCATTTGCAAGATTAAAAAGCGCATCTTCATCATCTGGAACAATATCTAATGCTGCCTTATAAAACTTTTCAGCATAATCATATTGTTCCTTCAGCATATATGCAGTTCCAAGATTGTTGTTTACGCTGAAATCAGAATTATCAGTTTTATAAGCATCCAGCAGAAGTTCAAGAGCCTTATCTGCATCCGGATTATTTTCTGCCATATAAAGAGCACTAAGATTAATTTTCGATTTCATATGCTTTGGATTTAATGTCAGAGCTTCTTTATAAAGACTTACCGCGTCTTCTAGCTTTTCATTTTTTTCCTGAATCAAAGCATAATTATATACAACATTGGCCTGCTGTGTATCATTTATTAGAAAATCTTTTTCATCATAAGCAATCCAGCCATATCTTGCAGCTTCAGTATAATTTTTATTATCATACAAAACTTTTGAAAGATTATAAGCAGTTAAAGTTCTTTCTTCACTTTTTTTAAGAGACGCCAATGCTTTTTTATACTGAGCCTCAGATTCAGCATATTTCCCGTACTGATAATAAACAGAGCCAAGTTCCATAATTGCAGCAGTATTATCTGGAAAAAGTTTTATTAGTTCGTCATATGCTTTTACGCATTCAGCAAGTTTTCCAAGACGGTTATAAACACGAGCCTGTTCAATATAACCTTTTTCATATTCAGGATTTATTTTTACAGATTTCTTAAATGATTCAAGAGCATTTTCTTCATCCTTAAGCTTTACATAAGTTAAGCCAAGATTGTAAACACTTGGAGGAAATTGATTATTAAGTTCCATAGAACGATTAAAAGAAACTTTCGCATCTGTAAAACGCTTTAACAGATACTGAAGTTTACCCATATCATAATAATACAAATAATTTGATTCATTGAGTGCAATTGCTTTTTCGAGTTCACTTAAAGCTCGTTTATAATCTTTTCTCTTTTGGGCATCCTGTGCAAGAATATAATGTGCAGCATCGCTTTCAACTCCGCTTTCCAGAAGTTTTTTTGCAAGTTCTGTACCTTCATCTAAAAGTTTTTGTTTTTCGGATGCGCTGCCTGCTTCTGAAAGCCTTTTCGCAATTTCATCAAGTTTTGCTTTATTTCTATCTGCAGCAGTTTTTTCTTCTTCAGCTTTTTTTTGTGCTACTTCCTCTGCAGCTTTACGCTTTTTTTCTTCTTCGGCAGCTTTGTTTGCTTCTGTTTTTTTTGCTTTTTCTTCTGCTTCCTTTTTAGCTTTTTCTTCAGCTTCCTTTTTAGCTTTTTCTTCAGCCTGCTTTTTCGCTTTTTCTTCTGCTTCCTTTTTCGCTTTTTCTTCAGCTATTTTTTTATTTTTTTCGTCAGCAGTCTTTTTTGCTTTTTTTTCATTTTCCAGACGCTCTGCTCCTGCCTTTTGAGCAGCTAATTTTTCTGCTTCAAGTTTTTCAGCAGCTTCTTTTTCAGCTTTCAGCCGAACATTCTCTTCTGCCATACGACGGGCAGCTTCATCATCAAAATCAAAAAGAGGATATTCTTCTACGCCTTTTCCATAATCATTATCAAAAATATCTGAGCCTGAAATTTTTTCGCCATATGAATGACCTTTGCCATCAGAAAAATTACGGCGCTTACGGCTTGTGCTGCTGCAGCCTTCACATTTCATTATTAAAAGCAGAATTACAATTATAAAAACAAGGGCTGTTATTCCACAGATTTTTTTAAGAAGCTTTTCTTTCTGTTCATCTGATAAATCATTCCAAAACTTGAATTTCATAAATTAATCCAATTCTCCTTCCAGATCATAATCAATCAAATCTTCCGCGCCGGAAGTCAAGTTTGTAGAATCACTTCCCTGTAATGAATTTGCTACATCTTCCAGAAGTTTTTTACGTCTTTCTTCCTCTGATTTTCTCATATCCTCAAGCATCTGTTCGCGAAGTTTTCTTTCTTCTTCAAGCGCAGACTGTTGTTCTCTTTGCCGCGCCTGAGCCTCTCTTGTTGCTATTTCCTGTGCACGACGGCGTTCATTTTCCAGCCATTTTTCGTGTTCCTCGCGGGACTGTTTAGCCAGCTCGTCCATTTCGTTGAGTTCGTCGTCGCTGAATGTGAGCCAGTTTTCTTCATCCGTTACAGCTTCTTCCTCTACTACAACGGCACTTCCTTCATTTTCATATTCTTCCCAATCAGAATCATTCGTTTTTTCAGCGTGATCTGAATCAGATAATTTCTGTTCATTTTTATTATCTGCTAAAAGGTCAGGATTTTCATTATGTATTTTTTCCCATTCAGTATGTTCACCAGTTTTACCGGCGGTTTCAAAACCACCTTCTACCTCTTCCCAGAAAGGCATAAAATCATCATTCTGCTTTTCACTAAGGTTTCCATCATATTCTTCCCATTGAGCTTTATTTTGTTCCGCAAGGAGACGAGCTTCTTCTTCACGGCGTGCAATTTCTTCTTCAAGAGCTTTAATTAAAAGTTCAATTCTTTCATGCTGGGGATTATCAGGGCACTTTGTAAGAAAATCGACATATTCTTCTTTTGCAGAAACAAGCTGTCCAGACATCAAAAGTGCATTAGCCCGATTCAATAGTGCATCATAAAAAAGAGGATCAGCCTTTAGAGCATCTGAATAACAGTTTATTGCAGAATTATAATCCTTAATTGCATAAAAAGTATTACCCATATTATACGAGAGGATTTTTACATTCTCTGGCTGAGCTTTTATACCGCGTCTGAAAGCATCAAGTGATTTCTCATATTCTCCCAGCTGATAATATCCAAGACCCAGAAAATTATATGAGTTGTCAGAAATCTGACCATTTAAAATTTCATATTCAATAACCTGAACAGCATCCTTAGCATTATTTTCCTTAAAAAGAGATTCTCCTCGAGAAAGCCCGACATTACCCGCGCCTCCTGCCTGTCCAGAAAGAAATGTGCATGATAAAATAAAAGCGACCAGAATAAATCCCTTCAATTTAATTTTCATATATACAACCTTCGTGTTTGACACATCGACATAAATTTACTACTCTTATTATCGAGAAAAAATGAAAAGACTTAATCTGCTTTATCTATGCTTTTCATTTGGAGTAACACATGCTTATTATTATTATAGCTATTTTCGCAGTTGTAATCATATCCCTTTTACTTATTATAATAAAAAATTTTGTAACTCCAAAAAAGATTGATGCTATTCCCCGTCTCATAAAACAAGGCAAGACCCAGAATGCAATAAAATTCGCTAAGCAGCTTTTAGCAAAAGATCCAAAGAATTATGTTGCACACTATTATCTTGGAAAAGCTTATATAAAAGAAAACCGGACAGAGCTTGCAGTAATCGAATATAGAAACGTAAATGATAATGCTCTTTTTGGCGAAGGTATTAATGAACTTTCTTTCCGCTCTGAATACTCACAGCTTCTGCTTAAATATAATCAGCAAAATGAAGCCTTAAAGAATTTTCTTTTGCTTACAAAGCTCGATCCTACGAATGCCGAAAACTTTTATCAGGTTGGTCGTATTTATGAACAGCAGAACCGCTACGATCTGGCCCTCGGTTTTATGCAGAAATGTGCAATGATTGATAAAAAACATGCAAAAGCACATGCAGAAATCGGTCTCATGCTATACCGAACAAAACAGTTTAATGAAGCAAAAAAAGAAATCGACATAGCCCTTAAACTTAGCCCGGAAACCTATTCTTCTTATTATTATCTGGGAAAAATCTTAAAAGAAGCAAAAGACCTTCAGGGAGCAATAAAAGCCTTTGAAAAAGCACAGCGAGATCCAGAAGTAAAACAAAAAGCAATTATTGAACATGGTTCCTGCTATATGCTTGCCGGTCGAAATGATAATGCATTAGTTGATTTTCAGCGTGCAATTGAACTTGATAAAGACGACTCACATCAGGAAACTCTTTATGCCCGCTATTTTCTTGCTTCCTGCTACGAAAAAAGCCGCAAAATTGATAAGGCTATAGAACAGTGGGAAGAAATCTACAAACGTAACAAAGGCTTCCGCGATGTATCTGCAAAGCTTTCTGAATATAAAGACCTTCAGGCAAATGATTATCTAAAAGATTATCTTACCTGCAGCAACGAAGAATTCCCTATAATCTGCCGCAATGCAACTGTAAAGGCTATGAACCTTCAGGTTCTTTCCTGCGATCAAAAAAAATGGGGTTGCCAGATTACAGGCGTAAACAAGAGTGATGAATCATGGATGGCAGTTCGAAAGCAGGTTATTTTTATCCGCTTTTATCGCGAACCGGAGCCTATTGATGAAGCACAGATTCACGAATCACTTGATTTAATGAAATCTATGAACTGTGTAAAGGCTTTTCTTTTTTCAAGTTCCGGTTTTAATACCGCTGCAAAACGTTTTGCAGAAAACCGCCCTATCGAGCTTATAGAAAAACAAAAACTCGAAGCACTTCTTTCAAAAGCTGGTTCATAATGAAAATTTTATGTGTATCCGACTATGTAGACCCGCTTATCTATAATCAGAATGTAAAGGAAGCCTTTCCTGACATTGATCTTATTCTATGTGCAGGCGATCTTCCTATGGACTATATTGATTTTATAGTTTCTGTATTTAATAAACCTACTTACTTCGTATTCGGAAACCACGATTTAAAAGAGTATCATTTATATCACAAAGACAGCCGCCTGGATGGCTCGCGTTTTACAAAAAATTATGACCAGGCAATTCATGGCCATGGAGCTACTTACCTTGGCTTCAAAAACTTTGTAAATGAAAATTTAATATTCGAAGATCCGCAAACCGGAAAAAAAACACCACTATTAATAGCAGGAACTTCTGGAACAGTCCGCTACAACAATGGGCTCTGTCAGTTTTCAGACTCTCATATGAAGTTCAAGCTCCTTAAAATGGTTCCAAGATTGATTATTAATAAGTTAAAATATGGAAGATTTCTTGATATTTTCATGACACACGCATCTCCACGTCATATTCATGATCATGAAGACCAGTGCCATATTGGTTTTGACTGTTATAACTGGTTTTTACAGCGTTTTAAGCCTACTTATATGGTTCATGGTCATATACATCTTTATGATTTACGTGAAGAGCGAGTAGGAAAATACTACGATACCACTGTAGTCAATGCATATGCTCATTATGTAATTGAACTGCCGATGAAAACAACAGAAAACAAGGACAACTAAGATGGATTTTTCAAAAGTAAAATCAGAAGAAGATTTTAACAAAGCACACACAAAAGCATTTATAAATGAGATTCAGCATCTGCTTACACCAGAAGAAGCAACTCTTATTTCCCTTAATGATGTAAAACAGATGATAAAATCCAGCTCTGAAACCTACATCGGAATGAAGGTAATTCCTATCGAAAAGATTGTTGGCAGCGAAGGCCGCTATAAAGATTTTGATAACAGATTCTTTCCCAAAAGTACTCATCTTAAAAACCGCTGGCAGCATGTAGACGAGGCCGCTCTAAACGATGTAACTCTTCCTCCTATAAAGGTTTACGAAATCGCAGGCTTATACTTTGTTCGTGACGGAAACCACCGTGTTTCGGTTGCCAAGGCCCGCGGAACAGAGTTCATAGATGCAGAAGTAGTATCCCTTCAGAGTGAAATAAAACTCAAAAAAGCAGATTCCCTCAAAGAAATCCAAAAACAGATTATCAATTACGAAAAACGTGTATTTTACAGCGAAACAGGTTTTGGTGATATAACTGATTACTGGTGCCTGGATTTTTCAAGACCCGGACGCTATGACGTAATCTATAATCATATTCTGACACATAAATATTATATGAATCAGAATAAACCGACAGAAGTTTCCATGGAAGAAGCAATAAAATCCTGGTTTTTTAACGTATATTTTCCTCTGGTTTCAATAATCCGCGAAAAATATATCTTAAGAAACTTTCCTGGCCGTACACTAGGCGATCTTTATGTCTGGACAGTGCGTTACTGGGACGATCTTAAGAAAAAATTCGGTGATAATATTCCTATGGATGCCGCAGTTATTGATTTCCAGAAAAAATATAAAATTCCACTGGCAAAAAGACTTTTGAACCGCATAAAATGTATAGTTTTACGCCGCGCAATGACTGATTCAAACAGCGAAATCCCCGGTTAATGCCCGGATAATAAGGGAAGTTTCTTAAAGTTCGTATTACGGCATTTTGTAAATAAACAATAAAGAAACAATTCCTTGACGGCTAAAAATTTCAATGCTAAAATCTAAGATAATGCCGATAATATAGTAATACTATATACGTTAGGAGAAAAATTTGTTTACCATTGATTCATTTATAAACGTTCCTCTTTACATTGCAGCCGGCGTAAGTGCTCTGCTTTTAATCTTACTTCTGATAATTAAGCTTAGAAGTAAGGCAAAAATCAGTCTTACCTTCTTAATTTCTGCAGGAATCATGATTCTCGGCACAATTTACAGTACTTTCAAAGGTTATTATTCATACGTTGTGTTTACAATCATTCTTTCAGAGGTTGTACTCCTTCCATATCTGATTATAAAAGCATTTGTAAACCCTCAGAAACTCGAAGAAAAGAAAGCTGCTAAAAAAGCTGCTGAAATTTCAGCTTCTCGTGATAACGACATGGTAAACAGAGCTGTTATTCAGCAGATTGAAGAGAAAAACCAGCGTTATATCGAATTAAACCGCGATCTTATTGCTAAGCTTTCTACATTTTTCACAAACAACAACAGTATGGAGAACTTTCTCGAGTACTGTAATGATCTTTTCACAGATAAAATTAAGGCTGACGGTTGTATTTTCCTTATTGCAGAC
This sequence comes from Treponema sp., assembly GCA_016293915.1. Classification (GTDB taxonomy): domain Bacteria; phylum Spirochaetota; class Spirochaetia; order Treponematales; family Treponemataceae; genus Treponema_D. The sequence continues at coordinate 61,205 of JAEDCY010000002.1, read as the reverse complement.
GATTATGATAACACTCTTGCCGTTAAATCATTCAAGGGAGCCTTCCCGCCTCCTTACAAATTACCGGAAGACCTTCCTCATAAGCCAATTCGTGTAGAAACAAACCTTCGTTTTGCACAGTTCTCTTTACAGGACAATATTTTTGGTCAGATTTTTACAGAAGGACAGCCAGTTCTTATTACAGACTCTGTAAAAGACCCTCGTGTATATCAGAATGGACCTGAAGAGTTCCTTCGCTGCGGCAGTTATATCTTTGCACCTATCAAACAGGTTGAATCTGTTGTAGGTCTTGTAGCTCTTGCACGTAAACCTGATAACGAAAAATTCACAAAAGATGATTTTGATAATGCAATTATGCTCGCCGAAGCAGTTTCTACTGCAATTAAACCTCTTTACAGCTTCCTTGATTATGCTGAACATACTGAATTAAACAAAGGTGGCAGTATTGCTTCTAAATATCAGAAAGATATGCTACCTGCAAAACTTCCTGTTATACCTGGTCTTTCAATCGGTTGTTACTCTATTCCTGCAGAAAATGTCTGCGGTGACTATTATGATATTCTTGTATCAAGAAAAGACCGCATATCATTTGTAATGGCAGATATTGCAGGCAAAGGTATGAACTCACTTATCGTAATGATTATGATTCGTGCAATTCTTCGCCTTGCCGTACACACAGCACAGTCTGCATCTACAATTATGTCATGGGCAAATAGAGGTATCTGTCTCGAAAGCTCAAAGATTGACCATTTTGCAAGTATTGCGCTTATTAATTATAACGCAACAACAAAAGAAGCTGAAATCAGTACATGTGGAAACAATCCGGTATTCCATTATTCTGCATCGGAAGGAACTATCAAACAGATTTCTATTCCTAGTGAGCCAATGGGTGTTACTAAGGATACTGTATTTACAAACCTTCCAATTAAGCTCGATTCTGGTGATATTCTCGCAACTTGTACTGACGGATTACTTGAATCTCTCAATGAAAATGGTGTACAATATTCTATTGAGAATCTAAAGAAGGTTATTGTAAAGAACGCTGGTGCAGCAGCGAAAGATATTTCAAACCGGGTAAAGGACGATTTGAAGAAGTACTGCGGAACTGCACAGCAGTATGATGATCAGAGCCTTTTGGTTATTAAAATACAATAATTAAATTAGGAGTTAAAAAGGAGATTCGTATGGAACTTAAAATACGTAAGAATGGTGATGTTTACATCATTGACGTAACCGGTGAGATGGATCTTTACAATTCATATAAGCTTAAAGAGCTTGTTATGAAGATGCTTGAAAAAAACGTAAAGAAATTCGTAATTAACCTTGAGCAGGTTGATTACATCGATTCGTCTGGAATTGGTGCACTCATTTACATTTGCTCTACAATTAAAAAAATGAACTTGAATCTTGCTATTGCAAATATTCATGGATCAGTAAAAAAGGTAATTGAACTTACTAAGCTTATGGGCTACTTCCCTATTGCAAACAGTATTGAAGAAGCTCTTTTGATGGTAAAAGAATAATTTTTATATTATTAAAAAAGTTGTCATCAATTATTAAAAGTAAGTAAACTGCAGGAGGAACTGAAATGGTTCAAGACTTTAAGGAACTCAGATCGGACGAGAACGACCCTTTGTTTGATAAAACAAATATGCTGAAGAAGGAATTTCCTTCTGATTTCAGACAGATTCGTTATTTCACATTGCTGATTGTTCAGTCAGCACCTACAGAAATTAAAGAGTTGAATCTTCTTGAACAGCAGATTAGTGAGGTTATTAAAAATGCTGTTAAGCATGGTAACCACTGTGATATTAACAAGAAGGTAACAGTTTGGTATTCATTCAGCCCAACACATGCACATATTATTGTACAGGACGAAGGTGAAGGATTCCAGGATCTGGAAAAATGGAACGACTTTAATAAAAAACGTCTTGAATGTCTCCATAATAATGATTTCATGGAACTTTCTAATTACGTTTCATTCAGAACAAAGGAATCTGACAGTCAGGATGGTGGTAACGCTTTGTTCGCTGCATTGGAATATTGGAATGGTGGTTTTGTGTACAACGGAAAAAGAAATGCTGTTGCAATGCTTAAAAAGTACCAGCAGAAATTCCATAACGCAAATCACGATGGTGAATAATTAATTTTAATTTTTATAGTAAATATAAAAGTGTCTGTTTCATTGGAATTTAATCCCCTAAAACAGGCGCTTTTTTTATGTCAAAATTTTTAATGAAGAAGTTTTTTTACAAATTTTTATTGCTAACCATTATTCTTTTCTCTATAACTGCCTGTAAAGATAAATCAGAATTACAGAACCGAATTTATTTTAATACCGGCTGGCAATATTCTAATTTGGGAGAACCTCATGAGTTTATAAATCTTCCTAATCAGGATTTATCAAGACTCTCAGCCTTACTAGACAATAAAAGAGGATATATTTATCTTAAAAATACTTTTCCAATTCCAGTAAACTTCATAAACAAAGATCCCTATCTTTATCTTGGTCGTGTAAAAATTTCTGCCAAGGTTTTTATAAACGGGCATCCATTAGGCAGCGTCGGCTCTTTTCCACCTCATCAATTTACTGAGGGTGAAACCTCAAGTTATTTTAAGATTCCTATTGAATATCTTGATTTCTCTTCGACAAATACAATTTCAATTACAGTATGGTGTGATGATTATGGAGCACTTCAGGACGATCCTTTTATTTCAAGTTCAAACGATGTAATTCACAAGATAGAATTTGACAATCTTATTAATTCAAAAATATATATGATTTTTTCTGTTGTACTTCTTCTTGTATTCCTCATATATATTTTTATATTTTTCCTGCGTAAATCTGAAGTTGAAAATTTTTCTTTCGGTCAGATATGTCTTCATACTGCCTTCTATCTGGTTACCTTCTATATTGGTGAATATTCAATTATCTATAAACACGAATATTCATTTCTTCTTTTTGAAAAAATTTTTAATGGTGCCGCCCCACTACTAACCTGTTATTTTGTAATTAATTTTGCCCGGGATTTCTTAAAATACAAGGAAAGCAGAAGGAGCAAAGGTATACGAGTTTTAATCTCTTTAATAGCAGTTTCATTACCTTTCTTTGGAAGAACTATTTCAGAAACAAAGCTTTTATTATATTTTTCATTTTTAACAATGGTTGTTCAATTTATTTTCCCTCTAGCGATTGTAATTAAAGGTTTAGTGAATAAAAATGAACGGGCAATTAAACTTATTTTATGTTTTGTTCCAATTTATATTGCCCTTATTTCCCAGCTATTTTCAACATATGTTTTCAAAAATCCTTTTAATCCTCTCATTATTTCTATCGGCTGGTTATTCGCTATCTTCTTTTTCCTTAGTTTACTCATTGTAAACTTTGTAAAGATGGCGGGAATGTTCGAATATATGAACAAAAATCTTGAAGAGCTTGTTTCAGAAAGAACAGAAGCCCTTGAAAAAGAGAAAAACAGAGCACTTAAGGAAATTGACCTTGCGGGTTTTGTTCAAAAAAGCTTTTATAAAGTAGATACTTCTGAACTAAAAGACTGGGATATAGATATAGCCTTTAAGCCTATGTCCGGAGTTTCCGGTGACCTTTATATTACCTTCATTTCAGAAAATAAACTTAAAGGTATTGGAATTTTTGATATTTCTGGCCACGGTATTGCGTCAGGACTTGTCACAATGCTTGTAAAAAATATCATTGAAAATGAATTTCAAAAGGGCATTAATTTACCTTTAAATGAAGTAATGGATAAAATTAATGAACGTATAATTATTGAAAAAGGAAATATTGAAAACTACCTAACAGGTATGCTTATCCGCTTTAACAAAGATGATATTGAGCTTGTAAATGCCGGTCATCCAAAGGCAATTGTTTATCATGCAGAAAGTGGTGAAATCAAAAATGTTGAAGAGGAAGGCGTAAATCAGTTTGGTGCTATCGGTATAGCAGATTTTCCTATTGAATTTGAAACAGTTCATTTTAATATGAGCAAAGGTGATGAGCTTGTTCTTTACACCGATGGAATTACAGAATGTACTAGTCCTGACAATAAATACTTTGGAGCGGATGGAATTTTAGCTGTTTTCAAGGGAAATATTGGCCATAGTGTAAAAGATCAGGTAACAGCTCTTCCTGCGGCCCTTAGAAAATTTTCCGGCTCAGAAAACTTTAATGATGATATTACCTATATTATTTTGAAGAAACTGTCTTGATTTCTGACTATTTTTTTTCAATGTATTTTATACTTTTCTCTTGACGATTAAGGTTTTAATAACTATATTTTTATAAGATAATACAATTATCCAATAATTTTGGGGGTGTCCCGGTTTCGACGGAATTGGGAAATCTTGTATTGCAGGTAGGGGTGAAGGTCCCTTAAACTGACAAAAAAATAACTGCAATTTTCGCAAGAAAAGAAGAAGAAGCTGACGAGGCTTCTTTCGAAGCAGAAGCACTCGCTGCGTAAGTAGCCGTGCAGGAATCCAGGTGGCCCTGTTCCGCGTTGCCTGACATTCTTTTACCTTATCGGGACTTGCCGTGCATTGTGTCTGGTCTTTGCGCGGGACTCTTAATCAGAATACGGAGGCGACGCTTGTTATGCTGCTACCGGCTCCCGACAACCACCTCGCATAACTAAACTTGTAGATATACCTGGTTTACTTTTTCGGACGGGAGTTCAATTCTCCCCACCTCCATTAAAATGCTCCGTAAAAACACGGAGCATTATTTTTTTACTTTGATATGGGAGAATTGAACTCCGCGGAGTGAGCGCCGAGCTATATCTCGCTAACAGGAATATGATAGACTGAGCCGCACTTACGACAAACTACTTCCAGCGGGTCCGGGCCGTTTTTTCGGATGTCTTCCAGATCTTTTGCCGGAAGCCCGCGAATGTGTTCTATGTAGTATTCTTTATTACATGGGCAATCCCAGATTATATCACGCTTCATTGTGATTGTTGGTGAAAACTCACGGAAGAGTCCCAGAATAATATCTTCTGAATCTACCTCGCCTTCGCTGTAAAGCTGACCTATGCTTGGGCAGGCTCGGAAGGCATTTTCTACACGGCGGAGTAAATCTTCTTCATCTTTATCTTCTTCCTGATGGCTGTCTACCTGAGAACCAAGCTCTGCAGTACCACCGGTTTTCGGCATAATCTGAATGTACATTGCGCCGGCTCCAACTACCCTTCCCGCTTTATCAAACTGAATGCTTGAATTAAAGGCTGTATTAATCTGTTCGCTCTGTGCAAAGTAGGATGCAAAATCTATTGCTATATTTTCACCGTCTACATCTACTGTAGAAGACTGAGGATATTTATCATCTTTATGGATGCGTGAAAAAGTAATATTTCCAGGTCCAAGAAATGGCTTTAAGTTCCAGCTTTCCAAAGGTTTTTCAATAGGAATATGTTCGTTTTCAAGGTAGCTTCTTACATAACCGGTTGAATCAGCTTCTACAGTGTATCCATCAGCAGAACCTGTACCCTCAAAACGAATCAGGGTATGCTCCATATCCTTCATCATAGGAATTGTAAGGGCACCGCAAAGGGAGGCCTGCCCCAAAATATAAGTTTCGAGAATTCCCAAATTGTGCTGGGCTCTCATCTGATTTACAAAGCGGGTACCGTGAAAAAGTGCTCCGCGGATACGACCATCAGCCATTGTAAAAATGCGAAGCTGATCGGCTTCAATTTTATCTAAATGAGCAGTAAGCTCTTTATCTGTAATTTGTGCATTAATCATAAACATAATATAGTAGATTTATTGAATACTTACAATCAAAGCGGTATAATAGATAAACATTTTTAAATTATAAGAGGTACAAAAATGGCTATTGATGAACACTTGCAGACTGTAAGACACAGCTGCGCTCATGTGATGGCAGAAGCTATTTTGAAGCTTTACCCGGGCACTAAGATTGCTATCGGACCTGCTATCGAAAACGGATTTTATTATGACTTTGAATTTCCAACCGACACCAAGTTCACCGAGACCGATTTTGCTACCGTTGAAAAAGAGATGAGAAGAATCCTTGCCGGTAACCACGAATTTGTCCGCAAGGAAATCTCAAAGGAAGAGGCTCTCAAGCTTTTCGCTGACCAGCCATATAAAATTGAACTGATTAACGATTTACCGGAAGGTGAAACTATCTCTACTTACGAACAGGATGGTTATCTTGACCTTTGCCGTGGTCCACACGTAGCAAGTACAAAAGAAATCAACGGACAGGCATTTAAGCTGGACCGTGTTGCAGGCGCTTACTGGCGTGGTGACTCAAACCGCACTATGCTTACCCGCGTTTACGCTCTCTGTTTTGAAAAGCCAAATGATCTTAAAGATTATCTTGCTATGATGGCAGAGGCAGAAAAACGCGACCATCGTAAGCTTGGACAGGAAATGGATCTCTTCCACCTTGATTCTGAAGACCCGGGTCAGATTTTCTGGCATCCAAACGGATGGACTATCTACACTGTTATGCAGGACTATATGCGTAAGATGATTCGCCGCGACGGTTATCAGGAAGTAAATACTCCTGCTATCATGCCACGCACTCTCTGGGAGCGCTCTGGTCACTGGGGACACTATCAGCAGAACATGTTTATCACTGAATCTGAAAAACGTATGTTCGCTATTAAGCCTATGAACTGCCCAGGAGCCCTTGAAATCTTCAAGAGCCGCCAGCGTTCTTATAAGGATCTTCCACTCCGCCTTGCAGAGTTTGGTCACGACGTAAGAAACGAAGCAAGCGGAACTCTTCACGGTGTAATGCGCGTTCGCGGTTTTGTTCAGGATGATGCTCATATTCTTTGTACAGAAGAGCAGATTGGTCCTGAAGTAGCAAAGTTCTGTAAGCTATTGAAGCAGGTTTACCACGACTTTGGCTTTAATGACCTTGTAGTAAAATTCTCTACAATGCCAGAAGATCACGTTGGTGACCTTGCAACCTGGGAAAGAGCAGAAAAAGGACTCGCTGATGCCTGTCATGAAGCAGGCCTTGAATATGAGATTCAGCCTGGTGAAGGTGCCTTCTATGGTCCAAAGCTTGAGTTTAAGCTTTACGACTGCATCGGCCGTGAATGGCAGTGCGGTACAATTCAGGTAGACTATCAGCTGCCAAGTGCAGAACGCCTTGACGCTACTTACATTGGTGCAGACAACCAGAAGCATCACCCTGTTATGCTTCACCGCGCTATTCTGGGTTCTTTCGAGCGTTTCCTTGGAATCCTCATTGAAAACTTTGCAGGTAACTTCCCTACCTGGCTCGCTTTTGAGCAGGCTGCAATTGTTCCTGTTTCTAATGATTTTGATGATTATGCTAAGAAGGTATATGAGTCACTTATTGGGGAAGATATCCGTGCTAATGCATATCTTTCAAATGACAACATGAGAAACAAGATCAAGACAATCACAAAGGAACATAAAACTCCTTACATCCTGATTGTTGGTGAAAATGAACAGAAGGAAGGTACTGTAACCGTCCGCTTCCGCCAGAACAGCGGGCTTGAACAGAAGACAATGAAGATTGAAGAATTCATTGCTTATGTTCAGAAGAAAAACGAAGAAAAAGGAACAGATATCTAATCAAAAAAAATAAATTTATTTGAAAAAGCATAGACCTCGTTGTTCAATATAATTAATAAAAAATACAACGAGGTCTATTTTTATGCGCTCTTTACCTACTCGATTTATCATCGTATTTGGACTTTTTATACTATTATCAAGTACAATAATGGATTTTTTGCTGCCTATAGCATTATTAACACAGGTGTTGCCTTATGTGCTGATCAGGGAATCCCAATAGCAGATAAAGCAGCTCGATATATAAAATACAGCAAAAGCTACAGCCACAGAATCAGATAGAAACCTCTCAGCAACAAATAAGGTTTCGGATATGATTAACGGCTTTTCTACCGGAAAAAAAAAATTTTTTGATTTTTTGCACTTTTGCTCTTGATTAACTCTCGTAAAAAGTATATATTATTAATCACGCAACGGGCAATAGCGCAGCTGGTAGCGCGTCTGGTTTGGGACCAGGATGTCGGGGGTTCAAATCCCTCTTGCCCGACTTAATTCTTTCTAACACAAAGAAATATAATTATTGTTATGGCACTAAGTTCTTGTTTTTAGTGAATTTTTCGCTACAAAACAAGAACTTTTGTTCGTTAACATAAAAATTACAGTAAGATATTCTTTTTGTCAATCTTTTTTTGTTTTTTAATGATATATTCTTAACATGAGTTTTAAATATAATTTAAAAAATGAATTAAAATATCAAGATATACAATTAAAAGAATTGTCAGGTAGGATAGGAGTTCCTTATGGAACTATCTTATCATATGTAAATCATCAGGAATGTATTCCAAACGTTTATATTGGTTATAAAATTGCAAAAGAATTAAACGTTACTTTGGAATATTTAGTTACTGGTAAGCCTGAAGATAATTATATAAGACAATACCTTCCCTTATATAAAGAATTGATAAGTCTTTCACCTTCTGTAATTAAATCCTTTGAGAAAATAATTCATAGTTATTATGAATTGTATAAAAACAAAGGAGTTTAGTATGAAAATTCTATCGGAAAAAGTATTACGAAATGGGGAAATCGTAACAAGGTGGTTTTATGTTTATTTCGATTCTGAAACCGGAAAGAAGCATAAACGAATTTGTAAAGATTGTTATACAGAAATTGAAGCAAAGCATTTTGTTGCAAGACTTCAAATTTTAAATAATAATCAGTATTTGATTAAAAATATTGCGGCTGAAATGTATTTACCTGAAAGTGAACATCTAAAACGTCTTGAAAGCTTTGGTCGTCATATTTCAGAAGAAACTCGTTTACAGAAAAGACAACACATTGAATTGATAATTCAAAAATGGGGAGAATGTTCAATCAATACTTTAAGAATTTCTGAAATTGAGCAATATCTTTTACTTGATAAACATTCAGGAAGCTGGAAAAATTTTTATTTTGAAACGTTTGGAAATATATACGATGAAACTATATGGTGTTGTGATAAGCCTGTTACAAAACCTCAGTTTCAAAGATTTGCCAGAAATAGCAGACAGCCAGATATTTTTTCTGCTGAAGAACTGAATAAAATATTTGATCTAAAACTTTGGAATGATTACCAGGAATATTTATTATTTTACATAACGGCAACCTGCGGTCTAAGACTTGGAGAAGCAAGAGGATTAAAAGTAAATCAATTTAACTTTAAGGAACAATATCTTTTGGTAAATGGTTTTTGCAAGAAGAATGGTTTTAGAACAAATTATAATAAAAAAGGTAATGAGAATGAAAAAAAATATAGAGTAGTTCCTCTTACTGATGAATGCGTTCTTAAAGTTTCTAATTATATTTTTCAACGGCATCTTGCTTTTGATGATTTAATGTTTACATTCTCTAATAAGCCAATTTCGCAAGACAGATTATATAGAACCTTTACAAGTATTGTTAGAAATCTTAATCTAAATCCTGATGCAACAAGAAAACTTGTTCCTCATTCTTTACGTTTTACTTATGTAACACGTATGAGAACTGAGCTTCCAGTTGAAGATGTAAGAAAACTTGTTGGTCATAATTCAACGGAAATGACTGAGTATTATACAAGACCAACATTATCAGAATTAAAACCTTTGATTGAAAAATCAAAAAATGTTTCTAATGATGTTTTTAGAGTTTTGAAAAATTAATTATTCTAATTAGTCCGAGCGCAAGTCTGCGCTCGGTGGATTCTTTCCTGAAACAATTAAAGAACTTTCATTCAATAAACATAATCGAAGTCTGTATCTTCGGCTATCTCGATTGTTGTACTTGGAAGAAGCTTCTGATTATTTTCCTGCTTCAACTGTTTTGGTTGTGGCAATTTCTTCTTCAAAATTGGTTTTTCACCATCACAAAGAAGTTCGTTGAAGTTTTCTTTCGTTACTTTTTTCAAATCGTTATCAGAGATACCATTTGATTTGAGCAGTTCTTTCTGCATATCAGAAACTTCAGACTTTGGACATATTACCTTTCCTTTATATTCAGGATCATCAAACTTCTTGTGGCTTATTTCCTGTTGCTGTGCGAAAAGATGTGCTTTTACCATTCCCTGCAGTTGCTCTTTTGTAAGGCTTATATCTACAAGCTCGTAAGAAGCGATACCTTCCTGCGGCTTTGCAAAATCTTCGCCTTTACATCTGATTACCCATTCATCATTAGACTTCTTCATAAATGGTGGAAGTCCACGATAATTTACAAGTGCCTGGTCTGAGATAATAAACTGAGAATTGTAGCCCTGCATACGAATATCAAGTGTTTTTGTTTGTACTTTGACTTCATCAAAATCAAACAAATCTTGCTGAACCATTTGAATGTTTTTGAGTTTTTCCTCCCCTTCTCTCTTTGGTTCATCTTTGATTGTAAACTCTGCAGGATATTCTCTATTCCACTGCTTTGCTTTGATTTTTGCAACCTGATTCCAGTTTACAAAGAATTCTTCTCGTTTTTTATTTATAAAAGCTTCAATTTTTACACCCTTAGGACTACAATCATATCCAAAACCATTCGGAGAACCATGACCATGATAGCTTTGTCCTTCTCGTTTTTGAAAATCTTTTGCCAATGCAGAAACATCTCTGTTTCTCTTAAAGTTATCAAGAGTTACATATTCAACATAGCCATCACGCTGATATGCTTCACCATGCCAACTACTGCAAGCACAAGCAACAGCTTCTTCCATTGATTTGAATTTACATACTTCGGGAAGTGTTTTTTCATCACATACTGAAACAAGATATTCGGTTGTTTTTCTAAACTGTTCAGGAAGTTTTACACCCTTAGTTTTTTCATAACGTTCACGAAGAATTACAATTGCCTTGTCATTTTCGTGACAGTCATTAATAATATCTCTATCTCCCCAATTGAGATAATTATGTAAAACTTTGAAATCCATTTCAGCCATAGCCTTATCAAATTTCTTAATCATTTCATCAGGAACTTTGAAATCTTTTACAGCTTCGAGCGGCACTTGAACAGTTTCTTTTCTATCTTTTGATTTATCATTATGTTTCTTGTACCAGGTATTTTTATTTACATACTCTACCCATTCCTTGCGAAGTTCTTCTACAGGCTTTGAAAGAATCTTCTTTTCAAGAAGCTTTTTCTGTTCTTCTGCAATAAGCCTATCTTTACTGTTTTCAATATCAGTAATATCAGCTTCAAGCTCTGCTTTCTTTGTTACAAGCTCCTGAAGCTTGATAGGTACTTCACGCTCAGGCTCGTGAATATCGAACTTATTAAAGTTATAACTGATAGTATTCAAGCGGTTTCTAGCCTTTGCAATTTCTTTATTGCAGGTATCCACTGCCCTCTCGTTGCTTGTAACTCTTGCTTCTTTCTGCCAATTGTTTGGATCAGCTTTTAATTCTTCACGTGCAGTTTTCAAAAGAGATTTATATTTTTCTTTTTCTTCTACGTTAGTATCGTACAAGGTCTTACTGTTCTGTCTATCTTCTTCAAGCTCCTGGATAGTTTCAAGACGATTATCAATGACTTTTATTTCCTTACGCTTTTCGGCAGTCTTTTCATCAATAATCATTTTAACTTTCTTTGTAGGGTCTGTAATAAGCTCGAACTTAATAGTTTCCGGATTTATTTCATCAGTATCAATAGCGTCTTTTCCATCATCAGTTTTTGATAGAACTGAATTAATACGGCTCGCTTTTTCATCATGCTTCTGATAGATAAGAGCGTCTATTGAGTTTTCCATAAGAGGATACATGATATGAACTTTGCCCTGCTCATTCCCCTGTCGCCATATACGACCTTCTACCTGAATTGATTCCGTAGGATTCCAACCAAGCATTGTATTGTATTCAACAATAGAATTACCGTTAAGGTCTATACCTTCCGCAACTGTGGCCGTGCCAATAAGGATTTTAAGCTTATCTTCTTTGTTGTTGAATCTTGCTGAAATCTTATCCTTATCTTCTGCACTGCCATTGTGTGTTGAATGAATATAATCAATAGCGTCGTCAGGGATTCCCTGTTTAATAAGGTATTTCTTTACTTCATCAAAACAGTCTTTTCCCTGAGGCATATAGATAAACTGTCCACATTCAGGCTTCTGCTTGTAAAGGTCTGCAACTGTATTGCATACCCAGGAAAGCTTTGGAGAACTTTCGACAATCTGACTTTTTGATGGAATTACAATATCTTCTACACTGGCAAAATCATCAGGCTCTAAAAGAGCTGGTGAAAGCGTACAGGTACGCATTGTAGTCATTGCTTTAAGAGTTACAGAAGGATCGTCCGAAGCGGCAATAGCGTCCTGTTCTAGTTTGATGATTCTTTGCTGTAAAGGACTTAGTTCAAGATAGATTGGATGTCGCTCGCCTTCCGGTCGTTCAATACCAGCTTCTTTTGCGCTTACTGCATCTATGTATTCAAATACAAGATTTTTTAGCTTCTTCTGTCCTCTGAAGTTTTTCATTACCTGCTTAGGTTCAATATCACCAGTAGGTTTTACAGAATATTCAAACTTAGTCTGCGCAAACTCTGTACAGAAATCTCTTACATCGTAAATGTGACGGTTTATAAGCTCCTTTCTTCCCATGTAAGAAAGCATTGAATATACTTCAAGCGGATTGTTTGTAAATGGTGTTGCGGTCAAAAGGAATACGTTTCTATCTTCATTTCTGCGCTGAATGAGTGTTGTAATTCCAAATACCTTTTCAGCTCTGATAGAAGGTTTTCCAGTTCCAAGTCCTTCAAATTCACGAGCACCTTTATCACCACGTTTAGGGCGAGGAATTGTAAACAGATTCTTATATCTGTGTGCTTCATCAATTACAACGTTATCAAATCCACATTCATCAAAGAAAATATAAGACTGCTGAATTCTCTGTTCTCTGCCTTCAGGAAGTTTCTTTACCTGTACACGTGAAGCTTTACCGATTTCATTCTGAATTTTCTGATAAGCTTTAGCTTTTTCTTTATCATCACCACTATGTAAAGCATCGCTTACACCAAGTAGATAACTGAAATCTTCTGCAAGTTCTTTAGAACAAACTGCATCGCTGAATGTAATTTTTTGCAAAGCTGAATCTGTAATTACAGTTACAGAACCAGGCTCAATTAAAAGCGAATGAGTTCTTTCATCAAAATGTTTGTCGATGTATTTTTCAGAAAGATTATAAAGCTCATTGATTTTTACATCCGGAAACAATTCTCTAAAATCATTAACCCACTTCTTGTAAACCTGATTTGGAACAATAATTAATGGTCGCTTACATCTTCCAGTCTGTAACTGTCCCATAGTAGTTACAATACCTGCAGCAGTTTTACCTACTCCGACTTCATAAGCAAGCAAACCGTTTCCTTTTGAAAGCAAACGTGATACACCTTCTACCTGCTGTTTATAAAGCATAAACGGTTGATTGTTTTTGAATGTAGACATACCGTCTATAAAAAGCGGTAGTTTCTTATAGTCTGCATGTACAGTAGCATTGTAGATTTTATTCCAGGTACTTTGTAAATGTTCTTTATCTTCCTGCGGAAGTCCTTCCTGAATATAACGATTGAAAAGCTCGTAACAGGTATTTTTTCGAGCGTCTTTGATATTTCCTGCAATAAGATTCTTCTTGTTCTTTACTTCTTTTGTATCGTTCTTCTCGTCAATATGAGTAGGAACTGGAACACGGTCGATGTAATTTACAATATCAGTCCAGGAAATATCTTCAGGAATATCCTCTCGTGAAATCTTAGCTGAAGAATAATTGTAAATAGAACGTCTTGAATTTATGCTCTGATTATTTTCATCAAAGTTATCAAGTGAACTACAATTGGTTGCCCAATTTATAAAATCTTCACGAAGGTCTATATCAAGCTCAACAGTCTGTAATTCTGTTCTGCCCATATACCAGCGTGATGAGGTAACTTCACGATGAACTTTGAATTCCTGAGCAAGCGGAGAAAGTGCGTCTATCTTGATATTTTCGATAGGTACAACTTTTGGAATTGCATTTGTGAGAATTGCTTTTGCTTTTTCGTAGCTTTCAGAAGATAAGTTTTCTTTATTTTCTTCCAGTTCATCAAGCTTCTGATAGATATTACCAGTTGCATAAAGCATAGCATTTGTATAAACACCTTCGTTTGTTTCTACATAATTATCGCTTGTTTTGAGATAAGAAAGTTCTGATTCTGTAAGCTTTGATGTATCAACATTTCCTTTCCAGTCTGTAACTCCCCAAATATTGTAATCTTCCTGAGTAAAGTTTGCACCAGTATAGAACTTTGCAAATTCTTCTCTTGTAAGCTGATGTTTTGTTTTGAAAACACCGTCTGGATCTTCATACAGACGTTTTGTAGGGTCGTCAAGTTCTTCTGCAACTGTTTCAGACTGATCAGAAACGCTCTGCGTCTGTTCAGGCTGAACTGGTGCAGGGGCAATTATTTGACTTGACTTTTCTGTTTGTTGTGGTATAGTTGAATCAAGTGGAGTGGTTGATGATCGCAACATGGTAGCGATTGGACTCCAAACTTCTAGTTTGGAGCGCAATATTGTAGGTTCGAATCCTACCGCCACTCTACTATATTTTCCACCATTAAATTCTACTGAATCAACTTTTCCAATAGTTACAATATAATTTCCATTCTCGTCTTTATTAAATACAATTTTGTTTGTTTTATTACTATTTTGTGAATCCAATCCGGCAAGTATAAAATTCTGATGACGTTCATCATTATCAATATAAGCAGTCTGACATGACTTTAGGAAATTAAGCATACCTTTCATTTCATCTATACGAAGTGCCTGGTCATAATTACCTTTTCGTTGAGGTCTTACATGGGCAATTTCTGAACGCATGAAGAAATTAGCATTTTCAACACCAAGTTTTTGTGCAAGTGTTTGATTTATTTGTGGTAGTTTAATTATTGACGGAATTGACTTATAATCTGGACTTGGCTGATTATAAAGTGCATCAATAATTGAATTAAACTCTTCCTGAGTAACTTCTGTAAGCTCATTTATTTTGTCTTTATTCAAAACAGAATAGGTTCTGAGTTTGCGAGAATTGTTTATACCCTCAACAAAGTTATCAATTTTATTCAATTCGTCCTGGACTGTAAGACCTTCATGAACTACTACAACATCTTCCAATTTTCCGAAACGGTTTGTCTTTTGTTTTACTTCACCAAGTATCTTTTCAGGGTGTTGCTTAAACCATTCACCGTTGGAAATATTATCCGAGATGAGTTCGATTGCTTCATCAAGTGAAGCTTGTTTATAGGCAGCATTTCCTTTCCCATTCTCCATAATTATTTTACGGTCTTTTTCCCAAGTACGCATGATGATAATATCAGTACCAACTTCAGTTGTCGGGAATGTTCCTACTGGCAATCGGTAGGCATCAATCAGTCTGCCTTTTGCAGCAATAATTTCTTTCTGTTTGTCACTTGCTGTGTTCAAGAATCCTGATGGTACGACAAAAACCATTACAGAGTTTTCATCTTTAAGAGCGTCTAGGCCTTTTGAGATAAAATATTCCTCGTAGCGGTCAAACTCTTTACCTTCACCTAGTCCTTTGTATTTATCATTATATGTACCATAAGGCGGATTTCCGATAACTACATCATACTTTACTTTCTGTCCAGGTGTATGAATACGTTCGCCTGCATCGAAGAATTGCTTCTGATATGCGCCTTGAATTACATTTGCGTCAGGGTGAAGAATCTTATTGATTCTAGCGGAAGTTTCATCAAGTTCGTGCATTGTAAACTCGTTGTTAGGTCTGTTGTTTGCAAACTTGCCCACACCTGCAGAAGGCTCAAGAACAGTTTTTGCACCAGGAGCGTATGCATCTACAATCTGCCATACTTTTTCAACAAGGTTATTTGGCGTATAGAACTCGTTCAAAATACCGGAAACAGTACGGTTATCTTCTTTGATTCCGCCAGCACCCTCATACTGTGCCAGGATAGCTTTATCTGCTTCTGTGATTTCTGAATCAGACTTCTGTAAGATTTCTCTGCACTGTTCACGGATAGCCTTAATGTCTTTTTTTGAAGTAAGCTGCTCGACAGGTCTTCCTTCCTGGGCAATATTTTCAGAAACAGAAATTCCTCTTTCAAATCGCTCAAGATACTGCTCAATAGTTCCTGATTTCTCAGGTGTGATTGGATTTACATCAACTGGCATTCCGTTGAAGGTAAGTTCTTCCTGTGCAAGAACATTGAATAAAGAATCTTCCGACCATTTTACATCATTATCTTTTGAACTATATTGTAAAAGAATATTTATTGCTCCAGTCTGCTCTGGATTCTGATAAAGTCGAACACCTTCTATTACTGGAACATGAGAAAGTGTGGTCAATACGTTCTGTATATCTTCTGTGATTAAAGTTTCGATTGTTTCCTTTGTATACTCTGTACCATTGATATTGTAAACAGGAGTTTCTTTTTCAGCGACAATGCCGTGTAAACTGTTATAAGTTTCTTCGATAAAGTTCTGAAGTTCTTCGCCTGTTGGAGCAACAAAGCGGCGGCCGTTATCTTTTGTATAATCTCCTAAATTACAACGTAAATAAAGATTATCATGAAGATAATTGAATTCGTCCTGTCCGCAGAAATTGAAATAGCGTGTAGCGTTGATTCTTGCAATATCAGCATTTGGAGCTTGTTTAATAAGGTCTGTAAGCTCATTCATCTGAAGGCTTACAAGCTCTCTATGTACCTGCCTAAACATATCACCGATTCTAGCATCGCTGACATAACGGCTTTCGTTTTCAGTATAAGATTCCTTCATTTTGTTATAAGTATCGTAGAAATCCTTATACTGAGTATCATACTGTTCTGTTATTTTTTTAAATAGTTCATCAGCTTCTTTTTCAATAACTTCCTCATTACCATGTAATGGCTCTGAGGAAGTATTTTCGTTTGGATTTACTCCAGTTCCATGTTCAGGTTCGACAGTGCGCACTCGATGTGGAATCTGTCCGTTTTCCATCCCTGTTTGTTGCAAATCTGAATTGCCTGTTTCAAGGCTCCTCTCGCTGTGTAAGATTTCATTATTGCCGGATTGGATTTCTTCGATATGTAAATCACTGATTTCAGATTCCCGTCCGACAGTGTGCAGTTCAGAAATTCCTTCGGAGTTTTCCAGGCTACCATTTTCTTCTCTCTCGCTATGTAGTACACGTTGTCCTCTTCCGGTATCACTTCCCCTATCTGAGTTCGTTCCTCGTTCTTCCAGTCCTTGATTAGGATTGCTTCCACTGGAAATACCAGTTCGTCGTTCATATCCAATATCTGTTTTACTGCCATTTTCAACCTCCAATTCCTGATTAGTTTCTTCTATAATATTAATGCTTACTTCTGATGATTTTGCAAGTATTTTTTCATTTTTTTCTGCATATTTTTTGTAATCAGCAAAGTATTCATTATCGAGTTTATAAAGCTCTCTTTCGATTGTTGTATCTTCATCAAGATGAAGATCAAGCTCAGGTGATACTGAACGGTGGAACTCTGAACCGTTTATACGGATTGGAACATTGATAGACATTTTTGTAAGCGGCTGTTCATAAGTAGAATCACCGCAAACATTTACACTGCCCCACTCTGAATTGTAAAGGTCGCCATTGAGAATACAGTAGCCAAAGCCGATTCCGTCATTATCAAGCTCGGAAATATACCAGTCGCAGTTACCAAGGAAATAATGAAGTTTACAAGGATGTGAACCATCTTTGTTTACATTTTCTTTATTTGAATGTTTCTGCAAATCTGTGCAGATTGTTGCCATATTTTTGAGCTTTTTCTTGAAGTATTCTGCTTCTTCACCTGCAGCATTTTCGAGCATAAACTGATACTGTTCCTCAGGAATAACTTTTGTTGCGTTATCCAGGTCTGCCTGTGTGAGTTCAGTAGATCCTTCTTCCTGTATTTCAGGTTCAAAAACATCTTCACTTTCTTCTCCGTTCCAAGGCTCGCCTGTACGTGTATCAATTCCAAGGTCATTATACTCAGAAACTGATGTATCAATTCTTTCATCTGCATTTGCAAGTTCTTCTTCAACTTCTTTTGCAATAAGTTCATCCTGTATCTGTACTGGCTGCTTTTCCAAAAGACTGTGCATTTTTGTGTATTCTTCTTTCAACTGCTTAAAACTTTCTTCAAGCAAATCAAGTTCTTCTACTTGAGAAAGAAAATCTTTTACTGAATTGTATTTATCATCATTAAGATATTCTGATTTAAGATAACCATTGCTTTCGTAGAAAAGGAAATGTCCGTCATTATCAATATTGAAAATCCAGGAATTAAACTCACGACCTTTGAGCATTTCCGGAGCTTTTTCAATAAGCTCTGCTCGCTTCATTCCGATATACTGCTCTTTGATAGCTGGATTTTCCATATATGATTTTGAAATATCAGCTATCTTTTCTTCTCGTCTGGAAATAAAATCATTCTGAAAATCTTCGATTTTTTTATATCTACCCATTACAATATTTTCACAAACTGGATATAAAATATCGTGTCGTAAAGATTCACGCATTGTATGATATTCTGCGTCTGCGCTACTCTCATATTGATTTTCCCCAAGAACATCAAAATCCACGTAATCGTGAAGATAGTTGTAAACAATATTTATTTTGTTATAGGTATCTGAAATATTTGGATTGTATAAATCACGCAGGTCTTTTGCTAAATCAAATGAATCATCAGCGTGAATAAAGCTTTTAATTTCTTCCCAGGACAATTCAGGAATATTAAAGTTCTCCGTTTGATATGCAGTATCTATTTTAGACACCATTTCTAAAATCTGATTTTCAGAAAAATTGTTCGTAGCTTTCAAAAGCTCGTAAACTTTCTTCTGATTGTCATTGAGTTCAACAGGCTTAGATTCTTCCTTTACAGGCTCGGTGTTCTGTTCCTGCGGAAGATGTTCTTTCTTCCACTGGTCAATGCGCTGAGTACGTTCAAAAAGTTCCTGTCCGAATGATTTCTCAGGCTCGTTATATTTCTTTGCGAACTCGGCCGCAAAAGTATTCGCCTTTGCCTTAGCATCTGTTGTACGAGGATACCAAACACCGTTGTGTCTGCTCCATGCCCAGCCATTTGCTTTAAGCTCATTGAGCATATCAGCATTATGTTCATAATCAGGTCTAGAGCCAAATTTAATATTATAAAAGCCGAATTCTGTATTTTTGATAAGTTCAATTTTCATAAGTTTACTCCTGGTTATTTTGCTTTTGTTGCAGTTGAATATATTTTTGCAATCTCTTTTATCTTTTTGTCTGAAAGCTTCTTTCCTTCTGGAAGAATCTTTTCGATAAATTTCTTTAACTGTTCAAATGTTGGTTTCATAAATAACTCCTTTGAGCGCAGGTCTGCGCTTTTATCTTCCCCATTCATCATCTGAAGGAGATTTTTGTGAAATATTATTTTGATGATTCAGTTGTTCACGAAGCTTATTGTTTTCAAATGTCAAATCGACAACTTTACTAGACAGCTTTGATAATGCTCCATATGTTCCTTCAGAACAGTTAAGTGTTATTGTTAGAGGATTTCCATGACTGTCTTTTTTGATATTACCTTTTGAATCACGCTGTGGAACTGTTATAACGCAACTGGAAGTATGATAGGCTTTTTCCTGTTCAAGCTGTTTATTTAGATTTTGTATTGTTTTATTATCAGCTTCAGCTTTAGCTGTCCAAATATCGAGTTCTTTATCTTTTTCTTGGAGTGTTTGTTTTAAGTTATCTAATTCATCTTCAAGAGATTTATTTGAATTTTTATAAGCAATATTTTTTGACTTTTCTTTTGATTCTTTTATTGCTTTTATAAAACCGCTTAAATTAGTTCCATAGGTAATATTTGTTTCTGTATCTGTTAATAATTCAATTCCTTCAGAATCTTTTGTTAGAACTAATGTGTCTGTTTTAATTTTATTTACAGCTTCCATTGTAGGCTGCCATTTTCCTGTTATCTCATTACGTTCCAAAAAATTAAATTGAGGGATTTGACAAACTCGAAATAGCCTTGTATCATAATTATATAGAGCGGTTTCAAATTCCCCCGATTTTGTCAGTCGGGAAAAGTTTTTGGAATCGCTTTCTCTTTTTAACAAATCTATAAGGTTACCTTTTTCAATTGACGATAATCTCTGGTCATAAAACTTTCGCCCTTGTTTATCAATTGAAATTACAGTTTTTGCAGTATATTCTTCATCTTCTACTTTAAAACCATTTATTAAATATTGATACTTTTCAATTTCTGGATGTTTTTCCTTATCTTCATTAAGAGTTTCTTGTATAAGAATTCCATTTTTTATCAGTTCTGGTAGATGATATATTGATTCAATAACGCCAGCATCCTTTATATGATGTGAAGTAGTTTCCTGTATTTTTGTATTATTAACAAAAATCATTGATTCATTTGTATCTAAATTTTCAAAAGGAGTATTCAAGAACTTAGCCCCGATTGATTGACCTATATCACGTAATTTTTTTACATTTTCTTTAGTCGGATTATTACGAAGATTTCTTATTTCTTTTGTAATATCTTTACCATTATCAATAATAGTCGAATCTACTTGTATAATCTGTTGATTTTCAAGTTTTTCAAGCCTATTTATCTTTTCCCAATCTCCAAACTTTTCAATAAACTCATCAGAATGGATATATTCATCATATTCATAACCTGCCATATCAAAAGGCTCGTCAATTTCTTCTTCATTATTCCAGTGAGGATTTCCATCCGAATCTAAATAATCAGCTCTTTGTTTTTCTTGTGCTTTCATTTCAGCTTCTATTGCGGCTTCACTCAATCCACCATTAACCTGAATCTTTTCAATTATTTCATCTGCTTTCTGATTATCATCAAGCATTTCTTCCCATTCTTCATAAGAAAGTCCAGATGCAACTGCCGCCTGTACTGTTATGATTTCTTCTCTTTCCTGCTCTTGCAAGACTTGCTGTTGAATTTGCTTTTCTAATTTCTGATTTTTCTTTTTAAGCCAATCATCATATCCCTCAGGATAATTAACAACATTTTTATCATATATATATTCACCAGTCTGATTTTTAATAATTTCTACAAAATTAGGCTTCGTATGATTTGCAACAATGAAACGTGTATAAACATCATAATCTATATAGCTCTTAAAAAGTTGTTCTTTATTTTCTTGTGATGAATTCTTTTTGTAGTTTTCATAGTTCTGTTCAACTTTTTTAAAAGAATCTTCAAGCATTCTTGCTTCTTCTTTAGTTGAATAATCTTTTACAATACTGATTGAAGAATGTCCTTTAGTGAAAAATAAATCAAATTTTTCACGTTCCAAATCAATTAATTTTTGTCCGTTAGGAAATGTATATGAATTTAAATCTTTTATATCTGCCATTTTCTTTACCTTTGACTAAAAAAAAATAAATCCTGCAGGAACAATCTGCACAGTTATAAAACTATGCAGATAATTCCCAACAGGACAAAACAAGAGGATTTTTGATTAGAGTGTCATTTCTATGTTCTGCTCGGGTCGTTCCTGAGTAACAGGTCGTTCGACTGCGATACCTCTCTGCTGTTCGCGAGACTGTTTGCGAAAATCAGAAATAACGGCTTTCGCACGTTCCTCACATTCAGCGCCAAAGGTAAAGGCAGAATCATAATTGTTTTCATCAAAGTTTTTCTGCAGGTTCTGAGAAATTCGGCTCTGCACTTCTTTCTGAGATTCTTTGTCTGTAACAAATTCAGCTTCGAGCTTACAGGCGGCCATATACTTACCGACATAATCAACTGGATCATGTGTGTTTGTTGCATCAATTACAGGAGTTTCCGTTGCGTGTTCTTTCTTGTATGCTTCAAGACGTTTTTCACTTGCAAGCGCCCTTCCCTTCTGTTGGTCGAGAGTTGGAACATCCGGATTACGAGCTTCGATTTTCTCAAGAAAACTTCTTTCTGTTTCCTGAACATTCTTAGCTCTGTATTCTTCAACATTTCCGCCAGTAACAGTAAGATAATCGATGGCTCTTTTATGCTCATAGGCATTGTTTTCAAGAAGCTTATCTCTCTGTTCAGGTGTTGTTTTTTCATTGTGAGCAAAGGCTCTGTTTTTGTTCACTTTTGAAAAGCGTTCAGAGTTTTCTTTTGCAAGTGCAAAAGTTCCTGCAGGTGACATTGGCTTTCCGTCTTTATCAAGAACAAAACAACTTGATTTTGGGAATTCTCTTATGAGATTCGGATTCCAGGAATTTGTTTCCTTGTTGAAAGAAGTTGGAAGTGTAATGTTTACATAAGGACTGTTCTTTCTGATAAGGATTCCATTCTTTTCAGCCTGTTCAAAAACAACTACTTCACGGTCTTTAAGACCTGCAGCTTTAAAAGAGTTCTGCAGAATAAGCTGATTTGTTCCCTTAATCTCATTTCCGTTAATGGCATTTGTAATAGGCTTTTCAGCTTTGATTACAAGCTTACCATCTCTTTCTGTTCCGCCAAGATAGCAGGCAGTACCATTTTCATTTGCATCACGAAGCGCAGTGCAGTTGTTGAGGATAGCTTCTTTGTACGGATTTTTCTCAGGCGCAGTAGTGCCAGTTTTTGTTGATGTATTAACATCACTCATAAAATCTCCTTACAGCACTCTGATACATATAATATAACTCTAACTTGACTATATGTCTAGTATTATTTATTATTTAATTAATGATTTCTGTTTTGATTCCATCAGAAGATAATTATTATCACATTTTCGCTGAAGGTGTTTTTGTTTCAAAACACAGAGAAAATAATCAAACAGAAATAACACTAGACGACAACTACCCTTTCATTCTTTATTACCACTTTCCTTATCATGCAAGAATTTATATTTGTTGCAGTAAAGAAAACTGTGGAAAAAATCTTTTTAGTCTTTATAATGTAAATAAAGAGTTTTCTATAATTTCAATTTTAGAAGGAAGAAGAAGCTTTGACCGATTTAAAAGGGTTATGGACTATTTGAATCAGAAAACAGAAGGAGAAGTATACAAGCTTCCTGTTTCTTATTTCTGGCAACTTGCATATCTTTGCAAAAAAGGTAAAAACAATTCATACAATATTGAAACTCTTACCAAGAGATATAATTATAAAATCAAATACAAGAAGGAAGTAAAATGGTATCAAAAGAATTCTTCGAAAGATTAAATATCAAGAATATTTATTTTCGTTCATTCGGCGGCATAACAACAATACTGCGACCTGAAAATTTTACAACAGAAAAGACAACTGTAGTTTGTGGAAACGAGCTTCCGGAGAAAGGAATTTTGACAATAGATACTGAAAATAAAACTTCCTTGCAAAAAAGCAGAATAGAAATATTTGTATCTGTGATTAAAGATTTTTCTATGAACAACAGTTATACACTTTTCTTTGAAGATCCACTTCCGCAGGACTTTGAAAAGGAACTTACAATTATTAACGATATTCTTAGAAAGTCTGATAGCCGCAGGGAATTTCGATATGATATAGGAATGAACAACTGGAATACTTTCGGACTTGCAAGACCTGACTTAAATCTGTTATTTGCAAACGGCGCTATAAAGTGTATTATTTCAAATGCTTCTATCCACGGTGCAATGCTTACAGGAAACCGTTCTATGATTAAAATTGGTGACAAAGCTTCTTTAATTTGTGATTTTGAAAAAGAAAAGCTTAAATTACCTGGCATTGTAATAAGTGCGGAATCAGCCGTTAGCGGATATTTCAGATATTCGCTTCGCTTTTTAGAACCTTTAAGTCTTTCATGGTGCAATCATATTGTTGAATATGGCGATTACTTGGAAAATCAGTTATACTGATTAAAAGGTGCTGTATTATGGCAAAATTGTATGTAGACAGGTCTGAGCTATCGCTCGGACAGTTGTATTTATTAGATATTTGTGATAAAAGAAAAATAACAGAGTTCTGGAACGAAAAGCTAAATCAACAGTTTTCCGTTGGTTATCTTATGAAGGTTGCCACCGGAAAATATATAACCCCTTCATTGAATTTCATATATTCAATGCTAACGTATGTGGAACCTACGGACTGGTTTTACCTGAAAACCGAAGGCAAAAAAGGCGAGCCGCTTCCAAAGGAAAGATATGTAACAGATATTACAAAAAGCTTAAACTTTAAGAAGTTGAAACAACTTCGTAACAACAAATTACTCGGAAAATTTTGTACTGAGAATTTTGGTGACAAGAGCCTTTTATATCTGCAAAATTTCGGACATCTTCTTGACGGAAGAAACATTATTTCTCCTGCACTTATAAGAAAATTAAAAGACGTTTTGCCAGTTATAAATTGGTTCATCGCAGAATAATAATCGAGCGCAGACCTGCGCTCCGACGATTAATTATAGGAGTGCTATAAAATATGAAAAAAATAAATTCATTTATAATTTTAAAAATTGCAACATTGATTCTTTTTACTACTTTTACAGGTTGTGATACACCAAGTAATACACCTGTTATTCCAGTAACACCAGTTACACCAACAAATCCTGAAACACCAACAAGTCCTTCAACACCTTCAAATCCAACTACACCTACCTCACCACAAAGTCCTACAAATACACCAGAGCTACGTGTATTACGAATACTACCTGCAACACATACCTTAAATTTAAATAATCCTACGGGCGTAGTTTATATCGAAGGAGAAGATTTAAATACCTGGAAATGTATGAGGAATGGCAAAGATGAGTTTGGATATGACATTGCTGAAAATGGAAATCTTAATAACTTAAATCTTAGAATTCTTCCGAATACACATGGTGTTAGTATTATTCCTGATAATTCGGGTAAAACAGGTAATATTACATTCAGGGTATGGAACAAAGCATTAAATACAAATGCCGTAAACTACGTTTCAAATTATATGACAGTTACAGTTGAAAATACCGTTGCTGCCCATGACACTCGATTTTTGGGAACATGGGTAACAACTGACCAATATTTAATTGATACAATTGAGTTCAGTTCAGATGGAACTAGTTTACAATCAAATTCAAAATATCCAAGTAGCGGTTCTACAACAATCAATTGGGAAGTAAAATCTGCAAATAGAATTTATTTTTCAGGTCATGGTAGTTCATGTACAGCAACGTATTCATTTTCGTCAGATTTACAGACACTAAGACTTACTAATTATTTTGATTACAATAAAACACTTACGTTCCGTAAACAATAAAAATTAATATTGTGTAAAATTAACTACAAAAAAAGGGAGTTCCCAACGGAGACTTTTTTCAGTGGTCTCGTCAACGGGATCTCCCTTTTTTTTATACTTTAATTAATAATTACTGGCAGGGACAGTTTCTTGTTTCAAGATAGACTGGAATCGTTAAATCAGCTTTTTCTGTCTTACCATTATGAATAATGGTAATTTCGATAGTACCAATTTGACGAGATTCTCTTACAGTATCATCTGATGAAGTCCAAGTATCTTCAGTTGCATCAACATGAGAGCCTATAATATGAGGTTCAACAAGACAAAGAGGGTCACCATAATTTCCATTTTTATAAGTTCCATTTTCAATATCTGACCAATTTACTTTAAAAACCACTATATTATCTGAAACTACAGTACCAGGACAATACAACCAAGGATTGTTTTTTAATTCAGAAGTAGTAATAAATCTTCCTCGCCAATCAGTAGCTTCTTTTAAATTTTCAGTTTTTATAAAATTACCATCCTTATCTTTATTAACTAAATCATTACCAACTGAATATGAATCACTACCAATACATCCTATATAATCATCAGCATAATACCCCATATGACAGTTTATTCCATCAGGTTTGAAAAGTCTAAGCATACCATTTTTATAAGTAAATTCATTACTCTGTCCCATCTGATGAACTAACATAGCACTATACCATCCATAGCTCATCATGTCATCCCAAGATGGATAACTAGGGTCTACATAAAGATGGTTAATAGTATAACCTGTTCGCTGGTCAATCATATCTGTACCATGACTTATTTTGAAAAGACATTGGTCATTACCTACCGAAGTAGAAGTTTGACTTATAATACTAGACAATGAAGTATCATTACATTTGAATTCTACCTTTTCAATGTGTCCATTATAGCCACTTCCTTTAATTCCAACCTGTAAAGAATATTCTTCACCGTCACCGAGCGTCAAAACTCCGTTATTCAAAGAAGACCATCTACCACGTGTCCTTGAATCTGCAGTTATCTGAGCTGGTAGTTTACCGTACTTACAGAATCCTCTTATTACCTTTTCGCCAACAACTTCATCGTTGTATTTATTCTTGGCTCTTATGGTAATTTCCATCTTATCTCCACATTCTTTTGTTGGTGTAATTGTAATAGTACCATAACTAGAACCACTGGTTTCTACAGATTCATCTGAACCTCTCTGGTCTACAGAGTAAATAAAATAATCTGAATATGGAGATTCAACGGTAATCTCTGCATCAGGTGGAGAAACAGTATAATCATAAGTCAGAACATCTGCAGGAGTAATATTAAATGATGTTGTTCCTTTAATATTGAAAAGGTAAGACCAACCGCATTTAATTATTAATCTTCCAGTAGCTCCTCCATCGGTAGATGCCATAAGAAGCCCCTGCCCTTCTTTTAGTCCTGTAATTTCAACCTTTCCGTTTCCATTTTCATCGCAACCTAAATCCTTATAGTCAAAATAATCATCTTCACTATTACGTATCCAGGTAATGATTGCATTATAAGGACTTACTTTATAGTTTAATGTCTTAGTCTGACAAGGGGCTACCTTTACACCTGAGTTTTCAAGAGTAAAGCTCTTGCCTGCCTGAACGATAACAGTACACTGTCCTACAGAATCTGAATCAGGTAACTGTGCATAAACTGTAACTTCACCAGGAGAAATAGGATAAATCTGTACATTCTTACCACTTCCCATAATTCGGGCAATTGAAGAACCGTCTACACCATTTCCTCCAATACAAGACCATTGCAGTTTATTATAATCATCGTTACTTTCTGCATTTTCAATATTTGCAGTAAGTGCAGAACCTGAACTACCTTTAATAACTGTAATATAAGATTTATCCAATGTTACAATCTTTTTATCAGAGCCGGGAACAACAACATAGAATTCAAGAACTGAAGAAGCTTTTTCATGTGAACAGGTAATTATTGCTTCACCGGCCTGCTTTGCTGTCACATAAATAGATTTGCCTCTTACAAAGCCGCTTGTATTCAATCCTGTAACTTCAACAATATCACTATCAGAAGTAGACCACTTTAAATCAGCCTGGTCAGATGATGTAATATCTGTACCTGTAATTGTAGCCGTTAAAGTTTGAGATTTGCCCTTATTGATTGTGTAGATTGTTGAAGTAGATGTAATATAAGCGTCTGTAACTTCTCTTTCTTTTACATAAACCATCATATCAGAAGATGCCTGCTCACTACCTGTATTAGTCGCGATCAGTTTTGCAGTTACTGTTGTAGAACCACTTCCAATTCCTGTAATCTGTGCTACCTGTTTTGTTCCAGATATAGAACAGATTTTTTCATTCTTTACAAAATATTCAATGTGGGTTTTTACAGAAGTATTCGGAACTTGCATATTAACAAATTTCACTTCACCCTGTGTCAATGTAATATTTGTAGATGGGAAAGAGAATGTTGAATATTCTTGCACGTTTACAATAATCTGCTGGTCATAATCAGCTTTTGGATGTGATATAGTTATTGTAGTTGTACCTGACTGTTTTGGCTTAATAGTACATACATTTGCAGAATACTGGAAATCAATAATGTCATAAACATCAAGTGACCATTTGAAGTTATATTTATCGTTTACATCTCCATTAATAAGAGATGCAGTTATTGATGTACTATCATCTGTTGGCTTCATATTAATGATACTTGAAGGAACAGATATATAACATTCTGATTCAGATTTCTTTTCGCAGACAACTAGTAACTGTGCAGAATAATCAGCTTTTGGATGTGAAACAGTAACGTAAGTTGTGCCTTCTTTTACAGCTTTAATTTTTCCTACATCATTCTGACCGTATACAGTACATATTGATGAATCATTCGTATCCCAAACAAATGAAGATTTATCAGCATCTGTACCACCAACAAGTTCTGCAGTAATGGAACTGTACGTATTATCTACCTGCTGAAGCAAAACACTAGAATTAAGCTGAATATAAGGATGTGCAGTTGCAGTAATCGGGTCAACTACATGAACGATTATTTCAAGAGGATATTTGCAGGAAGTATTACGTACTGTAATAATTGCAGTTCCAATACTGTTAGCCCTGATAGAAGCAGTTGAGCCGTTTGATACAACATCTGCAATACTGTAATCACTACTTGTCCAGGAATAACCGTCAAGAACTATATCCTCAGAGTTTATAACATTTACACTTACAGTACGAGTTTTTCCCTGTCCGATAGAAACAACGTTATTAGAAGTAGTAAGGTATGTAAGACCTGCTAATTCTTCCGCACTGTTTCCAACTATAATAAGAACTTTTTTAGTAAGCTCTGTAAGTGTATTTGTAATTGTAACTTCTGCCTGTCCGCTTCCGACAGGTGATACGTAAGCAATACCGTTATTTGATTTTGCGCTGATTTTTGCAACTGATGTATTATCAATTGTAAAATCAAAATGGTCACCATCATTACCGTTATAATTTACAAGTACCGCCTGAATTTTCTGCGCACCATCATCACGAAGCATTGTTATAACATCTTGTGCAGATATGTATATAGGCGTTGCATTTTTCATTACATATTCGCTACCAACTCTTACATAAATCTTTAATGTATTCTGGCTTTGTGAATGATAAACAGATATTACAGATTCACCATCTTTTATAGCAGTTATTGTTGCAGAAGTTCCATTACCTACAACAGAACATACAGAATCATCACTGTTTCTCCACTCAATTTCAGAACAGAGTAATGACGACATATTTATTGCGGAAACTTTTACAATTGAAGCTGTGCCTGGATTTAAGCAAACTACATTCTGTGTAGTTGTAAAATAGATTTCAGGGTCAATCTGCATTGCTCCGACAGGATAAACTGTTATTGTAAATACACATTCATAACCTTCAAAAGAAGCAGTGAGTTTAGTTGTACCTGCTTTTAATGCAGTAACACTAACTACCCTCTTGTCTAAATCAAATACCTGAATATCAATTATACCAGTCCGTTCAACTGACCAATTAAACAAACTAAAATCATATGGAACATAGTTTCCATTTTCATCTGTTGCTTCAAAACCTACTGTTTCACAATTAAAAGTTATTGTTCTACCAACTTCAAGATTATAATAATTCTTATCTGTGTACAAAGCCTTCATGTTCATCAAAGTAACTTCATCATCAGCTGTAAGAACTACTACTGATTTAGGATATTCAACTTTTGGATGTGAAATAGATAAATGTGAAATTGTTGAACCAACACCAAGTGAAGGCGCATTAATTTTAGCCTTATCTTCATTTCCTACTACTGATAATCTTGCATCGTCAATAGACCATTTTATAGACTGGTTATCTGTTGGCTTCTTAGAATTACCATTTAGGGAAACTGTATAATCACAAGATGTACCATTTAAGACACGAACAAGACCATCTCCCTTGAAATATAAAGGTTCATCAAGAATGGCAGTTTCAGGAAGAACTTTTACAAGGATTTCTGTAGGATAAAGAATCTTTGGATGTGTTATTTCAATTACGGCTGTACCTTCTTTTAATGGTGTTATAAATGCTTTTCCATAAGAGAAAACTTGTGCAGCTGCTCTTGTTGATACAACCTCGCCAGTAGGTGTATCAAGTGCAATTACATCAGTATTACTTCCATCCGCTGCAGAACTTCTTACAGTCCATGTAAAGTTGTTTTCATCACCTTCTCTACCACCTCTTAAGCTTATATTTACTTCCGAAGGAGTATTACCGACTTTTGTACGTATGTAATTGTCTGATGTTGTAATATAACAGGAAGCGTCTATAGCATCTACAAGCTGACCACTAGAGATTAGTAAAACTTCTCTTGTATATGCTGATTTTGGATGGCTGACAACGAGTTTTGTTGAACCATTTTTTAACCCTTTCAGATATACAACATTACCTATAGATTCTACAATTGAAGCAACATCAGTATTCAAAACTTCATAAGTAAAATCATTTTGTGAATATTCACTTACGTTTATATTCATCAGTTTTGAAGTAAGGCTTTCCTCTTTTGCACCATTAAGATTTACGATTGATAAATCAGGCTCAATATAAACATTCTTTACAATCGTTATAATACGGCAGAGAATATCCAAAGGATAAGTTGCATCTGGATGTGTAACTCTAATTGTACAAGTTCCGCTTACTCCACTTTTCTTCGGAGTTACAACTGCTTTATTACCATTACAGTTTACAGTAACAGGTATTTCGCTGTTGCCTTCATTAATAACCTGCCAGGAGAAAGAACTATCTTGTGAACTTTCAAGTCCATTTACAAGACTTACAGTAACAGTACGTTCTGCATCATCTTGATTCATTGTTATAATATTATCAGATGTAGTTATGTAAGTTGCTTTTGAAGGGTCATTATAAACATACACTCCCATATAATATGGATAAGCTGATTTAGTATGAGTTATTTTTACTCTTGTATAACCTTCAGAAACACCTTTAATAAGACAATATTGTCCTGATGGCGAAATTGAACAGACATTAGAATCATCTACAGTCCAGGTATAATTATTAATGTCACTGGCATCTCCACCATAAAGCGAAGCATATACCTTTTCTGACATACCAGGACTAAGCTGTATGATATTTGTATTTGAATACAAATAAGGCTCAACAACTTTTTCATACCCCTGTTCATATCCTGATACAGTAATAATACAGGTCGCAGAAGCAAAACCACTTGCAACTGTAAGTTCAGTCTGACCTTCTTCCAATCCTTTTATTACAAGTCCATTTGGTTGTACAGTTACTTCGATTTTATTTTCATCATAAGTAAACGTTGGAAGATAAACTGCAAGTTCAGGTTTATACGTTACTTCGATATAATCGATGCTACCGACCTTAATATCAAACTTTTGTTTGCTTAATTTTAGTTCAGTAACGAGAGCAACGGCAGGAGTTAAATCACCATCAGAAAAAAAACTACAAGAAGCAAAAAATAGTGATACAACAATCAAAAAGAAACCAGTTAATCTGTTAAATAAAGTTTTAAGCTACTACCTCCTTAAAAACTAAATTTATAAATAATTAAAAAAATGAAGAAATTGTGTTTTTTTCTTCTTCCTGCATTTTTTCAATCTTTGACTGTTTTTCAGATTCTTCTTTTTGTGCAAGAAGCTGATTATACCATGCAATATATCCAATAGCCTGTTCAAGCTTTGTTTCAATTCCTTTCAAAGAGAAAATAGTCTGTTCCTGAAGCATAGCCTGTACAGAAGCAATTTGGTCGGGAGTTGCGCCCTGTTGCTGAAGCATCTTCATAATATTTTCAATTACTTCCATTTGTTTTTCATCTATTTCTTTTTTTTCAGGAGAATCCTCAACATAAGCAATAAGAGTTCCGGCTTTTTCTTTTACTTTTTTTTCAACTTCTCTAACCATATTATAATTAGCAGGACTTAAACCATATTTTGCCCAAACATAACGAGCTTCATTTTCAGGAACACCTTCTGCCAAATATTGAGCCGCCTTTCTAAAACCTTCTGCATAATAATCATTGCCTTCTTTTACAAAATCCTTAAGATTTCCCTGCCCTTCAATTTCAACACCTGCAAGAGATGCAAGACTGAAAGATTGTCCTCCCCAGGATACAGTATTAGAAGTAAGGGAGTTACGAATTTTTCGAATGTTAGTAAGCTGACGGTTTACCTGCTTTGTTGCCTGTGTTATTTCATCACGAAAATCAAGGTCACCATCCCATTGAATATTCTGCCATTGCCAGTTAGCGGCTCTGTCAATGTAAAACTGCATCTGCTCGTATTTCTGCTGAATCATTTCAATCTGATTCATAGTCTGATCGTACATTTCATACAGTTTTGTAAGTGATGTAACCATTTCAGTAACAAAATTTGTATTCATAACAGCATCAAATACAGGCGCACCTGCCGCAATTAAATTTTGCATTAGTATAAATAATACAAAACCGATTGAAAGAAATTTCTTTTTCATAAGACTTCTCCTTTTTATTTTTCTTTAAGCGCAGACCTGCGCTTGCTTTTATGCTACGTTACCATTTGTAAGGTACTTATACTCAATACCTTTTGCTTTCAAAATTTCTTCGACAAGTTCTTTTCCTGTATTCTTGCCGAACTTTTCTTCAAGTTTATCAAGAAGTTTGTGTTCTTCTGAATTACAGGTAAGTATAGCAAGTTGAAGCTCGTCTAATGAAAGTTGAAAACGTCTTGTACCCATTGAAGATTTATAAAAATAATCCATCTTCTTCTGTAATTTAGAAAGTAGATTTATTTCAGAATCTTCAAGTCCAAACTTTCTATAAGCTTCTTTATTCATAGGTGTAAGGGCTTCTTCATCTGCAAGATAGATTTTAGTTACACATTGGCTTACAAGAGTGCTTGCAATTTCACTTTTTGAAGCATCATCAATTTCCTGGGTTGCAAAAACAACAAATACATTTTTCTTTCGTAACACTTTAAGCCATTCAACAATCTTTTTTGCAAAAAGCTCATTTTTAAAAAATAACCAGGCTTCATCAAGAACAAGTAAGGTCGGTCTACCTGTAAACTTCTTTTCACACTGCAGAAACAGATAATCAAGAGCCGGAGCGACAGCACCTTTTGCCATATTCATTAATGTTCCCATTTCAAACATTGTCCAGGAAGAAAGAGTAATGTTAGAGTTATCGTTATCAAAAAGATTTCCATACTGTCCGCCAAGAACATAAGGCGCAATTCCGTCAACAATATCATTGTTCTGAGTTTCCGGATTTTGATAACTACAATATTGTGCAAAAGAAGTTAGCGTTCTTGACATTAAATCTTTCGTAGAAAGCAATTTTATTGCTTCAAAAATTGCTTTACGCATACCTGCCGTAACTTCTACTTTCTGTTCTGCTAAAAGTATTTCAATAAACTCTGTTGCCCATGTCTGCCCTTCAAAAGTATCAATTTCGGCAAGCGGTTGAAAAGAAACTTCATCTTTTCCAGGCTCAATATAGATTCCACCACAACACATTGTAAGATTACGAGCTGAACGGTCTTTATCAAATATGATTACCTGATTATTAGGATATTTCAGCCATTGAGCTTCAAGCAAAGCAAGTAAAGTTGATTTTCCTGCACCAGTACGACCGCTTATCCAGGTATGCCCCACATCACGTACATTCAGATTCAAATAGAACGGAATATCAAACTCTGTATCGCAGACTACATGAGGGTGAGATTCTCCACAAACATCTTTCATAAAATTATTTTCTGTAAGTCCTGACCATACGGAAGAAATCGGTATAATATGACTTACATTGCCAGTAGAACAGAATAACGTTCTTCTGTTTGCATAGATATTGCCAGGTTGCATAGACAAAAAAGCCTGCAGTGCATTTAAACTTTCGATTTTCGTAGAAAATCCACAAGCTGAAATTAAGCCTGCCACATTCTGTGCTTTTTCTTCTGCAAGTTCTATATCTTCATCCCAAACCATTACATTTGAACAATAATCGCCATATCCTAAGCTTCCCATTGTAAGCTCTACTTTAGCATCTGCGGCATCACCTTCTTCTGCAAGTGCAGCAGAGTTTTCTCGTGTACTTTCTGTATGCAATGTAGATTCCATTACAAGCTGACCTATACTCTTTCTTGCAGAATGGAATCTTTTTTCAGTACCTTCAATTATCTTATAAGCTTCCTGTTTAGAATAACAACATAAACGTGTACTCCAACGAAGTTCGCAGTTTACTTTATTTATAACATCAAACATTGCAGGTAAAGTAAACGAAGGAAAACTGTTAACTGCAACAATAGGTATATAGTATTTGCCGAGTTTCAACGGCATAGAATTTTCAAGATTCTGGTCTGTTACTACATTATCAATAAAAATATGGTGATCTTCCGGATACACCATTTTATGCCATTCAAGACTTACAGAAGAATGAATAAGTTCAAGTAACTCATTACTGTTCAATTTTTTGACATACATTATTGAACCAAGTACTGATGCGACTTTATGCGTGTGCATTTTGAAATTTTTAATTTCATTCTGTAAGTTCTTAAAATCTTTATCTTCGTCAGTATTATTACTTTTCATAACAAAATGCTTTACTTTAGCTTCTACCTGACGAGGTAAAAAATAAGTAAAAATCAAAAAATATCTGTTTTTATAATGATTTTTCTGATATGTAAAATTAAGCTCTCTTTCTCTGTCAATCAAATATCCGGTAAAATTATCAAAACTGCTTCCTGGATAAAAATTACTCTGACTGCGCTGAAGTTCAAATTGTATAGTCCAGTTAGCTCCGAGCTGAATCATTGCATTATTAAACATATTAGAGATTGTATTAATTTTCCCTAAAGAAGCACTTGCAATATCAGGAGCAATAAATTCATAAGCGCAGGTAAGAGCCTCGCCTTTTAATTTAACAATTCCTTCGTCTGCCATAACTATCCACGGACACAATGAAGAAAGCTCAGCTTTATTTCTTTTATAAAATTTAAAGTTTAATGGTTTCATAATTATCCCTCATAAACATCCTGTTGCATGAGATTTTCAAAAAGAAATTCTATAAGCATAGGTTCGTTTTTACAAAGCCGTCTGCAGATTAAAATTGCAACAATTCCTATACCAATACAATAAAAACTTACTAATGCAGTAAGCATAAGAGTAATAAAAAGAATTGTATAAAAAGCAGCCTGCCCGATTCCTAATAATTGTTTTTTTTCCATAAGTGAAGTATGAACTGGTAAGCTATAATCTTCTTCTTTCAAAACAAATCTCCTTAGCGCAGACCTGCGCTATAAAATACAATAAGCGCAGGTCACCAGTTTGTAAAAACTGGTTCAACCTGCGCTTATACGACTACCCGACAAACGTTTGTACAACGTCTGTTGCCATTGAGAGAGCTTCCTGAGTAACACTTCCAAAAAAGAAATTTACGATTGAAGTTGCACCAAGAATACCTGCTGTGCCGATAATCCAGGGAAGAACTTTTTTAACCATTCCACCCTCGCCTTGTGCGTTACCAAAAGCAATTACACCAAACTCAACGATTAATGCAACAACAAGTAATGCTTTTACCCACTTAGCACCGACAAGATCAAGAATACTCTGACCTGCATTATCAAGAACAGCAATTCCATCACCTGAAGATTGTGCAAACAAGCCTGATGAACAGAAAAGTGCAATAAAAAGAATACAGATAGCAGACTTTACAGTCTTTTTATCTGCAAACAAAGTTGAAAGAAATGATTTAGAACTATTAAGTTCTGTCGAAATTAATTTTTTAAGCTATTCCTCCTTAATTAAATCAGCCTAAATTATTTTGAACAATGGCAGTAAGAAAATCATCTGTTTCCTCAGTAACAGGAAACAATTCATCTACAAACGGCCCACTTGTTCCTTTTTTAAGATGTACAACCAAAGATATTACATCTGCCAAATGATTTGCCATTTCAATATCTCCTGTACCCAACATACTTTTAATACGCAATAACGTGCTTTTACCGTCATTTGCGTGTAAAGTTGTAACATTACCTGGGTGTCCAGTTCGCCAAGCGTCCAAAAGCTCACGCATGACAACACCGCTTCGCACCTCCCCAAAAATAATTCTATCAGGCGAAAACCGCAGAGACTCCTCTACTGCTTTTGCCGCATAACTCTTTGGAATCCAAAGAGTAGTTTTCATCCTTGCATTACATTGTAGCTCTGGTGTATCTTCTACAATATAAAAATTATCGTCAGGAGTGAATTCCTCCATTTTCTTTAAAATCGCATTTGTACAGGTTGTTTTGCCGCTTCCAGTAGAACCACTGACGATGATATTTCCTCGTTCCTTAATCGTTCTAATAATAACATCATACTGTTCCTTTGTCATTCTTTTATCCTGAACGTACTGTTCAAGAGAATAAATGCATTTACAGGGCATTCTCAACTGTAATTCAGGTCTTATTACATTAGGTCGAACAAAACCTGTAATACGAGCTTTATATTTAGGAATAACACCTTCAAGAACGGGAAACCGTGAATTCCATTCTATATCCTGTTCTATCAAAGATGATGTAGCCTTTATAATACGTTCAGTAATATACGGTTCTATAAATATATCAGTAAAACACCTGCCAGTTCCAAAATGACTTACAATCATTTCTCCGCTATCCAATACTGCAATATCTGTAGTTGTATCATCTTCAAGATATGGAATAAACTGTTTCATATCATCGCGAAGAAGATTATTTAACATTCTTTCCTGGCGAAGTTCTTCTGCTGTCTGCAATGGAACTGACATTGTTTCGTTCAATTACTGTACCCCCTGTTGTGTAGAATCGTTTGAAGATACTGGCTCTGTTGTTAATTCAAGCAGCATTTTATCAATAAGTGAACGCAAATGTTTATTTTCATTTCTAAAATTATCTACAAAAGAATCACGATATTCTGCCCCCTTACTCATAATATTATTACGCATTATAAGTGTATTCTCTTTCTTATGGTCAGGAGATACCCATTTATCAAGCTCACTTTTGCTTATTGCAAAATAATATTTTAGGAAGTGCAGGAATAAAGAATGAAAAAGCACATAACGGTCGTTACAACTTTTTACATTTTTATTTATCTGTTCCAATGTACCTAAAATTTCATTAGAAACATTTATATCACGATTCAAATATTCAACAATTGCCCGTCTTAGTAAATCAGACACATTCATTTGTTCAAGCTGAGCTTTAGCTTTTATTGCTTCGTGTAAATCGCTGTCTACTTTTATTCCGATAAAAGATGTTGTAGTTTTCATTAGAAAATGCCCTCCGTACTTTCTTCATCTTCAGATTCAGAGTTATATTCATATTCTTCTTCATCAGGATCGTCATTTAAATTTTCTGATATTTTATTGCTATTACCAGTATTATCAGCTACCTGATAATTTATATCTTTAGGTACAGCTGAATAAAAATCGTTGTAATCAAGATTATGGAATTCGTTGTAAGCTTCTTCTGCAAGTTCCATATCTTCACTTGAAGTATAAAGCTCGTTATAAACTGCACTATCATCGCCTGTCATATAGACAGCAGGTGTTTTTTCAAGCTTTTCAAGATTCTCTTTTGCTTTCTGACGTTTACGAACCTGCGAAGGAAGTCCTGCAACATCTGCAAAAACTTCATCCCAGGAAAGAGCTTCTCCCATTAAATGCTTGAATCTTGAGTCCTGATAGTAAGGTATTTTCTTTGCAATATACGGCTGCATACCACGAACCATAATCAAAGCCTGATTACTTGGTAAACGCTGAATATCAGCGCTATCCATAAGCGGCCGTGAAAAATCATTATCTGAATAATTGACGTTATTATCACTTGCAATCTTTATTCCGCCGCTTCTTGAAATCTTAGACTGATGTACAGTTTCATTTCCCATACGTTTTGAAAAGTATTCAGCGTCATGAACTTCACCTGGCGCATAGACAATATGACACGAACAGTGATCCAAAAAAGGATGATGTTGTCCGTAACGGTCTACAATCTGATTAAGCGACTGACAGACAATCATTACAAATACATTATACGAACGTAAAATACCCATTTCTTTTGCAAGTATGGAGAACGTTCCGAGAATCGGAAATTCATCAAGAAGTAAGAGAAGCGGTATTTTTAGTTCAGCTTTACCAAATGATGAATCGTTTTCTGTAAGACGCATAAGAATAGCCGTAATGAACAGGCGGAAAACTGCACTGATACGGTCTACATCAGAGTTTGGAACACAAAGATAAAGGCAGATAGGCTCTGTAGAATCTATAAAATCCTGAATACTAAAATCACAACTTCCCATATTAGTACGGATATTCGGGTCGTCAAAATCACGGATTTTTGTAGCAATAGTTTTCCAAACAGAAGCTTTTTCCTTTGCATTAGTCTGCATAATATCGCTTGCGCCTTTTAGTACGAGCTTCTGTAATTCAGGGTCATAGTACTTGTCGCCAACTTTCAAGCCGAGCTTATCAAACTTTGCTTTGTTTCTCTTGTACATATTTTCATTGATAATGAAATAATGCTTTGTTGCCATCATTTCCTTTACCTGAGAAACACCGAGCGCACCACTGGCTTCACCTTTTCCCTGCATAAGAGCTTCAAGCTCGCTTTCGTTTCCGTTAGCAAAGAAATCACGGATTCCACCCAGATTCTTTTCAGGATAATCAGAATAGCGAATGTGCATAAGTGCTGCTGTAACAAAAGATTTACCTGACTGAGTAAAGTATTCTCCGTTTTCTGAACCTGTACTGGATTCTTTTGCCGGAGCAAAAAGGATATTAGCCATTTGGTCTGAATCACGGAAAGCATAAGCCAAACCTTCACGCATACAATCCTCAACAGGATTGTAATGAGCAGAATCTTCTTTTGTTGGACTGAATCTGATAACACGAGAATAGCGGCTTTTTTCTCGGCTTGTGATATTAAAGTTTTCGCTTTTTGGGTCAAATATAATCTGATGTCCTTTGAAGTTCCAAATAGTAGGAATAATGACAAATGATTTACCTTCGCCAGATGGGCCGAGAAGCAGAGTATGCATCTTGCCCGAATGGCAGATTAATGTTCCTTCATGAACACTTTTAAGATGTACTGCACTATCGTATTTATCAACCTTTATAATAGCGTCATTTGTCTGTCCGCATACAATACCTTCTTTTTTAAGAAGTCCATTTTTCTTCAAGTCACGCTTTTCTGCAAAACGTGCCGTACCGTGCCAGTTACCTTCATGATTCTTGATGTAATTGATAATCATTGTCCATATAATTGCAATCAAGAGTGCCGCAATTCCAAAGTACAGGAAATACACAATTGAATTAAGATAATACGGTACAAACTGCTCATGATAGATGTATTTGAACATCGAAAGAAAATAAAACACTGGATTGAATACAGGTTTTCCGTAGAAATAAAACAACGGATTTCCACAAATCTTTGTGTCATAATTCATACTTTTTGCAAATACCTGTGTTGTTGTAAACAGTCCGATAACTGCAAACGTAATAGGAATTGCATAGCGCAAGAACTGCCATCTGAGCTTAATTTTTAGTTTGTCCGGACTATCTTTCAGATAATCTCTTTTGTCATTGTGAAATAAAAGCTATAACCTCCTTTTATTGTACCGAGCGCAGAACTGCGCTCTTATCTTTCAATTTCATCATCTGATGGTGATATACTATCTTTTTTTTGATACATATTAAGTTGCTTACGTAATAATTCATTATCACGCTCCAAAACCGCATTACGATGTACGAGAGTTCCCAAAGTGACACCAAGTCCTTTATTACAATGCAGCGTAGCAGTAACAGGATTTCCATTGTTATCAGTTATGGGATTATGTTTATCATCGTATTGAGTTACGACCAGGGTTATTGGTTTGGAGAGCGATACGTTTTCCTTTGTGTTTTGTTTCAGAATTCTATTTTCCATATCTTTTTGAATAAAAAGTTTATTTGGCTCTCCGTTTTCATTCATAGGACAAATAACTTTATCATTGACATCAAGAACTTTATTAAGTATACTTAAAATTGTTCCTTGATGAGCAGGCTTTTGAGCCGAATTTGTTACAAAAGCTCTTTCAAGGAATTTTTTTTGCTCTGTTACTTCATGCAAATAGAACTTTGTTTCTTTTAAATTCTGTTTCAAGACTACTTCACAAATATAGTTTTCATCATTTATTTTTATTGGTGCTGCTACAATAAAAGAATTGTATCCTCTTTCTTTATGATTGCAATCCGCATCTATAATTACACCATTTTCAATTACATCTTTTACACCAGCATAAGCAACAGCTTTGAGTCTTCCCATACCGTGAGCAAGACTACTGTCTGCACCTTCTAAAATAACATTGCCAAAAAACGGTGAAGAAACTGTATTTCCAAATGATGAAAAATATTTTTCTACCTGGTCAGTTAAAGACATACCTTCAATTTTTGAAAATTCATTTCCAGTAAGTTCAGCAACTGTATTATTACTTAGAAGAAAATCTTTTTTTACTTTTGATTCCCAATCTCCATATACATTTTTGAAACTATTACTATGTACGTAATTCCATTCATCTTGATTTAAGACAGACTTTTTTCCCAATGGAGTTTTCATGAATTCAAGATTTTTTATCATTTCATCAGAGTTATTTTTCATTTACATCTCCTTCGAGCGCAGGTCTGCGCTCCATTTTTTTATTCACCACAATTTACTTTCCACCAAATAATTAACCCAATTATAAGAATTAACACATTTACCCAAAACAAATCCATTTCCATTACTCCCTTTCAATATCCCAATCTTCTTCCTGAACTTTTTCAATAACAGTCTGCTCTTTGCGTCTGTTATCTCCATCAGGCTTCTTTTGTGAAATTTTCACTTTGCTACCTTCTTTGTCATAGATTGGATTGTATGACGGAACAAAATAAAACTTTCCGTTTTCAGCTTCCAGTACGACACCATTAGTCCATACTTCTTCGTCATTCATCGTATACACGTGCCGTACAGTTCCATGAATCTCTCCCATTTCTGGTTTATAGAATTGCAGGTCTGAATTGTTGGTAACATACTTTTCTGCATCCCGGAAAGTGTTGTATCTTCCATACACGTGAAGCATTTCTTCAAAATTGCTTTTAAGAAAATATTTATTATCTTTGTATTCTGCAAGCTGAAGCTTTTCAAGAAAATCAAGTCTGGCTTTAATCTCTCCGTCTAACGGCTTTTTCATATAACCGCAGTATCCTTCTTCATTTGTTTTATGCAGATGTTCTTTGATTACCTGATCAAACTCTGTCCAGCGTTCGGCGGTAACTCTATGCTCTCTTGCCGCCTGCTTCAGCTCATAGTCACGTTCTCCACAAAATTTAGTTAAGACTTCCTGGCAGATTTCACGGGCATAATTTTT
Organism: Treponema sp.; assembly: GCA_016293915.1. Taxonomy (GTDB): domain Bacteria; phylum Spirochaetota; class Spirochaetia; order Treponematales; family Treponemataceae; genus Treponema_D. The sequence continues at coordinate 20,124 of JAEDCY010000002.1, read as the reverse complement.
TACAACATCTTTTGTAAACGGTCTTTTCTTCAAAACCTTACCGTTCATATCAACACCGTTAATTACAATGTGTACGTGTGGATGTGCAGTATCTCTATGGATTGCCGCCTGATACATAAACTCATATCCTGAAATCTGTCCGAGCCTTGTCATAAAGGCTTTTGTAAACTCCTGCAACACATCATCATCAAGAGTTTTTTCAGGTGACAAAATCCATTTAAAATATGGAGAGTTTTTCTTCCAGGTTGTTTTGCCGTTTTTAAATACTGTTTTTTTCTCTGTATAGATTCGTTTAAGATATTCTTCTTTCGTAACGTTTCCAAAAAGAACAGGCTTGTTTTTTACTTCATCCTTATTCTTTTGAACCATGTATTTTGTCAGATATTGTTTGTGTCCATCCAGTGTTTCGCCAAATCTGAATTTAGCCATACACTGCTGTCTGTTTGAGTTGATGAATGAATTTGAAAAATGAGATGTGTTGCTATAAGAGTTATCTAAAGCTCTGTTTGCTTTTTTGATAAGATTTAAAAGAGGTCGTAAATCGTCAGGACTTTTTCTTTCCTTTCTGAAATATATACGAACCCTGTCGTGTATATCTCTGTCCTGTTCAGCGTAAAAACCTTTGACTTTTTTCCAGTCAATTGGTGATTGTCTGTAAAGCTAATCCTCCTTTAGAGCGCAGACCTGCGCTCAATAACTATATTTTACACCGTAAAATAAAATTAAACAATCTGTTAAACCAATATAATTGCTTCAAATACAAAGGTTAAACAAACGATATACGAAAATGACACGGTTAAACCAATATGTTATTACAATATATAGAAATAACATTTAGCGTTAAACGCTTTATATCTTGCATACAGTGTCATTTCATTTAGTTAACTAATACTATAACAGACTAGACATATTGTCAAGTTTGAAAATATGTATCATTATAGAAGTATGATAATACTTGCTGAAAAGCCGAGCGTGGCTACTGACATTGCGAAAGCATTAGGTCGATTCAAATTACAAAACGGAATTTGGATCTCAGGAAAAGATTGCGTTCTTTCTGCAAGAGGTCATTTATTGATTTCGCTCATGCCGGAAGAATATGATTCTAAATGGAAGTCCTGGAAGGATTCATTAAAGGACTTACCTATCAACCCTCAGAAATTTCTTTACAAAGAAAATCCAGTTACAAAAGATGTGTTACACCAAATCAAGAAATGCTTCAAAGAATTTGATTCATCAGAATTCATTCTTGCAACTGATGCAGAGCGTGAGGGCGAAGTCATCGGAGCTGAGATTCTCGATTATGTCGGCTTTAAAAATTATGAGAACGCAAAGCGTTTCTGGGTAAGCGAAGCGCTTACTCCTGATGTAGTTCGTAAAGGACTTGCTGAAGCAAAACCGCTTTCATACTACGAAGCTTACAAGGCAGCAGGCTTTGCCAGGGCAAATGCTGACTGGCTTATAGGTATGAACTTCTCCCGCCTGCTTACCGTATCTACCGGAAACCGTGCTATCTTTTCTTTCGGTCGTGTGCAGACTGCAATACTTGGTGTGATATATCTCCGTGATAAAAATATCAAAAACTTCATACCACAAGATTATTATCAGCTTGTATGTAAAGTACGAAAAGGAAACTTTGACTTTTCACTTTACTACAACAAAGATGATTCAGACAGATTTGCAAATAAGACTGAGCTTGAATTTCTGACTGACAAGCTTACAGACCAGGATAAGCATAAAATTACAAAAATTGAAACAACAGAAAAAACTGAAAACGCTCCTCAGCTTTTCAACATTACAGGACTTCAAAAATACTGCTCGAATAAATATCATCTTACACCACAACAGACGCTTGATACTGCTCAGGTGCTTTATGAAAAATACAAATGCCTTTCCTATCCTCGCACACCTTCCGTTGTTCTTGGTGATGAAAATGTGGAGCTTTTCAAAAGCAAGTTTGCTCTGCTTTCAAAAGAATATCCGGAGCTTGCGAAGAACTGCGATACTTCAAAAATAAGCTCTGATAATAAAAGGCTTTTCAATACTGCAAAGCTTACAGACCATCATGCTTTGATTCCATTGAAGCCGATTCCAAAGGAAGCAGGCGAAAATGAAAAGAATGTCTACAATGCCGTTCTGCTTCGTTTCTTTCAGACAATAATGCCTGCCTGTGTTTACAATTCAATAACCGTAAATGCTGAAAAAGATAATATGGCTTTTATCGGTAAAGGCCGCTCATACATCAATAAAGGCTGGAAAAACACTTCTGAATCAGATAATGAAGATGAAAAACAAATTGAAACATTTCCAACAGACTTGCAGGAAAATGAGCTTTTACCGATTATTGAAACTTCAATTCTTTCAAAGCAGACACAACCTAAAAAGCATTTTACAAATGCTACAATTCTTGCACTTATGGAAAATCCAAAATCTGAAGATGTTGAAAAGGTTGCAAAGCTTGTAGGACTTGGAACACCTGCCACACGTGCAGGAATCATAAAAGAACTTATAGACCGCCAGTACATCGAACAGAAAGGACAACAGTTACTGATTACAAAACAAGGTGAGTTCCTGATTGAAACAGTAATCAAAATACCTTGTCTAAAAGACTTTATAAGTCTTTCGACAACTACAAGATGGGAAGAACAGTTACAGACTGAGCCTGAAAAGTTCCTGCAATCAATTAAGAATTTCATCACGACAGAGATTCCAAAAATTACGATTACTGATACCTGGAAAACCAACGAAATAGGACAATGTCCTATATGCCGCAAGGCGGAAGTTCTTGAAGGTAAAAACTGTTATTACTGCAGTGATTACAAGAACGGGTGTAAGTTTTCCATAGCAAAGAATATTTGTGGCGCAAATATCTCTGTAAATGATGTAAAGCTTTTGATTTCAGGCAAACAGACTGGAACAAAAAAAATGACAAGTGCAAAAACTCAAAAGCAGTTTTCAGCTAAGCTTGCTTATGAAAAAGGCAAAATTGAATTTAAGTTTTAACATCGAGCGCAGATCTGCGCTCTTAGGTGGGTGGGAGAATCAACAATTTGGAGCGCAGGTCTGCGCTCCGATTGTACGAGTAAATTATGTTTTATAAGATTAGAAAAATTATCAGCATTGTGCTTCTAGTGTTTGCAATTGTCTTTATTATCAGCCTGATGCCCGAAATAAGAAACGCATTAAGACAGGCAAGATACTTTCTGCACAATCTGATTACAGAGATTAAATACATTTTGAATTAATGGAGCGCAGGTCTGCGCTCCAAAGGAGTTTTGAAATGGATGATATTACTGCAACATCGGTAAAAACACTGCCAAGAAATTACTGGATAAGTCCTGAAAAGGAAAATCATAAGCTGTATGAAAAAGAACTTCGTTCTGCAGACAATCTGCTTGCCCTGATAGTTTCCTGTGTAACTGATAATTTTCCGGAGCTTGAAAAATGCAAGGAAACACGGTTTATGAGTTTTCAGGAAGAACTAAAATGTATTCTTACAAAATACGAGCGCAGGTCTGCGCTCCAAAGGAGTTGAAAATGAAAAAAGAAAACAGAATCAGCCTTGTAACAATGCTTATCGGATTCCTTATATTTTTGATTTCAAGCCTTATTCAAAATCAAATTGCAAAAGCTGTTTTATCATTGATTGGAATTTCTGTTATTGTCGTAAGCATAGTATTCGAGAAAAAAGCAAAGAATCCGAAAAACTTTGGGATTTTGCAAGCTATAAGGTCAATAATCCAAAAGTCAAAGAACACCAGGCAAAAGAAGTGACAAACACAAGAATCTCAAAAAAAATAGAGCGCAGACCTGCGCTCCTTATTATTGCTCTTTGGCTTCTGTATAATGTGTTCGGCACTGAAGTATTTCGAGTTTGTCGTCTTGTATTCTGAATACAAAACGATTTGCCTTATCAATAGTTTTTGAACACCATCCCAATAAATCACCTTTAAGGATTTCAGGATGTCCTATACCTGATGTACCATTTTTAATAGAATCCTTTATTAAACTATTAATCTTCTTTAAGGTTTTCTTATCCTGTGTCTGCCAGTATAAATAATCATCCCAAGCTATTTCAGACCAGCTGATTTCCATTATCTAACCTCAACAGGTTTGTGTACAACAACTTTATTCTCAGCAAATTGTTTCATACTCTGTTTTAATACAGCCATGTTTTCATCTGAATAAAAATAATCTGAGGGTTTTAATTTTCTTTCAGTTTTTACTTTTGCACCGTCTATCTTGGCAAGTTCTCGAATAGCCTTTGTAAAAGAAAAACTGGCATTTTCTATTACGATTGTCATATAGCACTCCTATATAATAATATAACACAAAATAAAACTTTTATGCAAACAAAAAACCGAGCGCAGGTCTGCGCTCCAAAGGAGTTGAAAATGAAAAAAGAAAACAGAATCAGCCTTGTAACAATGCTTATCGGATTCCTTATATTTTTGATTTCAAGCCTTATTCAAAATCAAATTGCAAAAGCTGTTTTATCATTGATTGGAATTTCTGTTATTGTCGTAAGCATAGTATTCGAGAAAAAAGCAAAGAATCCGAAAAACTTTGGGATTTTGCAAGCTATAAGGTCAATAATCCAAAAGTCAAAGAACACCAGGCAAAAGAAGTGACAAACACAAGAATCTCAAAAAAAATAGAGCGCAGACCTGCGCTCCTCATTATAGCAGTGCTAAAGTTTGTTGAATAAGAGAATCGCTTAAACGTATATTATTTTTTTTCAAATTATCAAGATATAGCTTTACTTCATCTTTTGTAATCTTACCCTCAGAATAAGCCTGTAAAAGAATTCCAATTGTACCAGTGATATTCAGTCCTAATTGTTGAGCAACTTTTCTGCCTTTTCTTTCGTCAATTATAAGAGCAGAAGGCTTTAATTCGTCAGCAAGAATAATGGCTTCGCTTTCGCCATCATCAAGTCCACTTACAGCCTGCAGAAGTGTAACTGATTTATGATTCTGAACAGACATTGTTTTTATGAAAGTGCAATTCTTTACAATTTCAGTTTCGTTTGCAAATATTGAATTTGTCGTAAGTTCATTGTAAACGGCTTCGGGTATAAAAACTTCCTGAAATAACTGTTCAAGTAAATCAATGCGATTAATTTTAATAAGAGAAATAATTGGAGTTGTATCAGAAATGATAATCATATTGCAGAACTCCGTATCTTTTGCAATACAGATAAATCACTTTCAAGTTCTTCTTTTGTCTGGTCAAGATATGGTATTCCTAGTTTGCTATAAAGTGCAATTAAATCTAATTTATGAATACCGAGTATTTGAGCAGCTTTTCCATGTGATATTATTTCTTTCTGAATATAAGGAAACAATATCATAGCATTACGTATGAGTTCTTCGTTTTCATCTTGAGCAGTAGCATATTCAACCATTGTATTAGGTATTTTTATAGATACTGCCTGCATTGTCATATTATTATTCATATCAGCACTCCATAAATAATATAACACACAAAAAGAGTTTTGTGCAAACAAAAAACCGAGCGCAAATCTGCGCTCGGTGTAATCGTTTACGGATACTTTATATTATGCTTTTTGCAGAAAATCTTAACGGATAACTTTGAAACGTAATGAACTCTGTCTATTACCATAATCTGAAAAGTATGTAATGAATGTTGGAGCGCATTTCTTACACTTTATTGTGACAGAATAAAATTCAGTCTGCAAGTTTAAGTCTTTCCATAAAAAGCGGTCTACATAGTTATTTTTAAATAATGATTCAAAAAAATCTTCCGCAGGAATTAAATCTTTCAAGCTGCCTGCTCCATATCCAAAACAGAATATTTTGCTTTAGGCTTTATACCGTACATTTCAAAGATTTCGTTTGCAATTTTTCGGGTAAGGCTTCTTACAAAATCATGACTTAAATCACGTTTCTGTTTTGCAAGAATAAATTCAAACTTTCGATATTCAGCCCAATATTCATTCATTTCATCACCCTGTACAGAATGAATAAGACTGTCAAATCCATCTTCGTCAATGGTACGCTTAATGTATTCAATTAATAACTGGATAAGGATTTTTACGGCTTCATCAGCGTCTTTGTGAAAAGCAACAATACCAAATTCAAGATTAACAGATTCTATAAAGCCATCATCATTTTTAGTTAGAAGAAAATGCAGATGTGGAATATTGTATTCTTCGGTACATAAAGAATCCAATACAATTTTACCGATTCCTATATAGTTCATTTTACAGCACTCCCATAAATACTATACCACATATTTCATGTTTTGTGTAGAAATAAAAAACCGAGCGCAGATCTGCGCCCGGTGTGATGGGAATATTTAGCGTTCGTAGGTTGTGTCCTGGCTTTGGCTCTGCCCAGGATTGATTTCCTTGCCGTTTACCTTTTCAATTACCTTTAAGCGCCCACAAGGCCGCTTAAAAATTACCCATTCATTATTCATACCTACTATTTCATATCCCTGTTTACCTAGCTCATTATAATCATCTTCTCCACGCCTTGCTCCCAATCTTTTATATTCCCACTTTGTAATTTCAGTCATAATTTCCTACCTCTCTTATATTTTAAATCGTTAAACATAGTTTAACAATACTTTTTATACAGAACTTTCACCTGCGCTCTTTAAGCCTGCTAACCATTTATCACTTTTATCTTCAATCTGCGGTCTGTAAGACACGGAAGAACCTTTATTAAAAATTGGTGAACGCTGTCCCATAGATGCAGGCGGTGTTGGTGGAGTTGGATTTCCTCCGCCTGTTCTGCCACCTGCATTACCTGCAACAGAAGGCGGATTGAAATTATTCTTTCCAGGAGAATCAGGATGAACCGCTCCGGAAGATTCCTTTTTCGGGATTTTGTTTCCATTCATACCTTCCATAAACTGGTCTTTCATATAACCCCATACAGTAGATTGCTGATTATCTTTATTTTGATGTCCTGAATAATTTTGCAGTTTTCCAGCGTTCATTTGATGTTCATTGTAATTAAACCTATTATTACCTGCACCACCGCCTGAGCCACCTGCTCCACCACCTTTTCCTTTATAATTAGCGGCATTCTGCAATCCGCCTGCAATACGGTTTCCAGTACGTTTTCCCAAAGCGCCGATAGCTCCACCAATTCCACCTAAAGCACCAAGTGCCGCCTTTCCGCCAAGTGATTTTGCGTGAGTTTGTGCATTATTAGCTCCACCCCAAAAACCACCTGCCATTGCCGCAAGGTCACCACCTCTGTTAGCAAGGAAGCGAGAACCTGCACCAATACCAGTTCTAGCGGCTCGTGTTGCCATCATAGTTCCACCTGCAATAGCTCCTGCAGTCTGTACAAACTCACCCATACTCATTTGCGGCTGTCCTGTAAGAAGCGCACTTGCAAGCTTTGGAGCATTGGAACAGAGGGCAAAAGTCAAAAGAATTGTAAAAGCTACATAAGCAAACATCCATATATTAAAACCGCCTGTATCAGCTATGATTGTTTTTGTAATATCAAGATATGTATAGCAACAGAAAAACATACATATTGTAATCATTGCAAGTTTTACTGTCTGAGCCAATAAAGAAGGAAGAAGCTTCATTGCCATATCTTTTAATCCATCAAACAGTAAACAAGGTATTATAACTATTCCAAACGTAATTACGATTACAAATTCAATAATGCACATTACATACTGTATAAGCTCTACACAGGTAGTTATAACTTCAAGAATCTGAGCGAAAAAACATAGTATTAAATCAAAAATTTTAGAGAATGGAAAATCCATTATGTTTTTTTTATCTGTCCAACCGCCTTTTGCGTTATCTTCCCAAGTTCTTATAAAATCATGCTGCCATACATTTTCCCACATTATCTGAGCCGCAAGAACTGACATTCGCAACATGGCATTAGGAGAAAGAAAACCAGTATCGTGTCCGGAAGAATCTTTCATTGCCAAATCAAGCTTATATTTTTTTGTAATATCAGTATTATCAACAATTAAAACAGATTTTAAAGCATTAATAGTTTTTGCCGCACCTTTCGGGTTATCTGAATCAATGCTCTCAATAATTGAATTAAGCTGCTGTTGACGAGCTTCTACAGAATATAGTTCATTCTCCATAAGATAATATTCATCACTGAATGAGCCAAAATATGAACCTCTTACTGCTCCTGGTTCTTTTTTTAATTCATCATACGAAGAATTTCCTACTTGTTTAGTAAGGTTTGTAATTGTTTCAGTTAATTGCTCCTGTTCAGCAGTCAGAGCTTTTTCAATTGAATCAAGATAAGTACCAAACTCATTAGCAATAGTTTTAGTACTGCTTCCCGAAACAAAAGTTCCCATCTGTATGGCAAAATCCTTTAGTCCTCTGCTCATAGCAGGATAAAAAGTAAGACAGAACAAAAAAAGAAACCATTTGGTTATAGTATTTACAAGAAACTTTCTCTGCTCAAGAGTTCCAAAAATCATCTGCAAGCCCTGCCATATAATACCGACAGTAGCAAGTAATACACCGAGTTGAACTGCAACAATAAGATAACTGTGCATCTGCATTGTAAAATAATCAATGATTTTCAATACTGAAAAATCAATGAAGGTCTTTCCAGTCAAAACTCATTCCTCCTTAGTATCTTCTATATTTTTCTTCTGCTTCATACGGTTCAAGTGGTGGAAGATCAATCGTAACATTAGTTATAAGATTGACTTCTTTACCACTGAATTTCCTTAATGTAGCTTGAATATCTAAAGCTCTGTCTACAATTTTATTATTAAGTTTTTTTGTTTCGCTATATACATCAGAGAGGGCATTTTGTGCATACATATTGCCCTGACTTTCTATAATATTCATAGCTTTTGTATCAAGTATTGAATACATAGCAATAAGCCCGAAAGCTTTCAGATATTCAAACGGATGGTTGCTTTTCCAGGCTGTATAACCTGAAAAACCGTAATCATCAATTCCATTCATAGAACCCAAGTTCACTTCAAGACCATCAGGTCTTATGAGCGTATTCCATACAACTTGAATTCTATTCTGTCCGTAAGAAATATCAGAACTGTATTCACCAAAAAGCCTTGAGCCTTGCGGTATAAGTAAATATCTGCCATCCTGACTTGAATATACGTTTTTGGTAACATGAGCCATAACTTGACCTGGTAAATCAGTATTGATACCTGTATCAAGTACAGCTGAAATGACAGTACCTTTCCAAAGACTATACTCCGGATTCCATTGAAATTGTCCGCCAAGTCCGTTTTTATTTATAAACTCCTGTTTGGCGGCTTGATTGTTTTGCTGAACATAACTGGAAGCCAAATTTCCGCCATTCTGCTGACTTATAATTCTTGAAATATTCTGTTGTAGTGCCTGCGGAACATAGCCTTTTGAATCAGGTTGCGTATTAGTTCCTGAATAACCTGAATTATATCCGGTATTATAACCTTCAGGCTTTACAGTTGGATAATAAGCTCCGTTTCTCTGATTCTGAGCTTCTACTGGTGAAGAAACCTTTTCAAGAGCTAACCGTTGAGGTTGTTTCTGCTGTTCATTTCTGTTAGTTAAAGGAACTTCTGTATTTGCAGAAGTTGAACTTCCACTTACAGAAACAGGAGCAACATTCTTTGGTTCTTCAGTAACCAAAGGCGGATATTTATCTTCAAGAGATTCTTCCTGATAGCCAACTGCAGAATTACCATCTTCAAAATTATTAACTGCAGTCGGTGTATCTTCTTTTGAAAGCACATTTGGAATATACTGTCTGCCGTTTTTTTCAAGTTCCCTTTCCTTGTCCTTTTTCTTTTTGGTAGAAATCATAGGAAAAATCAGAGAAAAGAATAAAATAAAACCTACAAATATTGCCGCAAAAATCAGCAACAGTCTTTGCCTGTTCAAAAAAAGACCGTTGTTTTTATTCTGCTTTGATTCTGTTTTTTCTGAAGGCTTTGTATCAAGAATCTTCTTTGCCTGACTTTCTTCTGTATCAGAATAATCATCTGCAGATTCATCGGACTGAGAATCAGATCCGATTTCTGACTGCTGATTATAATTTGAATTCAAATCACTACCAGGCATATCAGAAGAATCCATAGCTTCAAAATCTTCATAACCTGAATACATCTCACTATCCTGTTCAGAAGAAACATTTTGTGATGATATTTCAGCAGTTTCATAGGAATCTTGTGTCTGACTTTCAGGGATTTCAGGTTCAATATATGAATCTTCCGGATTTACAGGCGGTTCATCATCAAACCCCATTACATCATCATTTTCATTCATAAACTACTCCTGTTGTTTTTGCTCGCTTCTGCTAGATTTTTTCTTAGTAATTTTCACTTTCTGTCTGCCAAGACGTAAGGTTGCCTTTGTTATAAGCTGATTAATTACAATTATATTTTTGTGTACCTGTGTATTCACAAGTTTTCGAGAGCCGATAAATACAGTAGGCATTTCAGTCTGTAAGGTTCGCTTATTCAAGACAATATAAGTAAACTTTCCATCATCATAGACAAGGTCTGGACACCACAATGGTTTATTAAGAGAATGTGTAATTTTGTAATCAAAACTGCAAAGCTCTATATTCTGACCTGTAAATTCAAGAATTGCTGTATTGTCTTTTTTCTGTTGCCACTGAATCCAGGACTGGTTATCGGAAACTGCCTGCGGATAAATCCATTTAACATAAGGCATATAATGATCTTTGTAAGATTTCAATTCCATCTGATACACACGTAAATTTGTTATTACTATCAATGTTGATGTAAGTCCACTGTAATCAGGTTTTATAATCAAAAACTGTGTATCTAAACCATTTTCAATTCCAACACCACGGGAAATCCGCCATACATCAGGCTCTGAAATATAAGGAACTTCGAGCATCTGTTCACCAGGTTCAAATTGAATTAATGTTGAATGATATGTCTGTGTATGTACCTGATATATCTGCCCTTTTTTATAACTCCACCCTTTTAATCTGCCCTCTGCATATTCAGGAAGTACTGTAATATCTTTCAGGTTCTGCTTTAAGGCAGCATCGCCTGATAATACAGGAGTTTCTTTTGCAGGTTCACAATAAATTGTTTCAGGTGGTTCTAAGTAAACAATAGCACTGGCAACATCATTTACTTTCATCACTTCGGAAACATAAACTTCTTCATCTGAAATATCATCATCTTCTTCAGATTCTAATTTTTCAATGAATGAGTAATCAGGCTTAGACTGTGTTTCTTTTGTAGATTCAAATTCATTTGTTTTACTTTTCTCTACATCAATAGTTTTACAACTTACAAAAGAAACGCATATAATTGTTCCTATCAGAATAATTTCAATAGTAAACAAAAAATTTCTTGCTTTTTCAATAAAAAAATCAAGAAAATTAACAAAAACAACTTTCATATTTTCCTCCAGTTTTATTTAATTTCTGTAAAGTCATAGGCATTAAAATAAATGCCCAAAGGATTAAGGATTTTATCATCATCATGAGGTTCAAGCAGTACGATTGTAATTACTCCCCTCATTCTTATAGTATGTTTATTTGTATCATTTGGAGCTGATTCTATAATCAGAAAATCAACCTGATAACTGTTTTTAGACGTACGCAAAACACTTTCAATCTCAACTTTTTTTCTAATATCTCTTACATCTTTAATTGGATTATGCTCTTTAAGCTCTGCACTTAATTTACTCGCTGTGTCACGCGTAAGACAGGAATAACAGTCTTTGAGGTTATTTCGTAAAACTTCAGCATCACCTGGAATAGTAAATTTATTTGTAACGAATTTCCTTATCTGATATTCAATAGCGATTTCAGGAACTTTTATTCCGCTATAATTAATACGATTTACTTCACCTATGTATTTTGCTTCACCAAAATCATTTATTGAAACAAGAACAGGAACAGTTTTAGGTAAATTAATACACCAAGCCATAACTACAAGAGCAAGAGCAAAACCTGCAATTGAGATATATGCAAAGATTTTCCATTTATCTTCATTACGCTTTCTGTCACGCTCGATTTTCTCATAAATTTCAAGAGGTGTATTTTTAGATTTTTCTAATTTCCAATCAGTTTTTTGTGTCATTGTCTTTATTCTCTCCTAAAGCGGAAGCTTCATCACTGATAATCTGAAGCTGATTTAATTCTTCATAATTAATTTCTATATCAGAGCGAACTGTTTCCAGTATATTTTCCAAAACTCTTTTACAGTTCGGCCGCATGAATTTCATATCAACAATAATATTTGCCAGATCATCAGGTGTTACATTTATTTCAATTCTCATTTTCATCTCCTGTACAACAAGCAGAGCGCAGACCTGCGCTCCACTTAGTTTCTTAATTTTTTAGAAAATACCGTCTGTCTTATCCTCAAACGGATCAACATTTTCTAAAGTATCAGGAACATCTGTACTGAAAGAACCAGCATTTTCAGAAGGTGTTTCACCTGCAGAAGTTTCAGTTCCTGACGCAGGTTTTGTAGAAGAAAGAAGCTGTATCTTTTTTACTGATATACCAAGCGTATTGATTTTTACATCATCCTTACTCCACTGACGAGGTTTAAGGCTTCCTACAACAAGAATCAATGTACCTTTACGAAGATGCTTGTACATCTTTTCTGCATAGTTGTCAAAAATTGCAAGGTCAAAGAATGCCGGAACAGATTCATAATTTCCGTTAGCGGTTTTTACATCTTTGTTTACGGCAATAGAAAACTTTGCATATACAGTTTCTGTAGTTCTTTCAAGAATAGAATCCCTTGTGATTCTTCCAATAAGTTTTACATCATTCAAATCTGTCATTTTTATACCTCCTATGACTTATCCGAATATTTTTATATAGTCCTCGTGAGGGACTTTTACATACTTGTTATAAATGCTTTCTTTTTGTGTTTTCATCCTGGTAATATTTTCAGGTGTAAAATTAAAACCACATTCTGCAGAAAGCTTATCAAGTTCATTCTCCAGGCTCTTTTTCAGATCGTCCGGAAGCTGATATACCTTTTTGAAAAACTCGATTTCAAGTTTATTCTTGTAGTCTTTAAGACCGCAGGAACACGTTTCTGAAAAATGATGTTTTTTTCTGCAGACAGGACATATAATCATTTGCTTTTCACGTTCAATTTTTTTATTTTCCTGGACTCGTCTGTTTTGCAAAAACTGTGTAATAAAATAATTGTCGCATACAGAATTATATATATACGACATAAGCCGGGATTTATCTTTGACTTTCTTGTTACACTCGGTGTATGCAAAATCTATGAATTCCTGATAGCTCTCAGGAAGAATTTCAAACTCTGTAAGTTTCTTATGCAGGTGTGGAATGAAATCCTCTGAAAAGCCGTGAGAATCCACGTAGTAGTTCAGTATTTTTTTAAGGGCAAGTTCTTCTTCTGCCGTTTGTGCAGAGATACCAGTCTGTTGAGCAGGTTGCCTAGAAGAAGAATTTATTGCAGATGAATTTAAAGAAGAATTCTTTAAAGCGACAGGAAGTTCAGTTCCTGTCCGACAGGAAGTTTGGTTCTTGTCGCGATAAGAAGTTTGGTTCTTGTCGGATTTTGAAACAGGGGCGTTTTCTGTTTTCCGACAGGAAGTTTGGTTCTTATCGGATTTTACAGAATCAGCTTTATTTTCTGCTTCTTTTGAACTATTCTGTCCTGATTTTTCTTCATAAATCATTTCTCCGACAAGTGCCGTAATTGCAAACAGTGTTGCAGTACCAGAAAAAGTGCCGCCCTTCCGAACCGTTTTCTGCAGAAGTCCGCATTTTACATACTTTTCAAATCTGTTGGCGATAGCCTTTGTTGAAGTAATACCCATAATAGGAAAAGCGCATATAATGGCTTCATAGTTTACCAGGTAGTAAACAGTGTTGTTTTCTATGAGTTTTCGCATTTTTCCTGTTGCCGCAAAGTCAATAAGCCAACGTAATATTTGAGCGTCATTAATATCAAGGCTATATTCAAATAATTTCTGCTGATTGAATCCGCAGATCGTATACTTCATAGGATAATTCATAAGCTACTTTTTTACCCTCTCATTAGTAAGACGTTCCATTTCTTTTCTGAACGCTTCATCGGCTTCGGTTATTGCGTCTTTTTTTGCCTGTTCAATAATTTCACAAGCCTGAGCTTTTGTTTTTTCAAGCAATAAACCGCTTTCACGTTGAATTTCATCTTTGTAAATATATTCAACTGTTGTTTTAATGCTCCGCCTGACACAAATATCAGAAACAAAGGGAAGAAAAATTACGATTAAAAGATCAAGAAACCAAAAGATAATATGTACAAGTTCTTTACGTAAAGTTTTAAGGATTTTATCTTTATTCTTTGGATATTCTTTTATGTAATTGTTAAGCTCTGCTTCTGAATACTGTTCATTAGAATCTGATGTTTCAGTTACGGAAATTTGTTCATCTTTATCTTCTGAATACAGTTTTTGAAATTTGTCCTGGTTACAGATTTCAAAATCACCTGTTACACTCATAAGGATATAGTCACCAATTTCTCCGGTAACTTCACCTCGTTGTGTAACGATGGTAATTGAGGAATCTTCACAAAGTCTGTATTCCAAACCAAGAGTAACCAATTCTTCAAGAGATTCAGGCATTCCGTCATACTGGACTGCCTGGACTTCTATATTTTTCTTAATAAACTTTTTCATATAAGAAACTCCTAAGATAAGATGTGATTTGGAATACCATCGAAAATTGTTTTAGTTTTTGAATTGAAATATTTGTTCCATATTTCATCAACCATATCTTCAATATTTACATAAAAGGATTGAGAAATTTCTCGATTTGCACAAAATAAAAGTTTGTGCATTAATTTAAGTTCATCTTTTTCAATAATATTTGTGCTTAAATATTGGATTTTCTCACTTGAATACATAAACCAACCAACAAAGCAGTTTTTCTGTTCTCTTGATTTAGAAATCGAAAACAATAACCTCTTATCTTCTTTTTTAGATGAATAGTTCATATCTCTACTCCTTTTTTCTAAAATACGAACACGCTTTTTCATTTTCGTTTTTGAGATAAAGTCCAGGTTGAAATGGAAACTTAATTTTCAAAAATGAACATATACAGTTACCGTTTTTCGTTCTTGGATTGATATAAGCACAATCTTTACACATTGCCATTTTTACCACCCTCCTATTCTTCTGTTTCCACATCCTGTCATTTGCCGATGTAACGAAATACCTTCAGCATCTATTTCGCCTTTCATCCAGGCTTTCATATTTGCTTTTGTTTTCTTTGATTCATTATTAACAAGTTCCTTTTGATTATGTACCCATAAGGAAATGTCGTTTTTTTGCTGCGCCAACTGCTCCGGATTTCGCCAACTACATTCCAATCCAAGCTCTGCTATTCTGTCATAAAGACGACTTGCAACACCTGAACGGTATGACTGCCTGAAATTATACTTAGCATTTTTGCGGATATTGTTTTTTGCCATACGGTTTACTGTTTTTGTAAGATAAGAAAACATTTCCGTAGACATGAATACATCTAATTCTTCACCGTAAAAAACAAAGCTACCTGTATTTACATCCTTGTAATGATAGGTTGCATAAAGTTCTTCAACCGCATTAGCAAGGATAGCCCTCCATTCGACAAAACGTTTTGTAGATTTTATGACTTTACTTGTGTAATTTGAAAAATCAGATTCATTAAATTTGTATTGAGCTATAAGGTCATTTGCCATCTTCATAGCAAGTGAAGCTTCGTTTTCGTTTGGAGATTTTGAAAGAGCAAGAAGTTTTTTTATTCTGCGCTTTACTGTATTTAACTGTTCTTCGTTCATAAATTATTCTCCATCAGGTTTCCAATCAGGAATATCGTTTACTCTATGTACCGTAGATTTATCGTTTTTCAGTTTTCCGTCACAATGACTACATAAAGTTTCGTTTTCATACATCCACCAACAAAAGCCTGCTTTTGGATTGTAGCAGGGATTGTTCATAGTACATCCGCAGATTCTGCAAATACCTTTTTTGATTTCTATGTTCTGCATTTGTTCTTTCTCCTTAAAAAACATCAAACGCTGAATCTGAACTGTTGATAGAATTTATATCAGTTACACCAGTGTTATTTTCTGAATCTGACTGCTCCTGTTCTTCAAAAGGAAGATCAGGGCCGTCATATTCTTCTTCTGTAGGATTGTGTGAATAATCTTTAAGAGGAAGCGGATTAAAATCTGTAAGCCTTGGATTTGACAAAAGCTCTTTACGGAACTCGTTATAGTCATAATCTGAAGCTGGGTCATTTCCATTACATAGATTATAGTTTTGGAAATTATGTTTTGTTTTAGAACAGAAAATATTTTTGTAGATATAAGTATTTGATACACCGTGAAGAACAAGCATCAAAACGTAATTTGCTGCCTGTTGGAATCCTTCAACAAAGCCTTCCTGGTAACGTTCAATAAGCCGTTTATCAATTTCACTTTCTGCAGGTGCATTGAATTGTTCAGACATATCACGGCTTCGTACTGTTACGGCTCTAGGATTTCCGTCTGAATCATCAAGAGCTTCTGAAACTTCTTCATCATCAGTTTTTTTCTTTGACTTTTTCTTAGTGCCTTTAAGTTCATCGTAAGCGGCATTTACAGTTATAGAACCCTCTGAAAGCTGTTCTTTTAAGTCCTCTCTGTCTGATGAATCAATAGCGTTCATCTTTTCAACTTGTCTTGCAGATACACCGAGCTTCTGAGCGTCTTTTTCTGATTGCTTGCCCTCTGTTTTTTCAGAATCATCTTCCGGCATATCAACGGTTTCGCCAGTGATTTCTTTGAGTTTTTTAAGTTTCAAAAAATCGTTATAAAGATTGTGCTTATCCTCGTTTCTACGCAAAAGCTGAAGTTCAAGCGCATAAATTACACCGTCTTTTCTGGTATCAAATACGTGTCTGTATACAGGAACTTTATCAATTGCTGCATTAATTGCGGCTAAGCGTCTGTGGTGTCCGTCAATGCAAACATAATCTGTATCTGATTCTTCCAAGAACTTTCCAAGATGTATAGGCTGAGATTCATCATAACCTTTACTCTCCATACGCTGAGTAAGGTTTTCTACTGCTTTTTCATCAAGCGGAAAAAGATTCTGAAATTCATCATCAAGAACAATCTCATTCGGATTGATTTTTTCAAATGATGTTTTTAAAGGCTTTACGGAAGTCTGTTTATTCAATGATTTTATATTCTCTGAAAAATCAGATTTTGTATTTTTTGAAGCTTCATTATAGTTTATTTTTTTTGCCATAGTTTAACACTCCTTTTTACTAGATTTCTTTTATGACTCCATCTTGTACTACGAGTTTGCCTGCATCAAATTTTTCAGCCAAATCATTTATCCAATCAGTTATTTGCAAACATGAAACAAGAGCTTTATTAAGTTTCTCTTCTTTTGAAGATTTATCATTTGAAATATATTCAACAAATTCAGGTATTTCAGAATAGCTAATTTTTATAGAATGATTTAAAACTATAAAAAAACTATTTTCTTTAGGATTAGGTTCTGTTCCCTTAATAGTAAATTCTATATTTATTGAAGATAGAATTTTTAATAGTGTTTTATATCTTTTTTCTGTCATAATTTAGCTCTCCTTATTGATTAAAGGACACCATTTCGGTGTTCGCTTAATTGGAAAAACATCACGTTTTGTGTAGCCAATAAATCCTGGCATTTTTGCAATTTTATGTTCATTGAAATATTTATTTATTTTTCCTGAATTTTCAGCGCAATATACGTTGTAATTTTTTCCCTTAAAATTTTTTTTACAATACCCACAAGTAATACATTTGCATTTAGTAATACTTTCCATAACTATTCCTCTGAATTTTGTTTTGATTCGATATAATCAAATCCAATTTTGAATCCTAATTCTTTGAAACAATATTTAAATGCTTCATTATCTGCTCTTAGTTCTTTTATTTCATTTTTTATTTCTTTAATTTCCATAGCATTTATAGTTGCTTGATAAATGCTGAAAGCAACTAACAAAACAATTGGTGTAATACCAAGTGCAATAAAAAATTTTTCAATTTTATACATACTTTATTCCTCCGAAGTAATAGTTGTTTGTTCCCATTCCTCATGGTAAAAAGCCACTTGTCCAATAATGGGTGTGAAACGCATAAATTTTTTTATAATTTTCTTTGCTTCTTCTAATTCTTTCATAACACTATTTCTCTCTCCCTTACGTATGTCTTACAACCCCATTCATCCTTGCCTGCTTGAATTGAAAAACAACCTTCTTCAGCTAGGTCTTTTTTCAATTCATCCGCAATATCATTAATTTTTGCATTAGGATGCTCTTTTAAAAATTCTTCTACAAAAAAATTAAAAGCCTGTTCCGGTAAAGCAAAAATTTTACCATTCAATATTTCATTATTTTTATATGCAGCGAATATTTTCATTTTCTATTCCTCCAATGCCTGTGTAAGGGAACTGATAACTTCAAGAGTTTGTTTTTTTGTTGAATCTAAATACTGGATTGGATAATGAATGGATTGAGCTTTAGAAAAGGCTGTATCGGTAGGAATTATGAAAATCTGTGAATCAGTAGACTGCTGAATTTCTTCAAGAATTCCTTGTTGCTGAATCAACCTTAAATCACGACCGTTTAATACAATCTTGTCGATTTTCGGTTTATCCGTATCGTATCTGTCCTGCATTGATTCAATGTTTTCCAGGAACGAAACAAGTCCTTCTTTTGAAAACTCGTCAAGTTTAAGAACTGTTATAGCTTCATCACTTGCCAAAAAGCAGCTTTCTTCCAAAGCTCCAAAGGCAGGTGATGTATCAATTATGCAGTAATCATAATTGTCTTTGATTTTTTTAAGGATTTGTCTTACGGCAAAAGGTGATTCATTTGCAAGAGTTTTTGAATAAAGCTTTAAGTTTCCGCCAACACTTGCAGTTGGTAAGAACGAAAGATTTTCAATCTTGCTTTGAACAATAGTCTGCTGAATTTCGCACTTTTTCATAAGTACGTCTGCAAGCTCAAAGCTGATTTCTTCAATACCTATCCATGTTGTTGCATTGCCCTGTGGATCTGCATCTAACACGATAACCTTTTTGCCTTTTTCGGCGAGTTCAACTGCAACACTTACGGCAGTTGATGTTTTACCAGTACCACCCTTCTGGATGGCAAAACTAATTGTTTTCATCTTGATGGCTCCAAGATATTAAAATATTTTTATGGTGTAACACACCGTATAGCGGGGACAGGACTCGAACCTGCAAAGCACCTGGAGCTTATCCAGTTATGTTTACCAATTACACCACCCCGCGATATATGGGAAATTCACTTTTGAATTACTCCTCAGCTTCATTCCCAACGGTGCATCAGAGTGCTGTATTTCTTATGCACCGTATTTACCAAAAAAAAAGACTGCAATCTGAGCCATAGATTGCAGTCCAAAAGTTTTTAGATTCTAACTGTCAATATGGCTCAAATTCGAGTGCATATCGACAGTTACACAATATCTCAACAGGATTTATCCTCCCGTGAAATCCATAAGAAAGTATAAAATGTAAATAGCACTCTTAACGATGTGCCATACATTTGTTATTTTTGAGATTAGAAAAAAATAGTCAATCTGGTTTGGGACCAGGATGTCGGGGGTTCAAATCCCTCTTGCCCGATATAGGACTCTCATAATTGAGAGTCTTTTTTATTTAACTACGAAGTTCTTATCCCCGACATCCTTAGGATGTCGGCCTCGCTCGCTAGTCTCGCTCGGAGCTTTTTGTTGGTAAATCCTAACAAATTGCGCTATCGCACAATTTGTTTTAACGGATTTTCTATAAGAGCAGGTTCAGATCCCTCTTGCCCGAGATTTAGACTCTCATAATTGAAAGTCTTTTATATTTAACTACAGAGTTCTTATCCCCGACATCCTTAGGATGTCGGCCTCGCTCGCTCCCGCTCATTCGGAGCCTTTTTATCGCAGAACCGTTAAAAACAAACCGCTGGCGCGCTTTGTTTTTAACGGTTCTGCGATTTTAGGCAGGTTCAAATCCCTCTTGCCCGAGATTTGGGGATGACCAATAAGTTTACTTCCTAGTGTCATTCCGAACTTGTTTCGGAATCTATAGACCTAGATATAGTGTAGATGCTGAAACATAGGGAGCGACACTGCTATGCAGTGTAA
>JAEDCY010000089.1 GCA_016293915.1 Treponema sp. | reverse complement strand
ATAAAAATATCGCTTGCGGTACAATCATCATAAATATGCGATGTAAGGTTTCGTGAATACAAGAGTTCAAGCCATGCCTTTTCATCATCTATAATATTATTAGCATACGCTTGCTTCAGAACGGCTTTCGGACTGTTGAGGTCAACATAGCCCTCGGAAATCAGGAACTCCCTTGCCGACTTCCAGGCGAGTTCGGTGCAAAACTCAAATCTTTGAATTACGCCGTCTCTTGATGAAGAAATGGCGTATTTTTCATATTCCTCCAAAGCTTCGGTAAGACGCTTGACAGCTTCGGAAAACTTTTCAAGTTTTTCATCAAATTTATTCATGAGGATAACACCGTCCCTATTTATATTTTCAAGAAGTAATTGATTAGTGCGTTCCGTAATAAATACTATGTCAAACTGCAAGAGGGTAGGAAGACTTTCAACAGCTTGAGCAAAGGCAATCTGATTATCAGTAGGCATTCTAAATACAGCAATGTCAATATCGCTTTTTTCATTATTATCTCCTCTTGCTCTTGAGCCGAACAAGACTATTTTTTCAGCAGAATACTGTTTTCCGAGATCGGATATCGCTTTATATAATGCTTCCATTTTTTTCTCCTTGCCGCTCTATGAGGGCGGTTAGTTTTTTATTTAACAAGCTCAATATATTTTGCATAGACAGCCGGAACTGTTATTTCATTTCCCAAAACCGATTCATAACTTATTTCACCTTTACACTCACCATAAAAGGTAACAATATCGTCCTCTAAGAATTTCGGCTCATTTTCTTCAAGCTCATAGCAGATGTACATAGTATCATCGTAATAACCATATTCATTTTGGGTTACGTAAACAAGAGCGTAATATAACCCATCATCTTGTTTTTGTGAGACTTGAAAAACTTGTCCGGTATAAACCACTTTTTCATCATAATATTTATTGGGTTGACGTGCAATATCTTTATAGGGAATTGTTTTACAAGAATTTTTAAAGCTTTTGGCAGAAGTAGTTGCTTCTGTTAATTCTTCTGTCGGTTCTTCGTGTTCGGTTGAATTTTCATATGCTGCAACAGGAGATGTATACTTGGTGGTAGGTATAGTTTCATCTTTGTTTCCGCCAATGAAGTGTCCGATAACGACCCATACCAAAACACACATTATAATAATGAACATGCTTGCAAAAAATACATCCAATTTTTTTCTTTTTTTATCATCCTGTTTTCTTGTATCTTGTGAAGGATGAGTATCCGCTGAGTTTATTGGTGTTACTGTTGTTGATGGTTTTGTCTCATAATAAGTCCCTATTTGGGGATGTATTAATTCCTTGCCGCATTCTCGGCAAAATTTACTATCGTCAGGATTTCGTGTTCCACAATTTGTACAGAAACTCATTTTGGGCGTGCTCCTTTATGTTTATATTTTAATCGCAAAATCGGTTATTTTTGAAAGAAAATCTTTCATGTGAAAATATATCACATGAAAACCTACTTTACAACAAATGATTTGAACTTATGTTAAAAATATTCACGTTATTATGAGGGCGGTTGGTTTGTTACTAAAATACATTCTTTCTTCTCCCTGGCTATAGCAACAGCCGGGGAGGTTTTTTATTAATTGTTAATGCTCTGAAATTGGATGTCTTCCATAATCGCAAATTGAAATTTTTGTAAATTCCGAATCAATACTGCACGAGTTATAGCACTTTCATCTGTCTCTGTTATACGCCTAAATGTCTTTGCGATTATATCAACCGGAATACCAAGCATTATAGAAAAAATACAACAAGCTTTGAATTGCCGTTCAAATGAAACGAGTTCACTCGGAAGATTAATTTCAGTTTTTTGAAAAGCAGAAAACAAAGCACTTTTATACTCTGGCAAACCTCTCTTTAATTCAAATTTCCAGTCTGTACCAAGTCCTCTTGGAATTACCTTGTTTATTTCACGATTACATACAAGTTTATATGCAGTTTTAACATCGCCACGCATAATACAGTCTAAACACGCATCTTCAAATTCAATATCTTTAGTTGCTGATTCCGGCAAGTCGCTTACTGCTTTTTCTCCGAGCTTGGTAAGATAATAAAACCTTGGCTGATTAATAAAATATTCTTCAAGCTCTGAAAAAGTAATATTTTCTGAAATTCTATTTAAAAGATCGGACTTTTTGCCTGAAATTTTCAAGTTGAAATTGGATAGAACCGCTTTCAACTCCGGAACGGTCAGTTTAGACATGCAGTTTTCCCTTCCACCTATACCAAGGTATCGCATGGAAAGAAGTTTGCTCATAATCTTCGGATAGTCTAAACTGTATTCATAGAACCAATATGCCGGGACTGTCGTATTTGTTACAGGTTGCCCAGAAATATGTTTTAAAAAGTATTTTTCAGTGGAAGTCAACTCTTCCGCAGAAATTTCAATACTTAAAGGTGAATATGGGTCAAAAGATGCGATTCTTCTTTGTCTGTCTTCATAGAGCATGTCTGAACGCTGTCTCGATAATTGATCTGATTCATTTAGACTTTCGGCTTTATTGTAATCAGTTTCATCAATTATGCGGTTTGTAGCGGTTCGAATGTCTTCATAATCGGTGGCAATTGATTCTTCTTCTTCTTCTTCTGCTGCTATGATATTACTTTGAGAGGTAAAATGTTTTTTAAAAAAGTTACTAATACCCATTTACGATTTCCTTTCATAAGGGCGTCATTTACTAACAAAATCAAAATGAATTACATTGCCTCGCTTATGCGAGGTTTTCTTTTTTCGATTCATGTTCGATTCCGAGAAGTGTATCGACTGCCGGATGCATTTCCGGATGGGAACGGTAAGCGATTATAAGTTGTTTTTCGTGAGAGGATAAATGAAAATCACTGTCACTTTGCTTTTCCTCATTAAGTGTTAAAGTTCCGTATATAAAAGTAAGGGGACTAACTTGCAAAATTTCCGAGAGCAAAGCTATCTTGTCGCGTTTCATATTTGAAATAAAGCCGTTTTCCCATTTTTTTACTGTGCTTTTTTCAACGCCAACATATTTTCCAACTTCTTCAAGCGTCAGGTTCAAACTGAGACGGCGTGAACGTATGATATCTCCGATATCGTTCATTTTGTCACAACCTTTCGAGTGAAATTATAACATATTCGTTTCTAAAAAGCAACTGTTTTTTCAAAAAAGTCGAAAAAGTTGCCTAAAAGAAACCGAAGGCTTCATGAGGGCGACCCACCGCGAAAAATTTTGAGGAAAGGAGCAAGACAATGAAAAAAACACCGTATTATCGTGACTGGGACGAAATGCCGGTGCTGCTGACAATCGACCAATGCGCTGTGATTTTGCAGGTTGCCTATCAGACAGCGTTCAGGTGGGTAGCAAACGGCGCTTTGCCGGCAACAAAAATCGGCAGTAAAAATTGGTTTGTTGCCAAAAAAGACCTTAAAGAACTTTTTGAAAGGAGAACCGACAATGTTTGATTCATTTTACGGCTTTTTTGCCGCATACATTCCGCTGGTGATTCTGGCAATCATCGGCGTATGGAACGAGGACAAGCTTATTCGCATTGAGCAGAAAATTAAGAATCGTACTCAGAATGAACCGATCCATTCAGGTGGAGGGAGCATTCGGCGTAATCAAACA
>JAEDCY010000014.1 GCA_016293915.1 Treponema sp. | reverse complement strand
CGATTTTTTCATTAATGGCTTTGAGTTGTGTTTCTTTTTTGCCGTATTCTTCTATAAGCGGCATGAACTTTTCGATTGCAGCGACAATGCGTTTTTGTTCGGCAAGTGGCGGGAGAGGAATTAATAGGTTTCCAAGTTTTGTTGTAGATGTATGAACAATAATATCACCTGTTGAAGTATTACGCTTATAATCTATTCCATACGGAGAATTAATTAAATAAACAAGGAATAGTGAATTACAATTGATTGGCGTAAACTTACATAAATCTCCACCCATTGCAATTTCTTCAGTTCCTTCGTAAGTTGCTGCTAGAGCAATATCCCACTTGTTTTCTCCTGTCAGTGCCATCAAAATATCATTTGTATGTATTTTATGACATTTTTCGAAAACATCTTTAGAGGTAAATGATTTTGTTTTTGAAAATTTTATTTTGTAAGTGGTGTACATTTCACCATATCTGACACATGGCAAACCTTTATTTGTTGTTTCATCTCTTTTGATTCCATTACCTCTGACGAAATTTCCAAGTTCTCCCAATCTACACCAGCACCAGTTCTCTGGAATCTCAAAAGGAATCTCTTCTTCGGAAATGCCACACGGATTCGAGCCAGCTAACGCTGTCTCTTTTTTTGATTTCCTTTTTCCAGATTTTGCGTTTATTGCCAGCGAAGCTTCAAGGCGCAAATCCAATCCGTGTGACAATTTTTCCTTCCGTATTTCTTCCAGCAAATCCCGTGCATTACCTTCACTTGCAATCTGAGGAACGAGTTTTCCCTGTACGGCTTCCTGTAAAAGTGCGTTTTTCAAATCTTTGGCGGTCATTTATGTTCCTCGCTTGACTTTTTGGCTTCATCTGTTATACTTGAATCATCGACGTGAGGTGTCTTAGTTGCCCTGTCCGCTGATTTTTCAGCCGCGTCACTCAAGCCTTCGAATCTTTCGGAGGCTTTATTTATTTCATCTAGTTCTATTGAATATATTCTGTGTCCGTTTGCAATACTTTCTTTTACAGTAATCAATACATCTGCTTTTCTACCACTTTGTAAAATTGCGGCAGAAACAAATCTTTTTATTGAAACAACATTCGGGTCATCAGGATTTTTAAGATTTCCATGTGAGGCTACGAGTATTGCGCTTTCATAAAGAGGTTTGATTTTAGCAGCCAATTCAAAATGTTCTGCAAGAGTAAAACCATTTGCTTTTGATTTTTCCAGAGCTTTTGCACTCGTCATTTTGTCGATTGAGTGCTTGGAAAGATTAGCCTCAATTCCGGTTTGAATATTTACAATCTTACCTAAAAATGGTTTTAGAATTGTGAGAAGTTCAGAACGTTTATAACTGGCGTAGCCTTGCTTTTTAATTTGCTCGGACATATTTTCTCGTTCCATCAGAATAAAGCAAATAAGCGGAGTTTGTTGCTGAGTCGTAGCAGGAAATAGGAGTTCCCTTTGCTTTTTTTATTTCATTTTCTATTCTTACGGCTTCAATAAAGCGTTTTGTGAGTTCATCGTCTGAAACGCCACAAGTTGAATCCAATTCATTTAGCTCCATAACAAATTCTCCTCCATGTTTCTATTGTATTTGATTTCTTGATAAAAATACAGTATATTAGTTTTGTATGCTGCGGGATTCCTTCTCCCTGCCTTGAGCAGGTGGTTCATCGTATGATGACGCAGGGACCGCGGACTGTTTTTTTAAATACATCTAGTACAGTTCCCTTTTTTTTAATTTATATCTTCTGTTTTTATTTCCGCCCAGTGCTTCAAGGTAGCCGAATTCGGTCAGCTGTCGCAGGTAACGCTTGGCTGTTGTAGGCGCAAAATCAAAATGCCGCACAAGTTCCTCTGTGGTGATTTGGGATTTATCGCTCATAAAATGTAAAATATCGATCAGTTTCTCGGCTAAAGTTGGCTTTACAGAGCACTTATCGACCATTTCCAGCTTCAAAAGCAATTTATCGACCATTTTCTCATTATTTTCGCTCATGGAAGCCTTAAACTGTTCAATTTCTCTTTGCAGATGTTTTGCATGAAGGTTCAACATAAAGTCAATAAAAATACTATCATCATCTTTTTCCCGTGAGTCTATGAGAGCCTGAATATATTCCGCCTTGTCTGCTTTTAGAACTTTTGAAGGAATGAGTCCGTATTCCCACTGCAAAAGATTCATCAAAAGGCGGCTCATCCGGCCGTTTCCGTCTACCCACGGATGAATCGTTACCAGCTCATAATGCGCCCAGAAGCTCAGCTTGTAAACAGAAGAAATGTCTTTTGGATTTATATTTTTGCGGAGTTCATTCAACTTCTGGCAAAATGATTCAAGCTTTGCAGGAACTTTCTGATACGCCATATAAGAGGTTCCGCCAATTCCTGCCGTTACATTTACTTTTCTGAGTTCTCCTTTTGCTGCAGAAAAATCACCTGTAATTGTGTGATACTCGCTTCCAGTCCGTGCCATTACTTTTGCTGAAAGGCTTATAAGCGAATTCACTGTGATTTCTGGATGCTGCATAATCCATTTTATTCCGTATTCGTAAGCATTCTTCAAATCCAGATTCATCATCTGTTCTGTAATTGTCCGCTTACTGGAAGTGATTCCTTCATCAAACAAAAGCTGGTTTTCAACTTCCGTAACGGTTGAACCTTCTATTGCCGTTGAGTGAGTAATAATGGAATATAAATAGAATTTGTCGTAATCAAGCTGCTGATTTATTCCGAGAGAATTATATTTGTCTATTACTTCTTTAAGACTGTTTTTCAAATCTTTTGCGGTCATTTTGATTCCTCTGCTTTATCGGAAATAGTCAGAATTTTTGAGGATGAAAAATCAAGGGATTGAATTGTTTTAAGCTGTTTAAGAGCCGTTTCCCGTAACATTTCCAAACGTTGAGGCTGCCCGATATTTTGTTCTATGAGAATAGCGTTATAACTTTCAAGATTGGCAAGGACTAGAAGATGATGTAAGTCTGTATAATCACGGATATTTCCTTTTTTGCCGGGATTGTCCTTTCGCCATTCTTTTGCAGTCATTCCAAATAACGCCACGTTCAGCAAATCAGCTTCGTCGGCATACACAAAAGATTTTTGTGCAGGTGTAAGTTCCGGGATTATGAGATTTTCTTTAATTGCATCGGTATGGATTTTGTAATTGAGTTTAGAAAGTTCCCGGTTAAGATTCCAGTTTAGTGAAAGACGAGAATTTTCATCGGATTTAAGGCGTTTATAATCTTTGATGATATATAACTTGAATTCAGGAGAAAGCCAGGATGCAAACTCAAGGGCTATGTCTGAATGTGCAAATATTCCGCCGCCATATCTGCCAGATTTTGTAATGATTCCTTTTCCCTGTAATGTATCATTCCATTCTTTTATAGAAAATGTAAATGCATTAGTTCCAGCTTCACTTTTAAACGTATCGAATTCGCTACGTTTAAAATCCGGATTGTGAAGGCTTTCCCATAAACCTAAAAATTCGACTATATCCCGACCTCGAAGCCATATGTGAATAGTTATACGGGGATCAGCGCTTCTATATCGTGCTATATCTGTAAGTGAAATAAATTCATTTTCAAAATCGCTTGTATAGATTCCGATTTCAATTCCTTTTGCGTGAATTGTGTCTTTGATTACTTTTGTCATTACAACTCCCCTTTCTGCGCTTTCTGATGAAGTTCTGTAATCTGGGCAAGAAGATTGTCTATATCTGCATTAAGCTTTGTACGCTTTTCTTCGTAGTTCTGGATTGTTTCTGCAACGCTTAAGATTTCTTCTTCTTCGTGAGGATATCCACAGACATCAAAATTGTAATTTGAATCAATGAGTTCCTGTGCTGTGTAGCATTTTGCTTTTGGATTTCCTTCTGAGTCTGTGATTTCCTTACGGTCATTCCACCAGGTGATACAGTCATCAAAGTGTTTTAATTCCATCGGCTTTGTTTTGCTAAAGTGTTTGCGGTCGCCTGGAATATCTACGCGATAGAACCATGTTTTTCCAGTTGGCTCTTCATTATTAAAGAAAAGAATGTTTGTCGTAATACTTGTGTACGGACTGAATACGCTACCAGGCAAGCGGATGATTGTGTGAAGATTAAAATCTGTAAGAAGTTTTTTCTTAAGATTATTTTTTGCATTGTCGTTTCCAAACAAAAATCCGTCTGGAACAATTACAGCTGCTCGTCCATTTTTTTTAAGGCGGTACATGATAACTGCCATGAACAAATCTGCTGTTTCACTTGAACGCAAGTCTGCAGGGAAGTTTTGTTTAATGTCTTCTTTTTCGCTTCCGCCATAAGGTGGATTCATAAGAATTACGTCAAAGGCATCTTTCTGGGTGTAGTCCAAAAGTTTATAAATAAGTGAGTTTCCGTGATAAACTTTCGGACTGTCCAGGCCGTGCAAAAGCATGTTTGTAACACAAAGCATATATGGGAACTGCTTTTTTTCCACAGCATAAATTGAGTTGTAGATTTTTTCTGATTCTTCGTTTGAAATGCTGCCCTTTGCGTCTTTTACTTCTTCAAGTTCTTTTATCCAGCTGGAAAGGAATCCACCAGTACCACAGGCAAAGTCAGCCATTGTTTCGCCAATCTGAGGCTTAATCATTTTTGCCATAAACTGTGTTACAGCACGTGGTGTATAAAACTCACCGGCAGAACCTGCGCTCTGGAGCTCTTTAAGAATTGTTTCGTAGATTTCTCCAAAGGCGTGAGTTTCTTCGTAGCTTCCAAAATCCAGCTCATCGATAATATTTACAATCTGACGAAGAAGTACACCGTCTTTCATGTAGTTGTTTGCATCTTCAAAAGTTGTGCGGACAATGCTCTGTCGGATTGGTGTATCAGGTGTTATTTCAAGATTTTTAAGAGTTGGGAAAAGCTTATTGTTTACAAAATTAAGCAGTTTGTCACCGGTTAGACCATCGCCCTGATTTTCAGTATGAGCCCAGTTGCGCCAGCGAAGTTCTTCCGGGATTATTGATTCATATTTTTCATCTTCAAATTCCCAGTCCTCTTCCTTTGCGTCATAGACCTTTAAGAAAAGCATCCAGGCTATCTGTTCAATTCTCTGTGCATCACCATTAATTCCGGCATCGTTACGCATTACATCACGAATGCGTTTTACAAAACTACTTAAGTTGCTCATATTATATCCTTAGTTTACTTCTATAATTTGTTTAAGTTTTATATTCATAACTTTTTTCATCATTGCATTTTTTATTTCTTCAGACAATTTTCTTTCTTTTTTTATTATCCATTTATCTTGTATTACCTTAAATTCACTCGTAGGTTCAGTATCCATTAATACAATTTTAATTGGTATTGTTCCATTCGTTAATTTATATATTTTCTCGAGTTCACTTTTATAATATTGCTCTTTTTCAGATGTTATATTAAAACAAAAATATAACATTTCAGTTTTACCTGAAACTTTACATGCAGATGCAAACCTGTGAATCATTTGATAAGTTATATTTGAAACGTCATCTATAGTAAGATTTGTATTACAACGTTCATTAATAATTTGAAGAAAACCTTCTACTGAATTTTTCCTTCCAGGTCTTTCTGAAAGAGCTTTTTCTAAAGAATCATATTCATTCTCGGTTTGTTTCGCTTCAATACAATAATTATATTTATTATTATATAATCTTAAATCAGTACATGATGGATGTTTAGATTCTTCATAAGGTTTTGTTTCGTCTTCAAATATAGCATTAAAAGATTCATCATAGTTTATGATTTTTTTTAGTATTTCTTTGTTTTCAAAAAAAAGTTCTAATAATGGAATTGTAGAACGAAAAGGGGAATCAAATTCTTTATCTTCATATGAGTTAATTAAATCTTGTTTTGTATTTATAAAACTACTTTTATAATTCATATTAAATA
Organism: Treponema sp.; assembly: GCA_016293915.1. GTDB lineage: Bacteria > Spirochaetota > Spirochaetia > Treponematales > Treponemataceae > Treponema_D. The sequence continues at coordinate 57,721 of JAEDCY010000014.1, read as the reverse complement.
TTACCTAAGCTGCGTAAAGTTCTATTTCCAGTTCTCGTATTGCCTGACGGTATTTATCACTACCACCAAACAAAGCTGCAATTCGTGCTGGTTTTCCATATTTAGTAAATGGATTCTGCTTTAATATTTCTGTTGATTCAATATCATAAATACCTAGTTCAGCATATTTATCCAAAAGTGCATTGATTACTTCTCGAGCAGCTTCACCATATTTCCCAAAGATGTCACGCTTCTTTACATTCTCAGCACGCTCTCGTCTTGTCAGTGGCTTTTGATTGAATGCTATATGGCAGATAAAATCAAAGTCATCTACATCAGTCATGTTCTGGTCTTTCTTAATCAGCTCAAGGTCAATGCCTTTTTCTTTTAGCATATTACGAATGATTTCTTTTTTTTGTTCACCATTCCAGGTCTGAATAAAGTTTTCCAACGTCTGGTAAGTTCCAAGAATACTTTCTTTTGTGTAATCTTCAATAGATTCCTGTTTTAAGAGTTTTCCGTCTGTGTCATAAATGGAAACTAAACGCTGAAGAACATCTACTTTTATTTGACCTTTTCCAATAATTGGTTTTCGATTGGGTGTAGGATGATCTACATTATCAGGTCCATCTCCACCGTCGTCTGAATCATCAACTGAGTCTTTTGGTTCTGGTTGTGTTTTAGATTCTGGATTTGGATCATAATCCTCATCCTGTTCAATTTCTCCATCCCAATCAGGGTCAGCAAACAAACGGCTCACTCTGCGAAAGTCCATAATTGTAAAATGAGTTTTTCCATCATCATAGCGAAGTCTAGTACCACGGCCGATAATCTGCTTAAACTCAGTCATTGAATTTATGAGTTCATCAATAACAATAAGCTTTACCATTTTACAGTCACTACCGGTAGAAAGCAGTTTTGAAGTTGTTGCAATTACAGGATAAGGCTGAGAAACAGAAATAAAATAATCAAGTTTATCTTTTCCATATTTGTCACTTCCGGTAATGCGGACAACATACTGTTCCTTTACATTTCCCTGATTATCTTTCAGAACCATGTCAGTATTCAAATTGTTTAACGCAACGCGCATTCTGTCTGCTGCATCTTCGGTAGGACAGAATACAATCGTCTTAGACATACGGTCTGTTTCTTTCAGGTACTTTGTAATTTCAGCCGCAACTTCATCAATACGGTCTTGAATAATAATGTTGTAATCATAGTCAGAAAGATTATATTCACGGTCTTCAATTTCATTTCCGTGAATATCTTTTTGGCCTTTTCTTGGTCTCCAGCCGTCATCAATATTTGTGTGAACATTAATTACTTTAAACGGAGCAAGAAATCCATCTTCAATTCCCTGTTTTAGACTGTATGAATAAACAGGCTCTCCAAAATAATCGATGTTAGAAACATATTTTGTTTCTTTTGGAGTGGCGGTCATGCCGATTTGGGTAGCGCCGTTAAAGTAGTCAAGGATTTTACGCCAGCGTGAGTCAGCCTTTGCGGAACCGCGGTGACACTCATCAACAATAATCAAATCAAAGAAATCAGGAGTAAAGAATTCTTTATACTTTGAAAGTTCGTTTTCAATCTCTTCTTCTGTTTCTTCCTCTTCATCATTATGATGTTTTGTAGAATCTAGCTGCTGGTACAAAGCAAAGTAAACCTGATATGCTGAGATTTTAGATTTGTCTTCTTTCTGAAAATTGATTTTGTGAATTACTTTATCAAGCGGCTTAAAGTCCTGCTGAATAGACTGATCCACAAGATTATTTCTGTCTGCAAGATAAAGAACTTTTTTCTTAGTTCCAGATTCAAGAAGGCGCCATACAATCTGGAATGCTGTATAAGTTTTTCCAGTTCCTGTTGCCATTGCAATAAGAATGCGGGTCTGTTGTTTTGCAATAGCTTCAAGAGTTCTGTTTACTGCATTACGTTGATAATAACGTGGCGGATAACAGTCTGCTCCAGAATAGAAAGGAGTATTCATGAGATTCTCTTCATAGCAAAGTGGAACATCATAAAACTTAGTATTACCGTCAATCGCATATTCCATGCGGTTTTCAACTTCTGCTATCTTTTCTGCATTTACTCCACGCCAGCGTGCCATAAGTTCATCTGCTGTTGGGAATTCAGATAAGGGAAATTCTTTTTCAAGACCGGTAGTAAAATCATGTTCAAAAAAACTATCACCATTGGAAGTATAAACAAAAGGAACATTCATCATAATTCCATAAGTAATTGCCTGCTGCATTCCAAATGAAGATGAATGATTATTGTCTTTTGCTTCTACAATTGCTAAAGGTGTTCCCTTGTTATACCAGAGAACATAATCGCAACGTTTACCTTTATCGCGGCTTGGAATATTACCTTTGATATGAACTTTACCGTCTGTAAACTTATTGGCAGGAGAAGTTTCCATAGTGATTTTTTTGACATCCCACTTTGCCGTCAATGCCGGTGTGATAAATTGAAGCTTGATATCTTCTTCTGTCATGTCTTTTATGTCAAAAATATCACTCATTTTTATAATCCTGGAATAAGTAATTATAGCATGGAATAAGATTTTTTTATAGTAAATTGATAATTGAGTTATCTTATTATGATGAATATTTACAGGCAGATTTTACAGGCAGATTTTTTTAGAGTAATTATTTTGTAATTTATGGCGGGTTTTCTAAAACAAATCAAGCATAGAATCCAGATAGATTTCTTCCCGCACTTGCAGATGATATTCTGGCTTGGTCATGTAGTAAAGAATAAACTCCAAAAGAAGAGCAGAACCAAGTCCCCGCCCTTCAATCTTAAAATTTGAAAAGCCCATGGGAAGATAGGTGTTCTGAATATCCAGAATGCTGATGAATGCGGGATTTTTCATGGCTTTGGAAAACTTGTAGCCACCTTTGCCTTCAGGAGATGTGCATTTATGGTCGGGGATTTCTTCACCTGAGGTGGCCAGGTTTTTGCGGCTTACGTTTTCATAGCAGGCTTTGCGGGAGCTGCAATTTATGTCACAGTATTCGTTACAGAGGAATTCGACTTTGTCTTTTTCTTCCTGGGTAAGTGTTGCAAGTTTGTCGAAAGCTTTATTCAAGCGGAAGTCTGGGACTACGTATTTGAAATCGGCGCGGTCAAGTTCTGAACGTAGGTCTTCAAAATCTGTAAGGACTTTTGTGGTTGATGAAATCAGATATAGGTCTGGATATTTTTCTTTCAGATAATCAAGTAATAAGTCTGAATGGACGATTATGCCGGCAGGTATTTTTGCGCTTTCAAAAAGCCTGCACAGCTCGTTGCATTTTTTGTCTGCAAGGTGTTCTTCTTTCAATAAGGAATTACTGAAGGTTAGACTGGCGGAGATTGCAAACTCATCCATCAAGGCAAGAACATCGCGAGCATCTGCCTTCCCAAAACTTGTTCTTCCACCGCCCCAAAGCGAGCCTTCGGGTGCGCCATAAATTGATGCAATATCACACCATTCATAAAACCAGTCTCGATGTTCACGGTAAAGCGGTAGAAAAACTTTATAGAATTCATAGAACTCAAAAAGTCCGGGAAGGTGATAGTGTACTTTAATCATTGAGAAATCCTATGTCATGTTAATCCTGAAACATGTTCAGGATGACGTTTCAGCATCTATTTACATTAGATCCCGAAACTAGTTCGGGATGACCAAATAGTGGCTACATTCCAAACCACTGTGCCGCTGTCTGGTCTGCCAGCTGAAGCAGGATAACCAGTGGGTTCTGAAGGAAGTTTGAGTAATTAAAGGTCTCGCTGTCTGACAAATCTGAAAAGCCCATGTGACGGCTTACTGCTTCAATCACCATGCGGTTGTTTATGATAGATGGAAGAATTTCAATCATCATAAGAACAGATTCATTTCCGTGGCCAAGGTTTCTGTTATCGTTAAGTGTCTTATAGAATGGCTGTTTTATCCAGTTGCCAGTGATGTCTTTTGTGTTGCGGTACTCTACTCCGTAAAAACCTGTTTTGCAAAAATCGTGACAGAGAGCGGCAACAAAAATGTCGTAGGCTCGCACGGTATAATTTGGAGCCGCCGGAGACGTATAAAAGTTTTCAAGAACTGAATGAGCAAACTCAAGGCTCTGTTTGATTACCATGAGTGTGTGAAGCGAAAGTCCGCCCTTGAAGTTTCCGTGGAAGCGGGTTGAAGCAGGTGCTGTCCAGAAGTCTGTGTGGTCCAGCCAGTCTTTCATGCTGGCAGCTTCTGTCGAGTCTTTCATGATATAATCTATCATTTCTGTGATGCAGGGCTTAACTGCTTCGATATTGCTTTTACCATCCGGCTGGCATGGTGAAAATTCGTTGTAAATGTCGAGAAGTTCGTTTACTTCTGTGTATAAGTCTTGTCTTTCTGTGTCTGTCATTTTTATCCTCTTTAATAATGTGATTTCGATACGCCCTTCGGGCTACTCAATCACCGGTGTTAGAATGATTGTATTACTCAATCACCGGTGGTTGAGTACTCGCGTAGCGAGTGTATCGAAACCACTTTTTTATCAATCTAATATTGTAATTTCAACACGGCGGTTAAGCGCTTTGCCCTCTGCAGTATCATTCGAGGCAATCGGTTTTTTATCGCCACTGCCCTTGCAGATAAAGCGTTCGCTGCTGATTCCTCGGGAACTCAGCGCAGCCGCAATTGAATCAGCTCGTTCTTTTGAAAGCTTCATTTCGCCTACTTCGTAGCCTGTGCTTGCAGTGTGGCCTTCAATAAAAAACTGAGCGCCTTCTGCAAGCCTCAATATTTCTGCAATCTGATCAAGGCGTTTTTCTTCACCCGGAAGCAGCTCTGCGCTGTCGGCCTTAAACTGAAGGTTCTGAATTGTCAGGCGGATTCCAGCTTCGGTGTTGTCTACAGAAATCGGGGTTGCAGACTTAGCGGATTTTGTCTGATGCTCTTCAATCTGTTTTTTGAGCTTCTCAGTTTTTGCGACTGTGTTTTTTGCTGATGATGATTTGCCTGATGTTTTCTTTGCATCAGAAGCTTTGCCATCACCTGAAGCTTTGCCATCACCTGAAGCTTTATCTTTTTTGTCTTTATCTGGATTTCCCCCGCTCACCCATTCGCTTGTGTTTACCGTCTCCCAGAAATCGTCTTTGTCAACAGAGGCTTTTAACACCGGTCTCTGCAAAAGTTTTTCCGCTTCCTCATCATCAAGCAGATCCATTTTCTTAAGAGCTGCAATCAGTCTGCTGCGGTCTATGGCCGGCGGATATTCTGTAAACAAGGAGATAGTTCCCTTGTACTGATATTTATTTCCATCTTTATAAACAAAAGTTTCATCAACTGTATCGCGGATAACAAGAGCCGCCCCCGTTGCCTTGCTTACAATTATAGTTGCCTTATGACTTCCCTGGGCATAATTGAGTTCTTTGTCTCCGCCCCAGTCAACGTATGTAGTTGTTCCGCCCATGTTGTAGCGGGTTGCCCATTCAGCAGAAATCAGATAAACAGGCTCACCATTATAATTATCATCTCCTGTATAAGTGTATCGCACGTAAATAGGCATCTTTGTGATGATGCCTTTAGAAAGCGGGTCTACTGCTCTCATCGCCTTTGCTTCCCAAATATCCCCCTTCTGGATTTTGCGGCTGGTAAAAGTTGGAAAGCTTCTGAAGCTAGGATATCCGTTATCAACCAGCATAGTAAGATTGCCATCACTGTTAATTATAAATGATGAAGGAATTGCTTCATGAATACCAAGAGCAACCTGAGCCTTGTTACGATTGGTATCCTGATCTACAAAAAAGTCCCCTTCGTACACAAGCCCCTTATCTGTCCAGCTTGGAATAATAAAGGCCGAGACTATTTTACTCTGCAAGCCCACATAGCGTCCGTTTTGATATAGGCGCAAATCGCTTCGTTCAATAAACTTATAGTTTCTGCTTCCTTTATATGAAATTGTTTGGTTTGCTCCGTCGGCAAGGTCTCCCAGCGGATGATTTATAGCAGACTGCCCCGTCACAAAAAAAGTAAGACAAAGATATACAAAAAGTGTAAAAACAATTTTTTTCATAATCAAATAGTTTCGTCAGACCCCGAACCTTCGCAGCATAGCTGCTCGGAGACTCGCTACGCAGTGCCGCTCCCTATGTTTCGAAATCTCATAAACAGAGATCCTGAAACGTCATCCTGAACTTGTTTCAGGATCAGCATGACAGTTTATTATATTCCAAGATCCTCACCAACAAGAATAACCTTAATGCGGCCATCAGGCTTACAAATGCGGGTTTCTACAAACTGAGCACAGATGCTCTGAGGGCTCAGGCAGTCACCGCACAAGCCTGTTTTTGCGCAAGGTGTAGCATCGCAAAAGCGCATTGCATTTACAGGAGATGTATAGTTACGAACCTTATCATAAGCTGCATCCATATCAGGAACAATCTTATTCATTCCGGCAATAATCAAAATATTTTTAGGACCATAGCAGAGAGCAGCAACACGGTTACCCTTACCGTCAATATTAAAAAGCTCACCGTCTTCTGTAATGGCATTAGAACTCATAAGAAAGAAATCCGACATCAAAGCCTGGTGCATGATTTCCTCTCGCTCTTCCGGTGATTTTGCAGTATCGCGGTCAATCAGTTTATAACCCTTATCAGCAAGCAGCTTTTTGATTCCAAGCTGGTCAACAGTAGTTGTACCACCCCAGGAAACAGAAGCCCCCGCAGGAATCAGCTCCATCACCTTAGCCGCAACATCTTTACTATCAGAAACATAATAAGCCTCAAAGTGACGTTTTGTAAGCGCTTCCACAACCTTAGGCCCTGCCAGATCATTTCGTTTTTTCAGTGGTTCTAACATTTCCCACCCCCTTTGCTCATATAAGATTTATAATATCATATGGAAGTAATTCTGTCATTTAATAGTGGATTATATCTGGAAAATTATGAAGATTTAATTATTTTAAAAATATGATATACGGAGCAGTGACAGGGTACAAACTGCCTCTGAACGTATTTGGCGCTTAGCCATGAAAAGAATCCGAGGATTTTCGCTTGCGAAAACCGCAGGATTCTTACACAAAAACGTGAAGCGAGCATGTTTGTGCCATGTAACTGCGGGAGTATATCATATTTTATATGAGACAGAAAAAATATGATATTTACATTGCATTTATTTATTATTTAGGTTACATTTACTTACTTACATTAAAATATTTACAGCGAATTCGCTGTTTCGTAGTGGAGAACGTTTATGTCGGAAAAAGGCACAAATCAGTATTACATTACCAGACAGGATTCCACAGAATCTAATGCCCGTAGCTACCCGCGAAAATTTCCATTCGCAATTGCTAAAGCCAAAGGCTCATGGGTTGAGGACGTAGAAGGAAACAAATATCTGGATTTTTTGTGTGGCGCAGGAACTTTAGCACTCGGCCACAATGATGACGAAGTAAACAAGGCGATGGTAGAGCTCATTACATCTGATGCTCCCCTTCACACCCTTGATTTAACCACCCCTGTAAAAGATGAATTCGTTGAAACGATACTTCGCCATCTTCCTTCTGAATTAGGAAATAATGCGAAAATTCAATTCTGCTCTCCATCTGGAACGGATGCAACAGACGCTGCCATTAAGCTCTGTAAAACTGCAACCGGCCGCACTTCCGTAATCTCCTTTGCCGGTGGTTACCACGGAATGGGACAAGGCCCACTTGCCTGCATGGGAAATCTTCATGCAAAGTCAACTGTAAACGGTCTTATGCCGGATGTTCACAGCTTCCCTTTCCCTTACGCTTACCGCGATCCATTCGGACTTGGTGGAGAAGCCGGAGTAAAGGCTGCCTGCAACTTCTTCGAGCGCACTTTGAAAGACCCTGAAAGTGGTATTACAAAGCCGGCCTGCGTAATCTTAGAGCCTATTCAGGGCGAAGGCGGCGTTATTCCTGCCCCAGTAGAGTTTTTGCAGACTGTACGTCGCGTAACTAAAGAACTGGATATTCCTCTTATTGTAGATGAAATTCAGTGTGGTATGGGACGCAGCGGAAAACTCTTTGCTTTTGAATATGCTGATATTGTGCCGGATGTTCTTTTACTTTCTAAGGCAATCGGCGGCTCACAGCCAATGGCAGTTGTAGTTTATAAAAAAGAACTCGATAAATGGACAGCAGGTGCCCACGCAGGAACCTTCCGCGGAAACCAGCTTGCAATGAAGGCTGGAACAATCACTTTAAACCGCGTTTCTCAGCCTGATTTCCTCGCTGATGTTGTGCGCAAGGGAGACAATATCCGTGCCCATCTCCGCGAGCTTCAGAAAAAAGTAAGCATTATCGGTGACATCCGCGGTAAAGGCCTTATGGTTGGTACCGAGTTTGTTGACCCGAAGGGTACTCCAGATTGCATTGGCTCACTCCCAGCCAGCGGTGAAATTGCCGGCCTTGTTCAGAAACTCTGCTTTGAAAATGGTCTTATTGTAGAAAAAGGCGGCCGTAACGGTGCTGTTATGCGCTGTCTCTGCGCCCTCAATATCACAGACGAAGATCTTTCTAAAGCCTGGAAGATTTTTGAAAAGTGTGTTCTTGAAATAGACAAGAAATATAAATAATTTTTGGGTGCCCCCGCTCCTTGTGCTTTGCCCAAGAAGCGGTCGGGCTTTCCGGGGTTCCGCTATCGCTTCATTCCTCCGCTTCGCTCCGGAACGCTTCGCGCCTCTCCAATCCCTGGCACGCACTCACTGCGTTCGCTTTTTAATCCATACATAAACAATCAAAGGAAACAAACATGGAAGAACTCTTTCTAACCTGCGAAAAATCAAATAAAAAGAAATATAAAAAAATCATAAAGCAAACAGCTTCTGCAATTGCCGATGCCTTTGTAAACGATTCAGCCTATTCCGGTCCGACTCCGGAAGAACTCAAAAAAATTGTTGCACAAGATTCAATTCTGCCGGAACACGGACTTGGTTTTGGTAAAGTATTTGAAATCACAAAAGAAAAGGTTCTTCCAAATCTTCTCCGCACTCCTTCAACAGAATATATGCCCCACCTTCACGGGCCATCCCTTTTGGAAACAATTTCTTCAGAACTTATTATTTCAACTTTTAATCAGTCTATGGACAGCTGGGATCAGTCTCCTGTAGCAACAGAAATTGAAGTTGAAACAATCCGCCACCTTTGTAAACTTTATGGCTATGATCCGGTTACAGCAGACGGTGTATTCACCAGCGGTGGCAGCCAGTCTAACCAGACAGCAATTATTCTTGCCCGTGACTGGTATTGCAACAAAATCTTAAAATATGATGTAAAAAAATATGGACTAAATGAGAAGTGTTCTAAACTCAGAATGTATACCAGCGAGATTTCTCATTTCTCTATGGAAAAATCTGCCCACATACTTGGACTAGGCTATCAGTCTGTAGTAAAGGTGCCTGTAGACAGCCGTAAACGCATGGACTTAGCAGCCCTCAGCTCTCTCATTGATGCAGACATAAAAGCCGGCAATATTCCATTTCTTATTGTTGGAACTGTTGGTACAACTGATTTCGGCAGTATCGATCCTCTGGAAGAACTCAAACAGATTGCCCGACAACACAATATGTGGCTTCACGCAGATGCAGCTTATGGCTCTGGTGTCATTATGAGCGAAAAATACCGTGACCGCGTCTCTGCCCTTAAACTTTGTGACTCCATCACCGTAGACTTCCACAAAATGTTCCTTATGCCTATTTCCTGTAGCGCAGTTCTCTTAAAAGACGGCTCAACCTTTGACGCTCTCACAATTCACGCAGACTATCTCAACCGCGAGGAAGACGAAGAAGACGGCTACACTAACCTAGTCGATAAATCACTTCAGACAACACGCCGCTTCGACGCTCTGAAAGTCTGGACCAGCTTTCAAACTCGTGGCCGCGACGGCTGGAGCAAGCTGATAGAGACCAGCATGGAAAATGCACAGTATTTTTACAGCCAGCTTAAGGCCGACCCGGACTTTGCAGTGGTAACTGAACCAGAAATCTCTTCTGTTGTATTCAGATATTGCGGAAGCGAAAAAGAAAACAATCCGGAAGAACTCAAAAAACTCGATGAAATCAACAAAAAAGTTCGACGCACTTTAATTCATCAGTATGGAACAATTATTGGCCAGACTGTAAGTGATGGTCGTGTATGCCTTAAGTTTACACTGCTGAATCCGAGAATTAGTCATAAGAAACTGGATGAGTTGAGAAGTCTTATAAAGAAACTTGCTCAAGAATAAAAGTGGTTTCGATACGCTACTTCGTAGCTACTCAACCACCGGGGATAATTGTGGTTTCGATACGCCACTTTGTGGCTACTCAACCACCGTGCGGGGCAACCACCGGGTAAAAAAACGGTGGTTGAGTAGGCCGCAGGCCGTATCGAAACCACCATATCAAGTTATCAGTTCTTAATTTTCTTCACAGGAATAATCGTAAAGTTAATACTCTTTTCTGTTTCCATACCGGGACCGATATTAATATCCCAGTAAAGAGTTGACTCATAAGTCATACTAACAGGCTTTGCTTCATCTCCCTTCATGTTCTGTCGGTTAAAGATTATTGGATTCATGCAATAACCACATTTTTCATTTGGTTCAAAAACAAAAGAAATGCCATTTGCATTGTCAGACATTCTTACAAGCTGAATATTTTTAAGTTTGCTACCAGCATTAATTTCCTTAGTAGATTTTTTAGGATTGATTACAAAAATTTCACCGTTATCAACTGTTTCAATATTAAATCCATTTTTATCATCATTCTTAAAGAATATGTTTGAAATATTGGATTCTACAGCAAATTTGGCACCAAGAGTTTTATCACTTTCATTCTTGATAATATATTGAACATACATTCCTGTAGAATTAATCACATATTTTTTTCTTAAATATACAGTCTGCCCTGTAGGTTTCCATACAGCCCTTGCACAAAGCTGAAGTTCTTTATGAGATTGAGAGTATTTTAATTCACTGTATTGAATTCTTGAGAAAACACCGTCACCTGAAGGCTCACCGCCGGAATAGTTCTTAAACTGCTCGCTTGTAAAAAGATGGTCTATGAAAATACCTCTTTCATAATCATCATCAAAACCATCAAAAATAGCACGGCGTTTGAGATTATCAGCATAGTTACAGAGGTTTTTCATAATATCAAGTTCTCTTACAGCACCGCCATTTAAAGAAATATAGGCAAAATACTGTTCCATACGACAAACATATTCCGGAATACCATCATTGTCATAATCAAAACTTGTTAGAGATTCTACAAAATCTCCTTCTGAACGAAGCATTTTTTCAGCTTCTGAAAGATATTTATATGCCTGCTGACGATTTAAATTGTTGTCTACAGGTTCTTTTGCTGTTGCTAAAAGATATGCACCATTTTGTGCAAGCCAAAGTTTTTCTCTGGCAGATTTTTTTCGCATTTTGTCAGTTTTATATTGATTAACAAGAAGACTAATGTACATCATCCTGTTGTATAATTTCATGCTTGGACTATAGGTATACAAAAAATCATATATTGAATAAGGGAAACGGTTTTTCTCATTTTTATCAGTTTGTATTATGTTTGAAATCTCATTACAGATTCCAACAGGAATATATGACTGAATTTTAGTTTTTACATTTTTGGTTCTAAAGTCATTTGGTGTAGTAAGTTTTACACGACAACCTGGACTTGTCTGAAGATATTTATCAAGCTTCTCAAACCATTTGGAATTTGTCAGTTCAAGTGCAGTTTCAGCAGTAAGATTTATTACAACAATTCTGTCTGCATCAAGCTGTAGGAAAGAATCTTTTTTCTCTGCTTTCATTACAGCCTTTTCAATATTCCAGATAAACTCTTCACTTAATTGTTGTGAATCTGGAATAAATTCATCATAAGACGCAAAAATATCAATACTCTTTCCAAGATCAGACATATAAATTGGAAGAAATGTTTTTTTATTATCCGGAATCAGAGAGCTGGATAAAATTACATATTCAATTCCACAGTTATGAATATTATTAACTAAAGAAGAATCCCAGCAATCCTGAAATAAAGTCATACCGCGAGGACGTTTTCCAAAGGTTTGTCGTATTTCGGAAGTAAGTTCATCAATCTGACCATTACGATCAATAGAATTCAAAAGAGGAAGCAATGCATCATGATATGCACCACCCAAAACTTCTATTTGTTTTCGGTCTGTAAGCTCTCTTACAAGAGTAATAATTTCATTTTTTCTACGTTTATAAAACTGTAATTGAGGACCTGTAAATTTAAAAGTTAATGGAAAAGATGGATGTGAGTAAAGAAATTTTAAAATCGGCTTATAAACGGATTGATAACTTTTTTCAAAAAGTTCGTTGTTTTCAGCGTTAACTGATACAGACTTTACAATGAAGCTGACGTATATTGAACCCATTATTCTTTATACGGCGCCCCACCAAACAGCCGATCTTCACTCCTTTATTCAATAAATTGTTTAAAAATTATTGGAATTATTAAATACCCTTCCCCAAAGGTATTTCTCTCCGATTACTATAGAATTCTATTTTAATCGCTTAAACATTCTATAACAATATTCCCATATTTTAAAGTCTTTTTTATCTTTCCAGACAATATTTTCTTCAGATTTTAACTTTGAACAGGATGTCATAAAAGTTCCGTCATTAGCACAAATTACTGCTTTTTTTGTATCTGTAGGAATTAAGTCTATGATATTCTGAGGACAGATTGCAACACATTTACCACAACCACAACAATTACTGCTTATAACGGCTGTCATGTTTTCAATTTTGATTGCTTCCTGCGGACATATCTTAGCACAATCACCAAGACCAAGACATGCAAATTTACAGTCTAATGCAGAGTTGTAAACAGTTTTAGCCATGATGCAGGAATATTCTTCATTAAAAAGAGAACGATCCAGTTTACAGGTTTTATTACATGAACATAAAACAAAAGCTTTTTTATCAGAAGGAGTATATTTATTTTCTTCAGGAAGAATTACCGGCGATAAAGACACAGGTACAAGAGGATCTTCCTTTTTAGTATTATTTTTATTAATTGAAGGAATAAGTATATATAATGTAAAGAATGTAAGGAGAATCAATAAAAGTAAAAATAATATAAATAAAATAATTTTGAGAATCACTGTATTACCCCCGGATTTAACCAGATTATATCCCAAACCGAAAGAATCAAAATTAATACTGCAAGGAACATAAAATAAAGACTGTAATACTTTTCATCCAGAAGACGACCATTACTACAAACTCTTCTACGGAAAGTTAAACTGAACGGAATTATTATAAGCATTGAAAGCAGGCTGCTCAGACAGATAAATAAAGTAAATAAGAGTGAAGAGCTTTCTGCAATTGAAAGAAGAACCACTAAGTATGAAACTGCAAACTCAGAGGTAATTCTTCCTGTTGTGAGACGGACTATACTTCCAAGGAAGGTACTTATGCATGCATAAACAATAAAACAGACAAGTGGAAACAATTCTGTAATTTTTAGAGGAACTAACAGATAATATGTTATGAGCCAGGAAATTACTGAAGAAGAAATAATTGTAAATGCACATTTTACATAAAAGATTGTTTCTTTAAATTTTACAATACCAATTTCAGCAATTTTATTAAGTCCAATGCCATAAATCAAAACAACCGAAGAAAAAAATGTATAATAAAGAAAAGTGTGAAGATATATCATTTTGTTTCTCCCCTGCTTGAAATAATTCTATATTTTTTTCTTAAGAAAAAGAAAAGATAAATTGTAAGTCCTGTAAGAACAAGAGCTCCTGGAATCGTTGCAAAAAATGAAAATATACCAACTTTATCCGGATTGAATATTATTTTTTCAAAAATTCTGTGATTTTCTCCAAAGAAAGTAAATGTCCCATATCCAGAAATATCACGGAAAAGGAAGAAAATTAAAATGAATAATGAAAAAATAAGTGTAATTAATAAATTTGATTTTAATTTTTTTGCAAGTGGTTCTTCTAAATCAGAAAAAATTGTGTGTGTAAGAAATACAGAAACTGGCGGCAGATAAAGAATGAATCCCAAGGTAAGAGCAATTTCTGTATATGAAAAAATAAGAATCTGTCTATAGAGAATTGTAATTGCAATCATAAAGAACATAACAAAATAAGTTCTGATTTCTTCAAACTTAAGTTTTGTTACAAGTGAATTTAAAAGAATCCCTAAAATCTCAAGTAAAAAAAGTTCAAGAATTATAGTTAATCCAAAAACAAAACGTCCCGGTGCTGGAATTGTTAAAGCAAGAAAAGACGCAATATACATAAATGATTTTTTCTGTTTCATAAAAATGTCTCCTCTTACCTATTTAAGCATTTCTTTAATGCGATTATTCCAGTATTCAATGCGTCTGCCGGCGAATGCATTTTTCAATTGATTAGCAACTCTTCCGTGCAAAGATGAATAACCTTTAAAAGTAATATCATTATTACTTCCAATTATATAAATGCCACACTGCGGACCATAGAAAGTCTGAATGCGAATTATTACCGCTTTACAGTTTTCTCCACTTTTTTTGTTATGAGCTTCATAACAGGCCGAACCTGTTGAAAGTGGATTTTTAATTCTGACTACTGAGCCAATTTCCCAGGTGTCAGGTTCAAATTCTTCAAGGGAATAGACAATTGCTGCTTTCAAATTTTTATCCCATGCTTTTTGTGAGATTGTTGATAAATATACAAGGATTCCAAATATGAATGCAACAATCAATGCAAAAACAGCATAATTAATGAAAAAGTTTTTATAAGAAATCTGCTGTTTCATTTATTTTCTCCATTTTCTGTAGAGATTTTTTCTGAGTATTTTAATATAACTCTTCCGGTTGAAAGTTCATTCTGCTTTTCTTCAAATACACGAATAATCATACTGATTATGTTTGATATCAAAATTGTATATGCCATTCCTACAGGTGAAGTGCCGCAGCCTATAATTGCAAAGGCAACTATTCCGGAAAGAATTCCAAGACACACTTTTCCTCCAACTGTTATAGGACTTGTTCCATAAGACTGAAGTAAAAATGCTGTGCAGAAAAGAATTCCGCTTGTAAGTAAAGCAAGAAGAATATCTCCCTGATTTAAGTACCCCCCAAAAAGAAATGGTACAAAAATTCTTACCAGTAATGCATAAACAAAAAGAAATACGGTTGGAATAATCAGTGAGAATGCATTATCAGAAAAAATAAAAATTGAAGAAAGAATGGTAATTATATTAAATCTGAAAGCTGGAATGATTGAATGAGAATCCCATAGAAGAGAAACAAAGCCATCTGGAACTGAAGCTTTAAATAATTCAAAAATATGTTTATTCATAAAAGAAGTAATTAAGCTGTCATAACTATAAACAGGGAAAGTACCATTTTCAATAAGATAAACAGAAGAATTTTTTAAACTCAGAATACTGCTTGTTACTGCAAAATCAGGAAAATATTGGCGTCCAATATGCCATGCAATTATTACTGCAACAGCAGTTATATTAAGCCAGCTGTTAATGCTCTTAAAGACGATACATCTTGAAATAGTTATTGTTGCAAATGAAATTATAAAAATTGTCGAAGGAGGAAAAGTTTCCGGAATCAGCAGTCCTATAAATAATCCTTGAATTATAATATTCATTGCATTAAAAAGAGGCTCTTTATATACAAAATAATTTACAATTGCTGCTCCTATCGAGCCTAGCAGTGAAGCAAGAATTACAATTAAAGCATTGTAGCTTTGTGTTAAAGCCAGCATGATTATTTGTATTGAAAGAATTATAAGAAATCGTATTGAGACTGAAGAAATTGAAGGAATATTATATACAAATGGTTTTACAGAAATTACACCTGATATGAGTTTTTTATCTTTAAGTCTGTTTTTCATTTCAGATTAATCCTCCGTAATTTTATTTTTTAATACTTTTATAGTCTGACACAAAGGCAGACGAGCCGGACAAACTGTATTACAAAGACCGCATTCAATACAAACAAGAGATGATGCAGAAAAAGCTTCATTCAGCAGTTTGAAATTAACTGTATGATTATAGAGAATATCCGGTGAAATATGTACAGGACAGGCAAAGCGGCAGTTACCACAGTTTACACAGGAATAAATGTGTTCATCGGTTCCCCTTTTCTTTGAAAGGAATTCAACTGATTTAACATATTTTGTAATTGGAATATCAAGGCTCTGTAGTGAGATTCCACATAATTTTCCGTTGATTATTATGTGAGCCGGTTCTTTTATAAAACCTCCAAGTTGTGTAACTACATCCCTTAAAGGAGTTCCAAGCCTGATATTCAAAAAACAAGAAACATTGAGACAGTTTCCTGAGAAATGAATGTATTTATCGATAGAAGGTATAGAAAGACAGGCCGCCTTATAAACATCATAAATTGTTGAAGAATCAGTAAATAAATCAGCTTTTGAAAGGCAGAAAGTGCAGACTTTTTTTAGAGGACTTCTGTTAAATGCCGAAACAATTTCTCTTGGTGTTCCACAAGGATATCGTCTTATGTTCATTTCAAGAGCACGAATATCTTTGTATTCAGGTTTTTCAAATATTTCTTTGTTTTCAAATTTCTGATCAATTGCAAAAACAATACCCTTTGCATTAATTGCTTTTGCAAGAATCCTTGCTCCTTTTGCAATTTCATCAAAATTAAACTTACTTAAAAGAGAATCTGTGATACGGTATGGATCTTCATCAAAAAGTCTTACAATAAGATTTTCAGGTTTTCTTTTAGAAGCAAGCATTGTTTCAATTTGAATTCCAAGATTTTCTGGAATTGATGTTTTAAAAGTATTTAAAACACCTTTTTGCACAAGCAATGAAGATATTTCGTTTTGCGAAAAAGAAGAAACATCACGTTCCTGTTGTTTTTTACCAAGGTAAGAAAAAGCCCCGCCAAACTTGATTTTAATTGCGAATTCCTGCATTCCATTAGGAGCATAAACAGGCTCAATGGCAGTAACTGTTCCTGGTAAAGAAGAATGAATATATGATTTTTTACCAGAATCAAATACTGCTTCTGCAATTATATCACCTTCTTTTACAACATCTCCACACTTAACAAGACTTTTATAAAAAACTCCTGATTCCTGTGTTAAAGGAATAGTTACATAATGCGGGAGAAATGCCTGTCGTGAATATTTATAATCTTTTATTATTGATGAAACTACAGGATTATTAGACTTCATTTA
Source organism: Treponema sp. (assembly GCA_016293915.1). Taxonomy (GTDB): domain Bacteria; phylum Spirochaetota; class Spirochaetia; order Treponematales; family Treponemataceae; genus Treponema_D. The sequence goes on along the minus strand of JAEDCY010000014.1, from coordinate 40,559 downwards.
TCAATACCTTTTCTTAATAATAATGGAAATATAGATAAAAAGTAATAGTAAAACACAAATAAAGCACATAATTATTCCGAATAAGTTCAAATGGCTGGAACTTAAAGCAGAGTAACCGGCTGTAAAATTATTTCCTTCTGATTTCATTACTTTTTCAACTGAATTAAACGAAAGTTTATCAATACCATCATAGACATTAATTTTAAAATCATCATCATAAATCATAACTTTTTGATTAGATTGTATTATTCCTGTCTCAGCATTTTCTACAAACTCTGTAAACTCAATTTTATCTTTTGTTGAATAATCTGAATTCAGGGATAGATATGGGTATGTTTCAACATTCCAGACCCATTTATAATAATCTTCAAATTGAGGAAGTTCTTCTGATTTTAATGAAGTATATGAAGGTAATAAAAGCTTTGAAACTTTTGAACTGACAGATCCTGAAGATGTAAGGAAAAAAAGTGCAAGTAATAAAACTGCCGAACCTGTAACAATACTTAATGTAGTAAAAGCTTTTCCGGCAAAAATTGAAACACGTTTTGCAGGTCTTATATATACAGGAACAAAAACTTTGCGGCTGCGCCACCACTCTTCTAAAAACTTTACGGAAAGTAAGGCGCCTGCTGTGCCTGCCGCCGCTGCAAAATACAGAAAGCCGGAAAGCAGTGAGCCGGAAAAAGCGCTTATAAGTGACACTGCAAGCATTGCTGGTATGAAGCGGCGGCTTATGAGCCAGCTTACAGCATCTTTTCTTCTCCATACATTAGCAGTAAAAAAAAGACAAAGAAGAATAAGACAAGTAGAAAGTGCAACAGGATAAAATGGATTGCTATATAAAAAAACTAGTGGAATTATAGAAGCACAGGCAAAAGGGATTTTATTTTTAACAAAAATAAAAAGCATGCCGCAAAGAAGTAAACAGATAAAAGGCAATAACCACGGATAAGAAGCAGAAGTATCTGTACCGCATGGTATTCCTCTTGCTTCAATTGCATTTACAGCATCTGAAAGCTTTTGTTTGTATTGTGAAGGAATATAATAAAGCCTGTACTGTTTTGATTTATCGTAAAAAAATGCATTTCTTCGTGATAAATATGAATAATCCTTGGAACTATAATTCAAACGAAGCATTGAAATCTCAATTGAATTTTCATTTAAAGATAAAGGAAGAAATTGTCCAGAAAGTGAAACAATATCTTCAATTCCGCACTCTATAAAGGCTTTTTTTATACTTGAATCATCACTTGAAACTGGTACATAAACAATATTATATTCTTTCCAGAGTTTACCGGATGGAATTGATTTTACAGAAAACAGAAGAATAAGCGAAAACAAAAAAACTAAAGGTGCAATATACTGTAAATTCTTATTCATACCGTTTTACTTCAGCAGGGAGAATGAAAGTCCTACAAAGAAGCCAAGAAGACAACCACAAATAACCTCCATTGGAGTATGTCCGTCTACTTCTTTAAGTGGCTTATAACTTTCTAAAATTCCTTTCTCCCTTAAATCATTTCCTATTTCATTGATTTTTCGTGCCTGAATTCCACTGGAACGTCTTACACCAAATGCATCTCTAATAACTACAAGGAAAAAACACAAAGAAAAAATAAATAAATCTGAATGAAGTCCGTGTCTGAATGCAATTGTAACACAAAGTGATGTAACTAGTGCTGAATGGCTTGAAGGCATTCCACCTGTACGCCATACCATTACTTCAAAAAGTTCACCAATAGAATGAATTTTTCCATATATTAATTTTATGGCAGCTTTTATAAATTGAGCACCGAGCCAGCTGAAAATACATGACAGCAAAATCGGATTATGCATAAAAAGTTTAAGCTGCTCTATAAATGAATAAGTCGGTGACATATAATTCCAATTAAAAAAATATATAATATAATACCACTGAAACGCTAAATTTACTAGTAGATTTTCGAAAAATGAATATACTTAGTAATAAGATGGAATTTAAGGATTTTACAGCTGGTCCTGATGATAAAGGGCGAAGACTAGATAAAATTATCAGAATATTTCTCAATAACACTCCCCTTACAGAGATTTATAAACTCCTGCGAAAAGGCCTTATAAAGCTTAATCATAAAAAAGCAAAGCCAGAAGCTCGTGTTGAAGAAGGTGATGTAATTTCGATTGCAGAATTCATTCTAAAATCAGAAACAAATCAAAAAATCTCTGAGACTGTTCAGGCAAACACCTTTAATAATTCAAAATTAAAAATTGTTTTTGAAAATGAACATCTATTGATTATTGATAAACCCTATGATCGTACTGTTCACAGTAAGGAAGATGGTATTTATAAAGATGTACTTTTTTATCTGGAAAATAAAGAGTCTTGCAATTGCTCAAATAATACCAAACTTGAAAAATCTCTTTCTTTTAAACCCGGTCCCCTGCATAGATTAGACCGCAGAACAACAGGTCTGCTTGTTTTTTCTAAGAGTATTGAAGGAGCCCGCTGGTTTTCTGAGGGTATAAAAAATCATACAATTCATAAAAAGTATTATGGTCTGGCTCAGGGCGAACTAAAAGAAAAGGAAATCTGGCAGGATTTTCTTTCTGATTCAGAAAGTACTTCTTCTGAAGGCTTTTTTACTGTAGAAGAAAATGAAGACGGATTAAAAGCTGAAACTCAGGCCATTCCAGTTGCAATTGGAAAGCATAATGATAAAAGTTTTACTCTCATAAAATATTTAATTAAAACCGGCCGTAAACATCAGATTCGGGCACAAAGCGCCCTTCATAAGCATCCTTTAGCAGGTGATACTGCTTATGGAGGCCAGAAACAAAAAGACTTTAAGCGAGAATTTTATCTGCAGGCTTTTAGTCTTTCTTTTCCATCTGATAATCCACTTAATCTTCCTAATGAAATAAAAATAAGTCTTTCTTCTGACTTTATTCAGGCCCTTAAATATTGTGAAATTATAAATCCTGGTTTATAATGATTTATATGGGAAAGAAACTGTCAGACATTTTAAATTTATTTAAGCATGTACAGGTTTATGCTCTGGTTGGTGAAAGTGGAACTGGAAAATCTTTCCGCTCAAAGCTTCTTGCTGAGCAATACGGAATTCATGCCATAATTGATGATGGTCTTCTCATACAGGATGATAAAATTGTAGCAGGCCGCTCTGCTAAACGTGAAAAAACTTATATGGGTGCAGTTCGTGCAGCCCTTTTTGATGATAAAGAACACAGAGATTCTGTTGCAAGAGTTCTCCGAAAAACACATATCAAAAAAATCCTGCTTCTGGGTACTTCTGAAAAAATGGTTATGAAAATTGCCATGAGACTTCAACTCCCCCAGCCTCAAAAAATCATCCATATCGAAGAAATTGCATCAAAAGAAGATATTGAAAAAGCAATTAAATCACGCCAGGTAGAAGGTAAACACGTTATTCCGGTTCCTTCAATTGAAGTGAAAAAAAATTACTCACAAATCTTTTCAACTTCAATGCATGATTTTTTCAGTAAAAACAAGCTGTTTGCAAAAGCCGGAAAAAATTTAACGGGAAAAATGATTGAAAAATCAATTGTACAGCCTGAGTTCTCCAAAAAAGGCCGCATAGAAATCTCCGAAGCAGCCCTCACCCAGATGGTAATGCACTGTGTAAGCGAATGCGACCCGGACGTAAAAATCAAAAAGATTTCTATAAAAACCGACAGCAGAGGATACCGTCTCATAGTTACAATTGACGTCCCTTTTGGTACCCAGCTTACCGGAAAAGTTCACAAGCTTCAGCAATATATCATAGATAAAATTGAATCCTTTACAGGAATCCTTATTGAGGAAGTAAGTATCATTATTGATAAAATATCAAAGCCTGCCAGCATGACGGGAAGCTGATGAACGGGATTTTACACCAAGCTCTGTAAGTGCAGTCTTTACTGCAAATTCAAGTTCTTTTCTTACGGGATTCATAGGGAGAACGAAATTGCGACATTCTGCCCAGGTTTTAGCATAAAGTTCTGTATATGAATATTTATCTTTTGTTTCTTTTTCCCAGTCAGTTAATGTAGCGGCAAAGTCTTTTATTAAATAAAGCAGTTTTTTACCCATTCGGGCATCAGATTCATTTTTATTAAGTTCGCCAAGCTTCATTATGCTTGCCATATATTTAGCTTCAAAATCACGTCGATCATAAATAAGTGCAGTCGCAGAAGGCTGAAGATAAATAAACAAATCTGTATCTAAAGCTTCCTGAATTATTTCATATGCATAAACACTGTTTATGATTTTTAAGAGTTCTTCAGTAAGTCTTGATGGAGAAACCTGTGATAAAAGTCCTGCTGAAGTTCTTATTTTATGTCTTAATGAGTAAGGCATTTTTGCATGTGTTGTTGCTGAATATTTGATTGCACGAAGCATGCGTACAGGGTCTTCAACAAAAATTCTGTCAATTGAAATCACCGGACGAAGAATATGTTTTTTGATATCCCGCATACCGCCAACATAATCAATAACCTGCTGTTGAAGAGGATCATAATAAAGTGCGTTCATTGTAAAATCGCGGCGCTGAACATCTTCTTCGATTGTTCCAAAATCGTTTCCAACAGAACCTTCTGCATTTGAACGGAAGGTACTTACTTCAAAAATTTTTGAACCAAAAACAACATGAACTAAACGAAAGCGGCGTCCAATTATACGAGAATTTCGAAATATTCTTTTTATCTTAGATGGTGTGGCATCTGTTACAATATCAAAATCTTTAGGTTTGTTTCCTACTATCAAATCCCTTACTGCACCACCCACAATGTAAGCTGTAAAACCTGCATCTCTAAGTCTGTTTATAATCTGTAATGCATCAGGATCTATGTTTTTGTTTGATATCAGGTGTTCCGTCTGTGTGTAAACAACGGCTTTTTTTACAGGCCGCCCGTGACCATCGGTACCATATCTAATTAACACAATTATTGATATTATTGTGATTTTTGATTAATAGTCAAGGTGGTGAAAAAATAATATTTATAATTGGCTAATCCAATTAATAATATCGTTTTCTACCTGCTCTTTATCGTTTTCGTTGAGGATTTCATGCCGATCACCAGGATATTCTTTAATATCAAGCTTTTTAATTCCATTAGATTTATAGATATTGAAAAGTTTTTTGATTGTCTTGCCGTAAGATCCAACAGGATCATCACTTCCATAAATAAAGAAAATCGGAAGATTTGAAGGAATTTTTTTCATATTTCCGTTTTTATGGATTTTACTAAGTCCTTCTACCATGCTGCAGAAGAAAGAAGCTGTGAGTGGAATTCCACACCAGTTATCCATTTTGTACATATCAACATTAAGCTCATTAGCAGAAAGCCAGTCATATTCTGTACGAGGATTTGGGATTCTTGCATTGTAGCCTGAGAAAGAAAGATTTGCGAGTGTTGGAACAATTGCATTTTTTCCACGGAAGAAAGTTATGATATGTGTAAGGATTGAGCCAAAGCCAACCAGAGCTTTCCGAGGACCTGCAGTTCCGCAGAGAATACATCCATCAATTTCGTTACCATATTCTTCAATAAAGCCCTGTGATACAAACGAACCAAAAGAATGGCCCATAAGAATTGTCTTTTTTCCAGGGAAATCCTGTTTAAGATTATCAGTTACAGCCTTTAAATCTAAAACTGCTCGGTCAAAACCTTTTTTATCTGCAAGCTTACCAAAAACACCAGTTCCATTTTTATCTGCATTTTCTGCGGAACGTCCGTGGCCACGCATATCATAAGCATTAAGAACATAGCCCTGATCTGCTAAAACTGAACCAAATCTGTCGTAACGCAATGAATGTTCTGCAAGTCCATGATGAAGTTGTATTACACCTTTAATTTCATCATCCGAATCCGGCTGCCATCTGTTAAGGCAGAGCTCGTAACCATCATCCATTTTCATCATAAAACTTTTCATCTGCATAGCGGTTTTAAACTCCTAAAAAAAACGATAAACGGGCATGTCAAGGCTTTAAGCGAAGCGTGCCTTGACGTGACCGTATCTCACGGTATATTTTATATTAAATTATGACTATTATAACAGATAAAATGGTTTTTGGGGGAAAATCTTTAGGAAAAATTGATGGAAAGAATATTTTTGTTCCTTTTGCAATTCCCGGCGAAAAAATTGAAATAGAAATTACTGAAAAAAATAAAGATTATGATAATGCTGAAATCATAAAAATTATAGAAGCTTCTCCTCATCGCATAGAAGCACCTTGCCGCTATTACGGCAAATGCGGCGGCTGTAACATGATGCATATCGAGCCGTCTTATCAAAAAGAACTGAGAAAAAGTATTTTAAACGACATCTTCAGACAGAATGGTATTGATATAAGTGAAAAAACAGAAATTATAAGTGGTCCTGATTATAATTATCGTTCACGTTTTCAATTAAACGACGGCGGGCTTTCTCAAAGAAAATCTAACGTAGTTATTACAATCGAAGAATGCCTTTGCGCAGAAAATGTAATAAACGATTATCTGAAATCAACTGCTCAAAATCCAAAAGCCAGACCTTCAGGTCGTTCACATCTTTTTGGAACCAGTTTTACCCCTTCAGATGTTTCCTCAATGAAAATTGCACAGGAAGAAGGGAGACAAAAAACTCCTTCGATTAGTGGAGGCGGCAAGAAAAACAAAAAATTGAAAATTAAAGAAAATCATTATTTTGCCGGAACTGGGGCTTCTCCTGAAAATACAATGACTGTTGAATTCGGAGGTCATAAGCTTTCTTTTGATGTAAGAGGATTTTTTCAATCTAATCTTTTTGTTTTTGAAAAAGTATGCCGTCTCATAACCAGTCTTCTGCCAGGCGGAAAAAACATTTTAGACATGTATTCCGGATGCGGTTCGATTTCTGCTTTTCTCACAGAAAAATATGAAAATGTTGTGTTAGTTGAACATAACCGTGATGCTCTTGTATTTGCAGAACAGAATCTTGCAGGAAAAAAACATATAAGTTATGGACTATCCGGTGCAAACTTTGTAAAAAACTGTGCTTCTAGCCTTCCTCAGTTTGATGCCTGTACTATAGACCCTCCTCGTTCCGGAATGGAAAAAGAAGTTCGTGACTGGCTTTGCGCTTCTAAAATACCACTTATACTTTCTCTTTCCTGCGATCCTGCAACTCATGCGCGAGACTGTGCACAGCTTATTTCTGCAGGATATTCTCTTAAACAGATGTATCTTCTTGATTTTTATCCTAATACAAGCCATATCGAAAGTCTTGCTCTTCTGGAGCTTTCTGAATGAAAAGCAAAAAAAGTAAATCCTGTATTTTAGTTTTATTTTTCTCATTAATATTTTTTTCTCGGGCATTTAGTCAGGAAACACTTTCAAACTATAACACAAGCTGGACTTCTGTACTGCCTGGAACTGTACTTTGTCAGCCGGCTATTACCTCTTATGGATTTTGTATCGCAACAGACGCAAGAAATATTATGGGCTATTCATCTACAGGAGTACTTCTTTGGGAACAAAAAACTGGTCGTGTAAAAAATCTTAGTCTGTCAGTTATAGATGATGATTTTATACTTTTTCATGATATTGATAAAAACGTAATTCGTCTTTTTAATCCAAGCGGAACTGAAATCTGGTCAAAGGTTTTAGATTTTTCATTAGCAGAAAAGCCTTTTTCCGGCCGTGACGGAAGATTTTTTCTTTACGGAGAAAAAAGAGTAATTTGTATAGGAATAAATGGAATTGTAAGATGGACACTCGAAACTGAAAATCAGAAAGCCCTGCCTATGCAGGAGCTGCCCGATGGTTCAATCATTGTTTTTATAAATGATGAAGACGGTAAAACAAAGGGACTTCGCATTTCTCCCTTTGGTGAAAAACTTGAAAATATTACTTTTGCCGGAAGTATAAATACAAGTGCAAGCTGCAAAGACGGAATCCTTTTGACCTTTACAGATGGAAGTGCAGGTTTATTTTCCCTAAAAGATGGACTTGCACAAAGCCAATGGGTTTTTAATGTAAAAAATGGAAATCCTGTTTTTGCAGTAAGTCCTGAACATGATAAGTTTTATCTTCTTTCACTCTCTAAAACACAAATTACAATTTATAAAATCGATTCAAAAAACGGAAATGTCCTGGCCAGTAAAACTATTAATGAAATTGATGGTACTGAGCTAACTCTTCTCTCATATTCTGATACAGGACTTTTACTTGCCGATAAAAATAAAACGCTTCTATTTGATAATGATTTTAGAGAATTATGGTCGGCATTTATGCCGGATAAAGTCAAAAAGAATTCTGTGAATCAGATAATCTATCTTAAAGATGATTATCTGGTTTTCTGTGATAAAAACTGGTCGATGAATGCTTATCACACATCACAAAGTACAAATTCTTCAAAAACTGTAGTAAAAAATATACAGTCTGATTATTCTTCTTTTGCACCTGTTGAATTAAATGAAATAAATTATTTTTCAGAAGGTGGCTTTTATAATTCACTAAAAGATCCTGACCGTATAACAAAATTAAAAGCAGGAAATTATAATTCAGAAGAAGAGTTATGGCTTTCTCAAACATTGTCGGTAGCAAAGCTTTATTCAATGAATGCAGGTTCTTCTGATTTTGGAATACATACAGAAAAATCAGTTTTTGAAAAAGATTCTGCAGGAACCGAAGCAATTCTTTTACAGCTTGCCCTTTTAGGAACAAAACAAACCCAAAATGCAGCAGCAGCAATTATTGCTGAAAGCACAAACAAATCTAACTGCAGGGTTTTACTTTCAAATATCTGTGGATATGATCCGGATGGTAAACTTCTGGAAGCAATTGCACACAATGCAAATCGGGCCGGAAACAAAGACTCAGCATATCTAAAATCAATTTGTGATGCTGTTTATTCAATATGTCTTTTTATGGGGCGTCCTGCCTGGAATAAGAAAGGAAAAGATATCTTAAAGAATTTTATGGGTAAAGAATATTCCTCAACTACCCGTACCTACGCTCGTGATACACTTAAGAAAATAATCTCTCTTGAATTATAAAATTATTGGAAAAAACAAAAATCCTGTGATACAATTATTATACTATATTTTTAAATTCTAGAGGTTTTATTTATGAAGAAGTTTATTCTGCTTTTTATTTCGGCTGCACTTTCTGCAAGCCTGTTTGCCCTTGAAGTAAATAAATCAGAACTTGATTCTACTGGTGATACTACAATCGAATTCATTAACTATACAGGACCTCATAAGGTAATAGATTCTGTTGCGTCTATTAAATCTATCGGAAGTAACATGGGAAGTCAGATTGGAAAAGATCCGACTCAATCTTCTGCAACAGCAAAAAATTCTAAATATTATGTAATTCATGCAATTGATGAAAGTGAAAGCGGTAAACTTGACGCTGATATTCTTTACATTGGCTCAGAAGCTACTGTTGATCATATTACAAACCTGCGCCGCATTATTTCGGCATATCTTACTTCGGCATATGGTTACAGCGAAAAAGATGCTGATACACTTGCAGTTTTCATAACAGTATATAATGCTGTTTATCGTGGAAACATAGATACTTATAAATCAAAATATAAAAATGTGGTTATTCAAAATATCACTGCTGATAACTGCGGTCTTTCTGTAAATTATAAAGACTGGCCTGGAAAATCTGAAATCGTAATTCCACTTTATGATGTAAAAGAAGGTGGCCTTTCTACTGTAGATACTTCTGTAATCAGCGATTCTTCTGTTGTTAAATCAATGAAAGAAGATGATGATAAAAATGTTGAAAGTCGTAAAGACATGGTAGATATCAAGGAACGCGAAGCAGATGCAGCATCAGAAAAAGCAAAAGAAGCTCAGAAAAAAGCTGTAACTGAACAGAAGAAACTTGACGAAGAAAAGAAAAAAACACAGGAAACAAAGAAAGAGGCTCAGGAAGCCCAGAAAAAAGCAGAAGAAAAACAGAAGGTAGCCGAAGATAATCCTGAAGATAAACAGGCTCAGAAAGAAGCTGAAGAAGCAAAAAAAGAAGCTGAAGAGAAACAGCAGACAGCAGAAGAACAGAAAGAGAAACAGGAAGAACAGCAGGCTAAAACTGATGAAGCAAAACAGGAAGCAAAAGAACAGCAGGCCCGTGCAGATAAAAAAGAAACTGAAGCCCACAATGAGCGTAAGGAAATAGCAAAAGATCAGGCCGAAGTACAGAAGAAAGAAGCTGAGCAGGCTCTAATGACTACAGAGTTTGGTATTATTCTTTCTGATGAAGCCAATATGCTTTCACGTCTTGTAAAATTTAATGTAGCTGATGGTGAAGTTATCAAGAACTCCCCTGTTGCCCAGATTCGTAACCGAACAATTTATAAAGAAGGTGACGGATTTATAGCAATTGCCGGAGAAAACTCTAAGAAGGGAGCTGTAAAACTTGTAACCATTTCACCGGAAACTCTTGAGATTTCTGCAGAAAGTGAAAATACAATTTCACAGGATTCTGTACTCGTTCAGGATGGAAAAGAATACTATTGTGTTGTAGAAGAAAAAGGAAAATTCTATCTTGGAAAATTCGGTGGAGATCTAGCACTTAAATTGAAATCAGAAATCGAAGTAAAATCAGGAACACCAATTACTGTAACAGACAGTGGAATTGTAGTAACAGATTCAGCTGGAAAATTGAGACTCCTGGATAAGAAAGATTTAAGTGTAGTTTCGAAATAAAATATAAAAAGAAAAGCCGGCTCTATTAACGAGTCGGCTCGCCGGCTCGCCTCTGAGGCGTTTTTTCGATAATCCTAAAAGGGGCTGTCCAAAAAGTATCGTCATGCTGAACTTGTTTCAGCATCTACACTATATCTAGGCCTATAGATTCCGAAACAAGTTCGGAATGACACTAGGAAGTAAACTTATTGGTCATCCCCTTTTTTAACGGATTTCCAATATTAGCCTTTCGTCGCTTTGCTCCGTTTGCATTTAAGGAAATTATTATCTAGTGCGCAAATGCGCACTATGCATCATCAGCCTTGTTTTCAAATTTAGAATAGGACGGAAGGAACATAATCGGAATATCACCACAGGCACCGTTACGCTGTTTTGCAAGAATAATCTTCGCATCCTGTGCTGCAATTGAGTCACCGTCTTTAATGCGATCTCGGTGAAGGAACATAACAACGTCAGCATCCTGTTCAATAGAACCAGAACCACGAAGCTGGGCAAGGTTTGGTTCCTGCCCTTCTGCATCTCGCGCAACCTGACAGAGAGCTACAATTGGAATTGAAAGTTCACGGGCCAGAGCCTTGAGAGATTTTGATATCAAAGAAACCTGTTCAAAAACTGGTGCTGTAGGATCATCAGTAGAAATAAGACCGATATAATCTATAAAAATAATTTTAACTCCCTGATTTTTTACCATACGGCGTGCAACCGCACGTAAATCAAGAAGCTTCATATTCGGAGTATCTACTGTATATAATGGAGCTTCAAACCATCGGCCTGCTGCATCCTGAATCTTTTTTACATCATCAATTTTAAGCATACCTGAACGAATCTTATTCATAGGAACACGGGCTTCCTGTGCTAAAAGACGCATACCGATTGATTCATAAGGCATTTCAAGTGAGAAAAATCCGCAGGGAATACGTTTTTCGCAGGCAATATTTTGAATCATTGAAAGTGCAAGCGCTGTTTTACCAATAGAAGGACGAGCACCAATAATAATAAGTTCTGAATCCTGAAAACCAGATGTATAAGTATCAAGTTTTGCGAAACCTGTAGGAACACCTGTAAACTGATTTTTACTTTTATAACGGGCTTCAATCAGTTCGATTTCCTTTACCATGATATTCTGTGCTGAATAAATCTGTGTTGTTTCATTTTTTTCAGCTAAGGCAAAAATCTTTTGTTCTGCCTCATCAAGTAAAGAATCGCTTTCTTTCTGCAAATCAAAAGAGGATGCTTTTAATTCAGATGATATATGAATTAAGTCTCGACGTGCGGCACGGTCAAGTACCATATTTGCATAATAATCAATATTTGCGGCAGAAGGTACTGTATCTGTAAGAGAAGCAATATAAGCTGCCCCTCCGGCCTGTTCAAGTTTATTTTCAACTGTAAGTTCATTGATAAGCGAAATAGTATCGCCAGTTGCACTTTTAGTGTAAAGCTTTACCATTGCTTCATAAATTACCTGATTTGAAAGTGAATAAAAACGATCTGGACGCAGAGTTGAAACAACTTCGGCCATTGCACTCCAGTTTAATAGCAGTGCTCCTAAAACAGCCTGTTCTGCTTCAATGTTGTGTGGTGGTACTTTATCATTTAATGTTGCGTCCATTTTTTATTTCTCCCATATTATCCCGAAGCAGATTCGGGGATAAAAAAGCCGGTAAATACAGTGTACTACCGGCAATTAATATGTACAAGCTAAAAATTGCTTTCGCAATTTTTTTATCGCTTTCCTATTGAACAACGGCCGCCAGCGGCCTTACACATTATTCAGCTTTTTCTTCAGTTGCAGGAGCTTCTTCCTTTGCAGGTTCTGCTTTCTTGTCAGCCTTTTTTGTTTCAGCTGGAGCAGCGCCTTCTACAGTCTGAGCCTTTACATGTACATGTACTTCTGCAGTCTGTGATTCGTAAAGCTTAATTGTAGCTTTGAATGTTCCAACAGATTTGATTGTGCTGCCAGGAATATCGATTCTCTTGCGTTCGATTTCGAAACCAAGTTTGTTGAGAGCTTCTGCAACAACGTTTGCTGTAACTGCAGCATAGAGTTTTCCATTTGCAGCAGCTGGCATGTTGAGTTCGATTGAAGCTGCCTCGAGTTTTTCTTTAAGGCTTGCAGAATCTTTTCTCTTCTGCTCTTTGCGAGCTTCGATTTCAGCCTTGCGACCTTCGAAAATAGCTATTGTAGCTTCATTGTAAGGTACAGCAAGATTACGTGGAAGAAGGAAGTTGCGTGCATATCCGTTAGCAACGTTCTTTACGTCTCCCTCTTCACCAAGTGATTTAACATCTACGTTAAGAATTACTTTCATTTGTATTTCCTCAAGCTCCTGTAATTTTATAATGAATTATTCGGAGTATAAATAATTCATCGTTATGTCGGCAAGCACAGCTTGCCTCTGAGGCGTTCTTTCGATGAACCTAAAATGGCCCGCTGTCGCAGCCCATTCTTTTAAGACGCAGCAAGCTGCTTACCAAGTTTTGTTCCAAAACTTGCGGTTCTTCGATGGTAGCCTAATCTGCAACGTAAGGCAAAAGACAGATTGAGCGAGCGCGCTTAATTGCTCTTGCAACTTCACGCTGGTGCTTTGCACATGTACCTGTGATGCGACGTGGAAGAATCTTACCACGTTCTGTCATATAGCGGCGGAGTGCATCTGCATCCTTGTAGTCAATTTTTGCCTTGTTAGCGCAGAAGCGACAAACCTTCTTGCGGAAATATGTCTTTCCCTTTGCGCGTCCGTCACGATCTTCTTCGCGACCTTCAGATGCAGTAGCATCAACCATTGCTGCTTCCTGTGTCTGTTTTTCTTCCATTTCCTGTTTATTTTCTTCAGACATAATTTTACCTCTCAATTAGTCAATTAAAATGGGATATCTTCCGGGAAATCACTACCGGTATCGCCGTATGGTTCAGATGAATAGCCGCCCTGGAAACCACCCTGATTAGAATTGTTAGCCGGCTGGAATCTTGGAGCACCCCCTGCCGAGCCTGAGCTCTGGCTGTTATCTCCGCGTCCGCCGAGTAACTGTACCTGATCAGCAACAATTGTTACCCTGCTCTGCTTCTGTCCATCTTTTTCCCAACGGTCCTGCTTCAAGTGTCCTTCAACACAAATCTGTTTTCCCTTGGTAAGATATGGTTTTAAGTTTTCGGCTGTTTTACCCCAGATTGTAATATTGAAGTAATTAACTTCTTCAACCCACTGGTCGCCGTTTTTCTTGCTTCTATTGACAGCAATACTTACATTTGCTCTTGCCTGTCCGTTTCCAACATAACCAAAGCTTCTTTCATCTGAACCGAGATCCTGTGTGAGACGGCCAATAAGAACTACATGATTTAAGTCTGTCATTAAAAGCTCCTTTCCGCTTTGTGCGGAATATTCTACTTAGATTCCTTTTCGTCAAGTCTAACGAACTGATACTTCAAAAGGTTCATATTGATTTTGAAGTCCTTGTCAATCTCAGTGATTTTAGAAGGATTAAGTTTCATAGTGTAAAGAACAAATCGTCCCTTCTTCTGTTTCTGGATCTGGTAAGTAAGGTCGCGGTCGCCGAATGGTTTTTCTTCTTCGATTTCAGCGCCGAATTTAGCGAGAGTGCCTTTTACGTCTTCAGCACCTTTCTTTGACTTTTCATCATCGAGTGGATAAATAGTCATAAGTTCATACTTTTTCATAAGTATCTCCTTAAAATTTGTCTCTGTAATACAGAGTTTTCAGGAGGCTGTAATACAATCATGTCATCAACGATTTCAGACTGTAAACAAGATGAGGCTGGCGAAAGCCCTTTTGTATCTTGTTCCTCCTTATGGATAAAGAGAATCATATTTCAGATTCCCAAGGGGTGTCTTAATAATATATCAAAAATGCTTTTTTCAGTCAATTAAGACCCTTATAAATATCAGGGCTTCCGCATTATAAAGAAAAATCCGAATTTTTGGCTCCCAGTCACGGTTGCGTGATTCAAAACCGCGCAATAATGCGCTACACGCTTTTTGTGGTATAGAAACTATTGAACTGTCGCAGCAGCCACAAAAAGGGTGTTTTTGAACCACGTCCCTCTCCTTCGCGCCAACATTACGGATAAGCGTTTATAATGCGGAAGCCCTGTTATAAATATAAATTCAAATATTGTTTCGATGCTTGCTGATTTTATTCTATTGTTTTATAATTTATAACATGATTTCCAGAAAACTTCATTTTCTGACTTTAATTTCAGCATTTTCAATTTTCCCTCTTACGGCCTCAGTTAGTCATAATTCAAATGAATATAAAATCATAAACTCTTTTGATTCTTATAATTCTGATTCAGATGATTTTGAGGATTATGTAATACCTGTATTTCATTCGGCTTCAAAATCAAAAGCTGCGGATAAAAAGGCACTACAACGTCAAAAGGAATTAATGGAAAAACGCGCAAAAGCTGAAGCCGCAATAGCAGAAAGAAGAGAAGCTGCAGAGCGAGAGGAACAGGAAAAACTTGAAAAAGAAAGACTGGAACTTGAAAATCAAAAAATGCTTGCAGAAGAAGCTCTTGAAGCTGAAAAAGCAGCAGAACTGGAAGAACAAAAAAGAATAGAAGCTCAAAGACTTGAAGAAGAAAAGCTTGAAAAAGAAAGACTTGAAAAACTTGCTGAAGAACAAAAGAAAGAACAGGAAAAGCTTCAAAAACAGATGGAGCTTGAATTAGAAAAACAAAAAGCAGAATCAGTAAAAAAACGAAAAGAATATCTGAGTGATTATATGGTTTATGATATTGAGACCATAGACAGTTTTGATGCAGATGATTCTCCATACGAACGAATTTCAAATCCTGATGAAAAAGATAATTCAGGTAAAACTTTATTAATGAAAGCGGCTCAGGCCGGAAATGTCGAAAAAATAAGACAATTACTTTATTCAAATGCTAATGTAAATCTTAAAGATAATGATGGCTGGACAGCTCTTATGTACGCTGTAAGATATAGTGAAAGTTATGAATGTGTTGAAGAACTGCTTCAGGCAGGAGCTGATTCAACAATTCGAAATAATTACGGTTCATCAGCAATTATTCTTTCTGCCTGCTATAATAAAAATTCAAAAATTCTTAAAAAACTTTTTGAAAAATACAAGAGTTCAGATAAAGAAGTTCTGAGAGCAATGATTTTCCTTCTTACTGAACATAACATATCAGAAGAACAACAGCTTTCTATGCTTCAAATTTTTATGGATGAATCTGTTCCGTTAAATGTTCTGTATGAAGGAAAAACACCTTTAATGTATGCAGCTTCTTTTGGCAATTCAACAAAACTTATAAAAATGCTACTTGATAATCAAGCTTCTCCAACCCTTCGTTCAACAGAAGGTAAAACTGCTTTTGATTATGCAATGAAAAATAATAATCTTGCTCATGATGAAACATACTGGGCATTAAATAAAAGATAGGTACAACATGAGAATCACAGGTGGAAAATTAAAAGGTCGAATTATTAAATGTCCTGATGGAATTATCAGACCCGCAATGGATAGAATGAGAGAATCAGTTTTTTCAATAATTGGAGACCTTGCTGATAAATCCTGGTTAGATTTATTTTCTGGTTCAGGAACAATTGCAATTGAAGCTGTTTCCCGTGGTTCAAAAGATGTAGAACTTTGTGAAAAAGACAAAATAAAAGTTTCTACAGTACTTGAAAACGTTTCTGTTACAGAAAAAGATTGTGGTGTAAAAATCAAATGTCATTTTATGCCGGTTGAATATTATATAAAAAGATGTAAGCGTTCTTTTGATTTTATTTTTTTTGATCCACCCTTCCCTTATAAATTTCATGAAGATCTGGTGCTTCAATGCGACAAAAATAATATGCTCAATCAGACAGGAACAATTCTGGTGCACCGCCCTGCTGAGCACTTTATGCCGGATAATATTGGTCGTTTAAAAAGAATTGACCAGAGAATTTATGGTAGATCGATAGTAGATTTTTACAAATACGAACAGTGAAATTCGAATGATCAAGACAAGCTTCGCTAAAAGCCTATTATCAGGCTAAAATAAGAGATTTTCCTTAAATTTATTTACTTTGACATATCAAATTTCTATGTTATAATAATACATTGATTTATTAAAACTATGAATGATAGAAAAAGTTTAGAAAAAAAATTTACTGACGCAGTTCAAGAACAAAAAATACCGGATGGTTTTATAAAGGTAACCGACAATCCGGTAGCTGGTCTTAATTCTGAGCAGAAAGTTGTTCTAAATAGAAAAGCTAACATCATGTTCAATAATGGTAATATCGAAGATGCCAGGAGAATCTATATAACTACAGGTTATTCTGACGGGCTAACCCGAGTGGGCGATTATTACATGAACAAAAATGAAGGCTTAAAAGCTTTGAAGGCATACTATCTTGCACATAACAAGCGTGATGCCGAGCCAATTTATGAAAGTCTGGCCAAAGTCATTTCATCATTACTAAAAGATTAATAAAAAAAAGATGGAGTATAAAATGGAGAAATTCAATCAGAGCGAAGACATAATGATGCCTGAATCATTTATGCCTGATACAAGTGCTGAAAATAAGCCTGATGAAATAACAAATAAAATTTCAGATTTATCAAAAAAGGGTTATCAGCTTATTAAAGAAAATGATATTCAAGGAGCAAAAAAAGCCTTTAATGAAATTCTTGAAATTGAAGAGAATAACAACTATGCATTGGTTGGTCTTGGAGATACAGAAAGAAAATTAAATCATTTTAATGATGCAATTTCTTATTATAAGAAATGTCTTGAATTCTACCCTGCAAATAATTACGCTCTTTTTGGTCTTGCAGATTGTTATAAAGCCTTAAATCAATATGCAAAGGCAATTGATATCTGGCAGCAGTATCTTGTACACGATGATAAAAATATTACAGTTATTACACGTGTTGCAGATGCTTACCGTAAGATTCATGATTATAGAAAATCAAAAGATTTGTATCTTAAAGTTCTCGAAATGGAAAAGGATAATGCTTACGCTCTTATCGGACTTGGTCATTTAAACTACGACTTTAAGGAATATAAAGAGGCTCTTTACTACTGGACTCGTATTTTTGAATTAAATACAAAAGAAACAGTTGATATTCGTGTTCTTACAGCTATTGGAAACTGTCACAGAAAACTTAAAACATTTGAAGAAGGAACAAAATATTTTGAAATGGCTCTTGAAAGAGAACCTGCAAACTTCTATGCCCTCTTTGGTCTTGCTGACTGCTATCGTGGAATGAACCAGCAGTTTAAATCAATATTCTACTGGAATAAGATTCTTGAAATTGATCCAAAAAACAAGGTTATTCTTACACGTGCAGGCGATGCTTACCGTACAACCAGTAACTATGAAGAAGCTAAATCATATTATAATAAAGCTCTCGAAATTGACTTTGATATCTATGCTGCAATTGGACTTGCACTTATCTGCAAAGGTGAAGGTAATAACGAAGAAGCAGCAAAGCGTTTCGAAAATCTTATAAAAAATGATCCTAGAAATGGTCGTCTTTATGTAGATCTTGCTGAATGTTATGTTTGTATGAACCGTAAACAGGATGCTGTAAAAGTGCTTAACGATTATATGAAGATGGACAGCAGAAATGTTGCTGTTCGAAATGCACTTGATAAACTTCAGAGAAACTAATAACATTCTCTCCTATGAATCAGATTGTTTTAACTGGACTTCTCCCCTCTGAAATTTGTGTGCAGCTTGAGCTGTCTCAGAAATTTAGGGGGACTCAGATTTTTAAATGGATTGGAAGCGGCGTTACAGACTTTGATGCTATGACTAATCTTAGTGCTGAATTACGTTCAAGTCTAAAAGAAAAAGCACTACTCCGCTCCTCTACTGTAAGTAATGTTTTAAAAGATCCTGACGGAACAATAAAATTACAAATTTCTTTACATGATGGAAATGCTGTAGAAACAGTTTTACTTACAGATCGTGAAGGAAGAAAAACTGCCTGTGTTTCCTGCCAGGCCGGTTGCGCAATGAAATGTGCCTTCTGCCAGACCGGAACTCTTGGACTTTCCAGAAATCTTACAGCTGGGGAAATTGTAGAAGAATTTTTTTACCTTGAAAGTATTGCCGGAAAATTGGATAACATTGTTTTTATGGGTATGGGAGAACCTATGCAGAATCTTTCTGCAATAAGACGAGCAATTGAGATTCTCTGCCATAAAGATGGTCGCGCACTTTCTGCAAAACGTATTACTTTATCTACCTGTGGAATAGTGAAAGGAATATATGATCTTGCAGATAATGGACCTTCAATCCGTCTTGCGGTTTCATTAACTACAGCTAATGAAGATTTACGTAAAGAACTGATGCCTGTTGCCCGAGCTTCTGAAAATAACTTACAGGAATTGCGAAAAGCTGTTTCATATTATGCAGAAAAATCAGGAAAAAGAGTTACTCTGGAAGCTGCTCTTATGCATGAAAAAAATACGGATGATGCAAGTGCTTCTAATATGATTGAATTTGCACGTGGTATTGATGTAAATATAAATCTTATCCCATGGAATCCAGTTTCAAGTCTTCCATTTGAAGAACCTTCGAAAAATGAAGTAAACAGATTTGTAGAAAAGCTTGAAAAAGCAGGCCTTAATGTAACACTAAGAACCCGCCGAGGTAGAACAATTGGCGGAGCCTGCGGTCAGCTTGGTAAAACAAATCAATAAAAAAATATTTGACAATTCCCTATCCTGTGTTATGATTATATCAGTTTGATAGTATTACTATCACAGCAGTTTTAATCTTTTTTCATTTTCAGGTGGGAATAATGAAAACATATACAGATATACAATATCATCTTACTCTAACTGATAATGAAGTTCTTACTCCACCCATATATCAGAAGAATTGGCGGACACGAAATGTGGGGCGCTATTCATTCTGCTGAACTAGGAGACGGAACTCATGAATGTGAAAATCCTGAGTATGCATGTACAATGGTAAAGATGCTGATAGAACAGCCGGGTCTTATTGAAGGAATGTGTAATAATATAATGGCACAAAAGAAAATAGGAACCTATGATGAAGCTTATAAGGCAGTAAAAATTGCTGCAGGTACTATTAGTGGGAGAGATTTATAATGACAGCTTTAGAAAAACTTGCAGAAGAACGTGATGAACAAAAAAATGCCAGAATTGATAGAATTCTTGCTGCTGCTTTTAAGCTTTTTTCATCAGCTGGAATAGAACCAGTTGCCATGACTGATATTGCAAAAAAAGCTGAAATTGGAGTTGCATCTCTTTACCGATATTTTTCAACAAAAGATGAAATTGCAATACGTACCGCTATCTGGGCATGGGAAGAACAGATATCTGAAATATATCCTTCAATAAATAATGACGAATATACAAATGAAAATGGGCTTTTCAGGCTTTCAATTATTTTTAGTCTTTTCAAAAAACTATATATGAGTCAACCAGAGTTTTTAAGATTTATATATTTTTTTGATTCTTATGCTGTAAACTCAGGTATAAAACAGGAAAGAATGATAGAGTATGAAAATGTTATTGGAAAAGTTCAGATGATTGTTGCAGATGCAATAAACCTGGGAATTAAAGATAATTCGATAAATAAAAAATATATCGATAAAACTGAAGATCTATATTTTACACTTATGCATTCATTTTTTAGCACAGCCCAAAAATTAACGCTAAGTGAAAATCTTCTTGCGATGAATGAAAAATCTAAAGGATCAGACCAGCTTGATTTATTAAGTGAATTATTATTAAATGGAGTAAAAGCATGAAAAAACTTATTTACATATTAATGATAGGATTTTGTTTTACACTTGTATCTTGTGCCACTCTTTCAGGCAATAAATCTTCAAACCAGAGATTTAATAAAAAGTATGAAATAATAACGGTTGAAGAAAAATTAAACTATCTTGATACAAAAATCCTCTATCCTCAATTTAAAAATGAACCTGAATTAAATAAACGTATTGAAAACTCTATAATCAATAACTGGAAAAGTTTCAAATCATATTCTAAATCTGAATGGAATGATATTGCTGCCTTGAATAATCGTGGCGCATCAAAGCTTCCTCCTTTTGAATATCTTGTGACTTTTGAAGTTAGTGGAAACAGAAATATCATAAGCATTCTTATAAATACCTATATATTTAATGGAGGAGCACACGGAAATACAAGTCTCACTGCATTAAATTACGACACATCTGCTTCTAAATTTATTGATATACGGGAGGCTTCCGGAATGTCTTATAATGATATTTCATCAACAGTAAGAACAAAGTTATACAAAAAACTGATAGAAGATGATAAAACCGGAATGCCACCAAAAGAAAAAGATTCAATTCGTGAAATGATTAATACAGGAGCTTTTCCTCAGGCGGGAAATTTTGAAATATTTACAGTAGATGACAGTAAAATTTATGTATTTTTTGAACCATATTCTGTAGCTCCTTATTCTTATGGTATTCAAAAGATTCTGGTAAAGTGAAAAAATTGAATAAAAATCTATAATTCTAGAATTTTACTCAATGTTTTTTCACTTTATATTGATAAAACAAAATATTTTCTTTATATTTTAATTATTAAAAAATAAGAGAGTGTAAAACACATTTTATGAGGTTTTCATATGCAGAAGAAGATTTATGTAGTTGGTATGTTTGATGATGGAACAGCAGGTAAAGTACAGGCTGCAGTTTCTGCAGTAGCAGGAGTTACTAATTGCATTGCAAGTTGTGAAAAATCTCAGGTTCTTGTAGATTATGATGATGCAGGAGCTGAAGCTGCTATTAATACTGCGATTTCTGGTTGCGGTGTAGATGTTATTGGTTAATTATTATGATTAAGCTTACTATTCTGGATGGTCATGCGGTTAATCCGGGTGACCTTCCCTGGACATTTCTTGATGGAATTGTCGACTATAAAGTATATGAGCGTACTGCTCAGAATGAAGTAATTGAACACATCGGGGATTCTGATGCTATTTTTTTAAATAAAATCCAGATTACAAAAGAAATATTTGATGCATGCCCAAATCTTAAATATATTGGAGTACTTGCAACAGGATATAATGTAATTGATTTAGAGGCAGCAAGAACTCATGGAGTAACTGTTACTAATATTCCGGCCTACTCTACTGATTCTGTTGCACAGCATGTTTTTTCATTCATTTTATATTTTACAAATCAGGTAGCTCAGCATTCAGCTTCTGTAATGGCTGGCGACTGGGTAAAATGTTGTGATTTTTGCTTCTGGAATGGAAGTCTTTCTGAGCTTAATGGAAAAACTCTTGGTATTTTTGGATATGGAAATATTGGAAAAAGAGTTTCTGAAATTGCAAAGGCTTTTGGAATGAAGGTAATCTGCTGTACTAGAACACCAAAAGAAGGAATGCCCGAAGCTGTAAGTTTTGAAGATTTATTAAAGCGTTCAGATTTTTTAACACTTCACGCTCCTCTTACAGAAGAGACAAAAAATATTATAAACCGCGAAAGTCTTTTGTTAATGAAAAAATCATCATACCTTATAAATACAGCTCGCGGTGGTTTTGTCGTTGAGCAGGATTTAGCTGATTATCTTAATGCTGATGGTATTGCAGGTTATGCTGCTGATGTTTTACTTCAGGAACCGATGGCTAAAAATTGTCCTCTTCTTAATGCAAAAAATTGTATTATTACACCACATATTGCCTGGGCACCACGTGAAACCCGAAAAAGACTTCAGGGAATTGCGGAAGAAAATCTGAGAGCCTGGCTAGCGGGTAAGCCGATTAATGTTGTGTCATAAAAAAACAGTCACCCCGAACTTGATTCGGGGGTTCAATTATAGATGCTGAAACAAGTTCAGCATGACAAATAAAATTTTAATCGGATATATCAACATCAAACTGAACCTGGACGTCGTAATCTGGGAAGGCGTCGCGGACGTCCTGAACTACGTGATTGAACATTTCTTTCATACTCAAAGAATCAAAAGAAACTATAATATCAAAACGCATCTGTTTTGTTTTTTCGTCTACAAAAAAGCCATGCATCTGTAAAATCTCTTTGTGCTCCATGACAATTTTGCTTACACGGTCGCGAATCTGAGCAGCTGAGTTTTCTTTTGTATTTACGGAATAGATTCCGATTGCGCTCATTGCAACTCCGTGTTTTACATACACTTCGTTAGAAATTTTACGTGACATTGAATCAATCTTATCTGCAGACCAGGTGTCAGGAACTTCAATATGAGCAGAGCCAACGTGTATGTCAGGGCCGTAATTGTTCAATACTAAATCATAAGCTCCAAGTATTTCTTTGTCACAGGAAACAATTGTTTTTTTTATTTCTTTTGAGAGATGAGAATCAATACGTTCACCGAGAATCTTGCTTATAGTTTCACGCAGTACTTCAATACCTGCCTTTACGATCGCAAAGGAAATTAAAACACCAAGCCAGGCTTCTAAAGAAATATGCCAGATAAGAAAAACTGCAGCGGCAAGAATTGTAGAGGCAGAGATAATTGAATCCATTAAAGCGTCCTGACCACTGGCAATAAGGGAATCTGAATTGACTTTTTTTCCACTAGATTTTACATAAAGACCAAGAAAAATCTTAACAAGAACAGCAACACAGATAATGATGAGGGAGGATGTATTATAATCTGGAGTAACCGGGTGTATAATTTTTTTTACAGACTCAATACAAGCCGTAAAACCTGCATATAAAATGATTACTGCTATTACAAGGGCTGTAAGGTACTCTGCCCGACCATGTCCAAAAGGATGTTTTTTATCAGCAGGTCTGCTGGCAAGCTTTGTACCTACAATTGTTATTACTGAAGATAGCACATCACTAAGGTTGTTTACAGAGTCCATAATGATAGCGATAGAGTTTGTAATAAAGCCTACGACAGCCTTAAATATTGAAAGAAAAATATTTGCAGCAATTCCTATAATGCTGGTTCTTACAATTATGCTTTCACGATTATCTTTTTTCATAACTTCATGTCATCCCTAATTGTCATGCTGAACCATGAAACAAGTTCAGCATGACGATACTTTTTGGACAGCCCCTTTAGCGAGTCTCCGAGCAGCTATGCTGCGAAGATTCGGGATGACTTCATTTTACTATTTTCTTACAAAAACAGGAATAGCCTCGAGAGGTGCATCAACAGTAATTGTCTGGCCGCCTTCATATACTTTTCCATCGTGGATATTTTCCCACTTACCGGCAGGCAGATATACATCGCGTTTGAAAGTCTGTGGGGTCATTACAGGTGCTACAAGGTAGTCTGGTCCAAACATGTACTGGTCTTTGAGGTTCCAGCACTTTTCGTCGTTAGGGAACTCATAAAACATTGTACGCAGGGCTGGGCTTCCGTTTTCACTAGCCTCTTTCATAACCTTTGTTACATAAGGCTTTATTTTTTCACGCAGCTTAATCTGTGCTTCCATAATTTTCTGAGGGCCTTCGCCGTAGCTCCAGATTTCATTGTCACGGCCGGTAAAGAGGTGTCCTCCACCATAACCACGCTGTGGGTCTTTGTCGAGGAGCGGAATATCGTGAGGATCACGGTCGCCGTGGAGTCGCAAAATCGGGGTAAATACAGCCCATTCAAACCAGCGGATAAGCAGTTCCTTAAACTCTTCTGTGCGGACATCTCCATACATAAAGCCGCCGATATCAGTTGTCCACCATGGAATACCGGCAATTCCCATGTTCAAACCTTCGCATACAGAAGTTCTGAAGCATTCCCATGTAGACTGAACGTCACCATTCCAGATAATCTGATTGTACTTCTGGCTTCCAACCCAGGCACAGCGTTCAAGGTTTACAATGCTCTTCTGTCCCATAGCCTTCTGACCTTCGTAGAAAGCACGGCTGTACATCTGAGGGTAAATATTTGCCACCTGAAGTCCAGGGCCTGCCTGATATCTGTAGTTGCCAAAATCATAAACATTAAGGTCAGGTTCAGAGTTATCCAGCCAGAACATGTCGATTCCGTAATCAGCATAGTTCTTTTTACAGATGTTCCATAGATACTCGCGGGCTTCCGGATTTGTAGCATCAATTGCGAGACAGTCTCCCTGCCAGTCAAAGCTCTGGTTAGAGCCACGGTCTGAACGAATCAGGTAGCCCTTCTCCTGCATTTCTGCAAAGTGTGTTGATTTTTTATCTACGTTAGGCCAGACGCTTACCATAACTTTAGTTCCCATAGCGTGAAGCTCGTCACACATTGCCTTTGGATCAGGCCAGTATTCTTTATCAAAGAACCAGTCTCCCTGACGTGGCCAGTGGAAGAAGTCAATTACAATTACATCAAGATGAATACCCATTTCCTTGTAGCGGCGTGCAACAGTTAAGATTTCTTCCTGTGTTCTGTAGCGGAGCTTACACTGCCAGAAGCCAAGGTAATCTTCAGTAAGGGCCGGAGCACGACCAACAGCAGCAGTATATTTTTCAATGATTTCTGAAGGAGTATCACCGGCTGTAATCCAGTAATCCATTTCCTTTGTACTTTCTGCATGCCATTCTGTAATGTTTTTTCCAAAGGTTACCTTACCTACAGCAGGATTATTCCAGAGGAAGCCGTAACCAAGATTTGATAAAGCAAAAGGAATAGAAACCTGGCTGTTTCTCTGGGCAAGCTCAAGTGTACAGCCTTTCATATCAAGATAAGGTGTAGGATATTGACCCATACCAAAAAGTTTTTCATCATCATTAGGATTAAAGCGGACTGTTAGTGAGTAGTCTCCGCCAATAATTCCCTGGAACTGTCGGCTGATAATTTTTGTACAGCAGCTTTCTTTTGTTGCAGTCGGATCGTACTGGCGATAGTATTCCTGCAGAATCAATTTATCATTTTTATAAAAAGAAATTACACCGTTGTAATTCAGGCGTGCCTCAAGCATTCCATTTTTTATAAAAGCAGAATTTTCTGTTATACTGATTTTTGCACTTCCACGATTGATTTTTTCTGTAAGTGCTACATCACGATCAATAAATGCAGATTCGAGGGTTGAACGTACACGGAAAGAATCTTTTCCCCATGGTTCAATCATTAAGGTTTCGTTACCTTTTTTGAATACTAAAGAATTTTTTGCTTCGTAAAACATAATTTGAAGCCTCCTATTTTTTAGTATAACATGAAAGAATCAATATTACTGTAAGAAATTTACAGTAATATTGTATAAATCTCTAGGTGGTAAAGCTAAAAAATGCTTTGCTATTTATCACCGGGCGTCAGCGCCCTTTACTCATATTTTTTCTTTCCCAGATAGGCTTCGCGGACTGTTGGATTTTCAAGTACCTGAGTTCCTGAGCCGCTGAGAACTATTTCACCGGTTTCGATTACATAGGCGATGTCGGCAGTTTTAAGAGCCATATTAGCATTCTGTTCAATCAGAAGAACTGTTACACCTGCGTTATTAATCTCACGGATAATATTGAAAATCTGCTGTACGATAAGTGGCGCAAGACCAAGAGAAGGTTCATCCAGCATAAGGATTTTCGGACGGCTCATAAGAGCACGGCCTACAGCCAGCATCTGCTGCTCTCCACCACTAAGTGTACCGGCATACTGCCAGGAGCGTTCCTTAAGGCGTGGGAAAAGATTGAAAACCCATTCAAGGTCCTTTTCAATTTCTTTTTTATCGTTACGCAGGT
The DNA here is from genome assembly GCA_016293915.1 of Treponema sp. Classification (GTDB taxonomy): domain Bacteria; phylum Spirochaetota; class Spirochaetia; order Treponematales; family Treponemataceae; genus Treponema_D. The sequence continues at coordinate 14,245 of JAEDCY010000014.1, read as the reverse complement.
ATGCACCTACTCTAAGATTTTCCATTACGGTAAGGTCAGCAAATACACGGCGGCCTTCAGGACTGAGGGCAATTCCACTCTCACAGATTTTATTAATCTGCTTACCAATAAGCTCTTCATCATCTAGAAGAATAGAACCGCTTTCTGCTTTTACAAGCCCGCTGATTGTACGAAGCAAGGTTGATTTTCCAGCTCCATTTGCACCAATTAGAGTAACAATTTTTCCATCAGGAACTTCGATATTAATTCCACGTAGAGCCTTGATTCCGCCGTAAGATACATGTAAATCTTTAATTTTGAGCATTATTCGGCCTCCTCTTCTACAGCATAAGGTTTATCAGAAAAATCTGTGTCTTCTTCTGCCTCACCAAGATAAGCTGCAATTACATCCGGATTATTCTGGATTTCATCCGGACTTCCTTGTGCAATAAGGGCCCCAAAGTTTAATACATAGATTCTGTCTGAAATATCCATAACAAGATCCATATGATGTTCAATCATGAAAACTGAAAGATGAAAGTCTGTACGGATACGGCGTATAAAGTCTGTGAGCTCTGCAGTTTCCTGAGGATTCATTCCGGCTGCAGGTTCATCAAGAAGTAACAGTTTCGGATTTGTAGCCAGGGCACGGGCAATTTCAAGACGGCGCTGAAGTCCATAAGGAAGCGAAGTACAAAGCTCATCTTTTACATCATAAAGTCCAAGGATCTTCAACAGCTCTTCAGTTTCTTCGCGCTGCTTTTTTTCTTCCTTCCAGTTGAGGCGGAAGGTTGCAGAAAAAACATTTGAAGTACGGCGAAGATGCTTTGCAATCAGAACGTTATCAAAAACTGTCTGGCTCTTCCAGAGTCGGATATTCTGGAAGGTTCTTGCAATTCCAAGCTTTGTGATTTTATCTGGAGTCGGCTCAAGATGTCCCTTGAATTCAGTTTTATCTTTTCCCGCATAGAGTTTCTTCATTTTTCTGCGTGGATGATTTTCTACAATTTTATTTCCATTGAACCAGACAGCCCCATTTGTAGGTGCATAAACCCCGGTTACAACATTAAATGCAGTTGTCTTACCTGCTCCGTTTGGGCCGATAAGAGAAACAATTTCTCCTTCATTTACTTCAAGAGAAAGATTGTCAACGGCAACAACACCACCGAACTGCATTGTTATATTTTCCATTTTCAAAATGTTCATAGAATTTCCTGATATGTCATGCTGAACTTGTTACAGCATCTATTTTTTATCTGATTTGGATCCCGAAATAAGTTCGGGATGACACTTTTTCTTTAATTTCTTAAAGATGCCCGCAATTCCCTTTATCGAGAATTCCTTATCACCCATAATTCCCTTCTGATAGAAAAGAACAATTGCCATAATAACAACAGAAAATACAACTTTTCTGAAGCCAGGACGTAAAATCTGAGTTGAAGTAAAGTTAAGGTTTGCGTTATCAAGGAAGCGCAGCCACCATTCTGAACAGGCAATAAAAAGGAAGGAAGAAATACAGCTTCCGGTTACAGAACCGATTCCACCTATTACAACAATCAGAAGAATTTCATAAGTCATTGCTGATTTAAACTGACTTGCCTGAATTGTAGTCTGGAACATGGCAAGAAGAGCCCCTGAAATTCCAGCAAAAAAAGATGAAATTGTAAATGCAAGTTTTTTGTGGTGAGCAAGATTTATTCCCATAGCCTCAGCTGCAACTTCATCATCACGGATAGCCTTAAAGGCACGCCCATAAGTAGAATTGATAAGTAGAACAATCAGTGCAATACATAAACCACTTACAGCAAAATAGAAGGTTGTAGTTTTGAAAACAGGATACTTTCTCAAAAGATTTGAACCGTTTGTAATTACACCAAGCTTATCCCACTGGAAGATGGCGCGAAGAATTTCAGCAAAACCAAGAGTTGCAATTGCAAGATAATCTGATTTAAGATGCAGAACAGGAAGACCAATCAGATAGGCAAAGAAGGCAGCAACAAGGCCTGCAAGAATCATTGCAATAACTACAGGCAGGGTAAAATGAATTGCTCCGCCATCAAAATACTGATATACTTGTGCCCTCGCTTCTACAGGAATTGTAAAGATTGCATAAGTATAAGCACCAAGCAGCATAAATCCTGCCTGACCAAGACTAAAGAGTCCTGTAAAGCCGTTCAAAAGATTCATACTTACAGCAACTAAAGCATAAATTGCACCCTTCTTTAAAACTGTAAAAAGAATTGATGTGGGACGGATTGTGTTTTCAAGAATTACAAGCACAATAAATAAAATGGCCAGAAGACCAAAACCGATAAATAAATCTCTTTTTTTATTCGTATTTTCCATAGCAAAAACCTCAGTAAAAGATTAAACCTTATCGGTCTGTTTTTCGCCGAAAAGTCCGGTCGGCATGAACATCAATACACAAATCAAAAGAACAAAGGTAAAGGCATCGCTGAAGGTTGTCCAGCCAAGACCTTTGATAATGTTCTCACAGATACCAATCAAAAAGGCACCAATTACAGCGCCTGGAATAGAACCGATTCCTCCGAACACAGCTGCAACAAAGGCTTTGAGTCCCGGCATACCTCCAACTGTAGGAGTAACTCCAGGATAATTTGAAAAGAAAAGAATTGAACCCATTGCAGCAAGGAAGGAACCTATAATAAAGGTCATAGAAATTACAGAATCAATTTTGATTCCCATAAGCTGGGCAGTTTCAAAGTCGCGTGAAACTGCACGCATTGCCATTCCGATTTTAGTATATTTTATAAGAAGAACAAGGCCTACTACGAGAAAGATAGTAAGGAAAGGAGTAATCACAGTGACACGTTTTGTGATTGCTCCGAATATTGTAATGGAGTCACTGATCCAAGGAATTTTAGGATAAGTCTTTAAAAGGCCTCCAGTAATATACAAAGCAAGATTCTGAATCATATAAGACATTCCGATTGCAGAAATCATAATAGACATTCTAGGTGCGGTTCTTAATGGCTTATAAGCAATTCTTTCGATAGAAAAGCCGATTAAAACTGTAAGAATAATTGTTAATGGGATTGAAACCCAAAGTGGCATAACAGTATATGAATAAATCATAATAAGACCGGCTGCCATAAAAACATCACCATGGGCAAAGTTTATAAGTCTTAAAATGCCATAGACCATGGTGTAACCTATAGCAATAAGTGCGTACTGACCGCCAGTTGAAATACCTGCTAAAATATAAGGTAAGTTAGTCTGGAAAAAGTTCATCTACGTTTCCTGATAAATTAGAAGAATCGCTGTTATGCTGAAACAAGTTCAGCATAACAGTGACTTCTGTATTATTTTAGATTAATTTACTTTCTGAATAGCAATGAAGTCCCACTTTCCTGTTGAGTTGTTTACTTTTTTAATATAAGCAACATCGCGTTCTGCATCACCATTCTTGTCAAATGCGATAGAACCAGAAACACCTTCATACTTTACAGATGGAAGAGCCTTCATAACATCAATTGATTTTGTGCTGCCTGCAGCCTTGAGAGCTTCAAGAGCGGTATAGTAAGCATCAAAGCCCATTGCAGAAACAGCAGCGATTTCATCATCACCACCGTTATTTGTCTTAGCAGTAGAGTTTGTATTCAGATAGTTTCTGAAGCCATCTACAAAGTCTACAATGTTAGAAGCGTTACTTCCTTCTACGAAGAAGGTTGTTACATAAACATCAACATTTGTTCCTTTAGCTGCTGCGAGGACAACGTTAGAGTCCCATGTATCACCAGCGAGAAGAGGAATCTTAAGTCCCTGTGTATTTGCCTGCTCAATAATAAGGGCTGCAGCCTCGATAGAAACTGGTGAGAAGATTACATCAGCTTTATTATTCTTTGCATTTGCTACATAAGCAGCAAAGTCAGAAGTTCCGTCTGGGAAAGTCTCGAAAATTACTTCGATTCCAAGTTTTTTACAACCTTCAATAAAGTAGTTACAAAGACCTACAGAATAATCATCTCCAAGTTTTGCAAGAGCATAAGCTTTTTTAGCACCAAATTTATCTTTTGCAAGATTTGCATGAACTGACCCCTGGAATGGATCGAGGAAGCAGATACGGAAATAGTGATTGTTTCCAAGAGTTACCTGAGGGTTTGTACATGTTACACCGATAGCTGGAACATCAGCAGCAGCAAAAGTATCAGAAGCTGCAATAGAAACACCTGAACCGTAAGATCCAAGTACTACAGAAACACCCTTGCTTACAAGTTCTGAAGCAGCTGTTACAGCCTTATCGTTTGAAGATTCATTATCAACGATTTCGAGCTGTACTGTATACTCTTTTCCACCAATTTCAACAGTTGGTGTAACAGTATTTGCATACTGAATTCCAAGAGTTTCCTGTTTACCACCTGCACCATTGTCTCCAGAGGCTGGTTCATAAACACCGATTTTTACTACATTCTTTTTTTCTCCGCCACAGCTGATAAGAGCAAAAGATAACATTGTAGATACAATAAGAAGTAAAACCTTTTTCATAAAATCCCCTTTCTATGTTAATATATATAAATAATTATATCACAAAATCAAAACATACAAAACATTTAATTAAGAATTTACCAGGGGTTCAGCATTATAAACAAAAATCCCGAATTTTTGGCTCCCAGTCACGGTTGCGTGATTCAAAACCGCGCAATAATGCGCTACACGCTTTTTGTGGTATAGAAACTATTGAACTGCCGCTTCGCAGCAGCCACAAAAAGAGTGTTTTTGAACCACGCTCCGCTCCTTCTCGCCAACATTACGAAAAAGCGTTTATAATGCGTAAGCCCTTGAGAATTTACTATATTCTAAATGTAAATTTATAAATTTTTATTTCTCGTGAAAAGTACTATCTTTTTGAAGATTTTAATGTTATATTTATTAATAGTGTATATTTACACTTATTATAAAGCCTGATTCGGGCTGAAAAAACTGGAGAATAACTAAAATGAAGACATTTGCTGGTCCTGTTCTTTTCCTTGATAGGTCAGATATCAACACTGACGAAATCATTGCTGCAAATTATCTTGCAGAACTTCCAAAACAGGAACTTACTTCACATCTTTTTGAAAATCTTAAAATTGATGGATTTAACCCTAAGAGTGACATTGCTGGAACTAAAGTAATTATTACCAGAGAAAATTTTGGGTGTGGTTCGGAAAGTGAAAAAGCACCATGGGCTTTAGAAGTTAATGGAATTAATACTGTTGTAGCTCCTACATTCGCAAAATCATTTAGAAAAAATATGTTTGCAAATGATATTATGGCAATTGAAATTGACCGCAAAAGCCTTGCTGACATGTTCAGAACCTTCGCAGATAAAGATACAGAATGTAAGATTGTTCTCAACGATGATGGAACTGCAAAAGTAAAATTGATTGCAGGAAGCCTTTCAAAGAGTTATCAGTTTACTGTAGATGATGCTGAAAAGGCGTTGTTTAACAAAGACTAAACAATACTATTGAAACAAAAAAAGGCTGCCCGGAAGGACAGTCTTTTTTTATCGGCTCATATCATGAGGTCGGCTCGCAAGTCTCGCCTCTGACACATTTTCTTGTTGAACCTAAACCGGCCCGCTGTCGCAGCCCGGTTTTTAACGGTTCTTCTATTTTAGTGCCTCAAAAATAATATCAGCCAGGAAGATTACAGCAAGAATCCATGTAACAACAGGGATTTCCTTAAATTTCTTTCCTGCGCATTTAGCGATAACGTAAGAAATGATACCCCACTGAATACCCTTAGCAATTGAGTAAGAGAATGGCATTGTCATAATTGTAATGAATGCCGGAATACCTTCTGTTGGATCGTCAAACTTAATTTCTACAACAGATTTCATCATGAGATAGCCTACAAAGATCAATGCAGGAGCTGTAGCTGCAGATGGAATAAGGAAGAAAAGTGGACTGAGGAAAAGTGCAAGAAGGAAGAGAATACCAGTTGTTACAGAAGCAAGTCCTGTACGTGCACCTGCTGCAACACCTGAAGAAGATTCTACGAAAGATGTTACAGTAGAAGTACCAAGACAAGCTCCAACAGCTGTACCAACAGCATCTGCCATCAAAGCACCTTTTACATTCTGTACTTCACCATTTGAATCTTTTAGATTACCCTGCTCTGCTACACCAAGGAGTGTTCCGATTGTATCAAAAAGGTCTGTAAAGAGGAAAGTAAAGAAGATTACAAAGAACTGTCCAATTACAGCGAATGAGAACTTACCAGCAGTTGTACAGAAAATTCCTTTGAAATCAAATGCAAAAACAGTAGGAGCAGAAGGCGCTGATAAAGGTCTAAAGTTTTCTGGAATAGTTGTTACACCAAATGGAATGCCAACGATTGTTGTAACAATAATACCAATAAGAATTGCACCTGGAACCTTAAGTGTATACAAAACAATTGTAAGAATAAGACCAATTACAGCAACGATTGCAGTTTTATTAGCCATTGTAAAGTTTACATAACCGATAAGTGTACCAGTTTCAGTTGAAACAATTCCTGCATTTGCAAGACCAATGATTGCAATAAAAAGTCCAATACCTACAGCAACGGCTTTCTTAAGTCCTTCAGGAATAGACTTAATAATTGCTTCACGAACACCACAGAGAGAAAGTATGATAAAAAGAATACCTTCCAGAAGAACTGCTGTAAGAGCAAGCTGGTAAGTACATCCCATACCAAGTACAACTGTGTAAGTGAAGAAAGCATTAAGACCAAGACCAGGAGCAAGAGCAACCGGCAGGTTTGCACAGAAAGCCATTACAAAAGTTGCAATGGCAGCAGAAAGAGCAGTGGCTGTAAATACTGCACCCCAGCTCATTCCAGAAGCAGAAAGAATACTTGGGTTTACAGCAAGAATGTAAGCCATAGCTAGGAAAGTTGTGATACCACCAATGATTTCCTTAGAAACAGTGGTGTTTCTTTCCTGTAACTTAAAAAACTTTTCCATAATATATCCTCCTTATGGATGCCTATAATAGAAGAAGCGTTAAAGGGGCTGTCCAAAAAGTATCGTCATGCTGAACCTTCGCAGCATAGCTGCTCGGAGACTCGCTAAAAACAGTCCAGTGGACTGTTTTTACACTGCATAGCAGTGTCGCTCCCTATGTTTCAGCATCTATACTATATCTAGGCCTATAGATTCCGAAACAAGTTCGGAATGACACTAGGAAGTAAACTTATTGGTCATCCCCTAGCTTCAACGAAAAAATGGCACAGAGCAAGCTATGCTTGCGACTATACCGATTTTTTATAAAATACATAAAACTTTATCGACACAAGCCGTTACGCAGGTGCCGCAGCTGCTACATTTTGAATAGTCAATAACAGGAAGTCCCGAACTACAATCAATTGCCTGCTCAGGACATTTTCTTGCACACATGCCGCACTTAAAACAGCCACGGGAACAATCCTTTTTGATTTGAACTTTATTATCGCTTTTATTAGAACAAAGGCCTATAGCTCCCTTAAGGTCAGCGTCAATCATTTTGAATAATGCTTTTGGACATGCAGCTGCACATTTTCCGCAGGCAAGGCATTTTGATTTATCAACTTTTGGAAGGCCGTCATCTCCCATACTCAAAGCACCAAAAGGACATACCTTTACGCAATCACCAAAACCAATACAGCCGAAGGCACATTTTTTTGTACCGCTCATTGTAAGCTGAGCTGCCTTACATGTTTTCAAACCAATGTATTCAGCTTTGTCCTGAGCACATTCTTTTGTACCTGCACAGGCAAGAAAAGCAACCTTAGGCTTTACCTCTATCCCAGCCTGTCCTAAGATTTCTGCAACCTTTTTTGCACAGTCTGAGCCACCGGCAACACAACCGTTAGTCGGGACATCGCCTTTTACAACAGCAGATGCAAAGGCATCACAACCGGCAAGTCCGCAACCACCACAGTTGGCACCGCTGAGGGCATCGCGAACAAGTTGTACTTTTGGATCAGTATCAACGTGGAAAATCTTTTTGAAAAGACCTAAGAGTATACCAAGCAGAATGGCGATGATTGCAGCAACGATTATTGTATAAAGAATTGTATTCATTTTCGCCCTCCTTACTTTATAAGACCTTTAAAACCTAAAAATGCCAGGCTCAATAAGCTTGCACAAATGTAGAGAATCGGTGTTCCGGCAAAGGCTTTTGGAATATTTGCGGTTTTAACTCGGCTTCTTACACCACTCATGATTATCATAGAAATCAGGAAGCCCATAGCAGAACCAAAGGCATAAACAAGACTCTGAACATAGTTGTAGTTCTTGCCAATACAGTTAATTGTAATACCAAGAACAGCACAGTTAGTTGTAATCAAAGCAAGATAAACACCCATTGCATTATACAAACCTGGAGACATTTTCTTAAGGAAGAATTCAACAAGCTGTACAAGTGAAGCAATTACAAGAATGAAGAAAAGAGTCTGTAAGAATTCAAGCCCAAGCGGAACCATTACAAGTTTGTAGAGAGGCCAGGTTACGGCAGTTGCCAGCATGATTACGAAAGTAGTTGCCAGTCCCATTCCGGTTGCCTTTTCTGTATCATTAGTCATACCGATAAAAGGACAGATTGCAAGGTATTGAATGAAAACTACATTATCAATAAGAGCAGATTTTATAAAAAGTTTGATTGTTTCCATTATTTGTTACCTCCCTCAGAAGTCTGTACAGTTGAACTTTCAGTTGGTTTATCAGCTTTATTTTTCTGATACTGTTTATACGCCTGAAGACAGGCAGCAAGGATACCGAATACAAGGAAGCCACCTGGTGCTGAGTTAAAGATTCCGATGCGGAAAGCTTCTGGAATTACATCTACCTTAAGGGCTGTTCCTGAAAAAAGTGTACCACCGCCAAGTAATTCACGAATCAAAGAAATTGCAACAAGAACGATTGTATAACCGATTCCCATTCCAAGACCATCGAGAATTGAATCACCGACCTTATTCTTAGAGGCAAAGGCTTCTACACGGCCCATGATGATACAGTTTACAACGATAAGTGGAATGAAAACTCCCAGTGCATTGTAAAGAGCTTCTACGTAGGCATTGAGAACAAGTTGAACGATTGTTGTAAAAGCTGCAATTACAGTAATAAAAACTGGAAGACGAATTGCCGAAGGAATCAGCTTACGGAAAATCGAGATTACGATTTCAGACATAACAAGAACGAAGGTCATTCCAAGGCCCATTCCAAGACCATTGAAAATAGAAGTTGTTACACCAAGAGATGAACAAAGACCAATATTCAAAACAAGAAGAGGATTTTCGCGGAAGAATCCATTTACAAAGGTTTTAAGTTTTGTATTCATAATAATTTAATAAATGTGATTTCGATACGCACTCGTGCTACTCAATCACCGGTGGTTGAGTGCCGCGTAGCGGTGTATCGAAACCACTTTTACTTTTCAACCCCCTTCTGATTAAAATATGAAAGAATATTTTTTGTTCCTTCATTGATTAAAGAAGAAACTGCTTCACTGGTAATTGTTGCACCGGAAATTGCGTCAAAGTTTTGTCCTGCCACAAAGCCATCTTTTGCATTTTTTCCTTCAAACTGACCATAGAAGGTTTTACCGTTTGGAAGCTTAAAAGTTGCATCATTAGCTTTAAGGCCAAAGCCAGGTGAATCAGTAAGCTTAAGAAATTTAAGTCCAGTAACAGTTCCATCATTTTTAATACCGATAAGAATTGTACCCTGATCATAAGTAGGACCACTTACCTGGGCTGCACCACCTACAATCTCGTTACCGCGTTTAGCTACATACATTTCGTCAACAGTAATTGCCCCAACAACTGGAGGTGTAAAATCATTTATAGTTTCAAAGGAAAGTCCACTTTCAGGGAAGAATTCCTGCATTGCTGCACTAACCTTTTTAGTTTGATTTTCTGCAATTTTTGGAGCTGTAAAATTATTTACAAGGGCAAGCATTGCACAGGCAACTACAGCATATGCGCAAAGTATAAGCCCAAGCTTAATCATGCTCCAGGAGTTTTCTTTTTCAGCCATTACTTTGCCTCCTTTACTTTTACTTCTGAAGGACGTCCAGCTTTCTTTCCGTAACCGTATTTTCTTGCAGTAAGATTATTAAGGAATGGTGCCACACTGTTCATAATCAGAATTGAGAACATAACGCCTTCCGGATAGCCGCCGAACTTTCGGATAAGGAAGGTAATTAAACCACAGCCAAAGCCAAATACAAGACGGCCTTTCTTTGTTATTGGAGCAGTTGCATAATCAGTTACCATAAAGGTAGCTCCGAACATAAGACCACCAGTCATAAGGCTCATAGGAAGATTCTCTCCAGCAATAAGAGAACATACAGCTACTGTTCCAACCATTGCTAAAGGAGCCCGCCAGTCAATTATGTGAGCAAAAAGAAGGAAAGCAAAAGAAATTAAAATCAGCAGAGTTGAAGTTTCACCAATACAACCTGCTCTGTTACCAATAAAGTAGTTCCAGAGTGTATCATCCTGCATAACAAAGGTTCCTGTCTTTATTGCAGATAAGGTTGTAGCAGAAGAAACAGCATCTACAGCACTTATAGTTTTAGGTGTCAGCCAGCTTGCACCCATGGCAGCCGGGAAGCTTAAGAACATAAAGGCGCGGCCTGTTAAAGCCGGATTGAATACGTTAGAACCAATTCCTCCAAAAAGTCCCTTAGCCACAATCATAGCAACTGCGGCTCCAACCACGAACATCCATACAGGAGCAGTTGGCGGACAAACCAGAGCCATCATAACGCCGGTTACACATGCAGAAAGATTTGCTATTACAACTTTTTGTTTAGTAACCTTCTGGAAGAGAAATTCAAAAAGGACACATGAAGCAACTGAAACAAGTATTCTTATTAAAGCAGCCCAGCGGAATAAAACAATACCCATAATTATTTCAGGAAGCAAAGCAAAAAGTACTGTTCCCATAATCATCTGAGTTGAACATTTAAAATTAAAATGAGGGCTTGAAGATACATAAAGTTTGTTATCCATCACTTGCCTCCTTCTGATTTTTCTGCAGCGGCTTTTGCGGCAGCCTTGGCTTTTTCTTCAGCTATCTTCTGGCGGACGATACCTTTACCCAAACGGATTCTTTGAATCAGATTTACTTTGGCAGGGCAAACAAAGGCACAACAGCCGCATTCAATACAATCCATAAGACCAAAGGACTTTGCCTTTTCAAGATTTCCGGCTTTAAGCTCACGAACAATAAGGGCTGGAGACAATCTCATAGCACATTTGGCAACGCAGCTTCCGCAGGAAATACACTGACTTTCTTCTTCTAGGAAGGTTTCTTTTTCTGTAAGGAAGGTTACTCCGCTTGTTCCCTTTGCAACAGGGAAATCAGCACAAGCCATGGCAAAGCCCATCATAGGACCACCGGAGATAATTTTTACAACTGCGTTTTCTTTAAGCTGAAAAACTTCCGGCATAAGGTCACTTATGATTGTTCCAACTGGAACACGAATATTTACAGGCTTTTCAACTGCCCCTCCGCTTATAGTAAGTGAACGTTCAATTAAAGGAAGACCAAGACGGAAGGCATCACTTATTGCACAGGCTGTACCAACATTAGAAATAACACAACCTGCATCGGCAGGTAATTTAGCACTTGGGATTTCGCGTCCTGTAGCTGCAGAAACTATAAACTTTTCTGCTCCCTGAGGGTATTTAGTTTTTACAAGACAAACAGAAATTGTATCATTCTGACCAGCATCAGAAATTGCTTTTTCCAGATCAGGAATCAAATATTCCTTATTATCTTCAAGAACAATTATGCCTTTTGCTTTGCCACTTCCGCCCTTACCACCATTTACAATGTGAAGAATAATTGAAAGACCGTCTACAAGTTTAGACGGTGTCTTTTTTATTGTACGTTCATCACAAGTAAGATATGGTTCACATTCAGCAGCATTGATCAAAACATAATCAATTATTTTATCTGCAGGAGGATTAAGTTTTACATGGGCTGGAAATGAAGCTCCACCCATTCCGACAATCCCGGCTTCACGAATACGCTTAAGTGCATCTTCTTTTGTACATTCAAAAGGATTTAATACAGGAAGAAGACTTTCTCGGCCAGAATCATCAGCCTCGATTATAATACATGGAGCTGTACTATTTCCTGTTATAAGACAGTTCTGTATTTTTTTTACTTTACCAGAAACAGGAGAATGAACAGGACAGTTCATAAATCCTTCTCCTGTAGAAATTACCTGACCTCTTGAAACTTCATCTCCAGCTTTTACAACCGGCTGGTTTGGTGCTCCACCCATCGTAACCGGAATTGTCACTGTTTTTGTTGAAGGGAATACAGGAGTAATAGGACAATTATTACTTAATTCCTTATACTCTTTAGGGTGAATTCCCCCCTTAAATGTTTTTGCTCTCATAATTCTTATATTATAAACCGAGAAAACGTAACTTGCAATATTTTGATAAAGTGAAAGTATTATAATAGAATAAAAGGGGCTGTCCAAAAAGTATCGTCATGCTGAACCTTCGCAGCATAGCTGCTCGGAGACTCGCTAAAAACAGTCCACTGGACTGTTTTTACACTGCTATGCAGTGTCGCTCCCTATGTTTCAGCATCTACACTATATCTAGGCCTATAGATTCCGAAACAAGTTCGGAATGACACTAGGAAGTAAACTTATTGTTCATCCCCTTACGTAAAGCATGATTTATACAATCACTATTTTGAATATGCCGTAGGATTTTCAATGACAGGATTTATACTATACATTCTGTTACTTATACGCTATATGTAGAGTGTATTAAGATTTGTAAACTTCAAACAGAACTGCTTTTTTGTTGTTCCCGCATTTATATGAGCTGTGTTGAAAGTTTCTTTTTGGTTGGCTGTAAAGATAAAATGGCTACAATGTCTGCCGATATTGTAAAATCCAACTTTAAAAGCTGGGCTGTTAATACTGCCAGTATTGTAGCTGTTATTATCTTGATTGAATTTATCATTAACCCCATGTACGGATCAAATCGTAATTTTCTTCTGTTACCTGAGTATATGCATTATGTTCATCACAAGTTGGACAATATTCAGGAGCCTCAGGTCCTACTACAATGTGTCCACAGCTTAAACATTCCCAGATTTTTACAGAGCTGTCTTTAAGCTGAGCTGATGCTGCATCTTCTTCATTCAACAATGCACGATAGCGTTCTTCATGACGCTTTTCAACTGCAGCTACTGCACGGAATTTTGCAGCTTTTAATTTCTAAACATTCCCAGCAACCGTCAAAACCTTTTTCCTTGCAGCATTTTGCGTTAGGGCATACTCCATCTGGGGAACAGGTTGCAAAAGAACAAGTGTTATATTCCGTTCTGCAGGAACCACACCATTGGCCCAAAAAACAGTGGTTGCATGAAAATCCGCAGTAAGCAACTGGATCTACACCTTTTCGTGCCATTTTACACAGCTTATTTTTGATTCGTCGCATTGCTTCAATATGCATAATCCAGTGACGGCTGAAAGGCATTTTCAAAAGTCCTGCTACATCCTTTGCGCACCAGTAATCAATGAGCCACACAGCTTTTTCATCCGAACTAACTCCGCCACAAGTTGCAACTCTTTGTCTGTCTGAATCAGAAAACTTGTTTTTAAGCGAAACAAAATCCAGACCTTTCAAATATTCGTCGGTAGATTCTTTTACTGCCTTTGCATATTCATATAAAATTTTTACATCAAGGGTTTTTGAAAATTCTGCAATCTGCTGACCTGAAAGTTCGTTACCGGTTGTAATAATTTCCGCTCCGATTTTTTTCTGCCACTCCCCTCTTTCTAAAACTTGAGAATTATTCAAAATCAAAGTATGAAGGACAATATCTTCAATTCTAAAGACGTGCCAGATAGAATAAGCCAAAGTCTTACTGTGATATCCCTCAACTCCCGCAAAAGGCATTTTCCAAAAAGCATCTTTTGGATAACTGTTTACAATCTGAGTAATCTGTTCAAAAAGTGAATCCCGCAGGTCCAGCAGCACTTTTATTCCATCCTTAAAAGTTGCTTTTTTTGTAATCATTTTTTGAAACTCTTTGTTTTTATCTGACCAGTCTTTATCTATATAAGTCCTCCCCACTACACTTTTTATTTTGATTTTATCGGAATCCAGATTTCTGTGTAAGTTCTCCCCACATTTTCGGTGATTATTTTCCTTTATATTCCGCAACTTCAAGTTGCACTGTTCTGTAAAAAAGCAATTGCTGGTTGTTAGTCATACTTTTATTTGTATGTTATATTCATTATATCAACGCGTTGCA
>JAEDCY010000050.1 GCA_016293915.1 Treponema sp. | reverse complement strand
TTAAAGATTTACGCTTTTTTTGTAAATTCTCAATGAAACTCGAAATTCAGGCTATCTATCATTGAAGCCTTAAATCTTGTAAGTATTACAGCAGTAATTCCTACAACTCTTAGTACAATGATCACAGCTTGTCTAACTTACACTGCAGCATATACAGTTCTGGAGGATTAGAATGAGTGTCGGTGCGGTAAGTGGAGTAGGGGCTGGCAGTAGTGGAATCAGCCCGATATTAATCGAACAGTATAAAAGCCTGAATAAAGAATTAAAGTTGAAGCGCCTCGCAGCCAAACGAGGTGTGGATCCTCTGATCGGAGATCTTCATCCTCGCGTAGAGATATATGAAGAAACAATTTCTCCTGAAGAGGTTCGTTATTATAATTCGCATCCTCTTTCGGCACAGATTCCCGTAAAAATTGCGTATACAATTATCCAAAGAATCAGCGAATACACTTCTGAAGACCAGATTGATAAAGAAGCCTTGAAGCTTGCTGCCTGGAGAGTATACTGCGGTTAGAGTTTTTTCTTCAGGATTTTTTCACCAGCTCTGCCATTGCAAGAACTTCATCTTTCCAGCGCTTTACGAGACGGGCAGGGGCAAGAGGTTCTGCCTGACGCCCCCAGCTTAAAAGCAACTCAAGAACTCTTTCAAACTGGCTGGACTGAAATGATACGATTGTAGCATCTTCCTCTTCTTTGAAGGTTTGATCATCGGCCCATTTGTGTTCCTTTATCCAATCCTTTGCATATCCTGTAAAACGAATTTTGAACTTTTCGATTTTTTCGCCCTTAAATGCACCAAGCCTTCCGCCGCCACTGTAATTGTTTATATCAAAATCTTTAGGCAACTTGAACTCTTCATTCATGACAACAACCTCAGTCATGTAATTCAAATCATATAAAAGCACGAGGTCTGCGTATTCACTGTAAGCAAAAAGATAAACTGTACCATTATCCAGAATCAACTGATAAGGCCATACAGTACGTCTTGCTTCATTATTTGTGTAAGGCTTGGTATATCTGAATCTGAGCTTATGATTTTTCTGAATGGCTTCATAAACTCTATCCCAGTTTCGCTGGTCGATAGAATATTCCATTTGAGGAGAAACAATTACACGTCCAGAAGAAAAGACATCGTCATTCTTTGCAATTTCCGGCTGAAGCAGATAAATCAAATCGGCAACATTTTCAAAAAGGGGAGTGTTCTTAAACTGCTGCAAAACTCCGCCCAGACTTGCAATAAGATTCAGGTTTTTCTGAATTTCTTCTGAATAATGCTGTGTATAAAAATCTTCGAATTTTTCGTCAATTACATAGCTGCCATGAACCTGTTTGTCTTTGATCAGGTGATTCTTTCTTAGCTTTGAAGTTGCGCGCATAATCGTGATGTTTGCAACATTAAAACGCTCTTCAAAGTAGGTTGAATTATATTTGATTTCAGGATGGGCCGGAGCTTCTTCCCGAAGGATACGGAGAATTTTTGCGCCGTATTTATCTACAGGAGGCTTTATTTCATTCTGTACAGCCTTTTCATCACTTCGTAACTGACGTTCGATTTTGCGTCTTTCTTTTTCATCTTCAGATAGTTTCTTACTCATATCATAAGTATAGCACTGATTTTTTTAAAGTCTATCATTTTATGATAGGGTTTTAAGTAAGTGATAGAGAATCAGTTTATTACTTTCCCTCTTCCTGAATGATATTCTCAATCTTTGTTTTCAGTTTTTCGAGGCGTTCTTTGTATTCGTTTGATTCTTTACCGGTGAGGAGGAAATCGACGGAGGTATCCAGATAATCTGCAATTGTTTTTGCGACATCGACTCTTGGTAAGACCTGCTTGGAAATGGAGCTGCGAAGGGTGTAGATACTCATGCCGAGATCCTCGCACATTTTCTCCTGGGAAATCTTTTTATTTTTCAATAATAGAGAAACATTCTTCCAGAACATGTCTTTTTCCATAAAAAATCCTCAAAAATATAGGGAAATACCCATATTTTTCTTGACAAAGTGGGTATATATACATATATTTAAAGTAAAGATGTGTATTTACCCACACTTCTTGTATAAATTATATCATATTTACCCATTTTTAGAAAGGGAGGAAGTTATGGAAAATAAAAATTATTTGAACACACAGCCGGATTCAAATGACATCTGGAAGGAGCTCGGCGGTAACTACGAGAACGCAGAGCAGAGTATTAATGAGTTTGTAGACAATGCAATTTCGAACATCCTTGGGAATAATACAGAGCTCAAAAAGGTTCAGATTACTCTGGAAGAGACAAATGATGTTGATCAGGCTATCATCATCTCCATTGAAGATTCTGGACTTGGAATCAAGGATGCAGGGGAGGCTCTGACTCTGGGAAAGGCTGGTTCAGACTCTGTATTAAACGAGCACGGTTTTGGTTTGATTCAGGCTTTGTCTGCAGCAAATAAAGAAAATGATGCCTGGGAGATTTTCAATCGTTCGCCTGAAAATAAAGCCAATCATGAGATTATGCACATTAAGGCGCCCTATGTTATGGGAAAGCAGAGTTACACAATGGAGTCTGAGTCCCGCTGGCGGGGACATGAGTGGGGTAGTACCTTACTGATTGTCCGCTGTAACTTTAAGCTTTTTGAGAACCTGATTCCGGCTGAAAATGCGGTTCGTCCTTCATTAAGGTTTGATTTTCATTCAGTCGCAGACAGGATTTATGAAGATTTGGGCTTTACATATGCCTCATTGCTTGAAGATAATAAAGTGGAAATGAACCTTGTTCTGCGTTATTTTAATGGAAAAACAGAGGAATATAAGATTACTGCAGTAACTCCTTTGTGGACAAAAAAAGATGAAACTGAAAATAAAAAACTGCATCTGAAATGTACTTATGGCCAGATAGCTACACTTCCAGACAGAGTCCCTTTTAATAATCAGACATCATCAAGGTATTATAAGGGAAATATCACTTCTTCTGGTGCTGAAATCAGAATTAACGGCCGTGTTATGGAATATAACAAGTTTGAAGAGATATATGGTAAGAAGAACCATCCAATGTACAATTCGGTTCTGATTCAGGTTGATATCGTGTCTGATAGCAGAGAATATCTGCCGGCCACAAGAACTACAAAAAACGGATTCAGAGTAGGGAACGAACACTTAACAGATATCTACAAATGGTTAAGAAAAACCGTTGTTCCTACAAAAAAGTCCATCATCAATCCAATCAAAATCTCAGAAATAGAAAAAAAGAAGAAGCTGGCGAGACTCATTCAGAATGGTTATGATATTGAGCGTGGTTTTACACTGAATCCGGCTGGTGAAGTTGCAGTTCGTAAATATCCTGTTTTCAAGCAGATCCTCAAAAAGGAATGTCCAAGGGTTGATATATTCGTGGATGATCAGGAAACAAAATCTATCATCGAAGCAAAGAAAGAAACGGCATCGGTAATTGATATATATCAGCTTTTGATGTACTGCGACGGTTATTATCTGGATAACGATAAGATGCCGGATGAGGCAATTCTGGTAGCAAAAAGCTTTCCGGAAGGCTTAAAGCGCGTTGTGGAATATCTGAACAAAAAGAACATAGGCAGCTATCCAATAATCCGCTGTAAATATTGGAATGACTACCAGGAAAACTTTGATGAAAGCATTATTGAAGAAAAGAAGTTGAAGATGAAGGTTGGATAACCTGTTCAAAAGGAAAAAGGGGTTTTAAAATAATAAATTGGTAGACAGAATCCTTATTATAAACACTATATATAGCGTGTTATTACTTTGTTAAACGCTATATATAGTGTTTTTTTTTATTTACTAAGACTTTCGTAAAAGTCTACTGCCTTCTGGATATCATCTTCATTCGGGCGGCCTTTGTTTAATCCGCCAATCAACTTGAATGGGCCAAAGGTATCATAGGCCAGACATGAGTATGTTGCGACAAGTGTAGAATCTTTAGACTGAATCAGGTCTTTGATTTCCTTAAGATAAGCTGCTGAACGATCAGAACCGCAGGTATAGATTACGAAGGTTTTCTTATGAGCTGGAAGATTATCTGTAATAAAACTGAGCAAGGCTTTGTGAAACTTGCTGTAGAAGATTCCGGATGCAAAGCCTATCAGATCATAAGATGCAAGGTCTTTAAGGATTGTTTTTGTAGCGTCTATCAGCTCGACTTCGGGATGCTTTTCTGCTATTGCTTTCACAAGCTTTTCGGTGTTCTTATGGTGTACGCTGGCATAAACTATTGCTGTTCTCATAGAAAAACCTCCCTTCTTATTATAATGCAGTATATTTTAGTAGACAGTTTAACAACTTTTCTACACTACTTTAAGACTAATAAATTACCCTGCCGCATAAATATAGCATATTATCAGAATTATTTCAGCAGAAAAAAGTGTCATACAAACCTCTGCTTCAAAATCTAATCCTGTAGCCGACAAACTAGAATCAGCCTCTATTTTTATGCAAAGTAATCGATTGATTATTCTACACTGAAAACACTATACAAAAACAAATTCCGGACAAAAACTGTATATTCGGGATAAAAACCGGATAAAAAAGTCATATTTTACGTGGGAGATTCTGCAGTTTTTCGTTAAAAAGTCATATTTTACGTGGGAACTTTATTGGCTAAAAATACACATGATGTATTGCATGATGAATTTTGCCTATGATTTTAAGTTCTGTAGCACCTTTTTTTACAGACAAAGTCTCATAAGAAGGATTATCAGACAGGATTTTTACACCCCCAAGGTCATTCTGAATGCGCCTTACAAGGCTTTTTCCTTCCAGTTGAATCACATAAAGGCCATCTTCCTGGTACCCGTAATCATCATAAAAGACCGTATCACCATCATAAAGAGTCGGAATCATTGAATCACCATAGTTTTTGCCCTCAAAAAGGCCATCTTCAGCTGCTTTTGAGGCAAATGTATTATTAAAATCCTTATTATCCTGATTATCACCATAAAAGAAGGCCTCAACAGTTGTTCCAAGCACCGACAAAAGCTTAAGGGTATCCTCAACATCAGGAATTCTTTCTTTATAGATACGATTTTTCATAATTTGAACAGAAACCCCGGCCTGATCACAAAGCCAGACAAAGGTCTTTCCTTGTTCAGAAATTGCTAGTTTTATTTTATCCCAGAAGGTCTTAGCATCCATTTTTCTACCCTACAATAAAAATACCACAACTCCCCTGCTTTGTACACCTTAAAAGTAATTAAATAATTACTTTTAAGGTGTTGAGCATTTTGTATAAACAATGTTTATATTATTTAACGAGAAATACCAGTCTCAGGCTTTTTGGGACTCCTTGATGGTAACTGAGAATGAATAGAAGATCTTGAGGCAGCTCCTACATTATAAAAAACAGACTGACCAGCTTTCATTCCCTCTGGAGGCTCTTTTTTAAGAGGTACATACCATAATTTCTGATTATTATCTTCGATAATTAAGGCATTATCCTTCTCATATTCAATATCCTGATGAATTACCTGAATTATAGTACCCTCTATAGAACCTATATCCTTATAATAATACTGCAATTCGCGATTTTCCCTGAGAAAAAAGTCATTTTTTATCTGTTCGAAACAATAATAACTCATACTATGTCGCAATTTCTCTTCCCAATTATTACTCAAAAGGAAAATACCATGAAATTCTTTATCATCAACCTGTTTTGCAAGTCCATACTCCTCGAAAAACTTAAGTCTGGCATGCATTTTGTAATTTTTTGCGATAACTGATGTTGGAAAATCTTTATCACTAGTTAATACTGGTCTGGCATAATCCTTAATGTCATTATCCAGTTTAATCCACCTCTTAGCGCGCAAACGATCTTCCTTATCCTGCTGAATCTCATAATCAGTACGCATTCCCATCATTTCGGTACAGAGATCCTGTAATATAACCCGAAATTCAGATCTAAAAAAAGACTTATCGAAATGGACTTCTTTTCCATTCTTATCTTTACCATTAATAAGCAGATGGCAATGTTTCTGAAGGGTATCATTATGCTCAGCTGCAAACCAATAGAGTTCATATCCAGTCATTTTTTCAACAGTTTTGATGAAGAGCCGAACAAGTAATTTTATTGGGACATCCTGACGTTTAGGCGAAATCACGAATCTAAAAAACATCTTGTCCATTATATTAAATTCGTAATCGGAAAGTGTTTTTGCAGAAACGATATCCTCTATAGCATTGAAAAGCACAGGCTTATTCTCTACTGTCTCTTTGTTTTTCTGAGGCATATAGAATTTAAGGAATGCTTTATGCTTCTTCATGGAATCTTTCTCATAATTGCATTTTATTATGCAAAGCTGTTTCCGGCTTGTAGTCCAGGAATAATTGCTTCTTCCTCCCCCACTTTCCGTCTTCTTCTTTTTCTTCTTTTTTTTGGCAGGAAGAGGCCGTGTAAGCAGCTCTATTTCCTTTAACAATTTTTCGAGTTCTTTTCCAGAGTTATCTTTTGGACGCTTCTCCGAACTGAACAAGGCCTTGTTCAAATCTGAAAGAAATTCATCATTTTCAGTCTTATTTTTCATTTGTAGCCTCCTTTACAGCATTTGGCTGATTCTGTTTAGGTTCTTTAAGCAATTTTTCCCGCACTTTAGTTCTGAGTTTCACTCTTTCAGGGAAATCATCTTCATCCAAAAGTTCTGCGTAAATATTCTTCAGAAAAACTTTCTTTCCATTCGCGAGATCAACAATATGCTTCCGGAGAAACAATTCCATGTTATGATCTGCTTTCTCCTTAGCTTTCGGCTCATTCGAAATTGTTCTTCCTCTAAAATAAAGTCTGATAAATTCCAGGAATAAATTGCCATACTCATTCAGCAGGAGATTCTGATGGTCTAATTTCTTGTTGAAGTTCTGAAGATGAAAAGTAACTAAAGATTCTGCCGACTCCTCAGAAGCTCCATCTCTCAGAATCAGATTCCGAACATAATCTGTTTTGGAGCATTTAAGGTAGTCAGCTCGTCTCTTCATTTCTTTGACAATTTCGTCTGGCAATCTGAATGAGACTGGTTTTAATTTTTTTTCTGTTATTGTCATTTTATCCTCCTGACAAATAAAAATGGGCAGACCCAAAAGGATCTGCCCACAAAAATAATAGAATCTGAGCGAGAAAGATATCCCGATTTTATCCAGTTTGTCCGTTTTTTATCAGGTTTTCTTCATAATTTTATTTGCTCTATATTTTTCACGATTATCCCGGAAATATTGCATCAGTGTCTCGCGATTCAATTTTTCCCCATTTTTATCCTTAACATTTTCTGCTATCCAGTCTACTCTTCCAGGTTCATCATAGTTTTCTTCAATAATCCATTTTACAAATGTATTGATTGTGCTTGAACATCTTAGTCCTTTTGGAGTTATTGTTATTGGCGCTCCACCAGATAACATCCCATCCAAATAGTCAGAATCATCTTTAGGTTTTACAATTAATCCAATATTATTTGAAAGCTCCTCTATAGCAGCTGATGCTTTTTCACTTAAGCCATTAACTGTAGTCACAATCTCTTCGAGGGCTGTCGTTCTGGCTTTACTCTCATTAATTTCATTATAGATTTTTTTCATTTCGGAATTCAGAACATTAAAACAATAATCAAGATCTATGTCATGATACCAATTTCTCAATACAGGATCCTTTTCCTTATGAGAATAAACTTTCAATGACATAGCACACTTATACGTAAAGAATATGCCAATAGCAGTTATTAACATCGAAGGAATAACTTCAAGTAATATTTCACTCGCCGATATTGTTTTTGTAAGATACCAGGTTTTGATAATTGCAAAAATGTAAATTAATCCAAACAGAAGAATGAAGCAACTAAGAGGTAACAATAAAGTTCTCATCTGTTTTTTTGAATCTTTGTTATGAATTTTTACTTCTTCTTCTAAAGCTGCAAAGAAATAACTCTCATCTTTTAATGATTCAGATTCTTCATCGTTCATTACAGCAGTTATCAAATCCTCATATTTGGCATCTTTATTAAAACGTGTTTTTTCAAACAAAGATAAACCATATAAGATTTTGAAGAAATCTTTGTATTTGTTTAATGGCAGGGCCATATCCGAATTTTTAAATGCATTCTTTTTAGAAAAAAGAAATGCAAATAACACTAAACATAAGTCAATCGACTTTGTCATGTTCGGGGTCTGAAATTCAAATGAAGCATCATTCTTCTTTCCCATAATAACTCCTTTTCTGCAAAATGCAGAACAATTTAAAGCTTACATTTACCCCAAAAGGAAATAGACATAGTTTTCCCAGCTTGAGTAAACGCGAATTAAAAATATATTGATTAAAAAAACACGTCAGAACGACATGCGATGTGAGGGGACATCTGTTCTTTCGAACATTTAAAATGTAATGCTTTAAAATGCAAAAGTCAAGAATTTATCGGAAAGAAAATAGTATTTGTTACGGAATCGAAATTCACCCCTCCTCTTCCATCAGTTTTATTGTACTCTTGATGCTCAAATATTTTTCAATATTTTTCGGGATATCTTCTGTAATAGTCATGAACTTCTTTATATCGCGATTACAATTATGAAAAGTAGACCAGAAATCCTACATAGAATAGCAAACTGGTATTAGTCTCTGCCGGCAAGGCGATTTGTGTTGTAGAGGGAAAGATAATTACCTTCCCTGTATCTGGTATAGCTTTCATTCGGTATAGATTCTTCTATTACGCGATGAAAAGTTAATATATCCCAGGGCAGGAAGCAGATAGTGTGATTATCCAGAAATACGAATCCTATGTCGAATTCATCAATCAACATGCCGTTGTATTCTGAATTTTTAAGCTGGAAATAAGGAATGTTCTTCCTTTTATAAGAGATGAGTGTTTCATAAATTGTGGAATCATTTCCTTTTACTGGAATTGAAATCTGCTTATCATTATAAAACCAGATTTCAGTATCATTCTGATTTTTGCAATAGACAACATCACCATTATCTAAATCATGTATTAAACGTACTGTAAAATTCTGCAATACACCATCACGCTTAAAATGTATCTGATTGTCAGAATCTTCTCCAATTATAATTGTATGTCCATTTCCTTCGCTAATCCTACAATAATGATATTTTCCACTAAAGCATTTTACCTTTTTACCATCTACCAAAATGAAATTATAATTCCCAAGATTATCTACTATAGCCCGGTTTTGTGCATCATAATAGCAGTTCAAATGGCTCCCCTGAAAAGGCCCTATTTCTTGGCCATTAATATTATAATACCAGTTTTTAAAGTCCTTTCTTTTGTGACATATAAACTGAAAGTTTTCTTCATTTTTATACTGTGCATTTTCTATAGCGTAATAAGGCCCATATTTCTTTTTATCTGTAACAAAAAATTCCTGATGCTTTCGGTTCAATCTTAACACATGTGTTTTCTCATAATATTCTTCTTCTGGGGCATTAGCCTCTCCTTCTGCAATTGCAGTAAGAAGCTGATCTATTTCATCCTGAGAAAGAACCTCATTTCCACCTTCGTTTCTACCATCTTTTTTTTCTATCTTTTCTGATTTACACTCTTTTCCATTCTCCTTAAATTCCAGCTTAAAATCCCCTTTATACGCAGTCCATTCTCCTTCTTCTGTATGAGACGATTGTAAATACACAGAATCAAAGGACCCATAAATACTTCCATTACAATTTACATATTTCTGAGTAAGACCATTTTCAGTTTTTTCATATTTAAAAAGAAATCCAGAATCTTTTAGCCGAACAAACTCTAAAAGTATCTCCGCATCTGTCTCACAAATTACCTTTGCATTTTCCACGGGCAGCCTCCTGGTAAATAGAAAGAATTAGTAATGATGTCTATGATATTCCATTCTTCTTTCATCTATATACTTGTTCCATTCGTGGAAAAGATATTCGAAAGAACCATTTCCTTTCATAACCGTTGCACAAGCTTCTAACAAAGGGATTTTAGGATCGCTATCTTTACAGGTAGCAACATCAACTTTCTCACACAAGGTTGGAAAGAAGGCAAGATGTTCATAAGTAAAGGTCTCATCCTCCAGATAATCAGCAGGGATTCCAATATCTGTGATGTCCCCTCCCCGCTTTTCGCGGACCTGAAGAGATTCAAAGAAAACCTCGTCATTCTGAATATTACAAACAACGCCCATCAAACCATCATCGATTCTGCGGATTATATCTCCATTGCGGAAAGGATGCGGAATCAAAACCAGAAGATTATCAAAGCCGTCACGATGATTGAAGCAGTACTCATGTCCCATAAATGAAGAATCAAGATAATTAAGCCCAAACTTATCTGGATTGTCCTTCTCTGGCACAAACTTACCATTTACATAATTCTCTCTATCATCGAGCTTATATTTTCTTAATCTGAAAGAAAGAATTTCAGCATTGAGTTCCTTGAAGTCCTGGATTTCTTTTTCCATTGTTTCATAGACCATATTAATAGAAGAAAATACACCACAATTATAGAAATCCCGATACGAACCTATTTCCTCGTACTCAAGCTCATAAACATATCCCGGAAAATCATTCAAAAGATAATCTTTCATCTTCTTTTCCATATCAATATACGCTTCTATCTCGTCTGCAACTTCAGAATTTGAATAATGATTTTTATATACTCCGTTGATGGTCTTTGCTTTTGAATCAGGTTCTGCCCTCAACTCCGGAACTAATTCTGCAAGTAAAGCATCCTTCTGAGAATAGCCCAATAATGTATTCTGACAAATCAAAGTTGCCAGTTCATAGGGAGCAAAGGTCCGGCCAATTTTCTCGCAATACTCGCGCACATCCTTCGAGGGCACAGCTGCCTGTATTAATCTATTATATTTTTCTTGTGTCATAAAAACTCCCCCTTAGTAATAAATCTCTCTTTTCATAACGATTGTCTGAACCTCGTGAGGGGCATTCTGTATGCTCACAGGCTGTTCTTCGGGAGGTTCAGCCGGCCTTGAAGCAGGCTGGGCTGCTGCGGGCTCTTCTTTTACTGCTGTTGCAGGTATACCATCCGGTTCCAGTAAAGCCATCATCTGGGCATGAGTCAGAGGACGCGGAGGCTTTCGATTTTTTGCAGCTTTCTTTTCTTCAAAATGTACCCAGATTGAAAAAATCACGGATGGAATTACAAACAATAAAATGAATACACCAATCAAAAACTTAATCATAAATTACCCCCTACGCAAAGAATACTCTCCAGTCCTTACCCAATGCTTCGGCCAGGGCACAGATGCCGTGGATAGAAAGATTCTGGCCGGCCTTGAGGCGATTGATTGTTGCCACAGAGAGATTGGCGCGATAGCTGATTTCTTCTGCCGTGTAGCCGGATTGAGCCACGCAGCGCTTTACATTTTCTGAGACTACATCCTGAAGATCGAATTCCTGTAATTCTGAAAAATTGTCTCTAAATACATCTTTCATTTTCATACCATCCTCCTGTGAGCCTTTCGGGCTATTGCGATTTAGTGAAGAGACGACGACTCCCCTAGCCTTGCCGTATGGCAACGCAAAAACTATTGAGAGAAAAATCGACTTCTTTTTTTTATTTTTTCAAACTAAAAGAGCGAGGTTATTATTTCACCCTTTTCCTTGGCCAGAGCCGCGAGCCGTTCTTTCAACTGCCCGCTCTCATCCTCTATCTGTTTATATTTTGTAACCATTTTATTCTGCACCTCAAGCGGTGGCAGAGGAATCTGAAGCTTGTTCAGATATTCCACACTTATAGAACGAATGCCCGTACCCGAAGAAAAGGCATCAAAGTTCTTCATAGCCGACTCCGTCTCCAGAAGCATCTTAAAGTAGATTGGCAGAATCTTAGATCTGTCCAGACGGATAATGTAGATATTGCTGGCAGGAATAATTTTGCGCCCCTCAAGCTTTTCAACACAGGCAACTTTTAAGGAACCAGTAATTGCCATTACCAGCAGAATATCCTCTTCCTTAAGAACAATCCCTTCCAGATTTTCATCCAGAGACTTAAGAGGCTTAAGCTCCTTAGAGAGCTGATTGTCCTGAATATCCTTAGCAGAAGCATAAAAGATACCAGTATCCTCTTCGCTTTCAAGCTTCTCCAGCTCAGAAGCCTTTATCTGAGCACCCCGCATAAACTTGTCTTCAAGTAAGTCACTCAGCTTTACATAATTATCAGCCACAGGCAAAGAAATCTTTTCTTCAAGGAAATACAACCTTGAGCCCAGGCAATAATCATTAGCCTTGATTACTTCATAATCAAGAGTTCTGGATTTATCACTATCCTGCCTCATGAACTTAACAATTTCTTCAGCAGCCTCAGCTGTAAGAGAGCTGACACCACGGCGGGTCTTCTCATGGAAGTCACTCGCATCAACCATACGCAGCGACTTGTTATTCTTAGACAAAACAAGGAGACATGTATTCACCCCAGCAAAAGGCTGCAGTACACCAACTGGAAGCTCAATCACAGCCTCAAGGAAGCCGCCATCAATAAGCTTCTGTCTTTCCTCTTTATGACCGCGAACCTCATTAAACAAAAATCCCTGAGCAAGAAAAACAACAGCGCGACCATCATCTGAAAGAAGTTCACATATCTTGTCGAGGAAAGGATTTACAGTCTCAGAATTCAAATCCGGAAAAGCATGAATCTTGTTGTATTTCTCAGAATCCGAAAGCTTAAGAACATCACCAAGTGTAATAGTAATGTCAAACCCAGACAGATAAGCAAGCAGACTGGCATAAAGTCTGGTCTTAGAATCAATTTCAATTCCTTCCAGCTTTTTATATTTATAATTATTTGCAACATAAATAGGGAAAGAAGCAAAGCCTGTTCCAAAATCAACAACAGAGTCTGTCGCCTTAATATCAAGAAGACATGCATTCAAAATATTCAGAGTATCAGGCTGATTCTGAACACCGTGTGCATACCCTACTCTTTCATTTCTTTCAGCAATCTTATCAGTGATATAATTTTTGATATCCTCATCCGAAACCTTTTCAAATCTCGAAAGAGAAAGGTCAGCCCACTTAGAACCAACACCAAAAATAAATCCCTTTACAGCATCTGGAACATCATCTCCAGCAAGAGCCTCAGCCACAGTAACAGAAGAACTCATAGAATGCTTTTTAGCAACAAAAGCCGCAAATGCAATCACAAGGTCAGAAATACCTGCATCATCCGGACGGAAATTCAACTCCATCAGAGCACGTTCTACATAATGATGTTTTGCATATCCCATATTAGTCCTCCAGAGCAGCTCGTTCGGCTTATTGCGTTTATAGCCTTATTCAACCACCTTATAACTATAATATACACCATTAAATCCATTATGTAAAGGAAAAATGGATGAATATGCTTATAAATTCAATGTTTTTGAGAGAATTCGAGGATTTTTTCTGAAAACCGAATCATTTATTAAAGCTTTTTCCTGTCTTTCATATTTGGCTTTGAGTAACTTATAATCCTGAAGCTTTTTCTCAATTGATGACTTTCCGAATTCCATTGTTTCCCCCAAGGATGGTAATTCTATTATATCACGTTTTTAATTTTTTCAGATTTTTTTTATCAGAATATCACAAGATGATAGTCTCACATGGTTATATTGTAACTGTAATATGAAGGAGGAAACGCCTATGACAAGTAAGATTTCTGTAGAAGCAAAAAAGTCTGAGTTTATGGTTTCCAATGCTATGGATGATGTAACCCGTGAATCTAGAAAAGCGCTGATGGATTATCTTTGCAAGATGTATTATGTTCCTTTAGCAAAAACAATTGCATATCTTGAGCTGGATGACACTGAAGCTGAAGGTCTTTTGCAATATCTGGACCAGGACACCCGCACTAAAATTATTGAATGCTCAAAAAGCTTTGCTAAGCATGAAGAATGCGTTCTTAAAGAAGTGTCCCACATTGTGGAAAGCTCAGGCATGTGCTTTGATGATGATTTCCAGATTATAAAGGAAAACCTATTCAACACAGAAAAGGGCTTTGCGTCAAACGCGGTTGATAGATTCCGCAGCGACAGCCCTATTTTCAAAGACCGCCTGAACAAGTGTATTTTCGATTTTGACGATATCACAAAGCTGGACGACAGAGCCATTCAGAAGGTTCTCCGCGACCTTGATCAACAAACCCTTGCAAAGGCTCTTAAAGGCACAAACCCGGAAGTCCAGGACAAAATCTTCCACAATATGTCGCTACGAGCCTCTTCAATGCTCAAGGAAGACATGGAATTCATGGGCCCAGTCCGCGCAGAAGATGTCTACGCTGCCCGAGCCGAAGTACTTAAGATAATTTTCCACCTCGAAGAAACCGGCGACATCGTAATCTACAGTAACCCTGTTTCAGAATTGATTGATTAGAAGCTGTTTTTAATTAGTTGTTCTCATGTGGCATTAGTGCCACTTGGGATAACTTATATGGCTTCCCCTGCTTCTCGCAAAAATCAATGACAGACTTTGTACCTTTAGATTTCCCGTCCCAAAAGATAAGTACAAAATCAGCAGCGAGGACCATTTCTTTATTGCGGATTATTCCAGCACCCCGACCGTATTTTGCCCAGTCCGGCTTGTGCTGTTCTATTGGCAGATTGCGAGATTTGGCCCACACCTCTGCAATAGAATCAACTCCCCTCGCACCTCCAGAAATGAGTATAAGATCTGGATGAGCAGCGAAGATTTTCTCCAGTTCGTCATAAATCTTTTTTGAGTCCTTAATGCCTCGTGAACCGCTGATCATGAGTTTATAAAGCGATTCAATATTTTTCTGTTCTTCCATAGTTCTTTTCCTTAGCAAAAGAAGAGTCCTTCTTGGTAAACACCGCCTTTTAATTAATTTTACAATTTACCGTGTTTTCGATTATCATATCATGAGGGTTCTCTAGCAGATTAATTAAAATTGATGGATCGTTTACAAAAGATTTATGAGAAATCACAATATGAAACAATTCGATTCTACTAATTTCTGTAACTTCATAATCATTATTGTCTTTAATTCCATCCGGCTCATATGTATTTTCTTCTCTGTAAAATGAAATATTACTCATTAGCCAGGAAGATTGAACTCGATATTTTGCATTCAATTTTTCTGCCTGCTTTTCACATAATGATCTGATTGATGTCATAGCTATTTCCGCTGTCTTAGAATTTATGTACATCATGGCTTTAAGGTTTTGCTTCTTTTCTTCAAGAATAAGCAAATCAATATTCAAATAATCCTGTATCCATTGTAAACCTGCCTGCCATTCATAATAAAAAAATTGCTTTGGATTAAAATGAGGAAGTGTAATCGAAAAGCACCCTGTTTCTTTGTCAATCATTACATGAATCTGACACGGAAGAAGTGAAATATAATAATGTTCTGCTTGAAAAAGAAATGTACAGCCAAGACTATTAGCATGTGCTAGTCTTCTGATTTCTTTTCTAAGCGTTAATACAGCCTGGCTTAATGTTATTTCTGAATCCTGATAATTAATTGTGTGATTTTCTAAAAAATCACTGTTTTTACCTTCCCAAAAGATTTTGACATAATTCTTTATCGTATCCTGAAATTCTTCTTCAAGATTCCCATACCTATAATCCTCATAATTATTTTTATGACGGAGTCTGCTGGCTTTCTTCAGTGCATCTAAATTCAATATAAGCTCCTTTTAGCCGGTACAACGCCCCGGCAAGTTGGAATAAATCCGGCCGTTTTGTGATAATTAATTATCTTTCGTGTTTTCCATGCGGACTGTATGAGCAGGAACCAGTTGAAGTTGATCCACAGAACTTACACTTCTTTCCGTCGCTGCCATGCATATGTTTACCGAACGGACTGTAAGAACAAGAACCATAAGACGACGAACCGCAAAAAGCACAATGGCCAGAATCTGTAATATGTTCATGTTTTCCATGGGGGCTGTACGAACAACTTCCAAATGATGATGAACCACAAAATTTACACTTTGACATACAATCCTCCTTCGAACTGATTTTTATCAGCTGATATTTCAAGGATATCAAACAGATTTATCATTTAATGATATGAACTTAATTATTTTCCTCTTCCTGGAATTCCTCTACTTCAGGATCAAATTGCAAGTTTTTATATCTTGATAATCTATACTCTCCACAAAAGATTCCAAGCTCGAATAAATAAAAATCATCTCCTTTCTTTCCAGATATTTTCTGTAGCTGTAATACAACATCTGAATATGAATACAAGAAATCTGTGTTTTGTTCTAAGTTTTCAGACTTATCAATTATATCCAATAATATTTCTCTAGCATTCTCATAACTGTAATAGTCGGTAACAATTGAAATATCCAACTCTACAGCCAGCATCTTCAATTTCTTTATAATGCTTGCTAATCGAGTTTTATAACTTCCAGATTCTTTCTCAATTGGAATTGTATTTAAGGAGTCGATAAAGATAATTCTTAAATCATGTTTTTTGACAGATTCACGAATGATATTACATAATTCATCAAAAGAAGAAGCACATACTCTAGGAATCACAACATGTGAATCAAAAATAGAACTACATGACTTCTGGATGTCTCGTGATTCTTGTTCATTAAGCATTCCAGCAACTATCTTCGAAACAGAAACCAAACTATCTCGACTTATCAGAGACAAACCAAATTGCTGGTAATTCGTAGTATATGAAATAAAACCGCATGGGACCTTATCTTTAATTACAATCCTCTGGAGTAATTGCATTACTAAACAATTCTTGTAATATCTTAAATTCGAACAAACAGTAATTAGATTTCCTTTCTGAAATCCATGCGTCATCGCATC
This sequence comes from Treponema sp., assembly GCA_016293915.1. Lineage (GTDB taxonomy): Bacteria > Spirochaetota > Spirochaetia > Treponematales > Treponemataceae > Treponema_D. The sequence goes on along the minus strand of JAEDCY010000050.1, from coordinate 1,411 downwards.
AATGGTTGGAAATCCAGACTTAACCCCACTTATAGAATTTGAAGCCTTATATCGTTCTTCAATGTATTCAACTAACTTACAGCCCAAATCCTGTGCTGTTATTACATCCGTTTGATTTTGCATAATATCCTCCTGCCTATAGAGAATATTAGAATAGCAGATGGGAATATCATTTAATGAGTTTTGATCAAACTTTTTGAGGTTAATTACAAATCAGCAAGGAAATCCTTTATCTGATTTCCCCAGCCGATGCTGTTCAGGTCCATACCCCACCCCAACGTATCTTTTACAGTAAGGAAATCTCCAAAGCATTTTCCAAGGCCGTCGGTTACACACTTTTTGAGCTGCAAGTAGCACCGATCGTCGTTGTGATCATAACATTGAACCGATGTCTGTCCACCGTAAAATCTGATACGGATTGCACCTCGCTTTAAGACTTCCAATACAAGATTGTCGCGTTGCTCGCTTGGATCAGGACAGAAGGTTGCATCTGATGCAAGGCCATTCTTTACACATAGAGCTTCCTTTTCTTCCTTACTAAAACCAAGCAAATCCGGATGATTCAGAAAGAAGTTTACATGAGTTGTTTCAACATCGAAAAAAGCCCCGTCTTTATACCACAAAGCACATGATGACATTCCAGTCTCCTTGAAGTGTTTTTATACAGTCCAATACAAGAATATCATCTGTTTATATCATTTAGTGATAGGCCAATATGAAATAATGTAATCCCAAAGGAGGCGTAAATGATTGTATTAGATAACCTGCCAAAGAATATAGAAGACATAACATGGACGGATGTACAGAACTGTTTTGTTTATCCTCCTGCAAGGCCGCCGGTACGTTTGCTGAAAGCCCAGACTGGGCTCCCTGTAAACATAGTTAATGTGATTTATGGCAAAAGCTTTGAATTTGGATTACTGGAGCAAATCGAAGTTCAGATAAATACCAGCGATGAAATTGATGAGAAGAACACCGAGATATTCTGGTTCTCAGAGAATGCCGAAACGATCCTCGAAGGATCAAACTTACCATCGGAGCTTCTGTCCATCGTCCAGGATTACATCAAAAAATCCTACGTCGACAAAAACTCCCTGCTCAACAAAACCATGCAAACCCGTAAAGAAGAATGGGCCAGCGATGTAAAGATATTACAGGAGAAAAGAGAAGGCAAAAATGCTGCTAACTAAATATCCTTTAGTGATAAGACGATAAAGATTTCTGTTCTTCTGGTAGTTTGTATTCAGGAGCTGACTCTAGATTATCAAAACAAACTAGAAAATATCGGATTTTAATTTCTCCAGTGTCACCATAAATACTCTGGACGCCAATATCATGCAGTGATATCATTCTTTTTTTGTAACTATTCACCACAAAAAATTTACAAAAAATCGACATTACCCACTGTTTA
>JAEDCY010000013.1 GCA_016293915.1 Treponema sp. | reverse complement strand
CCACGAGTTCCGCCTGTTACAATACAAACTTTTCCTTTTAACATAATGAGCCTCCTAAATTAAAATCTTTAAAAAAATTATAACACAACTTTTTAATCATGAAAACAAAAAGACCTTCTTATATTAAAAACATTTCTTGCTATCAGTTTCTGTAAAAAATGTTGCTTAAATAAATTTGGGTATTTAGGCACTGAACTAATATTGACACCCAATACCTTCGTTAGAACATATTTGCAACGTATTTGGAATATCTCTTTCGCAGTTTTTTCTTGAAAATAAATTTTTTTCAGAGCAACTCACAGAGGAGCAGATGGATGTTTTAACACGTTGGAATAAATTGACAAAAGAACAACAGAAAAACTTGCTGATTTTTTAGATTCGCTTCTTTAAAAATATCATATAAAAAGAATGAACTTTCTGTAAATTAATTCACCTGAGCTTGTAATTATTTTACTTTCACTTCACTTTGTTCTCTATTCCTTGATATATTTTTATAAATAAGGTATTTTACTTACTATAATAAAATACACGAAGTATCTGTCATGCTGAACCTTCGCAGCATAGCTGCTCGGAGACTCGCTAAAAATAGTCCACTGGACTATTTTTGCCCTGCTCCGCAGTGCCGCTCCCTATGTTTCAGCATCTTACTTATAGATTCCGAAATAAATTCGGGATGACGGTGACTCAAGAGGAAGAAAAATGATTATTACCTGTCTTGACCTTGAAGGCGTTCTGGTGCCTGAGATTTGGATTGCTTTTGCAGATACTGTTGGTATTCCTGAATTGCGTCGTACTACCCGCGATGAACCAGATTATGACAAGCTTATGAAATACCGTATTGCGATTCTTAAAGAGCACGGTCTTGGTCTTAAAGAGATACAGGAAACAATCAAAAAAATAGATCCTCTTCCAGGGGCAAAAAAGTTTCTCGATGAATTGCGTTCCTGCTGTCAGACAATTATTTTGAGCGACACCTTCAGCCAGTTTGCAGCTCCTCTTATGGAAAAACTCGGTCAGCCAACAATTTTCTGTAATGAACTTATTGTTTCTGATTCTGGAGAAATTACCGGTTACAAGATGCGCTGTGAGCAGAGTAAGCTGACAACGGTTAGAGCCCTTCAGTCTATCGGTTTTGAAACTATTGCTTCAGGCGACAGCTTTAACGATCTGGGAATGATTCAGGCTTCAAAAGCGGGCTTCCTTTTCCGTTCTACAGAAAAAATCATAAAAGATTATCCACAGTATCCTGCATTTACAGAATATTCAGAACTGCTTGACGCGATTAAAAAATACTTGTAAAGTCTTTTCAGCTTGAACTGTGAGGCGTCATCCCGAAAGGGAACTGTCATCCCGAACTTAGGGAGCGACGGCTGTAAGCCGGCAAAATGCTCCAGTGGAGCATTTTGAGCGAGTCTCCGAGCAGCTGTGCTGCGAAGGGGCAGGGATTTCTTAAATAGATGCTGAAACAAGTTCAGCATGACATTTTGTACAACTAACAAATGCCAGGGGTGGCGGAGATTTATGGGACGTCGTCTCAATCCGCCTGAGATTATACCCTTAGAACCTGATCCGGATAATACCGGCGGAGGTAGGTATGAAAAAAGTTCATATCCTATTCGTTTTAACTTCATTGGTTTGCGCTCTTTTTATGGGTTGCAAAAAATCTACAAAATCTAATGCTGCTGTTGATCCAGCTCGACTTTCGGAAGTAATTGTATACTCTTATGATTCTTTCTGTGGAGAATGGGGCAGTGGTCCTGAAATTGCGCGTCTGTTCGAAGAAAAAACAGGCTTAAAGGTTACTTTCATCGATTGTGGTGATGGTGTTCAGATTCTTTCAAAAGCAGTGCTTGAAAAGAAAGATCCATATGCTGATGTTTTGTTAGGTCTTGATAACAATCTTACAGATAAAGCTAAAGAAAGCGATGTATTTGAAAGCTTTAAACCTTCTAATGCAGCAGTAGTTGCAGATGGTCTTGAGGAAGCTCTTGGGGGAAAGTGGCTTATGACACCTTACGATTACAGCCCTTTTGCAATCATCTGGAATTCACTTTCTGATGTACAGGCTCCTGCCTGCCTCGAAGATTTGACAAAAGATATTTATAAGAAAAAACTGATTCTTATGGATGCACGTACAAGTACACCAGGGCTTGGTTTTGAAACCTGGGTTAATAAAGTTTATGGAAGCAAGGCCGCTGATTATATGAAACGTCTTGAACCTTCTATTCTTACTATGGCTCCTGGCTGGAGTGTTGGATACGGAATGTTTACAGACGGAGAAGCTCCTCTTGTAATAAGCTACACAACAAGTCCTGCTTATCATATTGCTTATGGCGAAGGTAATCAGTTTAAGGCTCTTTCTTTCAATGATGGTCATGTAATGCAGGTAGAAGGTGCCGGCCTTGTAAAGGGTGCAAAGAATCGTGATGGAGCTAAACGCTTTATCGAGTTCTTAATCAGCGAAGAGGCTCAGAATGTAATTCCTACAACTCAGTGGATGTACCCTTCAAATAAAAATATTAAGCTTCCATCTTGCTACGACACAATCAAAATGCCGGAGATTATTAAATAAGTGTAAAATGCGGTGGTTGAGTAGGCCGTAGGCCGTATCGAAACCACTGAATGAGTTCTGAGGTGGTTTCGATACGACACTTCGTGTCACTCAACCACCGGAGACGACGTACATCCATGTTAAAAATCTATTTTTACACACTTGAAATTGCGCTTTTCTCAACACTGCTGGCGGCACTTCTTGGAATTCCGCTGGCATACTTTACAGCCCGCCGTCAGTTTTTCGGGCGCCGTCTTCTTCTTTCGTTTTCGGCAGTTTCACTTTGTGTTCCTTCCCTGATAGTTGCTCTTGGTTATGTAAGCTTCTGGGGAATGAATGGAACTGTGAACCGCGCATTAGGAACGCATTTTTCATTTTTATATTCTTCTGTGGGAATTGTAATTGCCCAGGGCTTTTATAATGTTCCTTTTATTGCAGGAATTGTAAGCGAAGCCTGGGAAAGACTTCCCCTCGAACAGGAAAATGCAGCAAGGCTGCTGGGAGCGGGAGAGAGCCGTGTGCTCAGAACTGTAACACTTCATCAGCTTTCAGGAGCAATAGGAGCAGCCTGCATTCCGGTTTTTCTATTCTGTTATTTCAGTTTTATGATAGTGCTTCTTTTTTCTCCGGTTGGTCGCTCTACTCTTGAAGTTGAAATCTATCATTCAATAAGAACGACTCTTGATGTAGGCTCTGGTGCAAGACTTGCTCTGCTTGAAACGCTAACAGCCTTTGCTATAGTTCTTGCCTACAGCTTTGTAGCACGACGAAGCCAGACATCTTCAAATGGCGTAAATTATGTTCCTCTTGTGAGACAGAAAATTGGCAGAAGTCTGGTATTTTTTGTGCCTTTGCTTCTGCTGCTTTTGATATTTTTGATTTTCCCGCTGCTTTCTGTTTTTGTAAACGGAGCAGGTGATTTATCAAAACTTTTGAAAGGTGCCTCGTTCTGGAAGGCTGCAATTAATTCTCTCTGGTGTGGCCTTGCAACCGGAACCTGCTGTACTTTACTCGGTTTTGCATATTCTGTTGCTGTTAAGCTTTGCCGTTGCCAGGGCAGCGTACTCTTGCAGACAATTCCGGTGCTTCCAATGGCGATTTCTTCTGTTGTTATTTCCTGGTGCGCTACTTTGATTTTTCATCGCGGGAACGCGGCGCTGCTTGTTGCGTTGCAGACGGCACTGTACTGGCCTGTTGCTTACCGGCAGATTCAGAACGGAATTAACAGAATAAGTTATGAGACAGACGCTGCGGCCAGATTGATTTCTCGAGGGTGGTTTGACAGCGTGGTAAGAGTTTATCTTCCTGCCTGCAGACCTGTACTTATTTCTGCATTTGCCTATTGTTTTGCAATCAGTCTTGGAGATGCAACAATGCCGCTGGTGCTTTCTATTCGCAATTTTGATACACTTGCACTGTACACTTATAAACTAGCCGGTGCATATCGTTTCAGCCAGGCTTGTGCATGTGGTGGAATTGTTGCAGCCATCAGTATGATTATTTTTTTCGCAGGAAAAAAGTAGACTAAAGAGGTAAAAAAATGAGTTATTTCAGTGTAAAAAATATTCATAAAACCTGGGAAACCGTTACCGTCGATTTTTCTCTTGAATGTGAAAAAGGTACAATGACCTGTCTGCTTGGTCCCAGCGGCTGTGGAAAATCTACAGTTTTGAATATTATTTCCGGCCTGGAAAAAAATGATAATGACTGGCAGTCAAAACTAGAAATTGAACTCGATGGTGAACGCATAGAAAAACTTGCGCCTCGTCAGCGAAATGTAGGAATGGTTTTTCAAAGCGGAGCCCTTTTTAATCATATGAATGTTGTAAATAATGTTGCTTACGGCCTCATTTCTAAGGGAATGAAGAAAAAGGAAGCAATCAAAAAAGCCTCAGCCTTTCTTCCAGAATTCGGTCTTAATGGTTTTGAAAAAAGAATGCCTCAGACTCTCAGTGGCGGAGAGCGCCAGCGTGTTGCACTTGCCCGCACCCTTATCACTCATCCAAAGCTCGTTCTTTTGGACGAACCTCTTTCTGCCCTCGATGCAGACTTGCGTGCCAGACTTGCCTTGCAGATTCATAACTGGCAGAAGACCATGGGCTTTACCGCCATTATGGTTACTCATGATGAAAACGAAGCAAAAACTGTCGCTGATAAGATTGTAAGGTTTTCGAAATAATGTTATGTTTGCGGAATATTATATTTCCGGAGGCATAATATGATAAGAAAAAATGATTATCCGGTTTTAGAATTTGATGATGACAAAGATGCCGTTGTGAATCCTTTCAAATGGAAACTCGAGCCTTTCTCTTCTGACAAATTGGGGTAAAAACAGTCCAGTGGACTGTTTTTAGCGAGTCTCCGAGCAGCTGTGCTGCGAAGGCCGACGCCCCTTAAGAACCCCGCCGTTACTTTTTCATATACCAGTAACTGTATAACTTTTCAAATCCCAGTTTCTTATAAAGATTTACCGCAACAGTGTTAGTCTGAACTACCTGGAGATATGAGTGATGAGCACCAGCTTCAAATGCCTTTTTAAGAATTGCCCTGCATACCTTCTTTCCAAGTCCAAGTCCTCTTAGTTCAGATGAAACAACAACATTCTGCAGCAGCATATAGCCATTTTCAATTGCAGCAGAAGAGCAGGCCGCAGGCTTTCCCTCATACATAAGTGTACAGTAAATAGTATCAACCAGGACTTTAGAAAGCATTCGAGTGTAAACACCCTGATCGTGAGCATCATTTATTTCGTGAATCTTAAAGAAAAGAGGAAGCCATTCTTCCGGGGTTGTAGAAAAGATGTATTCAATTTTAGAGTCATTGTCCGGCTTAATCGGGCAAGATAAGTCACACACCATCAAATCCGTAGTGGTAACAACTTCGTAGCCGCGATTTGCAAGAAAGTCATAAAGTTCAGTATCAAGCTCAGTTATTTTAAACTGACAAGGTAATCCCTGCTGTTTGTACATCTGTTCGCAGAAAGGTACCTTGTCAGTAAATGGCATTGAAGAAGGGTAGAATACGCTTACCGAGTTTGCACGGCCTGTATAACCTTCTGAAAATTTCAGAAGCCAGCCGTCGTAAAGAAATGTGTTCAAGGCAACATGTCCGTTCAGACACATCTCTTCATATTTCTGAATCTGAGCTTTCATGTTAGCCTCAATCATTTTATCCTTCTTAGTTTGCTGCGCAAACCCGCAGATTAATATATCATTGTTCCTATACCACGGTCCGAGAACATTTCTATTAACAGTGAGTGAGGTACGCGGCCGTCAATAATGTGTGTACGTGGAACTCCGCCCTTAAGTGCAATTTCGCAGCATTCAATTTTTGGAATCATTCCGCCGCCAATTACACCGGTAGCCTTAAGCGAGCCGATTGCAGTTCTTTCAATTCTCTTAATCAAAGTAGAAGGATCATCAATATTTCTTAAGATTCCAGGTACGTTTGTAAGCTGAACAAATTTTTCAGCCTGCAAAGCAACAGCAATTTTTGCAGCGGCAGTATCAGCGTTGATATTGTAGCGGGCGTAATCATTCTGCTCGCCAAGGGCAACTGTAGAAACAACTGGAATAAAACCTTCGTCCAAAAGGGAAGTAAGGATTTCAGGATGAACCTCAGTTACTTCACCAACAAAGCCAAGGTCTTTTTCAGTTTTTACTGCGCGCAAAAGTCCTGAGTCTACTCCAGACAAACCTACAGCGCGTCCACCCTTCTGCAAAAGAATACCTACGATATCCTTGTTCAGTTTTCCAGTCAAAACCATCTGAACAATTTCCATAGTTTCTGCATCGGTGTAGCGAAGCCCGTCAATAAACTTGCTTTCTTTTCCAACACGTTCAAGCATGTGGTTAATTTCCGGGCCACCGCCGTGTACGAGTACAACCTTAATTCCAATAGTACTCAGAAGCACAATGTCTTCCATTACGGCCTGTTTAAGATCTTCGTTGAGCATTGCGTTTCCGCCGTATTTTACAACTACGACCTTACCGCACCACTGCTTAAAATATGGAAGGGCCTGAACCAATACCTCAGACCACTGTTCTGTAGTTAATTCATTAATTTCGTTATTCATAAGTATTCCTCTATAAATAGCAGGCGTTGCGGGCGGCGAGCCCGCAGAGGGGGTAGCGTAAGACCGCAACGCGGGCTGGAACGAGGGGGAGACTTCCCCCTTCTCCTAAAACCTAAAACCTAGCACCTATAACCTAGGTACGATAATCACCATTAATCTTTACATGCCAATAATCGAAGAACCGTTAAAAAATGAGCTGCGAAAGCGGGTCATTTTAGGTTCATCGAAAAAATGGCACACAAAATAAGCTGTGCTTATTTTGTCCTAAATCGAAAAGATTAATGGTGATTATGTTCTATAATCACCATTAATCTTTACATAATCATAAGTAAGGTCGCAGCCCCAGGCAGTTCCTTCTGCCGAACCGTCTCCACACTGAACGAGAATCTCAACGGCTTCTTCACTCATGATTGCCTTTGCTTTATCTTCATCAAAGTTCATAGGAACACCATCTTTGTAAACCAGAACACTCTGGTCTCCGTGAACTTCAAAGTCATCATAATTATCAAAATAACGCTTAGCACCTTTTTTGCTTGTAAACCAGATGCTGGTTTTATCCGGGTCAAACTCAATTCCGCTGTAACCCATAGCACAAAGGAAGCGGCCAAAGTTTGCATCACTTCCAAACATAGCAGCTTTAACAAGGCTTGAGCAGATGATTTCTTTAGCAAGACCACGTGCTGCTTCAACGCTGCGGGCTCCGCGAACATTACATTCAACAAGGCGGGTAGCACCTTCTCCGTCAGCAGCAATTTTGCGGGCCATAACAAGATTCATTTTATTCATTGCTGCAAGGAAGATATCGTAATCAGCGCCAGGGCCGGTAATCTCTGTATTTCCGGCAAGACCATTTGCAAGTACACAAAGCGAGTCGTTAGTAGAAGTATCTCCGTCTACACTTACGCAGTTATAGGTTCCCTGAATAGATTCGTGAAGAGCCTTGCTCAGCATTTCGCTTGAAATTGCACAGTCTGTAGTAATCATAGAAAGCATAGTTCCCATGTTGATGTGAATCATGCCGCTTCCTTTACACATAGTTCCCATGTGGCAAACTTTTCCGCCAAGGGTGAATTCAACAGCGCACTCCTTAAACTGAGTGTCAGTAGTCATAATTGCAATGCGGGCTTCTTTGTTACCGTCGCGGGAAAGTCCCTTAGCAAGAGCTTCTGCATTGTTTTCAACTTTTGTAACATCCAGCTGGGCACCAATAACGCCGGTAGAGTATACGATAACATCTTCAGCCTTAATGCCAAGCTGGCTAGCCGCAGCCTTAGCCATACGCAGAGCATTCTCTGCTCCCTGAGCACCTGTACAGCAGTTAGCGTTACCAGAAATTGCGATAAGAGCCTGAGCGCGACCGTCTGCGAGATGTTTTTGAGTAAGCTTTACGCTTTCTGCTTTTACACGGTTCTGAGTAAAAACACCTGCTGCATTACAAGGCACTTCTGAATAAACAAGTGCAGTATCGTTTTTAGTTCTGCTTGCCTTGATGTGGCAAAGCATACCGTTTGCGGTGAAGCCCAAAGGAGCGCAAACACCGCCGTCTATAAAGTTAATTTCATTTTGCATAAATATACATTTCCTTTGTATATTTATACCATAATTTACATAGATGATTCAAGTAAAATTGAAAAAATTGAATTTTTCTTTTTTTTATGGTATACTTAATCTATATGGCAACAAAATTCAAAATTAACCAGAAGGTTGTTTATCCGAGTCAGGGTGTAGGAATTGTAAAGGAAGTTTTCGAAAAGACTTTTAAAGATCAGACCACCCTTTATTATAAGATTTATATTGAAGCCTCTGACATGGTTGTTATGGTTCCTGTAGACAATGCAGAGAACCTTGGTATCCGCCAGATTGTTTCGGCTAAAGAAGCTCAGGAAGCACTGAGTCTTCTTTCAGATGATTTTGAACCGATTACTTCGGACTGGAAACTCCGCTATCAGATGAATCTTGACCTTCTTAAAAAAGGTACTGTAAAAGATATTGCAACAATCGTTCGCTGCCTTTACAACAGAAGTAAAGTTAAGGAACTTCCAATCCTTGAACGCAAGCTTTATGATTCTGCAAAAAAATTACTTGAAGATGAAATTGCTTTTGCACTTGGAAAATCAGCTAAAGATATTGAAGCTGAAATTCATACAAAGCTTGAGCCGCTGGGAGCAACTCCAAAAATTAAACATACTATGATTCTTGATGATGATGAAGATGATGATTTGATGGATGATATTTCTGACGGAAACAATCGCCGTAATTCAGATGATTCTGATGATGAAGATGAGTCAGCAGATGATATGGGTGCGGATGACGATTTTGACGACGAGGATGATTCATTCTAAAATTGCAATACTTATTACTGCTGCCGGTTCTTCTACGAGGATTGGCGGCAGGGTAAAAAAAGAATACCTTCCCTATAAAAACGGCACAGTCCTTTCGGTCTGTGCTGAAACTTTTTTAAATGCCTGTAAAGATTTTGAAATTACAGATTTTGTTGTTACCTGTCCGGTGGCTGGAGAGGCTGCTTGCCGTGAGGCGCTTGGTAGTATTGCTGATAAAGTTATAATTACCGAAGGAGCAGAGACTCGTCAAAAGTCTGTTTACAAGGGGCTGCTGGCAATAAAAGGCCAGCCTGATATTGTTTTGATTCATGACGGGGCGAGGCCGTTTGTGAGCCGGAAAGTCATACTGGAAGCACTGGAAGCGGCAATACAAAACGGAGCTTCTGTTCCTGGAATTACACCTGTTGATACTCAAAAAGAAATTGATGAAAATGGTTTTATTGTACGACACCTTGTGAGAAGTAAACTTGTTGCAGTTCAAACTCCGCAATGTTTTCAGTTTAATAAACTTCTCGAGGCGCACGGCCGCGCAGCGGCCGACAGCTGCGAATACACCGACGACACCGAAATTTGGGGCGAGTACTGCGGCCGTGTTTTTGTTACTAAAGGCGACGTAAACAATATAAAAATAACATATCCGTCAGATCTGGAGAAATTATGATTCGCGTAGGACTTGGTTATGATCTTCACCGTCTGGTAGAAGGCCGCCGCTTAATTCTTGGTGGTATAACATTTGATTTTGAAAAAGGGGAGGACGGTCATTCGGACGGCGATGTTCTTCTTCACGCAATAACAGATGCACTGCTGGGGGCTGCGGGTCTTGGCGATATCGGTTCTTACTTTCCACCGGAAGACTCTAAATGGAAAGATGCTGATTCTGCAGAACTTCTTCGCGCTGTGTGGAAAGATGTAAAGGCTGCCGGCTGGTCGCTTGTTAACCTCGACTGTGTTATAAAGCTGGAAAAGCCAAAGTTTCTGGGGCGCCGCGGCGAAGTAATTGAAAGTATTGCGGCCATACTTGGCGTGGATAAATCTCAAATATTTGTTAAAGCAAAAACCGGCGAGAAATTCCCGCCGGTTGGAACCTCCGAGGCTGTAGAAGCGCATACCGTATGTTTATTACAGTCGGCAGGCACAGCCTGCCTCTGAGCCATTCTTTCGATGAACCTAAATGTGTAAGGCCGCTGGCGGCCGGTGTTCTATAGCAAGGCGTTAAAAAAATTGCACTGCAATTTTTAGCCTTACCATCATTCCCGCTGTCGCAGCTCGTTTTTTAACGGTTCTTCGATTTTAGGCTTATTCCGGCAGCTGCAAAATCAAATCAACTTCGTTTTCTGTAAGGTCAAGGCGCTTTGCGATATCTGCAATTGTCCAGCCCTGTCGTTTCAACTGTCTTACATTTTCGCTTGTCTGAGGATTCAAAGAAGTGCTCTTCTTTGATGGAGATTTTGCTCTTTCCTGTTTTGTAATGCTGTTGAGAACTTCAAACTTCTTATCAACATCACGTGAAAGTCCCTGCAGGTCAAGTTCTGTTTTCTTAATACCTGTAGTAACCGAATTAAGAGCTTCTATTCTCTTATCTGTATCTGCAATAATCGCATCAAGGTTTTCAAGACGACCAATTGCATCAGTAATCTTAGGACCATTCTGCAGAATCTTATCTACGCTGTTCTGTACTTCCTTGATTTCCTGTGGAAGAGAAACTGACTGGCGGTTACAGTTTGTAAGTCTCTGTTCAAGATCCTTAAGCTTTTCAAACTGTGAATCAACATCAGTTTTAATACGGTTGATAACCTCATCCTTTTTTTCAAGGCGTTCATACTGTTCAGAAACATACTGCAGGCGGTCGTTGTAATTACGTACAGTAACTTCCATAGCCTGAAGATCATCTTTAGTAGTATTAAGAGAACCGATTCTTTCATCAATTGTGCTTGAAAGTGCGAGCATCTTATTGAACTGCTGTTCAAGATTTGTTACGCGGTTTTTCTGTGCTTCAATTCCGGCCAGCTGACGGTTAATTTCTTCATTAATCTTTAAGATAGAAGTGTACTGAACATTCATTTTGTCAGCAGAATCTGCATAACCCTTAAGTTTTGTAAAGGCGCTGTTGAGTTCTGTAACATTGGCTTCAAGCTGGCGACGCATCTTGTCTGCAGTTTCATAGTTGTGAATGTTTGACTTAACATCCTGCAATTCCTTTTCGATTTCGCCAAGGCGGGTCTGAATAAGGTTTGCGTTATCCTGCATTTTAAGAGTAAATGCCGACTGATTTGCTGCATTTTTGTCTTCTGCTTCTTTAATTGTTTTCTTAAAGGCATCTGCTCTTTCTTTTGCCGCAGAATCCTGCTCTGCAAGACGTTTCTTTGCTTCATCAAGCATCTGCTTGTACATGCCGTTCATCTGGTTCAAAATGCCCGCAGATTTTTCTTCGTATGCTTTTATAGAAGCATCAGTTTTATTCTGAAGGTCGGCAATCTTGTCGTTTAATTCATTATGCTGATTTTGAACTGAAACAGCATAGTCGTTCATATTTTGCAAAAGCTTCTGGCTTTCTTCCTTGATTTTGTCATCAGCAGAATCTTTGAATTTTGAAAGGTCATCAGTAAAGATTTTTTCTGAATCTTCAAACTGGCTTCTAAGCTGCTGCTTCCAGGTGTTGAATTCTGCAAGAGCGGCATCAATAGAAGAAGAACCTGTTTCCTGTCTTGTTCTGACAGAATCTTCAAACATTTTGAGGTCACCCAAAAGTTCATCCTGAAGTTTAGAAAGGCTTGTCTGTACAATTTCCTTGTTGTGTTCAATCTCTTTCTTAAGAGCTTCTTCAGAAGCCTTTGTAAGAGAGTTGATGGAATTATCAGTGTCGCTCTTGAATCGATTAACAAATTCCTGAATGTCTTTAATAGATCCCTGCATTTCAGCTTTTGTTCTTTCAATTGTTGCTGCAACATTGTTGTACTGATCAGTAGCTCTTGTTTGAAGGCCTTCAATTCCAGTTTTAAAATCTTCAAGATATTTTGCTTCAACCTTTTTACGTGAATCTTCGTAGGTGTTGGAAATTGAAGTAAGTTTTGTATCAAGCTCATGCTTCCATTCAGCAAGGTCAGAATCAATTTCATTGCTCTTGGTAGAAAGAATCTGGTTGAACTCAGATTCGAATTCCTGAATCTTAGCACTCATGCTGCCGGTTGCAGTTTCTTTGAGGCTGTCGAGGGAGCGGTTGATTTCTTCAATTTTCTGCTCGATTTCAGCAGAATCTTCTTTAATAGTATTGCTGAATTCTTCGTGTTTCTGTTTTTGATTCGAAGTAAAGCCTTCAAACTCACGCAATACACGGTTCTGAACTTCAGACATTGCAGCTTTAAGACTCTTTTCAAGAGTATCAATGTCGCTTTCAGAAACCTGAATCTGAGAAAGCTTGTACTCAATATCTTTTTTGTAGGCATTGAGCTGGTTATCAACATTTTCAAGAATATTAAGATGTTTAACTTCACTTTCAGAAACAGCCTTGCGAACAGAATCTGTAATGATTTTTGTAAGGCTTTCGAGGCGTACATTTGTCTCATTCTGGAAGTTATCCAGGCGGGCACTTGTATCTCCCTTAAAGCCTTCAAGCTGACGTTCTGTTTCGTTATTAAAGTTTTCAATTTTTGATAGAGTTTCTTTCCTAAGGGTTTCATACTGATCGTTTGTGTCACCCTGTAATGCTTTGAGAGACTGAACTGTTTCCTTCTGAATTGTTTTAATCTGATTTTCAGTCTCTGTCTGGAGTCTTTCGAGTTTCTGCAGAGTTTCACTCTGAGCATTGTCCAGACTCATATTCATCTGACTGATTTTTTCTTCGAGTTCAGGTTTAAGCTCAGCAGCCTTGCGTTCTGCTTCATCACACTGACTCTTGATTGCCTGAACAGAGGCTTCTGCATTAGAAACAGAAGTAGTTGCTTCTTCTGCAACCTGTTTGAGAGTTTCAGAAAGTTTTTCCTGCATGTCTGTAATTTCTGTCTGCAGACTGCTTGAGCGCTCATTACACTGACGCAGGCTTGTTTCCAGCTGGGTGCGGAGATTTTCAATTCTAGCCTTGTAATCTTCTTCAGTATTAGAAAGCTCTTCTATGCGGTTATCAAACACATTCTGAAGCCCTTCAATCTGCTGAGAGTATTCATCCTGAAGACCTTCAAAGCGGCCAAGGTATTCTTCCTTAATTTTTGTATATTCAGAATTGTAGATTTCGTTGAGGCTCTGAATCTGTTCGTCCTGGCTGCCTTTAAGTTCAGCAAGCTTTCTGTCGTTGTCACTTTGAGCTTCATTAAGAGAGGCTGAAAAATCCTGAACCAGACGTTCATGCTCTTCTGCAAACCTTTTGTGTTCTTCTACAAAAAGACGGTTAAACTCATTTATCTTTGTATTGTTAGTTGCCGTTGCATTTTCAAAAGCAGCAGCATAGGTTTTCTGGAACTTTTTAAAGTCATCATCAAACTTTTCAGAAAGGGCAGAGTAGTTACCTTCATTTTTCTTCTGAATGTTTTCCATCTGCTTTGTGTATTCAGCTTCAAGCTTGTTGCTGTCTTCGTTGAATCTTGCAAGAGTTTTTGCAATAAGACCATCGTTGCGGCCTCCAATAGATTCAAGCTGCTGATTGTATTTTGTCTGAAGAGCTTCCACCTTGCCGGAAAAAACTTCAGAAAGCTGACCAAGTTTTTCGTTGAACTTTTCATTGATTTTTATGATATTAGCCTTTGCATCTGTAATAAGTTTGTTTTCAGATTCTTTGTATGAGGCAGTAGCGGCAGAAGTCTTATCATCAAACATTTTGATAAGTTCTTTTTCTTTAGTTTCAAGTTCAGAATGAATAATTCCTGTTCTGTTTGTAATATCGTTTCTGATTGCAAGAGTCTGTTTTTCAAGCTCTTTCTGAAGGGCAGCAGTCTGTTCACCAAGCTCCTTAAGGTACTGGTCTGTTCTCTGCTGAGCCTGTTCGCTAAGGTGGGTAAAGGCAGTGTTTTCAAGTTTTTCTGCACTTTCAGCAGCCTGATTATATGCTTCTTGAATACTCTGTTTGATTTCATCAAGAGCCTTTTCTGCTTCGCCCTGAGAAGTTTTAATTTCCGAAGCCAGCTGGGCAGCACGGCTTTCATAACTTTCAAGGAGGGTAGAGCCAACAGCCTTAAGCTGCTCGGCATTTTTTACAGAGAATTCTTTTGAAACTTCAGGAATACGTTTTTCTATCAGGGCAATCTGCTGCTGCTGTTTAGAAAGTTTTCCGTCGAGCGAAGTGATAAGGCCGCTTTCTTTATGAAGTCTTTCAAGATTTTCTTCAACCTGAGCAGTCATGTCATTAAGCTCGTTTAGAATATTTGCATAGCCATCAATCTGAGCCTTAATATTTTTTACAGCATTTATACTCTGGTCAAAAGTCTGCATTTTAGAGTTAAACTCTTCGTTCTGCTGTTTCAAGAGTTTTACAGCTGCATTAGCCTGAGTCTGCTGAGCATTGAAGTCTGAAATAATCGTATTGAATCTGGTCTGAATCTTATTAAAAGCCTCGTTCAAGTCATTAGTTTTTTTGTTTGCAAATTTGTTGATTCGTTCCAGAGGGTCATCTTTTTTGCCAAGCATGCGGAAGTATAAACCTACTCCAAGCGAAATGACAGTAGAAAAGAGAATTGCGATTACGATTTCCATTTTTTATCCCCACCCATTTTTTATGTCAGTCTGATTTTGAATCAGAGTTGCTATCTGTTTTTTTGTTTTTTTTGCCAAAGAACAATTCAGAAATCTGTCCATAATGCCAGAAAGTAAAGTCAGCAATCTTAGATTTTTTTCCGAACCATCCTGAATGTGGAAGAATCAGCCAGGCTGTTTTCATTCCAATATTATGTGCACCAAGAATATCGTATTTATGATTATTGCCTACGTAAAGAATCTGCTCTGGTGGAAGATTAAACTTTTTTGCAAGTTCCAGAAATGGAGTAGAATCAGGCTTTAAAGCTCCAGCTTCTTCCGAGCCAAGTACAACATCGCATAAATCCTTTACGCCCCAGATAGAGCCCTTCTGTTCAGGAGGAAAATCAGAAAGAAGACCAATTTTATAGCCACTATCCTTCAGCTGATGAATAAATTCAATAGCTCCTTTACAGGGCTTTATGTTTACAAAATATTTTTCAAGACCTTTATAAATGATTTTTTCAAGCCGCTGTTCAGCTTCTTCCTGCGAACAGTTCAGCTTTTTAGCCATATGAGAAGCCTGAAGCTTTACAAACTCAGGAGTGGCAGATGTTCTGTGCATAATGTTACGAACGAGCCCGTATTTGAGAAAGAAAAAAGAATGATACATGAAGTAAGGAAAAACGCGCAGATTAAATTTCCACGCTCTGTAGAGAGTGCCATCGATGTCAAATGCTACAGCCTTAATCTGTGTTAAATCAACATTATTCACCTTTCCATTATATCATAAAACTGTAAATACGTCATTATTAATTTGTCAGATTAATTTTTTGCCCTGTGCTGGATGCAAAATCAAGGAGCCAGTGACGAATACAGTCCTGCCAGTCTGCCGAAAAGCGGCTTTCCAGCAGAGTTCTGTCATACATATAATAGAAGTGCTCAAGAATTTCCTGCCGAACCTCAGAATTTATTTCCGGAGACTCCCTGAATAAGGCATCAATAAAATCAGCCGCATCATGAGCAGAAAAGAAAGATTTATTCATAGTAGAAGAAAGCATATACAAAGCAAGCGGAATACAGTTTACACTGTGCTGCTTTATAAATAAAACGCTTTCAACAATTCTCACAGCCTTATTTCTGATTTCTTCAAGATATTGCTCAGCCTCTTCTTTTGGAAAAATACCAATTTTAAAACACTGCTTAAACCAGGCATAAGTTCCTGCGGCAATCGCAACATGAATACTTGGAACACACAAAAGGTGAGGATCAAAAAAGTGAATAGTGCGGAATTTATGCGACTTATAATATTTAGGACGAGTAGTTGTAGTAAGGCAAAAGCGGTATATCAAAGAAGAGTTTTTGTAAATCCTTGTTAAAAACTTCAGATAAAGACAAAGGTATTGAGAAGCTCTTTTGTAGCCCAGCCTTTTTTTCAGCATATCCATAGGCTGAACGAAAAAGTTTACAAAATCAAGGTAAGTATCAACATGGTCAGGCACAAAAGGAATCTTGTCATCAATATCAGTTTCAACATTTATAACCGGACGCTTTGTAAAATGAAGCTTCTGTAGCTGCTGAATCAGGAAAAAGTCTTTTAAAATCGTAAAAATGTATTTCCAGGCATAATGCGCAGTTCTCGGGCGAGTAGTAAGAAAAAAAAATGGTGCAACCTTTGAATAACTTTGAATCGGTTTTGCAGAGACTTTTTTCATGTCCTTTTTATTATCTGACTTTAATAACATTATAATTGTCCCTCTTCATGAAGTGAGTCGAGTCGGGCGAGCCGGCTTTTGTCTGGTTCTATGCAGAGATTTTTTTCCTGTGTCGGCAGAACAAGACCTTTCGGACCATTCTTTGCACGGCGCAGATATTTTACATGAGTATAATACAAATCTGTTTTTCCGGCATTACGTGCCTTTGAATAATAAACAGCAAGATTTGCCGCATCCAAGAGAATGTCCAGCGGAACAGTTTTTCCCTTACGAGCCTTTATAAAAACATAGCCACCCGGAAAGTCCCGCACGTGGAGCCACATATCGTCACCGCGAACATGATGACGAAGCAGCTCATCGTTTTCGTTTGCATCGCGGCCAACAAGAATGTACCAGCCATTTACAGTGTAATCAAGCCCCGGGTGATTTTTTTTCTGCTGCTGCTTTGGCGTAGTGTCGCGGCGCAAAAGCTGCTCAATTTTTACCGGGTTCTTTTCGTTTTTGATTTCCTCGTAAAGAGAGTCCAGTTTTTCAAGCTGCTTTTTTGCAATCTCAATATCGTGAACAAGCTCTTCACTGCCACTTACAGACTTCTTGTATTGCTTATAATAGTCAGCCGCATTTTCCTGAGCCGATTTTTCCGGGTCAATCAAAAGTCGAACCGTCTTTCCAGATTCATAATCTTCACATTCAAGATAGTGGGAACTGCCGTCAATAAGGTGCCCGAAACTCAAAATCAAATCACCCTGATGCTTAAGCTGCCCCGCATTCTTAAACGATTCCAGCTTTGCTTCCAGATTATGCAGGGCAGATTCTTTTTTCGAGCGCGTAGAGTTGTACCATTTTTCGGCCTTCTCAAGCAACGCCTCCCGCGAAAGTGTATCCGAATGCTCCGAGTACCACCAGTCAATATAAGAATTAAAAGTTTCGAAGGAGGGGAAAGCCTTCCCCTCGCTTCCAAGTCCTCGCTTCGCTGCGGTCTTGTCCGCTACCCCTTCTGCGGGGGCCACCCCCGCAACGCCCCCGGCCTCAGCCGTTTTCCAATCTCTTACCGGGAACCGCTCCAATGCCTGAGCCGCCTTAGCCTCGTCCGCGGCGGGCTCACAGTAAATTTCACCTTTCATTTCCCCGCGTTCCGGCCTTCGGAACATAGGTTCAAGAATAGTGCCGTCAAGATTACAAAGAATAACGTTTGCAGCATTGTTCCAGAGCTTAATATATAGAATATAATTTTCTTCGATTTCTTCCGGCCCTTTCTGAGCTTCAATTTCTTCTTTAGAAAGAACCGGCTTTTTTATCAGTGAAATATGAACATAGTCTTTGTTACTTTGCTTTTCCTGAACAAGGCGGCTGAGCTCCATTTTTACAACACGTTCAAGACCAATTTGACTTACAGAGTTTATACGGCAGCCTTTAATGTGAGCCTTCAGAAATTCCATAAAGCGCAGCGGCTTATCATTTTTAGTAATCTTACGTCTTGTCTCATTAATCCGAACCGAATTCTGAGCCGTACAAACAAGAACAGTTTTAGCACAACCTTCCCTGTAAGTATAAAAAGCAAGAGTATCAAATCCGGGTTGAATAATATCCTGAATAAAAGCGCCCTCCAGGTCCAGCTCATTCAGAATCACGTTTATTTCATTACAATTAAGAGACATTTTAAATAATTATAGACCAAATAAGCAAAAATGTCATCGTAAAACCTGGAGTCTGGACTAGTCAATCACAATTTACTTAATTAATAGAAAAAAAATCCAGATTTTCACCTTGCTTCAACTCCAGTCTTCCAGCATGAGGTTAAAATGTTCCTGAAAAATCATAAAATTCTTTGTATTATTTGTTACTAAAATTAAGTTGCTGGCAATTGCAATTGAAGCAATTTGAGTATCAAGTATAGGCGTAGGTTTTCCAATTGAGAGAAGACGGCTGGTTATGTCGGCATTTATTGAAGCCGCATGTATATCATATGGGATTACCGGAAAAGACGGCTGAACATAATCTGTAAGAAAGGTCTGAAGTTTTTCTCTTTTTGCTCCTGGTTCAAGTAATTGTATTCCATTTTTAAGTTCATACCATGTAATGCTGCTTATAACGCAGGTTCCTGAGTGAAGTTCAAGAGAGGTATATAGTTTTTCAGAAGGTTCTGGCTTTGTTACCTGAGAAATTATATTTGTATCTAAAAGATAAATATTTTTCAAAATAGAGACTCTCCATTACTGTAGCATTCTTTATTTCTTCGCAACATATTCTGGTACTCGTTATATTCTGTTTGTGTAAGTCCGCCGGTTTTGTGCTTCCATTCATTTACTTTGTCTATAAAGGAGGGACGGTAATTTTTCTTGAGCTCAGAATATTCTTTAAGTCCTATGATTACGGCAGTTGTTTTTCCATGCTTTGTAATTTCTACAACATCACCATTTTCTGCAAGCGTAACATATTCACTGAATTTAGATTTTATATCAAACAGTGGAGCAGTCATAAAAAACCTCCTGCTTATGTCAGAAATATTAATATAGTCATTATATAGTCATATGTTTAAGATGTCAAACTTTTATCCGATTTTGTTAATGCAAAATCCATTTATAACTATACTTGACAGAAAATCAAAAATTTGGAAAATAGAATCTATGAAATTCAACTCTTTAGGCAAAGTCGTATCAGTCCTCGTCGTACAGGTTATAAGATAACCGGGAGTGAATGATATATTTTGGCTAAAGCAAAAATATAAGAAAGAAGCTCTCCGGAAGGGGAGCTTTTTTATTTATACACACGTTGGTTGAGTGCGTGCGAAGCACGTGTATCGAAACCACCGTAACAGGAGATTTATAATGAAACACACAGGCGCACAAATCATTGTTAAGTTACTGGAAATGTACGGTATTGAAACTGTAGCAGGAATTCCGGGAGGTTCTATTCTTCCTCTCTACGACGAACTCAACCGCTCTTCAATCCGACACGTCCTTGTGCGCCACGAGCAGGCTGCCGGATTCATTGCCCAGGGTATGGCCCGTTCTACAGGTAAACCGGCAGTTTGTCTTGCAACTTCCGGCCCGGGCGCTATGAACCTTCTTACAGCAATTGCAGATGCCCGCGCAGATTCAATTCCAATCATCGCAATTACAGGTCAGGTAAACACCAGCCTCATCGGAACAGATGCCTTTCAGGAAGCAGACACCTTTGGTCTTTCCTTCCCAATTACAAAGCATTCAATTTTTATTAAGACTCCTTATGATTTGCTGGATGCAATTCCTAAGGCTTTTGAAATTGCAACAAGCGGTCGTCCGGGGCCAGTTCTCATTGATGTTCCGCGCGACGTTCAGCTTAAGGAATGCGATTTTGATGCCTGGCCGGATATCAAAAAAATCCGCCTGCACGATATCCGCTTTCATACTCCTATTGATGAGTATTCAGAAAAGATGGGAAAGATTGCAGACCTGCTGGCAGCAGCAAAGCGTCCTGTATTGTATTGTGGTGGCGGCTGTGATTCAGAAGAAGCTGCAAGCGGAATCAAAGCCTTTTTGCAGAATTACCGCCTTCCTGTTGTAACAAGTCTTATGGGCTTGGGCTGCGTACCAGAAAGTTCAGACTGTTTTATCGGAATGGTTGGTATGCACGGAAGTCATGCCGCTAACGTTGCCATGCACGACAGTGACCTTGTAATTGCAGCCGGCGTTCGTTTTGATGACAGAGCCACAGGTCTGGTTTCTAAGTTCTGTCCGGATGCAAAAATCATTCATATTGATATTGATGCAGCTGAGGTTGATAAGATTCTCGAATCTTATATTTCTGTAGTTGCAGATGTTGAATCTGTATTCCCTGTAATTGCCCAGCTTGTAAGCGAAAAGAAAATTACAGGAGATGAAAACTGGCTTAAAAAGATTTCTAAAATTAAGAAGGAATGTCACTCGGTTGAATGCGGCCGCCCGAAAAACGAAAAACTTGCAAATCCCCGCGAAATAATTTCTAAAATACCCGAGCTTGCGGCGGCCGCCGGCCTTGCCCCAGACGGCCTTATTGCAACAACTGATGTAGGTCAGCACCAGATGTGGGCTGCACAGTATTATCCTGTTGAACGTCCTAGAAGTTTCCTAACGAGTGGTAGTCTTGGTACAATGGGCTTTGGTCTTCCTGCTGCAATAGGAGCAGCAATTGCAAATCCGTCTAAGCGCATTGTCTGCTTCTCAGGCGACGGCTCAATCATGATGAACGTTCAGGAAATGGCAACTCTTGCAGAACTCAATCTGCCTGTAACAATCATAGTTTTCCAGAATGGAACTCTTGGTATGGTTTATCAGCAGCAGAAGTTCCTTTTTGATAAGAATTACAGCGCCTCTGTATTCGGCCGCTCTCCAGACCTCTTGTCTATTGCCCGCGGTTTTGGTCTAGAATCAATCGATGCCGACAGCGATGCCGAGTGGTATAAAAAAGCATTTGATAACAATCGCCAGAATAAGCCATGCTTCGTTCGCATCAGCGTAGACAGCGAAGAAAACGTTCTTCCGTTCGTTCCTGGCGGTAAGGCGAATATTGATTCGATAAGAGATTAAGAGAATTGTCACACGGATTCGATTTTGCTAACGCAAAATCCATTTATAATATAATATGAAATGCCGAAGGCATTTCGAATCCGTGTGACATTATTTTTCAATCGTGAAAAAGGCGATTTCGCTTTTCCATTCAAAAATAGTTCTATCACACGCAGCAATCAGCAAATTTACAATTTTCTGTAACTCTGCGCTTCCTGCTGCCTGGCACATTTTGGCACCGTAAGCTGAGTTCTCCGGGCTAAACCATTTTTCAATTTCTGCCGGAGTTATGCGACGCTTTTCGGTGAGTACCTGAGAGGCGACGCGCACGGTGAAGCCTCGTTTACGGAAAAGGTTAGCGATGTAAATGCCATCCCATGAGAAGAGCGGGTTTTCTCTGTCGCCAAAGAATTCCTGTTCAGCGGCTTCCATTTTATCCAGAGTTTCTTTAAATGGCCCTAGGCTTTCTGGTGAGAGAACCTGTTTTCGTACCAGCTCACTGATATGCTGTCCGTGGCAAGGAATCTTCTGCGAAATCACAACTTTCCAGCCGGTTGCAAGCGGACATTCATAAGCAAAATCTTCATCGCTTTTATCTTCACTCTTGTCTATATCCGAATATGGAATGGCTGGTCTGTCACTTTCTTCAGCATCTTTTTGCGGTGTCATAATTCCTGCAAGAGAATCTGCCAGTGCTATAATCGAAGGCTCACTTGCAAAAGGGTCTGTGAAGAATACACGGTCAAAAACTGCTCCGTTGTACTGGAATTTTACGAGAATGTTATAAAAATCTTTTTGAGTCAGAAAATCAGTTGAAACAGAAGATCCGCGGTACTGCAGAATAGGGCGGTCAAGGCTTCCAAGAGTACGGCCATACTGTTCAAGAATCTGCATTCCTTTTTCTGTACGGCAGACACCGCAGGTAACTCCTTCCGGAGTTTTTCTTGCTATATCCCAAAGCAAAAGACCGCTGTCGGCATTCCAGATAAGAGAGCGGTGATGTCGCAGCAATTCGGCCATAGAAATCATGGTGTCGCGGATTCCAAGCAGAACTTCGGCGCGGTTTGAATCAAGCCTCTGTCTCCAGAAACGGTCTGCCCTGTCGAGTACAACTTCCTTTGCCGGATCTTTCGGACTAAAAGTAAGGTTTTCTTCCGTCTTTACTGAACCACTCTTAAAGTGTTCGTTTACCCACCATTCTGAAATTGGATTTTCACCAAATTCAGACTTTTCTCCATCCCCGTCAGAACCTGTTCCGGCGGCGTTTTTTATTGCCCTGAAAATATTTATTGAGCCGGTTTCTTCTGGTGAGGAAGCCAGTTCATCAGAAGTATATTGCTCATGACTTTGTGCTTTTTCCAGAATAGAAGCAATCTGAAGCTCTCTGCGCGAAAGCACATCTTCCCGGATTGTTGCTTCGTAGCCCTGTGTACTTGGATTATAGAAAACACGTCCGCTCAAAGTATCCGGCAGATACTGCTGTGCAACCCAGTGGTCGCGGTAAGCGTGAGGGTAGAGGTAGCCGGCTCCGTGTCCAAAGCCTTCTGCGTCACGACTGTTGTCGCGAAGGTGATTAGGCACTTCTGCGTCTTCCTTTTCTACGCTGGCCAGTGCATCAAAAAAGGCCATGCTGCTGTTTGATTTTGGTGCTGTTGCAAGATATAGTGCCGCATGAGCCAGAAAGTATCGGCCCTCCGGCATACCAACTCGGTCAAAGGCCTGAGCACAGCTTTCTACGATAGAAATTGCATTCGGGTCAGCAAGTCCTGTATCTTCACAGGCAGAAATCAGCATACGGCGGAAAATAAAATGCGGGTCTTCGCCTGCGGCAACCATACGGGCCAGCCAGTAACAGGCAGCATCCGGGTCGCGCCCTCTTAAAGATTTTATAAAAGCAGAAATTATATCGTAATGATAGTCGCCGTCGCGGTCGTAAAGCACAACCTTTTTTTGAATAGATTCTTCGGCTGCTTCTTTGCTTATATAAATCTGAGTTCCATAAGCAGGAACCGGCGGCTCTGTGTATGGCGACCATTTTTCCGGAGTAGTTTCAATTGCAAGCTCAAGGGCGTTCAAAAGAGAGCGGGCATCGCCATTGGCTGTTTCAATAAGATGTTCAAGAGCTCCTTCTTCAAACTCAACTTTCCAGTGGCCGTAACCTCGTTCTACATCAGTTAATGCCTGGTGGGCAGCCTTCTCAAGATCATTATAGGTAAGAGGCTTTAGCTGGAAAACGCGGGAACGAGAAACAAGAGCCTTGTTTACTTCAAAAAAAGGATTCTCGGTTGTTGCTCCAATCAGAATAATAGTTCCGTTTTCTACCCAGGGCAAAAGTGCATCCTGCTGGCTTTTATTCCAGCGGTGAACTTCATCTACAAAGAGAATGGTACGGCGGCTGTAAAGGTTATAGTAATCTTCTGCCTGCTTAATTGAATCACGGATATTCTGAACGCCGGTAAGAACGGCATTCAGGGTAATAAAGTTTGATTTTGTATGATTTGCAATAACTCGGGCCAGGGTAGTTTTACCGCTTCCCGGAGGTCCATAAAAAATTACAGAAGTGAGCTGATCGGCAGCAATGGCACGGCGAAGAAGTCGTCCTTTTCCAACAATATGGTCCTGGCCAATATATTCGTCAAGGTTCCTTGGCCGCATTCTTGCAGCCAGAGGTTCCTGAGTCAGTTTGATTTGTTCAAAAAGTGAATCAGCCAATAACTTCTCCGTTTTGTCGGTCCTTCTATACTAGGCGGCTCGCATAGTCTCGCCGCTTGAGCCATTTTCTTGTTGAGCCTAAAGCAACCCGCTGTCGCAGCTTGCTTTTTAACGGCTCTCCTATTATTGGCTTACTCTCGGTTCCAGTTTCCGCGTTCCGGATAGTAAGACCAGAGGCCTATATTCTTGAATACACCGTTTGTACTATAGAATGAAACAGAAGAATACAAAGAACTTGAAAGTTCAGGATATCCTGGAGTTGCATTTAATAATGTAAGAACAGTATAAACTTCAGAAATCTGGAAAGAAGCATTTGTAGCAAATGGTACAAGAAAACTTCCTGGTGTACCATTTTCCTCACGAGTTGTTTTTACGATTCCTGCATCTTTACTTTCAATGAAGGTTGCACCTCGGCCAATAAGAATAGCATCAGAACAAACTTCAAGGCAAGAAATATATTCACCGGCATTAAGAGCCATAGAAGCTGTTGTGCCATCTGTATACCAGAGGGCAGTACTTTCACCATAATAAATGTGTTTTGCTTCTTCTGTAAAGGTTTCATCAGTTACAACAGCTCTTGAAGAGTAGAATCTTACGCTGCCATTTAAGTATGCAGCTGAATAAACACGTGCTTTAGATCCATCAAGATATGTATCTCCAGCTATAGCATCTTCAACTCTTGAAATTGTAATTTCTACCGGTGGATTTGTACCAATCAGTTCAAAATATCTATATTTCAAAGTAACTGAATCATATGTACAGATATAAGTGTGTCTGTGGGCTGCCATAGGAGAATTTGTCTGGAATACATTAAAGAAGTTTGTGTAATAATCTGTATTATATTCTTTGACAATAGGGAACATATTTAGAGTTGATGTTGTATCAATGAGCTTCCATTCTTCAGTTAAACTGAGTGTGCTGTTTGTTTTTCCCCATAGATTGATATTTGATGGAATTGTTATACCTTCTGAGCCTGTTGAAACATATTCAGCAGAAAGAACATATAATGTGTCTGAATTAGCAAATACAGAAATTACCTGCTGTCCTACAAAAGAAGACGCCTGGAAGTCGTAAGAAGCAAGTGCAAATGGAGTAGGATAAAGAAACCAGCTTCCGTGAATATTATTAGCGGCCGGTTTGTATCGGATTCCACCATCTGCAGAAACGAATAAATACTCAACACCATCTGCAGTATATCTTGTAATATTTGGAATAACACCTGAAACTGTTGGTTCTTCAGGCTTTACATCCTTACGAATTTCATAAAAAATCGGCTGCCAGCAGCTTGTAAGATTAAATATTACAAAAAGAAGAAGTGTATATGCTACGGTTTTTATCTTAGTTTTCATGTTGTTACCCTGTACAATTCGAATATATTAGAAGTGATATCGCAGACTCAAGCCTAGTGTAGCAAAGAAGCCGTTATCGTTCTTTGAACTGTCACTCATAAACCATTGTGGGAGCCAGTATCCTATAGAATCAATTCCTAAAGACCATGTTTCATTAAATCTGAAGTAAGCTCCTGCAGAAATTTTTGCAGAAAATCCCGGGAAATATGTAAGATTTTGACAGGATATTGTTGCAAATCCTATTCCGGCAGAAATAGGGAACTCAAATTTTCCAATATAAGGCTGTACTGTAACTCCAAAAGTAACAGGTACAGTAATAAGAGGTTTCTGTCCCAGAGAATTATTCCATCCGATAATGGCATCTCCACCTACAGCCACATATTTATTCAAAAAATAACTATATCCTACAGAAGCTCCAAGACCTACATACAGTTTATCACCAAAATTTAGAGGGAAATTAGCAGCTATGTCGATTTTTAAGAACTGGTCTCCAGCGCCATTTTGTTCATAAACATAATCATCGTCGTAAAAATCACCGCCATCATAGTCATCTTCAGCAAATACGGCAGATGATAATAAAAGAATGGCAGATATTATAGAAATAAAGCGTTTCATATTGCGACCTTTTTTTTATTTCAGTATATTTTGTTACTATAAGAATATACTGTTTTTATAGCAGTTTATCAATAAAACAGAAAAGGAGCATAGAAGGTTACATGAGTGCAGTTATTATAGATGGAAAACAGGTTGCAGCAGATGTAAGGGCAGAGGTTGCACAGAAAGTAAGTGAACTGAAACAGAAGGGAATTGCCCCTTGTCTTGCAGTAATCCTTGTAGGAGAGAATCCAGCCAGCGTAAGCTATGTGACAGGAAAGCAGAAAGCACTTGCAGAAGTTGGTATGGTAGACCGCTCTGTACATCTTCCAGAAGCTACATCTGAAGAAGAGCTTCTTAAACTTATTGATCAGCTTAATGCAGATGATTCTGTTCATGGAATTCTCGTTCAGCTTCCACTTCCAAAGCATATTAATGAAGAAAAAGTGATTATGGCAATTTCACCGGAGAAAGATGTAGATGGTTTCCACCCTGTAAGTGTAGGAAATCTTATGATTGGCCGTCCTGGTTTTCTGCCTTGTACTCCTCACGGAATTATCGTGCTTCTTAAAAAAGCCGGAATTGAAACAAGCGGTAAGCATGCCGTTGTAATCGGACGCTCTAATATTGTGGGAAAACCGGTTTCCATTCTTCTTGCCCGCAAAGATGTAAACTGTACTGTAACAATGTGCCATACAGGTACTAAAAATATGGCAGAAATTACGCGTCAGGCAGATATTATCGTTGTTGCAAGTGGTCATCCTCATACTTTGACTGCTGATATGGTAAAGGACGGCGCGGTTGTAATTGATGTTGGAGTAAACCGCATTCCAGATTCTACTAAAAAATCAGGTTTCCGCCTCATTGGTGACTGTGATTTTGATGATTTGAAGGAAAAAACATCATTTATTACTCCTGTTCCTGGTGGAGTAGGCCCAATGACAATTGCAATGCTCATGCAGAACACACTTGAAAGTGCAGAACGAAGAATAAACTAGTGTCATTCCGAACTTGTTTCGGAATCTTAGTGTCAGATAATAGATGCTGAAACAAGTTCAGCATGACAGGAATTGAAAAATGATAGATATTCAAAGTGAAGAAGACACCCGGGCCGTTCCTCTTCAGAAGGTAGGTGTAAAAGGTGTAAAATATCCTGTAGTTGTACTGGATAAAAATGCCGGTGAGCAGCATACCACAGCCTCTGTAGATTTATTTGTAAACCTTCCTCATAATTATAAGGGAACTCATATGTCCCGTTTTATAGAAGTGTTTCATAAATATCATTCAGATATATCAATGCATCATTTTCTTGATATGCTGGAAGAAATCCGAACAAAACTTACTGCACAGAAAGCCTTTGGCCGCATTGAATTTCCTTATTTTATAGAAAAAAAAGCTCCGGTTACAGCTTCTCCCGGAATTATGCAGTATAAATGCTCTTATGAAGGCGAGGTTAGTGAAGATGGAGAATGTAACTTTTATGTTTCAATTCAGGTTCCTGTTGCAACACTGTGTCCTTGCAGTAAAGCAATAAGTGAGTATGGAGCTCATAATCAAAGGGGACTTGTAAGTGTACGTCTTCAGTATAGCGAGTTTTTCTGGATAGAAGATGTGATTTCTACAATCGAAAACTGTGCTTCAACTCCACTCTATACCCTTCTTAAGCGTAAAGATGAAAAATATGTAACAGAACATGCTTATGAAAATCCCCGTTTTGTAGAAGACGTTGTTCGTGAAGTATATCTTGGATTAAAAAAATCAGGCTTTACGCATTTTTCCGTAGAAGCAGAAAATGATGAAAGTATTCATAACCATAATGCTTATGCTTTTGCAGAATATTCTGAATAAAATACAAGAATGATACCACTGTCCTGGTTCCAGGCATCTTAAATAATAAAAACAATCTGATTGTGTTAAAAGAAATAGGGGGGGGACCAATAAGTTTACTTCCTAGTGTCATTCCGGACGCTACGCCACATTCGCACACACCTGCTACGCAGTGCCGCTCCCTATGTTTCAGCATGACAATACTTTTTAGACAGCCCCTATATCGTATCCGTATATACAAAAAAATAAGTAAAGTCTAAATAAATATTTTGTTTTTAATTCTTTTTTAAATAGTTTTTTTACGTTTTTGTTTAATAAATAATTTATAAATACTTGTTTTAACTTTTGATTAACTTTATGTAATCTATGATTATAGTAATATGACTTAAGTAATATGTCAATAAAAAGAAAGACCGACTTTTTTAAGAGCCGGTCAGTTTATAGTTTTATTTCTGTTTTCGTACGGAGTCACGTACGATTACATTCCCATGTACAACCTTTTTTCCAATGTGGAAATTAGGATTTTCAAGTTTCAAAGCTATGCTTTCTGCAGCAAGCTGAGCCATAGTATTGTAATTTATACTATAGGTAGTTAATTTTGGAATACCTATATCTGCAAAAATACCGTCGTCGAAAGCTGCTACGGAAATATCTTTAGGAATACTGTATTCAAGTCCCTCAAGATTATGAATCAGCTTGTAGGCAGTTCGGCAATCGTTACAGATAAATGCATCTGGCATTGTATCTGGTAAAATAAGACTTATTTCTTCTCCAAAATCAGTAACATCCGGAATAATAAATTCCTTTCGTAAATCAAAACCATGATGAAGAAGGGCTTTTGCAATTCCCAGATATCGATCCATTACTGCTTCTGCAAATTGAATATTTCCTACAAAGCCAATAGATTTACAGCCTTGATCAATAAGGTAATTTGCCAGGGTAAAACCTGCATAAAGGTTGTCTGTAATAATTCCGCCCGAATTTACATCATCATAAATGTGGGCAAGGAATAAAAATGGTTTATTCGTATTTTTCAGGATCTGAACATATTCTTTGCTCATCTGACCAAGAATTATAAAAGCACTTACTTTATTTTCTTTAAGAATTTTGGGAAGAATCAGAAGATGTTCTGTTTCATCAGAAATAATTTCAGTTATACCGTAATAATTCAACTGTGTAAGATTGGAAATAAGCGGTTGCTGCAAAGACATATATGTAGCATTGGCATTCATACTGCGTTCTGCAATAAGAATCCCGATGTTATGGGAGGATCCGTCATCATTACTGGAGTTCGGATTTTTCTTGTAACCAAGTTCTTCTGCTTTAGCAAGAATCTTAGCCCTTAAATCTTCACTCACTCCGTCTTTACCTGATAACGCTTTAGAAACAGACATAACTGTAACATCCAGTTCGTCTGCAATGTCTTTCATTGTTACTAGGTTTCTCATTAAGGTTATTATATATCAAAAATAAAGTTAACGCAAAGGTATTATTAAACATATTTATAAAAATTGTTTTTTTTTGTACAATAATATAGTTATGAAGACGTATTTTTTTGAAACTTATGGCTGCGAGATGAATATTGCAGAATCTGCAGCTGTAGAACAGCTTTTTATTGCACGCGGATGGAAAAAATCAGAATCTGCGCAGACAGCAGATGTTGCGGTCATTAATACCTGTTCAATCCGTGAAACTGCAGAAAATCGTATTTTAGGTCGTTTGGGCTGGTTTTCCGGGCTTAAGGCTGTAAGAGAATGCCGTCCGGGTGCAAAGTCAAAAATGCTGGAAGAGGCAGCTGCCTATGTTCAAAATGGAGCAAAGCCTCTTACTCTGATTGTAATGGGCTGTATGGCTGAACGTCTTCTTCAGAGTTTTAAAAAAGAATATCCATTTATTGATTACGTCGTAGGAACTTATGCAAAGCATCACTTTTCTGAAATAATTTCTGCTGTAGAAGAGGGCAGAAAGCCCTTCCAGATTGATGATTCGGAACAGTACCGTTTTGCTTCATTATCAGCTGAGCCAGGTGCTTTCTCAACTTTTGTTCCGATTATGCATGGCTGCAATAACTTCTGTACATATTGTATTGTGCCTTATGTTAGAGGACGTGAGCTTAGCCGCCCTGTAGATGAAATTTTGCATGAAATTGATTTACTCGGAAAAATGAATGTGCGCGAAATCACTTTGATAGGTCAGAATGTAAACAGTTATCATGCAGAAAGTGGCGAAAACTTTGCCCGGCTTCTCAAGCTTATAGCAGATCACCTTCGCGAAACCTCTTCGCCAATTAAATGGGTTCGTTTTATGTCTTCACATCCAAAAGATTTTTCTGATGATGTAATTGAAGTAATTGCAAAAGAGAACGTAATCTGCCGTCATATCCATCTTCCGGTTCAAAATGGTTCTACAGCAGTGCTCAAGGCTATGAACCGCCGTTATACACGAGAGCAGTATCTGGAACTTGTAGGCCGAATTAAGGCACGTATTCCGGATGTTTCTCTTACAACTGATATTATGATGGGCTTTCCGGGCGAAACCGAGGCTGATGTTGAAGATACTCTTGATTTAATGCGTCAGGTAAAATATGAATCTGCAATGATGTATTATTATAATCCTCGCGAGGGAACTCCGGCTGCAAAAATGGAGCAGATTCCGGTTGAAATTCGAAAGGAGCGACTTCAGCGTGTAATTGATTTGCAGTTGGAACATACTCATGAGCAGATGAGTAAGCGTGTAGGAAGTACTGTTATGGTTCTGGTAGAGGGGGTTAGTCGTGATGATAAGACTGAGCTTCTTGGCCAGACTGAACAGCATGAAAAAATTGCTTTTAAAGCAGACCCTTCAAAAATTGGAAGTTTTGTAAACGTAAAAATAACAGAGCTCAGTGGAAATACCTTCCGCGGTGAGATGGAATAAAATTACGATGGTTGAGTTTGTTGAAAACAACTTAAACTTTAGTAACTATAGGAGTTTATTATGATAATCAGTTTAGTTTTGATTTTATTACTTGTAATTTTCATGGCATTTTTCATTGGTTTAAATCTTTCGAATGCATGTACTTTCTGGTTTTTCAAAACTTATACAGACCTGCCGGTTGCCGTTCTTGCTCTGATAGCTTTTGGAGCCGGAATTATTTTTGCCCTCTTGTTTATTCTTGTTGCAAAAATGAGGGCACCTGCAAGTGATGCTGAAGTTCGTGCCCAGAAGAAGCTTGAAAAGAAAGCTAAAGCGGAAGAAAAACTTCGCCTTGCAAAAGAAAAGCAGGCAGAAAAAGAAGCTGCTAAAGAAGCAAAAAAGAAACCTGCTGTGGTTGAGTAGGCCGCAGACAGTATCGAAACCTCTGTCATCCCGAACTTAGGGAGCGGCACTGCGAAGCAGGGCAAAGGGGCTGTCTAAAAAGTATTGTCATGCTGAACTTGTTTCAGCATCTACACTATATCTAGGCCTATAGATTCCGAAACAAGTTCAGCATGACGAGGCTTTTACCGATATATCATATATGAAGAAAATTATTTCCATTATTGCTGCAATTTTTCTTTGCACTTGTGTTTTCGCCGCAGAGCTTACAGCCTCATTTGTTACGTCAGAGGCCGCAAAAAAAGATTCTGTAGAAGAATCAGTCTCATATCTCAAAACTCAGATTTCAAAAATGACTGTTGCTGCGGAAAAGCGGGCTGCGTGGATTTTTTTAGCCTCACTGCAGGAGCAGATGGCTTTATATGAAGATGCTCAGAAATCCTATGCGCAAGCCGCAGGTATTACTGCCGGAGATGCAGAAGGAATGCCAAAAAAAACAAATGAACAAATAGTTCTCGACGCTGTTCGTTGTGCCCTCAGCTACGGCGACTATGCAACAGCAGACAGTTATCTTAATTCAGCTGTACGCAATTCTAAAAACGCAAATGTTCAGGCTTATATCAAACTTTATACTCAGTGGTCTGCCCTTTGTAAGGCTGATGATGTTGCGGGCCTTCAGGAACCTCTTGTAATGCTTCAGGCTTATCTTAAAGTTGATTCTATGAATGCAGTAAAGCCTGCTGTTCTTCTTACTCTCTGGTATGTAACCGGCGATACTTCATATTCACAGCAGATTACAAAGCTTTACCCTAAATCAATAGAAGCTTCTATTGTTCGTGGCGATGCTCAGCTGCTGCCAACTCCATTCTGGTTCTTTGTTCCAAAAAGCGGTGAGGCTGAACAGGGAACTGGCAGTATCGCAATGCCGGAAGAACCAAAGCAGACAGCTGCAGAAAAAAACGCCACTGCTGCTGAAGCCAGCGTTGCTCCTGCCAGATTCACGAAATGGCAGCTGGGCCTTTTTCGCACAGAAAGCAATGCAAAGCTCCTTGCAGATGAAGTAAAGGCAAAAGGTTTTGATGCCTATATCACAACAGAAAAACGTGCCAGCGGAACTACATATTTTATTGTACTTGTCCGCGAAGACAAAAACGGCAATGTTGCCGACCGCCTGCGCTCTTCTGGTTATGATTGTTACGGGGTTGAGTAAACATGGGCTCCCAGTTGCGTCTTCATGGTTCAAAACCGTGCAATAATGCGCTACACGAACCTCTGCTACTTACATAAAACGTGTTGTTTCTATTTAAAATATCCATTAAACTCTAACTAACAATCATAATCAGGAGTTTTTACAATGGTCAAGACCTTCGATGATATGCCTAAAATCGAAAATCCGTTAAAAAACGAGCCGCAAGGGTCGTTTTAGGATTATCGAAAAAACGGCTCGAAGCAAGCTATGCTTGCGCCTGTTATAAGAACTAAGAGGAGTAAAAAAAGATGGCAAAAACCTTTGATGATAAGAAGATTATATACACAATGGACCGCGTTACACGTTCTTATGGAACTAAGGTGGTTCTTAAAGATATCAGTATTTCCTATTATTATGGTGCGAAAATCGGCGTTGTAGGACCTAACGGTTCCGGTAAATCTTCTCTTTTCAAGATTCTTGCCGGAAAAGACACAGACTTCGCTGGTGAAACTTCTCTGGCTCCAGGCTACACAATCGGTTACCTTGAACAGGAGCCTGAGCTCGAGGCCGGCAAAACTGTTATGGAAATTGTAAAGGAAGGTGTAAAGCCAATTACAGACCTTCTTGCTGAATTTGATAAAATCAACGAAGCCTTTGGCGACCCTGATGCAGATTTTGATAAGCTCTGTGCCCGCCAGGGTGAGGTTCAGGAAAAACTCGATGCCCTCGATGCCTGGAATCTCGATAACAATCTTGAGCTTGCTATGGACGCCCTCCGCTGTCCTCCAGCAGACCAGGTTGTAGATGTGCTTTCCGGAGGTGAGCGGCGCCGTGTTGCTCTCTGCCGTCTTCTTCTTCAGAAGCCTGATATTCTCCTTCTCGACGAACCTACAAACCATCTTGATGCAGAAACTGTAGCATGGCTTGAAAAACACCTTCACGATTACGCCGGAACTGTAATTGCTGTAACCCACGACCGCTACTTCCTCGATCAGGTTGCAGGCTGGATCCTCGAACTTGACCGTGGCGAAGGCTATCCTTTTAAAGGTAACTACTCAAGCTGGCTTGAACAGAAAAATGCCCGCCTTGCCCAGGAGAATAAAAATGAATCTGCCCGCCAGAAAGAAATTCAGCGCGAGCTTGAATGGATTCACATGGGGGCTAAGGGACGCCAGGCAAAGCATAAGGAACACATTACCCGCTATAACGAGCTCATGGCTCAGGAAAGCAAAAAACAGCTTAAAGATACACAGATTTCTATTCCTGCTGGACCTCGTCTTGGTAACCAGGTAATTGATATTGAAAATCTTACAAAGTCTTTCGGCGATAAGCTTCTCTTTGAGAACCTCAACGTTCATATTCCGGCTGGTGCCATTGTTGGTATTGTCGGACCAAACGGTGCCGGTAAAACAACACTTTTCAAGATGATTGTTGATGCAGCAGGTTTGGAAGGCGGTGAAAAGCCAGATTCTGGAGAAATTAAAGTTGGTCAGACAGTAAAGCTTGTTTACGTAGACCAGATGAGAAGCGGTCTTGATATGAACAAGACTGTATATGAAACTCTTGGCGGTGGCGGAGACCTTGTAAAACTCGGCGCCGTAGACGAGAAGGGCCGTGCCCTCGAAGGCGGTGTTCGTGAAGTAAATGCTCACGCTTACTGTGGCTGGTTCAACTTTGCGGGGCCTGATCAGAATAAAAAGGTAAGTGTTCTTTCTGGTGGAGAACGTAACCGACTCAACCTTGGTATGATGCTTAAGGAAAGCGGAAACGTTCTGCTTTTCGACGAACCTACAAACGACCTGGACGTAGAAACAGTCCGCGCTCTGGAAGAGGCTCTTGAAGACTTTGCAGGTTGTGCTCTTGTTGTCAGCCACGACCGCTGGTTCTTAGACCGTATCTGTACACATATTCTTGCTTTCGAAAATAACTCTGAAGTTCGCTTTTTTGAAGGAAACTGGTCTGAATATGCTGAATGGAAGCTCAAGGAATTTGGTGAAGATGCCGGAGTTCCTAAGAGAACAGTTTATAGAAAACTGAGTAGATAAACAAAACTTATGCTCTCACGCAAAAAAAAGGGCTTTGCCAACGGGGGGAGGCGGTAAAGCTAAAAATTGCTTTCACAATTTTTTTAACGCTTTGCTATTGAACACCGGCTGCAAGCGGCCTTACACATGTTGTCAAAGCCCTTTTTTTGCTCCGAGCATAAGTTTTGAAATCACAGCTTTAATAAACTGTTTTCTTACAATTTTCAGAGATATTTCTGACTTTCAAAATCTTCATACTTCTATTATATTTAGGCTATGAAAATTTATTGTAAGAATAAAACTAAAATTCTCTGTTTCTTGTGTTTTGCAGTTTTTGCAATTTCATGCAGCGGAAAAACTAAAAAAAATACAAATCCTGAATTCAGTAATCCAATGGCCCAGGCCTTTATGGATGCTCAGAAATCAGACAAATCTAAGGCTAAAGGAAAAAAGACTGAAAAAAAGACAAAAGAGCCGGTTGCTGTTATAGAAGTTAATCCGCTTGAAGTAATTTCTTTTAACCGTGACAAAGCTATTGTTGATACCGGTAGCAAACCTTTTAACGAACGTAAGGCAATAGAGCTTGTTCGGGATATGAAAACCGGCTGGAATCTTGGAAATACATTTGATGCAACAGCTGGTGGAAATAGTCTTTCTTCAGAAATGAGCTGGGGGCAGCCAAAAACCACAAAAGCAATGATAGATGGTCTGGCTGCATCAGGAATCAAAACAATCAGAATTCCGGTTTCATGGTCTCGCCATATAACAGATGCAAGTTATTCTATTTCACCTGCATGGATGAACCGTGTAAAAGAAGTTGTTGACTGGGCTATAGAAGATGGAATGTATGTTGTCTTAAACATTCATCATGATAACTACGAAAAAAATGCCAAAATGCCTAAATCTGCCGGTTTTTATCCAACAGATGAAAATTATGAAGAATCAGCAAAATTTGTATGTAATACTTGGGCTCAAATTTCTCTCGCATTTAATAACGGCTATGATGAGCACCTTATTTTTGAAGTGTTAAATGAACCTCGTCTTCGTGGAACAAGCGAAGAATGGTATTATAATGCAACTTCTCCAAAATCAATTTCTGCAATGAATAATCTGAATAAACTTACACAAAATATACTGGATGTAATTCGTGCAAGTGGAGGAAATAATAAAAAACGCTTAGTTGCAATTCCATCTTTGCAGGCTTCACCCGATTCTGCTCTTGCAAGCACATTTAAAATGCCTCAGGATTATGATGGCAGTAAAGACCGCCTGATTGTTTCAGTTCATATGTACACTCCATATAATTTTGCAATGGAATCTCCGGGAATTAAAAATTATTCGGAAAGTGTAAAGAAAGAATTTACATCAATGTTCAAAAAACTGAATGATCATTTTATTGCAAATGGTTATGCTGTTTATATCGGTGAATACGGTGCAACGAATAAAAATAACCTTGAAGACAGGGTAGCGTGGTTTCATGATTTTATAAAAGAATCACGTGCTTATGGAATGCCATGCTTTCTTTGGGATAATGGTGTTTGGAAAGTTGAAAATGAAAAATATGATGAGCATTATGGCTATTACAACCGTAATAGTCAGAACTGGTATTTCCCAGAAATCATAGACGCAATTAATTCTGAAATACAATAATTAGATATCCCCTGAAATAAGTAGGGGGGTGACTTTTTTAGGAGTAACTAAATGAGCTTTAGAAAAGATTTTATGTGGGGAGCGGCAACTGCTTCTTTTCAGATTGAAGGAGCCTGGAATGAAGATGGAAAATCACCTTCAATCTGGGATGAATTTTGTCATCGTGGCGGAAAAATAGAGGATAACTCAACTGGTGATATTGCCTGTGATCACTATCACCGCTACAAGGAAGACGTAAAGCTTATGGCAGAGCTTGGCCTCAAAGCTTATCGTTTTTCAATTGCATGGACTCGTATTCTTCCAGATGGAACAGGTAAAATCAATGAAAAAGGTCTTGAGTTTTACAGTAATCTGGTTGATGAACTTTTAAAGTATAACATCACACCTTATGTTACTCTTTACCATTGGGATTTACCATATTGTCTTCAGTTAAAAGGTGGCTGGACCAATCCTGAAAGTCCTTTGTGGTTTGAAGAGTATACAAAGGTAATCGTTAAGTGTTTTGGAGAAAGGGTAAAAAATTATATTACTTTTAATGAACCTTCTGTTTTTATGGGTTGTGGTTGTGCTCAGGGGGCTCATGCACCAGGTTATCAGCTTAGCACAAGAGATCTTTTGCATATGGGACACAATATCCATCTTGCACACGGAAGGGCTGTAAAAGTTATTAGAGAGCTGACACCTTTTGCCGAAGTTGGAATTACACTGGCTTCTTTACCTGCTATTCCTGTTACAGAAAAAGATGCAGATGCAGCATATGAAAGTCATTTTTCTATTACACGCGAATTCTTTTTCTGGTCTGATGCTTACTGGGCAGATCCAATTGTTTTAGGACATTATCCGGAAAAACTTTTACAGGAAACAAAAGATATCTTCCCTTCATTTACAGATGAAGATATGAAATTAATAAGCCAGAAAATTGATTTTATAGGAATAAATATTTATCAGGGACATTATACAGGTGATTATACTCGTAAGCCTGGTACACCACATACAGAAATTGGCTGGGATACTTTTGATTCTGCTCTAGAGTGGGGTGTAAAGCATTTTACAAAAAGATATCAGATTCCGATTTACATCACAGAAAACGGACTTTCATGTCACGATTGGGAAAGCCTCGATGGAAAGGTTCATGATCCAAACCGTATAGACTTTTTGCACCGTTATTTGCGTGGTCTTAAGACTGCGGCAGAAAGCGGTTGTGATGTGCGTGGTTATTTCCAGTGGTCATTTATGGATAACTTTGAATGGGCAAAGGGATATAATCCTCGTTTTGGAATGGTTTTCTGTGATTATGCAACACAAAAGCGCATTCCAAAAGATTCAGCTTACTGGTATAAAGAAGTGATTGAAGCTAACGGAGAAAACTTGTAAAAAAGCTGGTTAAGCTTGTGTAGTACGGTGGTTAAGCTTGTGTAGTACGGTGGTTGAGCTTGTCGAAACCACCGTTTTTTTTTACAAATATTTCTTCATTTCTTCACTTGTTGGTATGCGGTTTTCTGAACAACCGGTGGTGAACTCCATAAAGTTTTCTTTTTCTGAAGTATAAGGTGTCCACTCTGGTAATGGTTGTCCGTTAAGGTCAAGACCATTTGGATTTCCGCACTTTATAAAGTTACAAAGATAATCACACATCTGTCTTGCAACATCATAATGAACTCCAGTAAACGGTCTCCAGCATTTTGCAAGAGTTTCAAACCAGAACCATAAATCAACAGAATGGAATTTTCCAGGATGAT
This sequence comes from Treponema sp., assembly GCA_016293915.1. Lineage (GTDB taxonomy): Bacteria > Spirochaetota > Spirochaetia > Treponematales > Treponemataceae > Treponema_D. The sequence goes on along the minus strand of JAEDCY010000013.1, from coordinate 26,490 downwards.
CCCAGCCTGGAATTGGAACATCGAATTTATAGCAGTAATTTTCAAGCTTTAAGCCACGAGCTTCTTCTTCCTTCATCAGTTTTCGAATACCCATTTCAACAGCATGAAGACCACCAAAAATAAATTCGTCGGTAGTAAAACCGGTAAAAATTGGACAAGGTGTGCATTTACCTTGCTGAACAACTTCTATCAGACTTCCTCTGTTATATTTATCATCAAAAGTAGGAGTCCAGCTGGCAATAGATTTTGGATATCCACCCCATTCATCCCATTTTTTGCGAAGTTGATCTGTTGAAAGTTTTCGAACTTCTTCAAGATTTTTACAGCCACAGAAATTAAAAAAATCTTCTCCAAGTTTTTCTGCATCTGAAACAGTACGTTTTGGAAACATATCAGGCATATTAGGTGCATAAATTAATCCGCTGTCTACAACAGCCCGCTTAAAATATTTACGGCTTTCAGGGTTTCCAATGTGGAAAAGTACGCTTCCGGCTCCTGCAGACTGTCCGCCAATAGTTATATTTTCCTTATCGCCTCCGAAAGCTTCTATATTTTCATAAACCCATTTAAGACCTGCAAGCTGGTCCTGTAGTCCTGCATTAGCCGGATTTTCAGGATATTCCCTTGTAAGTTCGGGATGACAGGTAAAACCAAATAGGTTTACACGGTAGTTTACAGTTACAACAACAATTCCACGGCGTGCTATGCGTTCACCGTCAAATTCCATTTCTGCAGTATGGCCAACCTGCCAGCCGCCTCCAAAAATCCAGAAGTAAACAGGAAACTTTTCATTTCCGGTTTTAGCAGGAGTCCAGATGTTCAGATAAAGACAGTCTTCGCTTACAGGAATATCCGGATCGACAGACCATTCGCGTGAATATACATCTTCCGGCGGTGGATTTCTGTTAGGGGAAGGCTGAACAGGAATAGGAGAGAATTTGAAACATTCTTTCACTCCTTCCCATGGTTCAGCAGCTTGTGGTGGTGCAAAACGCAGGGGGCCTACTGGTGGTTTTGCAAATGGAATTGATTTGAAAGCGGTAATACGCGGGTCAGCGGCAGGGATTCCTTCGACTGTTCCAAGTTTTGTTTTAACGATTCTAAGCATAGTTTTTCTCCAAAAAAAAAGCGGTGGTTTCGACATGCTCAACCACCGCTTTTTACGATGAACCTGAATAGTTCTTCGATTTTAGGTTATTCTTTAACACCACCAATTGTCGGTGATTTTATTCTTTTACACCACCAATTGTCATACCTGCTCTAATCAATTGTGCGACAGCACAATTTCCTATTAGCAAGGGGCAATGGGGGCGGCAATGAGCCCCCATTCGGTGATTTTACTCTTTAACACCACCAATTGTCATACCAACTACGAAGTATTTCTGTACGAATGGATATACAATGAGAATAGGTAATGTTGCAACTACGGTAATTGCAGAACGAATACTGATTGGTGTTACAGCCTGGCTTGAAGCTCCAGAAGCAGCTGCAACGGCCATAGAGTTTGCATCTGCTGCGTTAGCAGATTGATTCTGACTGGCCTGAAGAATAGACATCAATACATACTGCAATGAATGAAGCTTTGGCTTATTTGAAGCATAAAGATAAGTATCGAACCAGCTGTTCCATGCACCTACAGCAGTGAACAAAGAAACCATAGCGATTGAAGGAATAATTAGAGGCCAGATAATCTGAATAAAGATTTTGAACTCATTTGCACCGTCAATACGTGCAGATTCTACAAAGCTGTCTGGTAAACCATTAATGTAAGTTCTTACAAGAATGAAGTTGAATACATCAACAAGACAAGGAATGATGTAAACAGAGTATTTACCAAGAAGATGAAGATTCTTAATCAACATGTATCCTGGAATCAAACCTGCGTTTACATACATAGAGATTACGAGAATTGTTGTGAGAGGTTTTCTCATTACAAATTCCTTACGGCTCAATGCATAGGCAAGCATTGTTGTACAGAATACGCTGAATACTGTCTGAAGAATTGTACGGGTTATAGAAATAATTCCTGCATGGAAAATTCTATCCGTAGTAAAAAGATTCTTGTAGTTTGTCCATGTAAATTTTCGTGGCCAGAGTTTGATTCCACCAGTAAGAGAATCAAGACCATCATTAAGGGAAATAGCAATAGTATTCCAGAAAGGATATACAGTAACAATTACTACAAAAATAAGAACAAGATAAATAATTATATCAAAAATAAGGTTACTTATAGTTGTACGCCTTTTTGCTGATGCATAGTCAATTGTTTTGTCCATTATATCAAACGCTCCTCACCACTCTTCTTGGCAATTGTATTAGCTAAAATAAGAAGCAGAATGTTTACTGCATTCTTAAAGATACCAGCCGCAGTAGCAAGACCGTAACGAGACAGCTTGAAACCGTATTTCAATACATAAATATCGATTGTTTCTGCAACATCCTGAATCATACCGTTCTGCAACAAGTATGGCATTTCGAAGTTAGCATCAAGGATATGTCCGGCAGACATAATCATCATAATAATGATAGTTGCTTTAATTCCTGGAAGTGTAATGTGCCAGATTTTTCGGAGACGGCCACAACCATCAATCTGTGCTGCTTCGTACAGACAAGGGTCAATAGCAGTCATAGCACCAAGATATACAATTGTGTTCCAACCAACTTCCTTCCATACATAAGTCCAACCTATGATGTGCCAGAAGTAGCTTTGTTTAGCAAGCCACTGAATTGGTTCATCAATTAAATGAAGCCCTAATAAAATACTATTTAAAATACCTGTTTTATCACCAACAAGTACGTTTGCTACGAGACCTGTTACGATTACCCAGGAAAGAAAGTGCGGAAGATAAGATACTGTCTGAACAAAACGTTTTACACCAATAAAACGAACTTCGTTCATGAATACTGCAAGTATAATTGCTGTAATATATCCAAGAGCCGTAGAAATAAGGCTCATGCCTATTGTATTTCTAAGAGAAAGTAAAAATTCTTTTTGCTTAAAAAGTTCTACAAACCATTTAAAGCCGACCCAATCTTGCTGTGAAAAAGATTTATATGGTTTATAATCCTGAAAAGCCATGGTCCAGCCCCAGAGTGGAACATAACGGAACAAAATGATATAAAGTACAAAAGGAAGCGACATAAGGATAAGCATTTTCTGCTTTCCTAAAAGCTTCAATTTACTTTTTTTATTTAAATTAATGAGTTCTGTAGTGGCTTTATCCTTTACAGAATCTGCTTCTTTTTTTGTTTTCATAAAAAAACACCTTGAAAAAAATGTTATAAAAAAAGCCCACAGAAAACTCTCCCGTGGACTTTTTTTAGACAAGAGAACGCATTGCATTCTCTTGTCCACTGGTCAGGTTCTAACAGCGTGTCAAAACCTGGCTAGTCCTTTTACTGTTCGCCACCGAATGCTTCTACACGGTGATCAAGCTGCTGCTGCATGAACTTGTTGTAAACCTTTGTGAGAGGTTCCATCAACTTAACATATTCGTTCCATGTCTTTTCGAAGTCAGCAGGTTTTCCCATAATCATCTGTGGGAGGTACTTGCGCTGGATTGTTTCGAAGCCAGTCATAGCAACTGCTGCTTCTTCTTCGAATCCACCCTTTTCAGCAGATGGGTTACACTGCCACATTGGGTACCAACCTGTGTTCTGTGGTGGGTTAGGATCTACGAATTCTGCATAAGAACCAACACCGTAAGCAGCCCAGAGGTCAAGGTCAACCTGCTTCTGGCTCAAAGCGTATTCCCATGGAAGGTCATCCATTGTACGTGTGTATCCAGATGGCATAGTTCCTTCAAGTTTTGGAGCTTCTTCTCTCCAGAGGAGAGCGTAGTGGTTCTGGTTGTACTGTGGATCTTTCTGCTGGTCGCGCATAGCCTGTGTACGGTATGCAGCACCCTTTGTTCCAGTTTTAGAACCATCTGTATCGATGAGGTAGTCTTCACCCTCAAATCCCCAGTAGAGAACCTTCTGGTTTTCTTCTTCAAGCATCTTGTCCATGAACTGGATAATCTTGATAGCCTTGTCTTCTGGACACTTTACAGTGATACCAAAACCTCTCTGAAGGTTTGGAAGTGAACGGTCACGGTAGTGAGGCTTAATTGATTCATCAAATGTGATGGCGAGTGGAGCATATGTTCTCTCGTCTTTTCCTGCTGACCAGAGTGCGTTTTCAGCGTTATCACCCATGAACTGCCATCCCTGAATGAACATACCAAGTACACGACCCTGTGAAATCTTTGCATAGTACTGGTCACGGTTATCTGTGAATGAAGCTGGATCGATCAAACCACGCTGGAAGTATCCGTTAGCAAGCTGGAACCACTGCTTAGCAAATTTGTCTGTGAAGATATCATAGTAAACATACTTGCCGTTTTCTTTGATAACGTGTCCGTTACCATCGTTAGGGTTTCCTGAAAGGAACTGTGGTGGGTTCCAGAGGTTGAATGCTTCCCAGTCAGCAGTAATGATATTGAATGGAATTGTTGGTGCTCCATCAATTGTTGGATATTTCTTGTAATATTTTTCAAGAAGGTCGAAGTACTGATCAACAGTCTTAATCTTTGGATATCCGAATTCCTTAAGAACTGCCTTCTGAATCCACCAGCCGTTTCCGTTGTAATATGTATCAGATGGGATACCATCGATTACACCATAGTTAGGAAGAGAGTAGATGTGCTCTTTTACGATGTTTCCCTTAGCATCCTTTTCAGAATCCTGGTCAATCATCTTTTTCCAAGCTGTAGAGTAGTGCTTCATAAGATTTGGACCATATTTTTCTACGAGTGGCTTAAGGTCGCGGAGACAACCTGCACCCTGGAACTTCTCTGAGTCTACTTCTACGAGGTCAGGAAGGTCACCAGAAGCGATAAGTACACCAATCTTCTGGTCTTTATCACCTACAAGGATATCCCAAGAGAATGTTACACCAAAATTCTCTTCAATCCATTTGTAAGTTTTGTTTTCAGCAGGTGGCTGTTCACGCTGCTGGATAGTGAAAACTGAGATGTTAAGTTTGTCGCTTTTTTTAGCTCCACCTTTACATCCCACCAGGCTCAATGCCAGTACTGCTGCTGCAGCTGCTAACATCATTTTTTTCATAAAAGTCCTCCATTTATAAACTTTTAGTTAAAAACACGGTAAAACGTTTTAAAATATGATAAATCTGTTATTTTGCTAAAAAAACACTAAAAGTATCATAATATTTATAAAATAGTCCTATTTTACGTTGAATTCCATCATTTTTCATAGTAGAATACTCTTATGAAAAATGATAATGGAAGAGCTCGGCAACCGGTTGCCTTGCAGTTTTTTGTTCAGGATGGGTATTCCGAGGAAGCTTTAAGGCTTATAGAATATGAAATTCTGTATGTAGAAAAAGGTCAGGGAACACTTTCTCTTACAAATTCCGAAGAAAAAGTTTGTGCAGGTGATATTGTCGTTATAAATCCTTTTGAAGAACACTTTTTTACGGTGGATTATTCTGCCGGAACCTTCCGTTGTTACAGACTTTTATTTGATATTTCGGCACTTGGTAATCCCTATGACCCGTGCAGAACTTTTTTTGAAGGAATCAGGCTTTGTCGTTTTCTGCATAATCTGCCTGAAAAGCTTTTATATCGCTTTAATAAAATATCTGGTATGGAAAAAAATACTGATGGCAGAGAACTGATTTTGCGCTCGCTTTTGCTGGATATTATTTCATATTCTGTTGAATCAGGACAATACGAGTATTTCTCCCAGCTTTCGGGGATTGAAAAAAGAAGTCTTTCTGCGATTGATAATGCTTTGCAGTATATTCGTGAAAATTACAGCGAAAACCTGAGTCTTACGTCAATTCTTCAACTGACAAACTACAGTAAAAGTCATTTTATCCGGCTTTTTAAAGAAAGTACGGGAATGAATGTTTCTGAATATATAAATAAATTCAGAATAGAAAAGTCCTGTCTTGATCTGATTTATACAAATAATAATATTACTGAAATTGCTACGGCGAATGGATTCAATAATATTCAGTATTTTTCGAGAAAATTCAAAGAATATATGGAATGTACGCCAAAGCAGTATCAGAAAAAGAGTAAAAGACTGACGGAACGCTAAAAAAGAATGTCACACGGATTCGATTTTGCTACGCAAAATCATTTTTATAATATATATATGGAATTACGTAGTAATTCCGAATCCGTGTGATAATCTTATTCTAGTGTGAAACCTTTAAATTGATGAGTGCCGCCACCGACAAACTTAAAGTAGAGCTCTCCAACTCCATCCGGAATATTGATGTTTGTGCTGAAGCTTTCCCAGATATTGCTTCCGATAGGAGTGATTTCTGCTAGCACAGGTCCATCCCATTTTGTACGGATTTCGTATTTACCGTAAACATAGCCGCGGGTTGTTACAGAAATCTTGCGAACTCCCTTAAAATCAAAAACCTTAAAACCCAGTGTATAGCCGTTCTGCATATTTGCTACATAGCCTTCTTCCTGGTCGCCGTCTTTACCGTCCTGGGTAATGCGGGGGTGCTTTATATCAACAATAAAGTTCTTTTCATCCGGATTAAAAATATTGCAGACAATGTAAGCAGGGTAGAAGCCTTTGCCTTCGAGTGGACCACCATTAAGTCCGCAGGAAGTAATCTGAACTTGTGGAATTGTGCCATCTGGCAGCACCTGCATTTTTTCTGCACAGCCCTGACGGTTAAACCAGTTTCCGTTTGTGTGGCGGTGATAGAAAATGTAGTACTGACCGTTTATCAGTTCAAAGCCGCCGTGATTGTTTGCTCCAAAGCAGGTCGGCATATCAGCTGGTTTGTAGGAATCAATTCCAAGATCTACGTTACTTACGATAACTCCACGGTAGGTAAAGCCCGAGGTTGGATTCTTACTTGTTGCATAACAGAGCTCGTGCATAACCTGGGAAGAGAAAACAAAATAGTAAGTGTCTCCAATCTTACGGATAGAAGGGGCTTCAAAGAAAGCATGATTTTTATAACCCTTCCAGTTTTCAATTGAATCCTGTGGGTAAGGGCAGTCTGTTTCAACTGGTGCTGAAACGTCTGTGTAACAGTCGCCCGGAGCAATTATTACAGGTTCTTCTTCAATTGTGAGCATATCAGGTCCAAGAACAGTTGCCATTGCACCGATTCTGTCTTTCATATGATTTCCACAAAATCCGGTGTATAGGTAAGTTCTGTTTCCTTCGGTAAGAACTCCAGGGTCAAACTGAGGCATATCACCCTTGCGGTCCCCCAGTCTTGTTCCGTCCTTGTAGTGAACGTGGCCGTAAAACTTGTATTTTCCTGCCGGTGTATCGCAGACAGCAACAGAAACAAAGCCAACCTTGTCGTAAACGTAGTAAAGATAATAGCGGCCGTCCGGTCCCTGAGTAACATCAGGCGCGTAAAGGCACATGTGGCCGTCTGCATTCATTTCTTCTGTTGTTTTTGGGTAGATTACACCTTCGTAACGCCAGTCTGTCAAATCAGTTACCGGGGCAGAGTAGCAGACATAGTCTCCCTGGCAGAATACCCAGCCGTTGAAAAAGTCGTGGGAGCCGTAAACATAAACGCGGTCTCCGAATACGTGTGGTTCTCCGTCCGGAACATGTTCCCAGGATGGCATATAAGGATTAAAGCATTGTTTCATCGTAATATTTCCCTAAATTTTTGATATTTTTAGTTAAACGTTTTACTTTTATTTGTTAAAACTGTATATTGAAATTATGAAATGTGCAAGAACAATTTGTTTGCTGTTTTTTACTGGAGGATTATTTATGTCTTGTTTAAAAGAAGAATTGATTGCGGCAACTCCTGTTACTGAAATGCAGAAGTTGATGGCTGAAAAAGCTTTTAAAATGCCTGGAGAAAATAATCCGGTTGTGGCTCATAAATATGGGGCAGATCCGGCTGTTCTTGAATACAAGGATACACTCTATATTTATTCTACAAATGACATGCAGCAGCTGGAATTTACAAAGGGTAAAATTGATAACGGCTATAATAAAATTAACACGCTGAATGTTTTTTCTACTAAAGATATGGTTAACTGGACAGACTGCGGTGAGATTGCAGTTGCCGGAAAAAATAATCCCGCAGGAGCAGCAAAGTGGGCCGCTAACTCCTGGGCTCCCGCAATTGCCTGTAAAAAAATTGAGGGGAAGGATAAGTTTTTCCTTTATTTTGCAGACTCCGCAAACGGAATCGGAGTTCTTACAGCAGATTCTCCTGTTGGACCATTTATTGATCCGCTTGGAGAAGCTTTGATTTCTCGTAAGACTCCAACCTGCGAAAAGATTAACTGGCTTTTTGATCCGGCAGTTCTTGTTGATGAAAAGGGGAACGGCTATCTTTACTTTGGCGGCGGTCACGATCCTGATAAATATGAGCATCCTAAAAATGCCCGTTGCGTTGCTTTAGCTGATGATATGATTCACATTGTCGGCGAGCCTCAGATGATAGATGCGCCTTTCCTTTTTGAGGATTCGGGAATTAATAAGATTGGGGATATCTGGTACTACACTTACTGTACAAACTGGCAGGACAGAAAGGACACAAAGGATCCTGATAAAATGCCTATTGCAGTAATCGGTTATATGACTTCAAAAAATCCACTTGGACCTTTTGAATACAAGGGATATACATTGGAAAATCCTGGTACTGTTTTTGGTGCCTGGGGAAATAACCACCACTGGATTTTCAGCTTCCGCGGTAAGTGGTATATCGCTTATCATACTCAGGTTCTGGAAAAGACTGTTGGCTGCGAGAAGGGCGGTTATCGTAATGTATTCATTGATAATTTTGAAGTAAATGCAGACGGTTCGCTTCCAAAACAGAAGATGACTAAGAAGGGGGTTGAGCAGGTAAGCAACTTTAAGCTTGGTGAAGAAGTGCCTGCTGCAACCTTTGCATCTTCACGTAATGTGGCTGTAACTAACAAACAATCGTTAGTTTCTGTAAAGGATGGAGCATACGTTTGTATTAAGGGTGTTGAGTTTACAGGAAAAGAAAGTGAGTTTTCTGCAACATGTGTACCTGTGGATGGAAAAGAAATTAAAGTTCAGCTCGATAACTTTGGCGGTAACGGTACAGAAATTGCAGGGGTGAAGCTTGGCAAAAAATCAGAAGTAAGTGCAAAGCTCACAGCTACAAGCGGAGTGCATGATTTGTATATCATTCTGCCTGAAGGGTGTGAACTTATAAACTGGTCGATTAAATAATAAGTGGATTGCTTTGGGGGCTTTGCGAGGGGGAGACTTCCCCCTCCTTGAGGCTAATAGCTAAATGCTAACAGCTAAAAAAAGTACATTTGATATTATGGAAGAAAATCACTATAATATTGCTCTATGAGTAACAATAACGAAAATCAGAATGAAAAGAGAGATCCACTGCTCTGTCACTGGGCAGATCAGATGGCTAACCAGATTATCCGTGAAAAGGGAGATCTGGATTCATACACCTGTGCTTCAGGAATTACACCTTCAGGAACAGTTCACCTTGGAAACTTCCGCGAAATTATTACAGTAGACTTAGTAGTTCGCGCCCTTCGCGACCGCGGTAAGAAGGTACGCTTTATTTATTCATGGGACGATTACGATGTATTCCGTAAAGTTCCTGCTAACATGCCTGACCCTGAAATCCTTGAAAAATATCTTCGCTATCCGATTACAGAAGTACCTGATACAACCGGCCGCAACGAAAATTATGCCCGCCATCACGAGGTTGATATTGAAACTCAGCTTCCACGTGTTGGTATTCAGCCAGAGTTCCTGTATCAGGCAAGCCGTTATCGTGCAAACCGCTATGCAGAAGGAATGCGCAAGGCTATGCAGAACCGTGATGTTATCAAGGAATGTCTCAATGAATACCGCGACGATGCTCATAAAATGAAGCCGGAAGATGTTTACTGGCCAGTTGCAATTTTCTGCGGTAAGTGCCAGAAAGATACAACTGAAATTACAGACTACGACGGCGAATATGGAATCACTTATAAGTGTGAATGCGGCAACTGCGAAACTGCTGATATCAGAACTTTTAAGGGAGCAAAGCTTGGTTGGCGTGTTGACTGGCCAATGCGCTGGAACGAAGAAAAGGTAGTATTTGAGCCGGGTGGAAAAGACCATATTTCTCCGGGGGGAAGCTACGATACTGCAAAGCTTGTTTCAAAGAGAATCTACAACTGGGATGCTCCAGTTACAATGCGTTATGACTTTGTAAATCTTAAAGGTGTTCCTGGTAAGATGTCTTCATCAAAGGGTAAGGTAATTGCTTTGCCAGATGCTCTGGATGTTTATCAGGCAGAAGTTCTCCGCTACCTTTTTGCGGGAACAAGACCTAACACAGAATTTGCAATCAGTTTTGATATGGATGTTCTCAAGGTTTATGAAGACTATGACAAGACAGAGCGTATTGTTTACGGAATCGACAAGGCTAAATCTGATGACCACTTCAACAAGGAAAAGCGCATTTATATGCTGAGTCAGATTGACGGAAAGATTCCTGAGGTTATGCCATATCAGATTACAATCCGCCAGCTTACAACACTGCTTCAGATTTATTCTGGTGATATTGATGCTGTAATTAAGGCTCTCGGAGATGTAAAACCTGAACAGGAAGAGCGTCTCCGCCGCCGCATTGAATGTGCATGGTTCTGGGTAAAGCACTCAGCTCCAGACTGCGCACCGGACTTCTGTTTTGAACTCCGTAACGACGGAAGCAAGGCAGACCTCTCTGGTGACCTTCTTACAGCTGTAAAGCGCGTTCGCGACGAGGTTCTTCCAAAGCTCGATACCTTCCAGCTTGATAAAGAATGTCAGCAGGCAATGTATGACATTGCAACAGAATGTGGTCTTGAATCAAAGGCTCTCTTTACTGCACTTTATCAGGCATTGATTGGAAAAGAGCAGGGGCCACGCCTTGGAAGCTTCTTTAGAATTATTGGTAAAGAACGTCTTGAGAAAATATTGAGTGTATATTAAGTGATTTAAAATCACACGGTCCGTGTGACTTTGTTACAATCATAAACAACTTGAATTTTCAGAATCCTATGTTAAAATAGTTAGCATAGGATTTTATATTTATGAAACTGAACCGCAAATTTTCTTTTATCATTCTTTTTACAATAGTACAGTCATGTGTTTTAACCGTTTTTTCAATAATTAATCTTAAAAGCATTCAAAATATAAAAGATTATCAGAATATGGAAACTAAAACTGAAGCCCAGCTTAGTACCATTATTGACTACCTCGAAAGAATGGATTACTGGGATTTTGATATTGGAAATGCCTATTCTGCTTTTGAAGAAAAAAAAGTTGAGATTTCAAAATCTTTTGCATATCTTACTGAAAATCCTATAGTGAATGAATTTCCAGAAGATTTTACTAATAACCTTAAACAGGTAAAATTAACCTGGAAGCTTATAGAAGATGGCCTTAATCCTATAGAAGATATACTCCGTACAATGGAGACAATAAAATTAAATGCAAGTGTTCTTTCGAATATCAAAAATTATGGTATAAGGGAATCTGCAAAGCTTTACACAAGTGATGCTGTAGTGCAGAATCTTCTTTCAATGACAGAAGAAGCACATCAGCAGCTTAGAAAAATCCGACTTCTTTATGTACAGCTTATGTCACTCAATCAAAAATCTTCTGTGATGATTGATGAAGTTATGAACAGCATGGAAAGCCGCTTTATATCGATTGCTATTATTTTTGCTGTTATTACTACAATAGTTCTTTCGATTCTGATTCTTATTGTTACTACACGTGTTTCTAAGAGAATTGTAAAAGTTCGAAATATAACTACAACTCTTGCCGAAAAAGATTTTACTGTAAGTATGAATCCTGAAGGTAGTGATGAAATGTGGTTGTTGATGTCAAATATCAATAACATGGTTAATCAGATAAATGGCTTTTTCAAACTTGTAAAATCAACTGCTCTAAAGGCTCTCCTTGCAGAATCTTCAATTAATGAATCAGCTGGAAGAACGGCAGAAGCTTCTTCCATGATTGATACGAATATTGATGATATTAATAAAAAGTTTTCTGAAGCAGTTTCTGTAATTAATAGTACTATAGCTGTAATTGCAGAAATGAATCTTCATGTTGATACTCTTGTTCAGAGTAATTCTTCGCAGACGGCAGCTATTGAAAATAGTAATTCGGCAGTAAATGAAGTTGTAACTACACTTGATTACATCAGAAAGATGGCAGAAGAGCGTGTACGAAATGCAGAAGAGATGCATACTTATGTTGCAGATGGTGATGACAAGATTTCTGCAACTAATGAAATTTTAAATAAGGTTGCACAACAGCTCGATGAAGTTTATGAAGTTGTAACAATTATCAATAACGTTGCAGAACAGACAAACCTTCTTTCTATGAACGCTGCAATTGAGTCTGCCCATGCAGGCGAAGCAGGTAAGGGCTTTGGTGTAGTTGCTGAGGAAATCAGGTCTCTTGCAGAGGAAACTGCTGAAAACGCAGATAAGATTTCTAAGGTAGTAAATACAATTGTTGATGCTGTAGAAACTGCAAATGCTTCCAGTCAGTCAGCATTTGAAGCATTTGAAAAGGTAAGTTCACATGCAGATCAGATTGTGGGTTCTTTGCAGGAAATTACCGGCGGAATTGGAAAAATTGATACACAGATGCAGCAGATTAAGAAGCGAAGTGAAGAGACTTCTACAGCCGCTGATGAAATGAACCGTTACTGTATTCAGCTTGCAGATAAGCAGAAACAGGTTTCTTTCAAAGTTGATAACATGAATGATGTATTCTTTAATGCAATTAATTATTTGCATAAAATTAAGGAAGAAACTGCAGATATTGTAAGTAAGATGAAAAACGTTAGTTCTTCAAGTGACGAAAGCTTCAGGAATCTTACTGAACTTAAGAACGTACTTGAGGAATTTAAAACCGGCGAAAGTTCTGAGGATGAAGAAGTTGAAAATACTCTTGAAAACAATTCGGGAACAGAAAAAGTTTCTGATGATGAGATAGTATAATAGTTATTTTGCCAGAATCAAAATAAGAGAAACAAGATAAGGCAGAGAAATCAAAAATGATGATGGAATGCCTGGAATATAGTTCTGAATATTTGCTGCAAGCAAATCTGCAAAACAGAAGATGAGAACCGCTGCTACAATACGCAGCGGCTTTTTTTTACCCAGAAAAACTGCGGCTAATGCCATCCAGCCACGACCACTGGAGATATTTGGAACAAATGAAGAAAGTCTGATTGCAAGTAAAATTCCAGCAAGAGAACCGTAGAGTGCAGACAGGCACCAGGAAAGGTTTTTGATGCTTCCGGGATTTACACCTTTAGCTTTTAGTACATCCGCATCGCTTCCCGCAATCCTTACATAAAGCCCGTGGCGGCTGTACCTTAAAAAAATCACCGCCATCGCTACAAAGCCCGCCCCACAACAAACTGCCGCCGCGCGCGCCGTTCCCACAGAAAACATAAAGAGATCAGCCGCAAGAACTCCGCGAGTTCCAAAAAATGCCCAGGAAAAACAGGAAGTAAGAGCTCCAAATAAAAGGTTCATTGCAATTGCGGCAATAAAACGGTTAGCTTTTCCAAGTTCGACCACTGCCGAGAATACAAGTGTTATTATTACAGCACCGAGGCAGGTCAGTATTGCTCCTGCCAGCGGAGAGCCTGTAGTTACGGTAAATGTATAGAAGAGAAATGCAGAAAAGGAAACTAGTCCGTCTAAAAAGAGAGCAAGACAGCCTGCGAATTCGGAGAACAGAGCTCCCAGCGAGCAGAGAATAAGAGGGCAGGAATAGGCAAATGCAGAAAGCAGGGAATTGAAAAATATCATTTACTGCTCCTGCGGGGAATATTGTGTGAAAAGTCACGTATATTTTTTCCGGCTTTATCAAGTATTGGAAATGCAATCATAAATAAGATTACAGCCTGAATCAGACTGCTTATATCAAAACCAAAATTGTGAAAAAGAGCATATCTGTTTGCGTAAGTTGTCATAAAGCCCATTAAAAATGATGATGGAATTAAGGCAAGTGGATTTGTACCTGCTATGAGAGCTGCGGAAAAAGCGTTCCAGCCCATTCCTGAATAAAAGCCCTGGTGGCAGGTAAAGTAAGTTCCGAGAATGGCGGCCGCGCCGGCCAGACCGTGAAGGCCGCCGGATAATATGGCGGAGGTTATTGAAAGTTTTTGACACGCAAAGCCTACGTATCTGGAAAATTCAGGCGAAATGCCTAGTATGCAGATTTGTCTTCCCCATGCTGTGCGGTTCAAAAGAAACCAGAGCCCAATACAGAATATAAGAGCAATTATAAAAGAGGCATTTAATGGTGACGGTTCCAGTATAGAACTCAGGCGGACTGCTTCCGGAATGAAAGGAGTTGCAAGAAGATTGTCAGTTTTACTTCTTGCAGGTCCGCTGATTAAGCCGTCTAAAAAGGGAATAATTGCAGCAGAGGATATAAATGATGTAAACAAAAAGTCTGCATTGCGAAAAATCTTAAATACAGCAGAAAAGGCAGCTAATACTGCAGAACAGATAAAGGACGCTGCAACGGCAAGAAGTATTGCAAAAAAAACGGGCAGCCTGCAGTTTGCAAGAATTATTGCGCTTATAAAACCTCCAAGATAAATCTGTCCTTCGCCTCCTAAGTTGAAGTCTCCGGATTTAATTGAAATTAGAGAGCCGCATCCTGCAAGCATATAAAGTGAGGAAAGATTTAATGCTGAACCGAGATAGTAAACATTCATACTGTCTTTCCTATTATGATTTTTGTTCCTTTTTTTGCAAGCCCTTCAAGCCTGCTGTATAGTCTCTCTGTTGCTTCTACGTCAAGTCCGTGGGTAGGATTAAAAAGATAAAGTTCCTCCGGATTTTCTGCAAGCTCTCGTTCAAGAATAAGTCTTTGAAGCATACCTCCAGAAAGACATAAAGCCTTTTCGTGTAGTTTAATATTTACATCCGCTTTTTTCAGCAGATTTTTAGCATAGCTTTCTAGTTCTGTCTGTTTTTCATTTGTATGATAGGCTGTGCATAATTGAAAAACTGTAAGATTTGGATTTGAGGCCCGGAAGCTTCTGTCAGAAGGAATGTAGCCTGTTTTCTTCTGTGTCTGCCGTGTTTTTAAAACTTCGTCTTCTGTGATATTTTTTTCTTCAATAAAATCTGGCATAATGACTTTTTTTGTAAGTCCGAATAATTTTTGCTTTATATCCTCTTCTGTGATTTTTGAGGAAGCAGTTTTTTTAAGTACGCTTCCATCCTTCAGCAAAATAACTTCATCTGATTTTTCAATTGCCTCTTTAAAACTGTGGGTAATAATTATTATGGTAAGCTCTGTTTTGGTAAGTTCCCGGATTTTTTTTGTATCTAAAAAGGGCGGTTCATCCAGAATCAGTACGCATGGACCTTTGAGCAGTGCGCCAGAAAGAGAGCTGTTGAAGGCTTCCTGTTCACTTAAATTTTGTACTTTTTCTGAAAGTTTCCGCCCGGGTAGCCATTTTTTTTTGATTTCAGGAATCAGTTTTGTCATTTTGTGACTTATTCCTATCCTGAGATTATCTTTAATTGAAATCGAAGGTGCGAGTAATGGTCTTTGATGAACACATACTATTCCATTCTTGATAGCATCCTTTGGCTTTCTGATTTTTAGTTTTTTTTGATTAAGATATATGCTTCCATCTGTTGGTAAAATATCACCGCAAAGAACATGTGCCAGGGTGGATTTACCAGCTCCGTTTTCTCCGAGAAGAGAATAAATCTTTCCCGGTTCAAAGTCTAAAGTGACATTAGTGAGAACGGTTTTATATGAATATTTTACGCAAATATTATCTAAGTGTAACATAGTTTATAAGTGGGGCTGACTAAAAAGTATTGTCATGCTGAACCTTCGCAGCATAGCTGCTCGGAGACTCGCTAAAAACAGTCCACTGGACTGTTTTTACACTGCATAGCAGTGTCGCTCCCTATGTTTCAGCATCTACACTACATTTAGGTCTATAGATTCCGAAACAAGTTCGGAATGACACTAGGAGGTAAACTTATTGGTCACCCCCCCCTGAGCCATTTTTTCGATGAACCTAAAGCAACCCTTGCGGCTTGCTTTTTAACGGTTCTTCGATTATAGGCTTATTTTATCTCCGTTTTTCCAGCTCTGATATCGGCAATCAAAGCTGCCATTGTCTCACGAATGTCAGCAGGAACTGTTTTGATGTAGTTTGGATCATCCTGAACAAAGTCTACAAAGCCTTCTTTGATTCCAACCATTTTAGCACTTGCCCATGGAGTGTTATCTTCAAGGAATTCTTTTGTAACATTGTAAGACATTTTCTTCTGTTCCATAACGCTGGAAGAAATAATTGTTCCCGGAGCTTTAGCAAAACCGTTGTCATCAAACCAGGTAATATAAATCTTGTTATTTATAGCTGAAGTAATTACTCCCTGAGAAGCTCCTCCACAAATCGGAAGAATTACATCTACACCTTTTTTAGCAACTGCATCTGCTATTTCTGCTCCTTTTGTAGCATCATACCAGTTTCCAACGATTCTAAAGTCTACAGTTGAGGCAGCGTTTGCAGCTTTTGCCCCTTTTTCAAAGTAAGGGTAGATTACATTGTTCATAACAGGATATTCCTGTGCAGCAATAAGGGCAAGCTTATGTGATTTTGACATTAAACCGCCGATGTAGCCAGTAAGATATGACTGTTCATACTGATTATAGCATACGGTATGAATATTCTTATTTCCTTCTTTAGTTGCATCTAGGAGAATAAACTTCTGATTAGGGAATGTTTTAAGAATAGGTTCAACAAGATCTGGAAGGGAAGGGTTAGATGAAATGATTACATCATATTTTCGTTCTGCACAGAGGGCTGTGATTTTTGGCCCCCATTCAGCCTGATTTGTACCGGCTTCCATTACAAAAAGATCAATCTTGTTTTTCTTTGCAAGCGATTGATTCTTTTCTTCTACAGCGGCTTTTACCCCTTGTACGAGCATATTGTAGATTGGGCTGTCATCAATGATGCCAGGTACAAATACAGCAACAGATTTTTTACCTGTACTTTTTGCAAATCCCATAGAAAGAAATGCCAGGATAATAGTTGTAAATAAAAGTATCTTTTTCATAGGCAATAATATAGTTTTATATAAAACTAAAGTCAATAGAGTTATACAAAGTTCTTTTTAATTCTCAGCAAAGTTTTAAAAAACTCTTCTTTTTCATTCTCTGTAAAGCCTTTGAAAAATGTTCCTAATAGATCTGATGATAATTCCTGTGCCGTAGCGTTAAATTGCCTGCCTTTTTCGGTGAGGTAGATAATTCGGCTTCTTTTGTCGTTGAGGGCGGCATCGCCTGTTATAAAGCCGTCTTTTTCGAGTTTGCGGACGAGAACTGTGGTTGTAGATTTATCACGGTTGATTTTTTCGGACAGTTCTCCCATAGTCATTTTTTCATTTACACTCAACTGGAAAAGTATATTTCCATGTGAAGAAGCAAAATCCGGATAGCCGCGTTCTTTGAGTTTTTCGATAAGAAAATCAGCAGTAATTGTATGAATATGAGAGAGTAGTGATATAGAAGAATTTACGTCCATATTGTTATTTTACCATGAAAACTTCTTGTATTTAATAGTAATTATTGTTAAATTTTAAATATGTTTGGATTTATTATTAAAAAGAATTTTTGTGATGGTTGGGATAACCTTCTTTCTGTTGTACTGGCAAATCTTGTTTTCCTTTTTTCAGGACTAGGTCTTGTTCTCTTGAATGGTCTTACTGCAAGATCTGAATCACAGCTACTTCTTCTTTTTGTTCTGATTTTAAGTGTTATAATTCTTTCTGTTATTGTTTTTGCTTATAGTGATACAGCGGCTCATATTGCAAATTTCGATGGTATCCGTATATTCGACTTTATTAAAGCAATTCCAGGTGTGTTGAAAGATGCAACCTTGTTTGCTTTGATGAATTGTGCAGTATTCCTGATTTCCAGTTTTTCTATCCGATACTATATTGTGGAGTCTGGTTCTTTATTTGGATTTGCGCTTGGATGTGCAATTTTCTGGGTTGATTTCTTTTATCTTCTTGCAATGCAGTGGTTTATTCCTATTCGTGCACTTATGCATAATAATTTTAAGAAATGCCTTAAGAAGAGTTTTATAATCCTTTTCGATAATACCGGTTTTTCTCTTGCAATGGGACTTTACAATCTTATTTTGATTGTTCTTTCTTTTGTTTGTATTGGATTTTTCCCTTCTATGACAGGACTTTTGATTGCTAACACAAATGCCTTGCGTATTCTTCTTTATAAATATGATTACCTTGAAGAACATCCGGAACTGACAACTAAAAAACAGCGTCGTCAGATTCCTTGGGATGATCTTATTGCCGAGGACCGTGAAATTCTTGGTCCCCGAACTATCCGCAGCTTCCTCTTTCCATGGAAAGACGATCAGCAGCAGGATTTATAATTTACGCTCTTGGCTCTTCTGTTTCTGTAATCAAAGGGATTTCAGAGCCATCTGAACCTTTGAGATAGAACCGAGGAGTCTGCTCTTCGTCAGTTCTTCCGGCAGAACGTGTTGAGTAATATCTTTCCATAAGTCTGTATTCAACATCTTTGTCCAGATATAAGTATGTACCTGTTGTATAAATTGTCAGATAGTCTGGATAGAGGGAAAAACGTACCTGATAGTACTTCTCTTTTGGAAGACAATCTAATTTTGAAGAAGTTCCTGATGGAACAGGGCAGAACTCAGATGATATAGCAATTTTTTTATTGCTTCCTTTTACATTTACATACCAGTCAATAACATTTTCTTCTGTGTCATTTACAAATGTAATTGAATAAAATAATGGTTCAACAACAACTACAGCTGGTTTGTCAGCTACCACGACACAACTTGACATAAACAGCATGATAGATGCAGTAAAAAGACCAATGAATAACTTTTTCATGTTATACTCCTTCATTCGAGCATTTAAATTATGATTTTAAGCTCGTTATAATATATAACACTTGAGATAACAAAAAATGCACTTTTCTTATAGAAAAAGTGCATTTTTTTACAGATTTAATGGCCTGTAATGATAAAGAAATTATGCTTTAGACATCAAAAGTGTTTTTGCATCAAGATTAACTTTTCCCTCTCCATTTTTGAGAATAGCAAGAGAAAGAGCTTTTCCTTCTGCAGCAAGATGTGCAACAGTTGTAAAGTTCTCGAGTTTATCTGTATCAAGAGTTCCTTTTAAGTCAGCAGCTTCGTTTGTAAAACTGAACCAGGCCGTCATTTTCTCTGATTTGATAAAATCTGCAAAGCATTTGATATCTGCACAAGATGCCTTGTTCATATCAAGACCATCTACAACGATTGTGCTGATTTTAATACCGCCGTCTTTCATAGCCCTAAGTGTATTTACAACCTTTGGCAGGGTGAAAGTTTCCTGATTGAAGTTCAAAATTGTGCGGTTGCGGACAATTTCTTCGTTTACATCATCAAGATTCAGACTCTTTTTCTTTGCGATTTCTGCAAGAACACTTGAATACCATGCAATTACATTAGATGACTGCTGGTCAAAAGAAACATGTACCAGGGCTTTGTCGTTAAGAAGGCTGTCAATTCCGAACTGTACCAGAACAGAAGTCTTTCCAAGTCCCTTTTTTGCTGTTATAAGTCCCATTTCACCGTCTTTTAAGCCAGCATTAGTCACATCAAAATATCTCACTGGGCTGTGAGCAATTAAATCTTTTTTATCCATAAGGTACCTCCTGAGGTGCAATATATTTTTACTTATACCATTCTAAACTGTGTATAGCGTAAAAGCAAGTAAATAATTTGTCACACGGATTCGAAACGTCTAACGACGTTTCTTTTTTGTATTCTAATTTTAAAACCAAAAAAAAGATTTTGCGTTAGCAAAATCGAATCCGTGTGACAATAAAAAAGAACCATCCTGGTGGATGGTCCTTCGTTAGATCCCGAAACAAGTTCGGGATGACGTCACCCTGAACTTGTTTCAGGGTCTATACTAACAGCTTATTTCTTACCAGCTGCTTTCTGTTCCTTGTATTTAGCCTGAAGCTCTTCAGATACGTTGTTTGGAACCTTACCATACTTAAGGAATTCCATTGTGAATTCACCCTTACCCTGAGTTGAAGAACGGAGGATAGTAGAGAATCCGAACATTTCTGAAAGTGGAACTTCTGCGTTTACAGTAGAAGTGTTGTTTTCATCAGTTGAATCAACGATTACACCACGGCGCTGGTTGATAAGACCGAAGAGGTTACCCTGGAACTCAGTAGGTGCAGTCATCTGTACCTTCATGATTGGTTCGAGGATTACAGGCTTAGCCTTCATGTAACCTTCGCGGAAAGCACCAATAGCAGCAATCTGGAATGCGTTATCGTTAGAGTCTACAGGGTGGTACTGACCATCATTAATTGTAATCTTAACACCTACGATAGGAGCTCCAATCAAAGAACCTTCCTTCATAGCCTTTTGGAAACCTTTATCACAAGAAGGGATGTATTCGTTAGGAATAGCACCACCCTTAATTGCGTCTACGAACTCGTAGTCTTTCTCTGTATCAGGTTCCATGAAGCCGGCAACACGACCGTACTGACCAGAACCACCAGTCTGTTTCTTATGTGTATAGTTGAAGTCACCAGTTGTAGTGATAGATTCGCGGTAAGCAACCTGTGGAGCACCAGTTGTTACTTCACAGTTGTATTCACGCTTCATACGCTCAACGTATACTTCAAGGTGAAGCTCACCCATACCCTTGATGATTGTTTCGTTAGATTCTGGGTCTGTGTATACGCGGAATGTAGGGTCTTCCTTAGTAAAGCGGTTAAGAGCCTTTGACATCTGCATAGATGCCTGCTTATCTTTTGGAGTAATAGACAAAGAAATTACAGGCTCTGGAACGTACATAGAAGCCATAGAGTAGTTTACTCCACCGCTTACGAATGTATCACCAGATGCACAGTCAACACCGAAGAGTGCAACGATATCACCTGCACAACCTTCGTTGATATCTTCCATCTGAGCAGAGTTCATACGAACAAGACGTCCAACCTTGAATCTCTTCTTATTACGTGTGTTATAGAGTTCTTCACCCTTCTTGATTTTTCCCTGATATACACGAGTATAGGTAAGCTGACCGTACTGACCATCATCAAGCTTGAAACCAAGAGCAACACAAGGCTTGTTATCAACTGATTCAAGTTCTACTTCTGCTTCGTTGTTGTCGAGGTCGAGAGCAACGTTGCGTACTTCGTTTGGAGCCGGGAGGTAGCGTACTACAGCGTCGAGAAGTGGCTGAATACCCTTGTTTACGTGAGCTGAACCGCAGAATACACCTACGAACTGCTCAGCAAGTGTTCCCTTACGGATAGCAGCGATAATCTTGTCTTCTGCAACTCCATCGTAACCCTTTTCCATGATTTCTTCCATCAAAGAATCATCGAACATAGAAGCAGCGTCGAGGAGTTCTTCGCGGTACTTTTCTGCATCGGCAGTCATGTTTGCAGGAATTTCTGCAATGCGGAGATTTTCACCGTTTGGTCCGTCGAAGTAGATAGCCTTCATAGCAACGAGGTCTACAACACCTTCGAGCTTGTCTTCAAGACCAATAGGAAGCTCCATCATATAAGCGTTGAGTCCGAGCTTTTCGCGAAGCTGGAGGCGAACGCGGAGTGGGTTAGCACCCTGACGGTCACACTTGTTTACAAATGCAACACGTGGTACATGGTAGCGCTTGAGCTGGCGGTCTACAGTGATTGACTGAGACTGAACACCGGCAACGGCACAAAGAATCATGATAGCGCCGTCGAGTACGCGGAGTGAGCGTTCAACTTCTACAG
Source organism: Treponema sp. (assembly GCA_016293915.1). Taxonomy (GTDB): domain Bacteria; phylum Spirochaetota; class Spirochaetia; order Treponematales; family Treponemataceae; genus Treponema_D. The sequence continues at coordinate 4,629 of JAEDCY010000013.1, read as the reverse complement.
TGAAGTCAACGTGACCCGGTGTGTCGATAAGGTTGATTGTGTAGTCTTTCCACTGAACCTGAGTAGCAGCAGACTGGATTGTGATACCACGTTCACGTTCCAGTTCCATGTTATCCATTACAGCACCAACACCGTCCTTACCACGAACTTCGTGAATTGCGTGAATCTTGTTACAGTAGAACAAGATACGTTCTGAAGTTGTTGTCTTTCCAGAGTCAATGTGGGCACTGATACCGATATTTCTTACTTTTGAAATATCCCAAGCCATATTAATACCTCTTTTAAAAAAATATTCCTAAGATTATAGTGTCTGTCCATTTTAATGAAAAAATGCGACCTATTCAAGATATTTACACTATAAATCACCGAAATCAAATTTGCAGGATATTTTACCAGTAAGCATAAGCCAGCGAAACTGGAGTTTTGCCGTTAGAGATGCTTCAAGATTTTTAGACGCAATTTCGCTGCCCTTTGTATTTATTGAAAAGGAGGCATTTCCATATAACTTCTGTGAATGAGTATTAGCAGCATTTATAGAAATTTTATATTTTGCAGAGAAGCTTTCTGATTTTTCTGGTGTAAAAGTTGCGGAAAGAGCTGCTCCCGCATTTATATATCTGAGATTAAAGTTATCTTTTAATTGAAAAAAAATACTGCTTATTTCACTTTTTTGCAGGGCCAAAGTTTTTCTGGATGTAATAAGATTTAAAGTTAATGAAGCAGAAAAGGATAGAATATTTGTTGCAGCAGCAAGCTGAAGACCAGCGTTTATTTTGAGAGGATGTTCAGTTTCCATAAGATTAATCTGGGAAAAAACATTGAAGCCGCTTTTTATAAAAAAAGGACTGGACAGATTCATTCCAAGAATTGTCCTGGCAGAAAGTCCGCCTTTTAGCTGTATGCAGGAAGGAATTGATTTTTGTGAACTTGTAATAATTCCATCTACCGGATTATAAAAGGCTGATGCAAATAGTTCTGTGTGTTTTGCAGACAGTTTTATGTCTGCACGCAGATTAAAAGGAAGCCCTCCGAAGGGAGATTCATAAAAAGCAGCTGTAAAATTCGTTAGTATTGAAGGAATGTATTTATTTTTTGATTTAGGATTATATTCTACAGACAATTGATTTAATATGCATAAATGATTTCCTGAAGGGTAGTAGGGATTGCGCAAAAACCAGGACGAATTACTGTTTGATTTATATTCAAAGCTTCCGCTTGTTGACGAAAACTTGAATGTAAGGACTTTACTTAAAAAACTGTGCGAATAAAGCAAAGAAAATGTGGGCTCATGTAAATCTTCTGCTACAAAACAGTTTATTATTACAGGAAAGGGAAATTCTGCCTGAACAAAAACACCGACAGCTTTTGAAAAAGAAGTATAGCCTGGCAGATTTGCAGAAATACCTGTAACAGAAGTGATTCCATTTGAAAAAGGAGAAGTTCCCGCTGAAAGCATGGGATTTTTCAGTGCAGAAATGGGGCCTCCTTCACTTAAATTTCCGACTTTCATTGTAAAAGGAATAAATGAAAACTTCTTTGTTGAAAAAGATAAGCCAAAGGATTCTTTTGGAAAGCGGGTGTTAAACCTGAATTCAAAATAAGGGGCAGAAAGTCTTGTTCCCACTGTTTTTTCTGAATCAGCATAAAATTCAAGGTGAAAGGGGTCTGCAGAAAAGGCTTTTGTATACAAACTGCCGGCAAGAATAAAGAATATAATCATTTTTCGTATTGTTTTCATACTATATATATGGTTCAAAAATGATGAAAACAGGAAATGATTCAGGAAAAAATATAAAAAAAGGAACTGCCAGCTTTCAGCAGTTCCTTATAAAGGAGTATAAAACAGACTTTATGTAATTAAATCGTTGTGCTTGTTATGTAACTGTCACCAGCATTATCAATTTCACTGATTTTGATAATTCTTGTGCGCCAGTATTCAGCTTCGCTCTTTGTTGTATATGGACCTACACGAACTCTGTAGTAGAGTTTATCTTTGTTATCTCTGTAGGTAAAGATGTCTGAAGGAATCTTGTTTTCATCAAGAATAGAGCGGGCACCTTCTGCACCTTTTTTATTGCTGTATGCTGCAACCTGTACCCAATACTGTGTTTTCTTAGGTTCTGTTTTTGCCGGCTGAGCAGCAGTTTTTGTTGTAGTTGCAGGAGCTGGAGCTGTCTTTGCAACTTTTGCCTTTGGCTTTGTATCAGCTTTCTGAACACTCTTTACAGCAGGTGATGCTGTAATGGCTGGAGTTTCTACAACTTCTTTTGCTTCAGATGCTGAAGTTTCAGGAATATTAACTGTGATATTGATATTCTGTGGCTGAGAAGGAGCCTGTGCCTCTGTAAGAACTTCGTTCTTAAGAGAATTCAAATCGATTGTTGTAGCATCATTTGATGTTGTATTCTGAGAATAAACGGTTGCATTGTCTGCCAGAACAACCAGGTCATTTACTTTTGCAGCTTGAAGATCCTGATCTGTAACAGATACTGGAGCAGAAATATCAGAAGTAGTTTTTGTCCAGCCGTTTGAAGCACTTTTCTTTTCAACTGGAGAGATACTTGCATAAGCGGGAACTGGATTCCTTGAAGGATAATGTAAAATTGCCGGTACACCCAGAACTACGAGCAGGAAAACTCCTACTGCGGCGATAATCCATAATGTCTTTTTCTGTTCCATAAATTTTCCTCTTTGCACCGGTTATTAAACCGGCCACCTTATTAAAACTATCGGTAGTTAGGAAAAAAAGTTTAGGAAAAAGTTTAAAAAGATTACTCTAATTAATTACTTATTGTGGATTATTTCGATAGGAATGCCGGTTTTCTGGTATTCGCGCAGAAGATTGCGTTGGGCATGGAAGCGGCGGAAAATCTGACGGCGGGGTAAGTGGTCACGGCGGCGGGCGCGGCGGAATCTTGTAAAAAATGGGGCGGTTACAAAGAGGATTTTTTCGCAGCGGGAGAGGAGCTCTGGTGTTTTGTAGAGCACTGTTGCATTGATAATGGTTTTGTCGTGGCCATCTATAAAGTTTTCTATTTGTTTTGTGATTATCGGGTAAACTATTGATTCCTGGATTTTCAAAAGCTCAGGGAAAGAAAAAAGCAACCGTCCCAGATTTTTACGGTTTATAGTGCCGTCTGGGTTGGTGAGTTTTATATTCTGCGATTCTGCATAAGGAATGAAGGTCTCAAGGATTTTTTCCTTTACAAGTTCGATTGCATCGTGAACGAGGATATCGGCATCTACGGCGGCCCAGCCTTCTTCTTTGAGTTTGCTGCATATGTAGTTTTTGCCGGCAGCCATTGGGCCAACTACGGCAATGACGCTCCGTGATTTTTCCATGACTAGTGGAATTCTCCCCAGTTTTTGCCGTATTCAATGCTTACACGCAGCGGTACGTTCAGTTTTACTGCGTTTTCCATTTTATCTTTGATAAAGGCGATTGTGGTATCTATTGTTGCCTTGTCGTCCGGGCACTCAAAAATAAGTTCATCGTGAACCTGGAGGAGAAGGCGGGCAGGGGAAGCTGAAGTTTTCAGGGCATCGCTTACTGCCAGCATTGCTGTTTTTACAATATCTGCGGCGGAGCCCTGAACCGGTGTGTTTACTGCAATTCTTTCTGCTGCGGCTTTTTCCAGTTTATTGCGGCTGTTGATATTCATAATCGGGCGGCGGCGGCCAAAAAGTGTTTCTACCCAGCCGGTTTCTTCTGCCTTTTTGATTGTGTCTTTGATGAAGGAATCTACACTTGAGTACTGGGCAAAGTAGTTTTCGATAAACTGACTTGCCTGAGTGCGGCTGATTCCAAGGTCGCGGGCCAGACGGAAGGCTGACATTCCGTAAATTACACCGAAGTTGATTGTTTTTGCGGTGCGGCGCATTTCCGGGGTAACTGCATCCGGGGCTACTCCATAGATGAGGGCTGCGGTTGCCTTGTGGACATCTGTGCCGTCTATGAAGGACTGGCTCATATTTTTGTCGCCCGAAAGATGGGCAAGAACTACCAGTTCAATCTGAGAATAGTCTGCAGAAATGAGGACTTTTCCTTCCGGCGCGGTAAAGGCCGAGCGGATACGGCGGCCTGCTTCGTTTCGGACCGGAATATTCTGAAGATTCGGGTCGCGGCAGGAAAGACGGCCGGTGGCAGTTCCGGTCTGTACGAAATCTGTGTGAATGCGGCCCTGGTCGTCTACCAGCTTTGGCAGGGCTTCTACGTAAGTTGATTTGAGTTTTGCCATTTCGCGGTAGTCGAGAATCATGCGGGGAACAGGATCTTCGAAAGCCAGTTCCTCGAGTACGGAGGTGTCGGTTGAGTAGCCGGTTTTGGTCTTTTTACCAGCTTTGAGACCGCGTTCTTCGAAGAGTACTGTTTGCAGCTGTTTAGGCGATGCAATATTGAATTCGTGGCCAACTTCCTTGTAGATGGACTGCTCCGCTGCGGCGATGCCTTCTGTAAGTTCCTTGTTGTAAGCGTGGAGGGTAGCAGTATCCAGATGAATGCCTGTAAGTTCCATTTTTGTGAGGATTGGAAGGACTCGCATTTCGAGTTGGAAAAGTTTTTCGAGAGGTGGTCTCGATACACCGCTATTGCGGCACTCGACCACCGGCGATACACCGCTATTGCGGCAC
>JAEDCY010000088.1 GCA_016293915.1 Treponema sp. | reverse complement strand
TGAAAATCCGTATGTCGTTAGTTCGATTCTAACTTGTGGCAAAGGCTTCTGACTTAGGTTAGAAGCCTTTTTTTTTGCTTAAATGCTTGTTGTATAAGGATTTAGCATGCCATTTGTCTTTATTAAGCCTGCCCAATTTTTTTGGAAATGGGAGCTTAAAAAATCAAGTGTTTAATGTCTGTTTGGAAATTATACTGCAATCTCAATTAGAAAAGAAATTTATTATGGTCTTCCGATATGTAGAGGCAATATCAAATTTATTTTTTGAAACTGAAACTGTATTCTCATATAGGATTAAAAGACAATTAGAGAACAAAATATATATTCGAATTATCCAGTAATCTTATTCAGAATAGATTTGTTCTTGAAACAGCTCTTTTACATACAGATATTCAGGTTCAGAAAAATTACAAAACTTTGGTAAGTTTTCTATCGTAGCTATGTGTTCTTCTATTAACTTTCTTGCGATTTTAAGATTTTCTTCAAAACGGATTTCTTTTGAAGAATCGTCCAATAATTCATATAATTTCGTACGCTGCTCAATATCTTTTTGGGCTGCTTCAGGAGTTTTGAACATTAGAGTTTTAAAATCTTCTTCTGTAAAATGCCAGGTAGAAGAAAACTCTTCTTGTCCTAATTTTGAATATTCACAATTATAACATATGCCTTCATCTTCTGTTATAAGAATACTGGCTACTTTGATTTTGAGAAGTTCTTTATATTCTATTCTTAGTCTTCCGTAGAAAATATCACCAGGTTTGCAAGCTGTTGTGTATGTCATCTTTTTACTCCGATGTTTAGTATAGCATATTTATAAAAATGAAACTATGAAGTAAGAAAAAAAGACAGGACGAGATAATACTATATAAACTTAATGCTTTATGCTATATTATGTGTATAGGGGAAAATATAAAAATGATTACTGGCGAAATCAAAAATAAAATCGATAACATTTGGCAAAAACTTTGGGCGGCTGGAATGGCTAATCCGCTGACTTGTATTGAGCAGCTTTCTTATTTGATGTTTATCCGCTCTCTTGATGATATTGAGATTGAAACTGAACAGAAAGAAAATATGATGGGCATTAAAGGTAATCATATTTTTGATGAAAGCCAGCAGAAGCTCCGCTGGAGCAAGTTTAAGAATCTTGGCCCTGATGAAATTTTTTCTTTGATGAAAGATGAAAAGAACGGCATTTTTGCATTCATTAAGAATATGCACGGAAATAATGAAAGTGCATTTGCAAAGTTTATGAAGGATGCTACTTTTCAGATTCCAGCTCCACAGGTTCTTGTAAATGTAATTGCAGGACTCGATGAACTTTATGAAAACGACATTCAAGACCAGGATATGCTTGGCGATATTTACGAATATATGCTTGATAAGCTTAGCGCTTCCGGCCAGAACGGACAGTTTAGAACTCCTGCACAAATCAGAAATCTTATGGTAAATCTTATTCAGCCAACTCCAGATGACTGCATTTGTGATCCTGCCTGCGGTACAGCCGGATTCCTTATTTCTGCAGCAAATTATGTTCGTGAACATAATGCAAACAAGATGAACGATAAGCAATGGGATCATTATATGAAAGGACTTGTTACCGGTTACGATACCGATATGACAATGCTCCGTATTAGTACAATGAACCTTATGCTCCACTCAATTACAAATCCTACAGTTGAATATCAGGATGGTGTCAGTAAGGCAAATCAGATTGAAGGACAGTATGATGTAATTCTTGCTAATCCTCCATTTACAGGAACTGTAAACGAATCGACAATCAATCCTAATTTGCTTGATGTTTGTAATACAAAGAAAACTGAACTTTTGTTCGTTGCATTATTTATTCGTATGCTTAAGAAAGGTGGTCGCTGTGCTTGTATTGTTCCTGACGGAGTTTTGTTTGGTTCATCTAATGCACATAAGGCACTTAGAAAAGAACTTGTAGAAAATCATCAGCTGCAGGCTGTAATCAGTATGCCTAGCGGTGTATTCAAGCCTTATGCAGGAGTAAGCACAGGTATTCTTGTTTTCACAAAAACAGGGGCTGGTGGAACTGAAAATGTCTGGTTCTATGATATGAAAGCAGACGGCTTTAGTCTTGATGATAAAAGGCAGCCGGTAGATGCAAATGATATTCCAGATATTATTAAGAGATTCCATGCTCTTGATAACGAAAAAGACCGCAAACGAACTGAACAGAGTTTCTTTGTTCCAAAGTCTGAAATTGTTGCTAACAACTATGACCTTTCTATTAATAAGTACAAAGAAGTTGTTTATGAGAAAGTTGAATATCCAAAGCCATCTGTTTTGATTTCTGAAATTGAAGAATTGCAGAAAGAAATTACTTCTGATTTGTCTGAGCTAAAGAAGATGCTTGAAGACTAATCAAAGAAAAAAAGTGCGATACCGTCGCACTTTTTGAACATGAAACTTGGAGAATAAACAATGGCCAAAAAACTTTTACCAAATGATACAGAATTTAAAACATGGATTACTCAAATAAAAAAGCAAGTTCGTGGAGCTCAGATTAAGGCCAGCATAGCTGTAAATGAAGAAATGCTGGAACTTTATTGGAATATCGGTAAAGATATTTCAGAAAGGAATTTTGAGAAATCTTATGGAAGCAAGTTCTTTGAAAAAACAAGTTTGGAATTAAAGACAGAATTCCCAGACGCACAAGGCTTTTCAGAGCGAAATCTTCGTTATATGAAAAGATTCTATATGTTCTATACTGAAAAATTGCACCAAGTTGGTGCAGAATCTAGGCAAATTCGTCCCCAGCTTGGTGACGAATTCAAGGACACTCTATTTACAATCCCATGGCGACATCATATAGAAATATTTACACGAGCAAAATCGATTGATGAAGCTTTGTTTTTTATTTCAAAAACAAAAGAAAACGGATGGAGCCGTGCAATGCTCATCAATATGATGGACACAAAGCTTTTTGAAACCCGTGGAAATACAATTAATAATTTTGCACTTACACTTCCTGAAAATGAGAGCGAATGTGCAAAAGAAATCCTTAAAGATGAATACAAGTTTGATTTTCTTTCTATGTCTGAAAAGTATGAAGAAAAAGATTTGCATAAAGGACTGGAACAGAACTTAATACAGTTTCTTCTGGAGCTTGGAAATGGTTTTGCATTTGTAGGAAGTCATGTTCCTTTTGTAGTTAATGGAGATGATTACGAACTTGACTTGCTATTTTATCATTTGAAATTACGCTGCTATATTGTTGTTGAATTAAAGGTTGTAAAATTCCAACCGGAGTTTGTAAGCAAGCTGAACTTTTATTGCAATGCAGTAAATCATATGATGAAAGATAAGACTGATAAAAATACAATTGGTCTTTTAATTTGCAAGGAAAAGAATGATGTAGTTGCTCAATGGACTGTAGAAAACTTGAGCGAGCCGATTGGAATATCAACCTATTCCCTCAAGAAAGTTTTACCATCAGAAGAAGAAATTCAGAAAAACCTTTCTAACGATGAAAACAATGGAGTTGAAAAATGAATGAGTGGAAGACGGTAAGACTTGGGGATGTGTGTGAAATACTTAATGGTTATGCTTTTAAAAGTGATAAATATGTAGATTCAGGAATCAGAGTAATTCGGATTACAAATGTTCAAAAAGGATTTATTGAAGATAACTCTCCTGCTTTTTATCCAATTACAGAACAAGAAAATCTTAAAGATTATGAATTGCATGAAAATGATTTGCTTATATCTCTAAC
>JAEDCY010000049.1 GCA_016293915.1 Treponema sp. | reverse complement strand
CCCACGTTCTCTCGTTCTTATGAGCCACCTTGGAGACCCTAAAAAGGACGTAAAAAAGGCTCAGGAAAAAGCTGAAAAGGCTGGAAAGACCTGGACAGACGCTGATGCAGAAAAGTTCATCAACGGAAAGAACCGCATGAAGCCGGTTGTAGAATATTTCGCTTCAAAACTCGGAAAGCCAGTTACCTTCCTTCCAGATGCACTCGGACAGAAGGCTGCTATCGATGCTCTTCCAGAAGGAGCTGTTGCAATGCTCGAGAACGTTCGCTTCCACAAGGAAGAGACTTCTAAAGACGCAGCAGAGCGCGATGTAATGGCAAAAGAGCTTGCTACATACGGAGACATTTTCGTAAACGATGCATTCGGAACTGCTCACCGAGATCAGGCTTCTACAGCTTCTATCGCTAAGTTCATGCCAGTAGAAAGCGTTGGCGGCTTCCTTATGGAAAAAGAAGTTAAATACATTCAGCCAATGGTAACAAATCCAGAAAAACCAATGACAGCTATTATCGGTGGTGCAAAGGTTTCTTCAAAGATTGCTGTTCTTGAAAGCCTTATGAAGAACGCTTCTACACTCATCGTTGGTGGTGGTATGGCTTATACATTCCTCAAGGCACAGGGACACTCAATCGGTAAGTCACTTGTAGAAGATGACTTCCTCGATACAGCAAAGGATCTTCTTGCAAAGGCTGAAAAGGCTGGCGTTAAGATTCTTCTCCCAGTTGACCATGTTGGTGGTGCTGAATTTGCTGATAAGGATCCTGTTGCAGTTGATGCAGTTGATCTTCCAGATAACCTTATGGGTATGGATGTTGGTCCTAAGACTGTTGAACTTTACAAGAACGCTATTCTTGCTTCTAAGTCTATCGTATGGAACGGACCTGTTGGAGTATTCGAGTTCGAAAACTTTGCAAAGGGAACTGAAGCTGTAGCTCGCCTTGTTGCAGAAGCAACATCTAAGGGTGCTATGACTGTAGTTGGTGGTGGTGACTCTGTTGCCGCTGTAAACAAGTTCAACCTTGCAGACAAGATGAGCCACGTTTCTACTGGTGGTGGAGCTTCTCTCGAATTCCTCGAAGGAAAAACATTGCCTGGTATTGCTATTCTTGCTCAGAAATAAGTCATTGCGAGCGTAGCGAAGCAATCCACAAATAACAAGGTATTGTTGTATGTGGATTGCCACGGCCTTTTGGCCTCGCAAGGACGAGGGGCGTTCTGACAATGACGCTACTGTCACCTTCGGGCTTGATCCGAAGGTCTTTTTTTTGAGTTATTATATATGATCTACAACAACATTCTTGAAGCTATTGGACACACACCTCTTATTCAGTTACAGAAAATGGTAACTCCAGATATGGCTCGTGTCCTTGTAAAATTTGAAGGACTTAATGTAGGCGGTTCCATCAAAACCCGTACTGCTTTTAATATGATTCTGGACGCTGAACGCCGTGGTTTAATCGACAAAAATTCAGTCATTGTTGAACCTACCAGTGGTAACCAGGGAATAGGTCTTGCCCTTATTGGCGCGGTTCGCGGTTACAAAACTGTAATCATTATGCCCGACAGTGTTTCCGAAGAGCGCCGCAAACTGGTTAAGCACTATGGGGCGGAAGTTAAGTTAGTTCACGATAACGGTGACATTGGAAAATGTATCCAGGAATGTATTGATACTGCTTTTTACATGCAGCACATGGACCCGCATGTTTTTATTCCTCAGCAGTTTGAAAATCCGGCTAACCCGCAGATTCAGCGTGAGCAAACAGCCGTAGAAATTCTTGAAGATGTTGATGGTCCTATAGACGGTTTTTGTTCTGGAATCGGTACGGGCGGAACTCTCACCGGAATCGGCGAGGTATTAAAATCAAAAAATCCCGAAATCACAATCTGGGCCGTTGAACCGGCACACGCAGCAATTCTCAGCGGTGGTAGTGTAGGAACCCACCTTCAGATGGGAATTGGAGATGGACTTATTCCGCCGATTTTGAACAAAGAAATCTATGATGATATTTTTATCGTAACAGATAGTCAGGCAATCAGAACAAGCCGCGAACTTTCCCGCAAGGAAGGAATTATGTGCGGCATTTCCAGCGGAACAAACGTTGCTGCGGCCCTTGAGCTTGCAAAGGCGCTTGGACCTGGAAAGACTGTTGTAACTGTTTTACCTGATACTGCAGAGCGCTACTTCAGCACACCGCTTTTTGATGAGGATGTTGAATTCTAAAATCTATTTCATTAAAATAAGATAAACAAATCAAACAAATGTACATAACAGGAGATAACTATGGCACGTACACATTATATTGCTGGAAACTGGAAGATGAATACAACAAAGGCTGAGGCTGTTGCTCTCGCAAAAGACCTTGTTGAACAGTTGAAGGGTAAAACAAACAAATATATGATTGGAGTTCCTTTTGTATACCTTGATGCAGTTGCTCAGGTTGTAAAGGGAAGTAATATTATTCTCGCAGCTCAGGATTGTGCTGCTACAGATAACGGAGCTCACACAGGTGAAGTTTCTTGCGCAATGCTCAAGGATATCGGTTGTCAGTGTGTAATTCTTGGTCACTCTGAGCGTCGCCACGAAATCGGTGAATCTGATGAACTTATCAATAAAAAAGTTCGCAAGGCTCTTGCATCTGGTCTCGAAGTTGATCTTTGTATCGGTGAACTTTTGAGCGAGCGTGAGGCTGGCGAAGCTGAGCAGGTTTGTGCATTCCAGCTTTCTGCAGGTCTTGCAGGTGTAACTGAAGAACAGATGAAGAATGTAACAATTGCTTACGAACCAGTTTGGGCTATTGGTACAGGTAAGACTGCTACTCCAGATGATGCTCAGTCTATTCACAAGTTCATCCGCGGATACATCGCAAAACTTTACAATCAGAAAGTAGCTGATGAAGTAATCATCCAGTACGGTGGATCTATGAAAGCTTCTAATGCCCCAGAGCTTCTTGCACAGCCAGATATCGACGGTGGTCTTATCGGTGGTGCATCTTTGAAGGCAGAAACTTTCGTTCCAATTTGTGTATTGTAAAAAATTGCTTTTTAAGGAAATGTATTAAAATATAAATCCTTCTTGATAAAATTTTATCACGGGACTGACTAAAAAGTATTGTCATGCTGAACCTTCGCAGCATAGCTGCTCGGAGACTCGCTAAAAACAGTCCACTGGACTGTTTTTACACTGCATAGCAGTGTCGCTCCCTATGTTTCAGCATCTACACTACATTTAGGTCTATAGATTCCGAAACAAGTTCGGAATGACACCAGAAGGTAAATTTATTGGTCACCCCCGTGAATTTTTCACAGTTTTTCAGTGACTAATTACTCAATACAATTATTTTATTTTTCTGTAAAATATTCAGTTGGAAATTAAAAATATTTGGATATTGGACGAGAGCAATGAAAAAAGTAAATTTCATTATTTTTTTTATTTTTTTAGTATTTTTAAATTTCTCAAATTTATATGCTCAGGATAATGAGGTAAAAGATAATATCTGCATATCGGAACCGGAAGGAGAAGTTCTTCAGATTTCTCAGAATCAGGCTGGAACTCTCCTTGCAGTATCATTTGAAAATAATGTAATACTTTATGATACTTCTGATTATTCCAAAGTAGGGCTTTTGAATGAATCTGATTCTGTAAGAACAGTTTTCTATACAGAAAATGATAAAGAATATATTTCTATAATGACTAGAAATGGAAGTTTTAAGGTTATAGAAATAAAGAAAGATGAAGGCGGCTGGTATCTTAATAACAGAGAACCGTATTTTTCTGCGGATTGTTCAGATTCAACTCAAAAAAAATCAATAACAGCAACAGCTTTCAGTCGTAATTCAGATTATATCGCCACAGCCTTCAGTGATAATACTATCCAGGTTCATTTTCTTTTGAGAGTTACTCAGAGTTCAATTACAAGAGTGATATCAGAACACAAAGCAATGGTGTATGCAATGGAGTTTTGTCCAAGCGGAGAATATCTTGCTACTGTATCTCTCGATGGAAATGCATATATCTGGAATAGTCATAGTAGTACAAAAGTTACGCAGATTAACGGTATTTATACTCGTTCCCGAGTTCCAGTTTATTTTACAGAAGATTCAGTTTATATAATCAGTCAGGATGGAAGAAACTCCTTTAGAATTTCTGATTATGCCGGAAATACCTTGTATTCAATTATGACAGGAAGGGCAATTACAGCTATCCGTCCTCTTAAAGATCCGGATCTTATAGCCATTCAAAATGATAAAAATGAAGTTATGATTTACAGCATTTCCTCAAGAAGACCTGTTTCTGTTGTAAATATTCCGGATGATTCAGATTTTACAGTTTTTGATTTTAACCTTGCAGCAGATTATATGTATGCTGGTTTCATAAACGGAGAGGTAAGACTTTTTGAAGTTGAGCCTTATCTTGAAGATAATATGACTCTTGTTACCGATTCAAGTCTTGCAGGAAAGAAAGGGGCTGTAACAAGTGTAAGATTTCAGGAAGTAACATTCGCGGCAGGTGCTAATTATCTGAATAAACCATATCTTGCGTCAATCAATTTTAGTGTTGAATACAGATATTGTAATAAAACTGCTCCATGGTTTTTTGGTCTTGGACTAACCGGTCAATATGGATTCCCGTCTTCTGATTTTCCAACAACATATAAGATAAGAGGGCAGGTGGTAAATCCACCGAGTCTTCTTTCTGCGGCTGTGTTTGTGCCTACTGGTTTTTTGTTTTCACCATGGGGAAATTCTGTCTGCATTATAACCGAAGTTCGTTTTGGAGCTAAGGTTTCAACGCTGGCGCTTTTGTCTGGCGGATATATTATTGGCGATTCTGTTTTTTCTGCTTTTATAAGCGGTGGGGCAGGAATGATGGTTGGATTCTTTGAGTTCAATATAAACTGTGAATATGACTCGGTTGGAAAACTTAGTCCGTCTGCTTATGTTGGTGTAAATCTTAAATGGGGTAAACAGAAATGAAAAGAAGTGGAATTTCTTTTTTGATTATTTTGATTTTTCTTCTGCTTTCTTGCAGCAATTCTTATAATCAGGTTATTGATAATTTTAATAAAAAGTATTTTCACGAAGAAGCATCTGACGAAAGGGTGTATTCAATTTATTTACCAGATTTTAATTGTAGTACTATGCTTTCAGATTCTTATGAGTTGAAAAAGGGAACGACACTTTCACTTATTGCACCTGATGGCGGTGTTTCATATAAGTGGACGGCTCTTGTTAAGGATATAAAAGATAAAAATAAAGAAGTTGAAACTGATATTGCTGAGCAAAAAAAATTATCGTATCGGGTGCCCGGAGTTTTTCGGGATGATGTTGTAAATAAGCTGGTTCTTACGGTTACAGATTCTAATGGAACCGAATATAAGGACACGGCTTTAATAATTATAGAATAATTATTTGCCGGCTCGTACCCGGCGCGGAGGTAAAAATGAAAAGTAAATTTTATAATTTGCTTTGGGCTGCATTAGCAGTAATGCTTTTTGCAGGTTGTACAAACATTTCATCAAATGATGCAGCGATAACTGGTGGTATGATTTTACCTGGACAGTGTCTTGTTTCTGTTGGGGTAGGTGAAACCATTAATGAAGCTGGAGCCAGAACTATTAATCCTACAACAGTTTATGATAATACTTCAGTTTTTCAGAAGCTTGAACTTACAGGTACTTCTGCAAAGGGTGCTTCTGTAAGTCACGTGTTTGCAGCTGAAGAACTTACTGCAAAACAGGCTGTAGTTTCTTTGACTTATGATAAGTGGTATCTTACTCTTACTGCTTATGATGGTGCAGATGCTGCAAGTGCAGTTCCTGTTCTTAAAGGTGATTACTTTGCTGACCTTACAAATACAGCTTTGACAAACATTGAATTCACTTTGACTCCTGATGGAGTAAATCAGGCAGGTTCTGTTGAGCTTACAGTAAAATTCTTCGACCCATATAAATCTGTAGCAGATAAAAAAATTGACAAGTGTGAAGCTGGTTTGTATAAGATTGATAATAATCAGTTGTATGCAGTTGGTTCAGATAATACAAAGATGGAGATATCTGATTCTGCTTTTGTATTGTCAGATCTTTCTGTATCTTCATCAGATCCAGATTCTACAGAACCAAATACAAAGTGTGTATTTACAGCAAATAATCTGGATGTTGAACCTGGCCGTTATATGTTCAAAATCTGGTTTAAAACTTCTTCAGGAAGAAAAACAGGTTTTTATTCTGATGTAGTAGTAGTTGCCCCTGGAAGAAAAACTGTAGCTGATGTTACTGTTCCAGATATTATGGATAGAATTCCTGAAAAACCTGAAAATCTTAAAGTTCTTCTTGTTGAAGGTTCTGAAAAGAACGGATTCTACAAGGCTCACATTAAATGGACTGATAACTCTACAAACGAAGAGAGCTTTGTCCTTAAAGTAACAGAATGGGATGCTTATACAACAACATCAACTGATACACCTGTAAGTACAAAAGTATATGGTGCAGAAGAAGATACTGCAACTGATGAATACTATTTCTGGGGTAGTGATTTCCGTGCAGATGGAACACTTGGAACCTCTACAACAAGTTGTGAAGTAAACCTTAAGCTTGGTGTGCTTTATGATTTTGAAATTGCAGCATGGAACTCTTGTGGTATTTCTGAGTTCGAAGGACGTACTGCTTGTGTTGATGCAGATAACGTAGCAGCAACAGCAACAAAACCTGCATTAACAGGTTATAGCACATCTAAGGTAAACCGCTATAAGATTGATTATGATCTTAGCAGTGGAAAACTTGAGAAAAGTGCGACAGAAAGTTATGAAGGAACTTATACAGAATTCAAGACTTATGCCGGTGCAGAAATTACTCTTCAGGCAGGAAAGCCTGCTGCTGGATCTGCAGATACATATCCAATGGCAACTCGTAATCATAATCCTTTTGTTGACTGGTATTACAAGCCAAGTACAGCTGCTGCTGCAACAACAATTTCTACATATAATAATTGGGAGAATCTTTCTGTATGGGCTTCTTATGATCCTACATATATTATTTCTTATACTGTTTCGGAAGAATATGGAGAACTTGATGATGCAGATGTAACTGCAATTGCTGATATTGTTAGTACTTCTAATGTAGACTGTAAGAATGCAGTACTGGATTTGACTGAAACTGGTGCAACAAACCCTGTGTTTACATTTACAGTAGCTGGTGCAGAAGCAATCAAGGTAAACTTTGGTGATAAAGCAAGTAGAACTGCTGAAGGTTCAACAGTAGAACTTGATACAAGAGGTTCAACTGTTGCTCCAGGTGCAATTGATCCTCTTGAAGGAAAGACTTACTGTGTAACAGTTCTTGCTTTGAAGCAGCTTACTGGTGATACAGCCGCAAGATGGTACAGCAAAGTATTTGCCGTAACTATTAAGCGCTAAAACTCAGTAATAAGGTCATGCTGAACTTGTTTCAGCATCCATTATAATACACAGGCTGAACAGAGATAATTCTGCTTCAGCCTGTTTTGTTAAACCGCTTTGTTATACATTGACGAAGTAGAGCATTTTTATTAAAATATATAACACTTTATCTGAATTAAAATTTTTGGAGAAATAAATTATGGGTACAATTGGCCTTGTTCTTCTGGTATTTTTCGTAATCGTTTGTGTATTGCTGGTTTTGCTGGTTTCAATTCAGGACGATGGTGAAAACGGAATGGGACTTCTTGGTGGTCGTGGAACTGCTGCTTTCGGTTCACATTCTGCAAGTGTTCTTACCAAGACAACTTTCGTATTGGTTTTTCTTTTCTTTGCACTCTCTTTTGGTCTTGCAATGGTAAACAAAAAGCCTAAACTTGAAAAGGATCTCGTTCCTGTAACTTCTGTAGAATCTACTGAGTCAACAACTGAAACTGCAACAGGTGACTGGTGGGCAGAATCAGAAGCTGCTGAATAAGGAGCGTTGAATGCTCAGCAGTTTCCTTTCTCCATCTTCCATAAAGGTTGCTCTGGAAAGTACAGAAAAAGAAGAGTGCTTTGCAGAACTTCTGGAAGTTCTTGTTGCTAGGAATCCCGGTTTGAATCGCAGGGAAGCAATGGATGCTCTTGTTGCACGGGAAGAGAAAATGAGTACTGCTGTATTTCCAATGGTGGCTGTTCCACATGCATTGTGCTCTTCTGCGGGAGATACTCTCGTGGCTTTAGGAATCAGCCGTTCGGGAATTGAATTTGATTCACCGGAACCAGATGTAAATCCTGAACATCCTGTAGTAAATGTAGTTTTTGAAATCCTGTTTGAAGAAAAAGATACTGAGACTCATCTTCACGTTTTACGTGATATTCTTCAGATAGTAAGTAATCCGGATTTTGTAAAAAATGTTTTACAGGCCCAAACTTCGCAGGAAGTGTATGACCTTATAGAGTCTATGGAAATGTAAATAATTACAGGAGTCATATCATGGCAGAGAATACAGAAATTGATGCCATTAATCATCTGCTTGAAGTAGAAAAAAATGCATCGACACTTATAAACGATGCCGCACAGGAAGCAGACCGCCGCCTCTCAGAAGCCCGATCTAAATACAACGCAGAATATAAAATCCGCTATGAACAAGTAGCGGCCCGCCTTGAAGCTGAATATCAGAATAATCATCAGCAAATTGCAGAGAAATATCAGAAAGAAATAGAATCCTATAAAGAATCTCTGGCTGCCAAGAGTCAGAATTATGAGGATTTTTCGTCTCTGCTTGACAGGCTGATTTTTTCATAAGCCGGTCTGATTAAGGAGTTCCTTGTGGATAAGACTGGTGCAGATGCCTTTGTTTTTGCAAAAGCCAACGGAATCATAGGCAAATCATTTACAGCTAAACGTGCTCATCAATTTTTTTCGGCTAAGTCTATAGGTGAATTATGGACTCTTCTTTACAGAACTCAGTCGCCTCTTGTACCTGAAGTTCTTCTCTCTCAGCAGATTGAGGAAAAAGCTTTTACTGACTTTATAGCTCAGTATGTAAAGTTTATTGATATGTATGATAAGCCGGAGCGTGTACTTGTTGATCAGCTTTTACTTTTTGAAGGCGAAAATCTTAAAGAAATTGGAGCCTCTTTGTGTAAGGGAGAAAAAAATCCTCCAAAGTTGATAGATTTAGGCTCGTATTCTTCATTACATTATAAAGCCTGGCCTGATATTAAAAAAATTACCAGAGGAACTCCATTTTCTTGGTATAATAAAGTTCCTTCAATTCACGAGCAGCAGCAGTTTGAATTTAAAATCGACATTCAGGTTTGCCGCCATCTCTGGGAATCAGCTCAGCGTGAGAAGGGGGAGGCAAGCGAGGCTCTTCTTGAGCTTTACAAGCAGGAATTCATTATAAAAAATATTGTATGGGTTTTACGACTCAGACTGTTTTACAATATGAAGAATGAAGATATTATCAGTAATCTGATTTATGTAACAGATAAGCCTGGCCGTTCAGATCCTGTTGCTGCTCCAGCAATTAAAATCCTGGACTGGCCGCTTGATGAATATGAGCCGTGGAGCAACTGGAAATATTCAGATCTTGTAAATCCTCATGAAGATGGACAGGTCTGGCAGATTGATCCTGTCTGGATAGAACGTCGCAACCGCGTGGAAATTAACAGAAAGGCAACAAAACTGTTTCATCAATTTCCGTCAGACCCGTGTTCGCTTATCGGCTGGTATAAAATGAAGAATTTTGAGCTCAGCTGTATACGTACTGCTGTTGAAAGTATAAGATTAAATGTAAATCCCGAAGAGGCTATGGAAGTCGTTGGAGGTATAAATGGCTAAAACTGCAGAAATGAAGCTTCTTGAACTTATGGTTCTTAAGAATGATATTTCAGCTGTAATTGAATATATAGGTAAAAAAGAGAATTTTCAGTTTCAGTCAAAGTTGAAGGACTCAGCTGCAAAAGATGCAGAAGGCGAAGAATCATTAAATATTGATTCTCACTTTTATGACAGCCTTTCAAAGGCTTATACAGAACTTGGTTATGATTCTTCTCTTGCAGGAATTAAAGATTGCAGTGCACCTTGCGATGACGACCGTAAAAAGGCCGCAGATATTATTGCCGCTTATACAGATTTAAAAACAAGAATTGCTGATGCAAAAGACGAGGCTCACAAAGTAAACGAAGCTTATAAAGAAGCAATGGCCTTTTCGAATCTTAAGGTTTCGTATTCTGAGCTTGAGCATCTTTCCTTTCTGTCTCTTCGCATTGGACGTATTCCGGAAAATCAGTATGAAGATTTGAAATACCGACTCGAAGGTTCTGCGGTTGTAATTAAACTTGGAAATGATTCTTCTCATATACTTGTTGCTTCTTCAAAAAAAGGCCGCTTTGCCCTTGATGCTGAACTTAAAAATCATAACTTTGTTGAACTTGAAGTTCCGGCAGAATTTAAAGGTGTTCCTGAATCTGCTTTGAAGGGACTCGAACAAAAGAAAGCAGAAGCTGATAAAAATCTCGAAGAACTTATTGCTGAAAAATCTAATTTTGCAGAAACTCATCAGGCTCAGATTGAAAAGCTCCTCGGCAGTTTTACTATTGCCGTTCAGATAGAAGATGTTACCCGCCGTCTGGAATCAACTGAACTTGTTTACCGTATCACCGGATGGATTCCTGCCAGCGAAACTGAAAACTATATGAAGGGGCTAGACGAACTTACTGAGGGACGGATTGCAATTCGTGCTTATGAGCCGTTTGAAGTACCTTCTGTTATGTCTGGAAAGGAGCAGGTTCCAGTAAAGCTTAAGCATGGTAAATTTGTAAAGAGCTTTGAGAGAATGATTTTCTCTTATGGTTCTCCTGTTTATGGGGCTATTGACCCAACTCCTTTTGTAGCTGTCTTCTTTACAATTCTTTTTGGAATTATGTTTGGAGATTTTGGTCAGGGCCTCTTCTTTGTTCTTTTTGGAATCCTGATGTTGTGCAATGTAATAAAAGTTGGCGCCTGGAATAAGTTTGCCCCGATTTTCATGGCTATAGGTATTTCAAGTTCGATTATGGGACTTTTGACCGGTGAATTCTTTGGAACAGAAACTGTTCTTGAGCCTTTTGCTGAATGGGTAACAGGACTTTTCGGAACTCCTCGTGCTCCTATTTTGAAGTTAATGCCGTCTGCAGATCCTAAATCAATTTACGTTATGTTTGGTGTTTTTGGTGTTGCTGTTGCAATCGGATTTGTAATTAATACCTGCGGACTTGTTTTGAATATCATAAATAATCTTGGGCGTAAACGTTATGCAGAAGCTCTGCTTGGTAAAAATGGACTTGCAGGTGCAGTGTTCTTCTGGTATGTAATTGCGCTTGTTCTCCGCATAGTTCTTGCAAAGCATGCAGTTGCAGCTTATGACATTATCATAATTCTTGTTTCGCTTTTCTTTGCAGCTTTTGCAGAGCCTTTTGAGCGGGCACTGAATCATGAAAAGCCTTTGTTTGAAAACGGCTTTGGTACTTATGTGATTTCTGGTGCAGTTGAACTGATTGAAGTTGTTTCCGGCTATCTTTCAAATACTGTAAGTTTTGTGCGTGTCGGCGCTTTTGCTCTTTCACATGCAGTTTTGAATTTTACAATTCTTACACTTACAGAAATGGTAGGTGGACCGAGAAGTATCGGCGGAATTATAGTTTTAATTGCCGGAAACGCACTTATTATTGTGCTGGAAGGAATGATTGTTGCAATTCAGGTAATACGTCTTCAGTATTACGAATTCTTCAGCAAGTTCTTCCATGAAACAGGTAAAGAGTTCAAGCCGTTCCGTTTCGAGTTGAAATAAACGGTGATTGAGTAGCCCGAAGGGCGTATCGAAATCACCTTGCAATAAAGGAGAAAAGTTTATTTATATAGACTTAGTTTTTATATGCCGTAGGTGGAAAAGATACCTGCTAACATCATTCCGTTAGCAGGTGTCTTTTCCACCGAAAGGCATATATGATATAGGAGTATTTTTATGAAAAAGAGAATTTTATCTTTTATCACTTTACTTGCTGGCAGTGCTATGCTCTTCGCTGAAGATGCCGCTGCAGCTTCTGCTGCTTCTGCAGGTGCCATGAAATATCTTGCAGCTGCTATTGCCGTAGGTCTTGCTTGTATTGCCGGTGGTATGGCAGTAGGAAAAATTGGTGCTGCTGCTATGGGCGCAATGAGCGAGAATCCAGAGCTTTCTGGTAAGGCACTTCCTTTCGTAGGTCTTGCAGAAGGTATTTGTCTCTGGGGTATGCTCGTTGGAGTTCTTATTCTTTTCAAATAAAAAGAGCGGAACAGCAGGTAACCTGATTTGAAATTTTATATCATTGGCGAACGCGAATTAGTTCTTGCTTTTAAGCTGACAGGAATTGAAGGTTGTGCGGCCGAAACCAGAGCAGAAGTTCTGGATGCATTTAACCGTGTGACCGGAAAGGGTGGAATTGTAAATGTTCCATCCGGTGAGATTCCCCGTGTGCTCATTTTAACGGAGCAGGCAGCCAGTCAGATTGAAGACGAGGAAATCGCGTGGCAGAAAACAGGAAAATTTCCTCTGATTGTAGAAGTGCCCGGTTTGAATGGTCATCTCAAGGGTAAAAAGACTCTTTCTGATGCTATAAAAGAAGCCGTTGGTGTTGAGGTTTGAGGTGTAGAATGCAGGAATTACGATCTACAGATATACTTGATAAAGAGATTCAGGCGGATGCCCGTAAAAAAGCGGAGCGTATGCTGGCAAAAACAGACTCAGAATGTGAGATGCTGATTGCCTCAGTTGAATCAGATATAGAAAAAGCAGCCAAAGAAAAACAGCAGTTCTTTGCACACAAGCTTGAAGCTTTTGAAAAAGATCGCATGGCCGTTGTGCCTCTCGAAAAGGAACGTTTTAAGGTTTCTTTTATTCAGAATGCTGTTATACAGAATATCAATAAATATCTGGAAGGGCTTTCAGAAGAAAAACGACTTGCTCTAGTGGCACGTGATTTTGATTCAGGTGTTACAACAGAACTCAGTCTCAATGCTTATGTATACGGTTTTTCTCTTTCTGCTGCAAAAAAGTTTTTGACAGATATAATTGGCAGCAAACTTCTTTCTGTAAAAGAAACAAAATTCGGTGCAGTAATTCTCGAAGAAGATATTGGCCTTGCAAAACCAGAAGGAATCATCCTTGAATCAGAAGATAAGAACTTCCGCTGCCGCCTTACATTAAATGAAGTGATTGAAAAACTGCTCGATACAAACCGTGCAGCTCTTTCAGCCACTTTGTTTGGAGGTGACTTATGATAGAAGGAAAAATTACCCGCATTTCCGGTCCTATTGTTTATGCAGAAGGACTCGACGGCTGCGGTCTTTATGATGTAGTTGATGTAGGTGAGAAAAAACTCATCGGTGAAATTATCCGCCAGAACAAGGGAAATGCAACTATTCAGGTTTACGAGGAAGACACCGGTATGCACATCGGCGAAAAGGTTGTGTGTACCCAGCGTCCTCTTTCTCTTCGCCTTGGTCCTGGAGTAGTTGGAAATATTTATGATGGTATTCAGCGTCCTCTTAAAGCCATGTATGAGCATTCGGGCGGCTTTCTTTTGCCTGGAGAACGCACTCAGCCTTTGGACGAAAGTAAGTTATGGCATTTTGATGCAGCTGAAGGTGTGGGCGAGGGAAGTCCAATTAAACCTGGCATGGTGCTTGGAACCGTAAAAGAAACTGAATCTATTACAGAAAAAATTATGGTACCGCCGACTATTCGTGGACGTTCTCTTAAGAGCTTCAAAGGCAGCGGCGACTATACTGTAAACGACGTGATTGCTACCACAGAACTTGACGAAGAAATTCAGCTGGCTCAGTACTGGCCTGTTCGTAAGCCACGTCCTTATGCTGAAAAGCTTGGAGTTACTGAGCCTCTTATTACCGGTCAGCGCGTAATCGACGTTTTCTTCCCTTTGAGTAAGGGCGGTACTGCCGCTATTCCTGGCGGCTTTGGAACTGGAAAAACAATGACTCAGCATGCCGTTGCAAAATGGTGTGATGCAGACTTAATCGTATATATCGGATGCGGGGAGCGCGGAAACGAAATGACAGAGGTACTCACCGAGTTCCCTGAGCTTATTGACCCGCGAACCGGCCGCTCAATCATGGAGCGAACCATCCTTATTGCAAATACTTCGAACATGCCTGTTGCTGCGCGAGAAGTTTCCCTTTATTCGGGAATCACTCTTGCAGAATATTTCCGCGATATGGGTATGCATGTTGCAATCATGGCAGATTCAACCTCCCGCTGGGCCGAGGCTCTTCGTGAGCTTTCAGGTCGTATGGAAGAAATGCCTGCCGAAGAAGGTTTCCCGGCTTATCTTCCAACCCGCCTTGCTTCATTCTACGAACGTGCAGGCCGCGTAATTTCCCTCGAAGGCCAGGAAGGTTCAGTTTCTGTAATTGGTGCGGTTTCGCCTCCGGGTGGTGACTTTTCTGAGCCTGTTACTCAGCATACAAAACGCTTTATCCGCTGTTTCTGGGCACTCGACCGCGAGCTTGCAAATGCCCGCCATTATCCTGCTATCGGTTGGATAGATTCTTACTCGGAATATGCAGATGAGGTTCGTGACTGGTGGGAAGTTCATAATCCTCTCTGGGGAAGTCTGCGCCAGGAAGCGCTGGAACTTTTGAAAAATGAAAACCGCCTTCAGCAGATTGTCCGCCTTATCGGTCCAGATGCTCTGCCAGACAGTGAACGTCTTGTTTTGAGGGTTGCCGAGATGATAAAGAACGGCTTCCTTCAGCAGAATGCTTTTGATGATATTGATAAGTATTGTTCAACAGATAAGCAGATTGCAATTCTTGAATTGATGATGAATTATTACAAGAGGGCTGCAGCCTGTATTAAGGCCGGAGCAACTCTTTCTCAGGTTGTTGCACTTCCAGTTTGTGATGAAATTGTCCGAATCAAAATGGTTTATAAAAACGAAGAGATGGACAAAATCAACGAAATCAAAAATCATCTTGATTCGCAGATTAGCGAAGTTGAACGCTTATATATGAGTAAGGCCGCTGGCGGCCGGTGATAAATAGCAAAGCGTTAAAAAAATTGCGAAAGCAATTTTTAGCTTTACCGCCTTGGAGTTTAATAGTATGAAGGGAATAGAATATCGCGGAGTTACTTCTGTAGACGGACCAATCGTTGTCCTCAAGCGAACTGAAAATGTTTTTTATAATGAAACTGTCTGTGTACGCGACCGCCTTGGCGAAAAACGTACAGGTAAAGTTGTAGATATTTCTGATGAAGCTGTAGTTGTTCAGATTTTCGGCTCTACAACAGGGCTGGACCTCGATGAAGCTACTTTTGAATTTCTTGACGAGCCTCTTGAACTTCGTGTAGGTGAAGGACTTCTTGGACGCGTTTTCAATGGACTTGGAAAGCCTATCGACGGATATCCGGAAATTATTTCCAGCGAAAAACGCAATGTAAACGGAAACCCAATGAATCCTTATGCGCGAATCTATCCGCGCGATTTTATTCAGACAGGTATTTCTTCAATTGATGGAATGAACTCGCTTGTTCGCGGACAGAAGCTTCCTATTTTCTCTGGAAACGGTTTGCCTCATAACAAGCTTGCCGCTCAGATTATCCGCCAGGCAAAGCTTCGTAACAGTAACGAAAAGTTCGTTATGGTTTTTGCCGGAATGGGTATTAAATACGACGTTGCAAAATTCTTCGTAGATACTTTTGAAGAGTCCGGAGTTCTCGCAAATGTAGTTATGTTCCAGAGCCTTGCCGACGCCCCTTCTATTGAACGTATTATTACACCGCGTTGTGCCCTTACCGCCGCAGAGTATCTTGCCTTTGAAAAGGGAATGCACGTACTCGTTGTACTTACTGATATGACAAACTACTGCGAAGCCCTGCGTGAAATTTCTACAACCCGCGGTGAAGTTCCCGGACGCAAAGGCTATCCTGGATATCTTTATTCTGATTTGGCCGAGCTCTACGAGCGCGCCGGCCGTGTAAAAGGCAGTGAAGGTTCAATCACTCAGATTCCAATTCTTACAATGCCAAATGATGATATTTCTCATCCGATTCCAGACCTTACAGGTTACATTACAGAAGGTCAGATTGTACTTGGCCGAGAACTTGCTCAGCAGGGAATCTATCCGCCTGTTTCGGGACTTCCAAGCCTTAGCCGACTTATGAAAGATGGTATTGGACCTGACATGACCCGCGAAGATCACGCTAATGTTTCAAGCCAGCTTTTTGCAAGCTATTCAAAGGTAAAGGCAATCCGAAACCTTGCAGCAATTATTGGTGAAGAAGAACTCAGTGAGCTCGACCGAGCATACCTGCATTTTGGTGAGCGGCTGGAAAAAGAATTCTTTGGTCAGGGTGAATACGAAGATCGTACAATCGAACAGACTCTCGATCTTGGCTGGAAAATTCTTGCAGAGCTTCCAAAAGAAGAACTCACAAGAATTAAGCCTGAGTTTATAGATAAGTATCTTCCGGAGGAGGGGGCGTTGCGGGGGTAACCCCCGCAGAAGGGGTAGCGGAAAACACCGAAGGCGGTTGGAGCGAGGGGAAGGCTTTCCCCTCCCTATAACCTAAAACCTAAAACCTATAACCTATGAGCAGATTAAATATCGCACCAACAAAATCAAACCTTCTCATGATGAAAGAGCAGCTGGCAGTTTCGACAAACGGCTATGAACTGCTCGAAGAAAAAAGAGAGATTCTTGTTCGAGAGCTCATGCATCTTGTAGAACGCGTAAAGCTTCTGGAAAAAGATATTGATGAGTCTGTTGCTAAAGCGTATCCTGCCTTTAAGAGAATGCTTATGATTGACGGTGCAGATCAGATTGAACGCATTTCTCATGCTGTTCATTATGATTTTGATTTTACCGAAAAGCGTGTAAATATAGGCGGTATGTCTTTTCCAACAATTGATGTAATTATGCCGGAAAAAGAATTGTTTTATTCTTTTGTAGGAACCGATGCCAATATGGATGCTACCATCAACAGTTTTTTTGAACTGCTGCTTCTGCTTACTCAAATGGCTTCCATACGAACGATAGTTTGGCGACTTGCCGAAGAGGTTAGAAAAACACAGCGTCGTGTAAACGCACTCGATAAAATGATTATACCTCAGGCAAAAGAAACTAAGGCATATATTGAAAGTGCGCTCGAGGAACGCGACCGCGAGAATGTCTTTGTATTGAAGGCTCTTAAAAAGAAAAATTCCCAAAAATAGAAAGTCATGTTAAAATAAATATATCATGCTGAACTTGATTCAGCATCTTTTTAGATAGATTCCGAACCTTCGCAGCATAGCTGCTCGGAGACTCGCTAAAAACAGTCCACTGGACTGTTTTTGCCCTGCTACGCAGTGCCGCTCCCTAAGTTCGGAATTACCTTAACGGAGAATTATGGCAAAATGTTTTTTCAAAAAAATGATTGTCGCAGTAAATGGTCATAGTTCGTCGATTCATTCGGCGATGTATGCAATTATGATGGCCCGTTCCTATAATATCGAAATCAAATTTATTTACGTTGTTGATACTGCAACCGTAAAATATCTTTCCATGAACAAGTTTCTGGTTTCAGATGAACGCTATGATTACGAAGAGCGTCTTAAAGAAGATGGAGAACGTTATCTGGCCTATGCCCAGATGCTTGCAGGCTCGAAGGGATTAAAGTGCCAGACGGAGCTACGTAGTGGTGGTGTTTTTACGGAGATTTTGCGCGCGGCAGATGAATACGAAGCTGACCTTATAATCCTTGGTGGAAATGAATCTGATGCCGAAAAACATCATGTAAAACGTAATGTTCTTTCTTCAGATCAGAATGAAGTACTTACTCATTCGAAATGTCCGGTAATGATTATCCAGAAACCTGATATTGAAAAAATCTTCAAAATATTTTAAATATTAAACTCAATAATGAAAGATTTTTATAAGATTCTTGGAGTGCGTTCTAATGCCACTCTGGCAGAGATTAAACGTTCTTACCGTGAAAAAGTAAAGCTTCTCCATCCAGATCTCTCTGGTGCTCCGACTCTTTGTGATGAATTTAATGAAGTAGTTCAGGCATATCGGGTTCTTTCAGATGCCCGCCAGCGTTCAATTTTCGATGAATCTTTCTTTATGCGCATCAAACGTTCCTATAAAAATGCAGATACCTTCAATTATTACGACTGGCTTTCTGCTCGTGACGATGAGGAAAGCCGCGCAAAGCTGATTTTTTATACTCTTATGCATCAGAAAGAAGATGAAGCAGTTGCTGAGTTTAAGCGCATGCAGATGAATCATGCTGACTTCAGTTTGAAAAAATGGTTCACCCGGGAAGATTTTATGGATTACGGCTATATTCTTGCAGAAGAGCTTGTAATCCGCGGTGAATACTACGATGCAATAATTCTTCTCGAACAGATTATTCAGATGGAATATTCCTATCATTACTTCTATATATTTTTTCCTGAAGTTATTGATTTTACCTTAAACATATTACGCCACAACATAGACTGCGTAATCTCTGACGAACTTGCTCTGGATGTTTTTGAACGCGCGCTGGACTTAAATCTTGGGAAAAAGAATGATGCTTTCTTCCTTCGAAAAATGAGCGAAGAATACCACCGTCTGGGAGATCTCTCCACTGCCGAAATCTGCTTAAGAGAATCTGAAAAACTTGGCTGTTAAACTATAATTTTACTATCTCACTAACATTTTTATTCTAAAAGAATGTATGACATATGTCATAAAAAAAACAGCTTGTTTATGACATGTGTCATAAACAAGCTGTTTCTTAATTGATTTATTGTCTCTATTTTGTATCCGTCAATTCTAACCTCGTAAACAAAAGCAACATATAGCATTACACTT
>JAEDCY010000048.1 GCA_016293915.1 Treponema sp. | reverse complement strand
CAAAAGCACAAATCCATTTGAGGTATTCATCCTGCCAGCTTTGCTTAAATTCTATATCTTGATTTTCTGGTTTTAGTATTATCATCTATACATATAATATATCATAATCTTTGTATTCTTGCTATGTTTCAGACATCATCAAGGCCAGGGAGTAAATCCTCAAAAAAAATAGTTTGAAAAATTACAAACTTTCGTAATTATCTCTTGACACAAGTTTGTAAAACCTATATGATAACAACACTTAATGGAGCGATACCAAAGCGGTCGTACTGGGGCGGTCTTGAAAACCGTTGATCTTCACGGGTCCGGGGGTTCGAATCCCTCTCGCTCCGATTTTTTTTTATATGGAAGCGTGGTAGAGCGGTAATACAACGGATTGCTAATCCGTCACTTCCGTAAGGGGTGGGCAGGTTCAACTCCTGTCGCTTCCGAGAAAGGCAGTTCTACTGCACTCAAATATGAGATTGTAGCTCAGCTGGATTAGAGCATCACCCTGCGGAGGTGAGGGTCGCACGTTCGAATCGTGTCAGTCTCAAACTAAAGTTCGTCGAGAAGACGAACTTTTTTTGTTTTAACGGTGATTTACCAGAACTTCGTCACACGATTCGAACCGGAGTGAGCGGCTTCAAAATTGCGGTGGCTTGGAGCAATTTTGAAGTAACTTGCCATGGATGGTAAGTTAGCAAACTCTTGGGCAGACCGTCGCGGCAAATCGTGTCATAGAAATTTTTGTTTTCTTGACTTAGCAAAAAAACAATAATATAATGATAGTTAATTTAATAACCATTAAATTAACTATCATTATATGGAGATGCTAAAGAGTGGAAAAGTTTTATGACCGAATCAGTGAAATAAAAACCTTGTCGCAAATAGAAAAACAGTCTGAAACTAGTGCCTGTTTTACAGTTCTTACAGGTCGTCGCCGAATCGGCAAAACGCAGCTTCTTAAAAAGTTTATCAGCGATAGAAAAAGTACATATCTCTTTACATCACGAAGTGCAGAAAAATCACTTTGCGAACAATGGCAAAAAAATCTGGAAGAAAGTATAGGCTTAAAAATATTTGGTAGGGTAGAAAAACTTTCAGAATTGTTTGAACAGATAATGATTTATTCACAAAATACTCACTTTACTCTTGTAATCGATGAGTTTCAGGATATTGAGTATGTTAACAAATCTTTTTTTAGTCAGATGCAAAATGTCTGGGATAGTTATAAGTCATCATCTAAGATAAATCTTATTGTTTGTGGTTCTGTATATTCACTTATGACTAGAATATTTATGGATGAAAAAGAACCTCTGTTTGGTCGTTCAACTCATAACATTCATCTTAAGCCTTTTTCACCAACTGTCGTTAAAACAATTCTTCAGGATTTTAATCCAAAATATAAAACTGAAGATTTACTTTGTCTTTACATGCTTAGCGGAGGAGTTGCTAAATATATATTCCTTTTGATGAATGCAGGAGCTACTACAAAGTCAAAGATGATTGATAATGTTTGCAATATGGCTTCTCCATTTCTTACAGATGGAAGAGAGTTGTTGATAAGTGAAATTGGAAAAGATTATGGAATCTATTTTTCAATTCTGCAGGCAATTTCACGAGGTCTGACAACACAAAGCGAAATTGATTCTGTTATACAAAAAAATACTGGAGCCTATTTGCAGAATCTGCAGAATGTTTTTGGTATTACAAAGCAAATACGTCCATTACTTTCTAAGTTAGAAACTCGAAATACTCGATGGCAGATTGTTGACGAATATATGCTCTTTTATTTTAGATTTCTTTATTCACATCAGGATTTAATTGAGCTTGGAAATTACGATATTCTCAAACAGTTTATTCTGCGAGATTATGAGACCTTTACTGGTAAAACTCTTGAACGCTATTTTATTAGCAAGCTGCAGGAAGAAGGTAATTTTAACAAAATTGGTGGCTGGTGGGATAGAAAATCAATGAACGAGATAGATATCATTTCTATCAATGATCTAAAAAAATCTTGCAAGATTTATGAAGTAAAGCGTCAGAAAAAAAATATCAACCTTGCTAAAGTTCAGGAAAAAGCTGATATTTTTATGCAAAATATAAATGATTATTCATGTGAACTTGCTGCTTTATCGATGGAAGATATGTAAATGTATCATAACAACTTATTTATTTTTCTTGACTTTATAACCTTCTGCTCGTAAATTTGTTTATATAAGTGATTCCGAATCAAGTTCGGAATGACAGGTTTTGGAGGAGCATTTATGAAACGATGGTATCTTTTTTCTGGTATTCTGGCTGCCTTGCTTGGGCTTCTGGTTATCATTTTCCCGGCTTTCTGGATTAAACTTGTTGTTGTAATTCTTGGACTTGCCGCAATTGCCTATGGAATCTACAGTCTCAAAATTACAAAGGTGATTTCAGATGAGCTTAATTACCGTCGTACAATCTTCATAAAAAGTATTGTCAGCATTGTTGCCGGCCTTATGGCTGTTCTCTTTCCCCTTGCAATTGGCGGTGCTGCCTGGACGGCTATGATCTGGCTCCTTATTTTTTATCTTTTGATTTCTGCTGCTGCAGGTTTTTATGCTGCAGCTCTTCTTAAGGATTCTGGCGTAGAACGAAAGCGCTATATAATAGAAAATCTTTTGCTTCTTGCTGCTGCTGTAGTTCTCATTCTCATTTCTCCTCGCAGCCTTGGTAATGCAATTATCCGCCTGATTGGAATTGTAGTTCTGGTTGCGGGTCTCGCTCTGATTCTTTTTGATGTTTTTTCAGCTCGCGGCAAAGTTGAAGTAATTATCAAAGATGAACGCCCTGTAGCAGAAGAAGAGACAGTAAATCATGATGGCGATGCCGCAGTAGATTCTTCTTCAAACGATGCTGATTTGTAGCAAGGTGGGGGAAGTCTCCCCCTCGCTCCCAAGTCCTCACTCACGGTAGTTGCGCCCCCTTCGGCAGGCTCAGGAACCGCAACCACCGTTCGCTCCGGTCTTGTACGCTACCCCCTCTCCTAGGGGGCTTTCGCCCCCTAAAACCCCTTGGGTAAAAAACTGAAAGTCTCGCGGTTTCTCTTATGCCGCCGCGAAAGCCAATCATTTTTTTAAGATTTCTTCTAATTGAATTCAACTAAAATTTAATATAAAATATATAAACATTTTCATTTAAAGAGGATTCCTATGGCACATTGTATCGTTCCTGAAGCAGAAGAAATTTTGGATAAAGAATACCCGGTTTTGGACAAAGGTTTTGTACGGCTTGTTGATTATTTTGGCGGCGACCAGAGAATTGTTCAGTCGGCACGTGTTTCTTATGGTGAAGGAACCAAATCAGTGAGCCAGGATGGCGCTCTCATCGACTACCTATTGCGCCACCAGCATACTTCTCCTTTTGAACAGGTTGTAATGACCTTCCACGTAAAAATGCCGATTTTTGTTGCCCGCCAGTGGGTTCGCCACCGCACAGGCCGCATGAACGAGGTTTCTGGCCGCTACTCAATTATGAAGGATGAGTTTTATGTTCCAGAGGCAGATAAGGTTGCTCCTCAGAGTAAAGATAACAAGCAGGGACGTGCAACAGAAGCCTTTGACAAGGCAACTGCAGAAAAGATAATCGGTCAGCTCGAAGCAGGTCAGAAAGAAGCTTACGAAAATTACAGCGAGCTTATTGACTCTGGTCTTGCCCGCGAAATTGCCCGCATCAATCTTCCACTTTCTCTTTATACAGAATTCTACTGGGAAATGGATCTGCACAATCTTTTCCACTTCTTAAAGCTCCGCCTCGACAGTCACGCTCAGTATGAAATCCGCGTTTATGCCGAGGTTATTCTTGAGATGTGCCGCAAGGTTGCTCCTATGGCGACAGAATCTTTCATTAATCATATGAATCATGGTGTAAACTTCAGTGGTGAAGAAATGGAAGCTCTTCGTGCAGTTATGGAAGGAAAGCCGAACCCTCTCGAAGGAAAGAAGCTGAACCGCTTTAACGAAAAAATTAAGACTGGAGTGCAGCTGTAAAGATTGTCGGGTCAAGCCCGACAATGACAAAAGAGTCATGCTGAACTTGTTTCAGCATCTTTGTAAAAGAGATTCCAAAACAAGTTCGGAATGACGTTAAATAAATACTATGAAGAAACTTTTTCTACCTTTAATTTTTTTATTTTCACTGATTTTTACTTCCTGCTCCGACAAAATCATGGGCTATTCTGTTGTTCTCTGGAATATCCCTGAGCAGCATATTAAAAGCGGCGACATTGTACCGGTTTATATCAAATCAAATATTTCGCATGTTTATGTAATTGGAACAGAAAGCGGAGAAAAAATTGAAGTTGCTCTCTGGCAGCTTACCGAGCCTGTTAAAAAAGGCAAGGTCAAATCTGTTGCAGCAAAGTATTCTGAAAATGCGGCTACTTATGCATCTGTAAAACTTGATGGACTTCCCTGCCGTGCTGAACCGGTAAATACTGCAAAACAGGTTTATCGTCTTAGAAAAAATGAGATTATAAAAATCCTCTATAAAGGAAAAGGTCAGGCTCCTATGGCAGGAAAGACTGCCCTCGAAGGTGACTGGTACAGAATCCTTACAGAAGATGGAACTCTTGGCTGGTGTTTTTCTTACAACCTGAATCTCTACGAAACAGATGCAGACGGCCAGAGAATTGGCGGCACTGAAATTGTTGAAGAAGTGGAAGATGATGAGCGCTGGCAGACTGTTGTTGAAAATGTCTGGTATCCGGATTATTTCCGTCCTATGATTGACAGCAAAAACATTGATCTTGCCCTTATTCATCCGCTTTATAAATTTACAATTGATGAAGAAGGAAAGAAGGTTTCTCTCAATACAACTTCAATCCACGAAAGCTGGGATTACGACGGCTACACTAAGACTGATGACAATGAATATACATTGAATGGTATATCTCTGAAAATCATTTACCGTCGTGCAGGCTACATTGTTTTGCGTTACACAGACTCAAGCGGTAAACCACAGGATTTGAATTTCATCACTATTTCCGAAAATATTTCTGATATTGTAAATGAAGAAAAGACCCGCCGAACTCAGGCTTATATGCAGATTTATACTCATGGTCCGATTTATTCAAGTTCAAGTTATGGTAAGATTGAATTTATCGAAGACGGTTCTTTCCGCTGGAATGGCTTTAAGCTGCTTGTGCCTTCTGTAATTGATGCTGGAACAAAGTCTACCGGTTCTGCTCAGGTTAAGTATTCACTTTCAAAAGATCTTGCTGCTTCTTATGATGGTGTGCTCACAATGAAGTTTGACGGAATGAGCCGCGAGGTAAACTTCCTTTATAAACTGGATGGAAACGCTCTTCGCCTCGAAGATACAACTGGTGCAACTTTCAATGGCAGTCAGCTTAAGAGCAGGGGAGTGAGTCCGGTTATTATTTATCTTAAGAAATAATGTGCGGTGGTTGCGGTTTCTGAGCCTGTCGAAGGGGGGCGAAACCACCGTGTATTTCAGGAATTTAAATGGCTTTTGTACAATTTTCTCAGGTATCGCTTGCCTTTGGTGACCGCGATATCCTAAAAAATGTAACTATCAATTTACAGACTGGCTCTAAGGTTGCCCTTACTGGTGCAAACGGAGCCGGTAAATCAACCCTCATAAAAGTGCTTGCGGGACTTGTTCCGCCGGACAGTGGCAGCCGTGCCGTTCAAAAAGAATGCCGTATTGCATATCTTCCTCAGAGCGGGCTTACTCATCATGGCTGCACCTTGCGTGAAGAAGCAGACAAGGCTTTTGAATTCGGTTATGAACTTCAACGCCGTATAGATGAAATCGGAGGGCAGCTGGAACGCGGTGAAGGAAATACAGATTCTCTCGTTAGCCAGCAGGCAGAACTTATTCAGAAGCTGGAAGATTCCGGCTGGCACCGTCGTGAGGCTGCAGCAGAAAGCGTTTTGCTTGGTCTTGGTTTTGCCCGTACAGATTTTGACCGCGATACTGCAGAGTTTTCCGGCGGATGGCAGATGCGTATTGCCCTTGCCAAAGCCCTTATGCAGGGACCAGATATCCTTTTG
Organism: Treponema sp.; assembly: GCA_016293915.1. GTDB lineage: Bacteria > Spirochaetota > Spirochaetia > Treponematales > Treponemataceae > Treponema_D. The sequence continues at coordinate 12,807 of JAEDCY010000048.1, read as the reverse complement.
TTAGACGAGCCTACCAACTATCTTGATATTGAAGCGAGAAGCTGGCTTGAACAGTTCCTGCAGAATTTTAAGGGTGGCTTTTTACTTGTAAGCCACGACCGTTATTTTCTTGATGTTACGATAAACGAGGTTTACGAACTTTTTAACGGCGACCTTAAACGATATCCTGGCAACTTCAGTCACTATGAAAAGGTTCGCGAGGTTGAACTGAAAACTCTTATTGCCGCTTATGAGCAGCAGCAGGAAGAAATCAATAAACTTGAAGATTTTATCCGCCGTTTTGGTTATAAGGCTACAAAGGCGGCTCAGGCTCAGGAATATCAGAAAAAACTCGAAAAAATGGAGAGAATTGAAATTCCTGAATCTCTCAAAAAAATACATTTTTCTTTTCCTCCGGCTCCTCATTCAGGCCGTCTTGTCTTTCGCATGAATGGAATTACAAAAAGCTACGACGGCTCACACAATGTTCTCGACAATCTCGAACTCACTCTTGAAAATGGTGAACGCCTTGTTGTTGCCGGACGCAATGGTGCGGGTAAGTCTACCTTGCTGCGTATAATTGCCGGAGAAGATAAAGATTTTTCCGGTGAGACTATTCCGGGCGCGGGCGTTCAGATTGGCTACTTTTCTCAGGATAACGCAGAAACTATCCGTGGCAAAGAAACAATTATAGATTACCTCGAAGCCCGCGCGCCGCTGGAGCTTATTCCAAAGCTGCGCGATATGCTTGGCGCTTTCCTTTTTCGTGGCGACGATGTTTATAAAAGCCTCGATGTGCTTTCCGGTGGAGAAAAGTCTCGTATTGCATTGCTGCAGCTTTTGCTGAGTCCGGTAAATCTTCTTGTTCTCGACGAGCCTACAAACCACCTGGATATTCATTCCAAGGACGTATTGCTTACAGCCCTCCGCGATTTTGGCGGCACTGTAATTTTTGTAAGCCACGACCGAGCTTTTATCGAGCAGCTTGCAACCCGCGTTCTCGAGCTCAAGCCGGGCCAGTTTAAGAATTATCCGGGCAATTACGAGTTCTACATGGAACAGCTTGCAAAGAATGCTGAAGGTACGGTGGTTGAGCCTGTCGAAACCACCGCGGCAGGCAGTAAAACTTCGAGTTCTGCGGTAGTTTCGACAAGCTCAACCACCGTAAGCACCGCAGCTGCAGGTCCGCTCTCCTGGGAAGAACAGAAACGTCTGGACGCAGAACGCCGCAAGGCAGAAAAAGAAGTTTCCCGTCTGGAAGAAAAAATCACTGAGCTGGAAGAAAAAAAATCCGGACTGGAAAATAAACTTGCCGACCCTGCTGTATATTCAAACGGTGAAAAGGCAAAAGCCGTTCAGCGCGAGATAGAAGAACTTGCTGCTCAGATAGAAGAAACTACTGCTGCCTGGGAAGCCGCTGCTGAAAAAATAAGCTAACAGATAGTTACCTTTCTTTATAGGGCAGGGCTTCCGCATTATAAAAGATTTACGTAATCTTGGCGCGAGGGAGCGGGGCGTGGTACAAAAACACTCTTTTTGTGGCTGCCGCGTAAGCGGCAGGTGTAATAGTTTCTATACCACAAAAAGCGTGTAGCGCATTATTGCGCGGTTTTGTACCACGAAGCCGTGACCGGAAGCCAAGTTTTCAGAATTTTATTTTATAATGCGGAAGCCCTGCTTTGTAGGGCTTCTTGCGTAGCGAAAAATCTAATTGTATGATATACTGTTTTTCAGGAGGAATCTTATGGATAATAAAGCTCTTTACAGACTTCAGTATGGCGTATTTCTTTTGGGTACAAAGACAGGTGATGGTAAAATCAATGCGTGTATAACTAACACTTGTTTTCAGGCAGCTAACGGACCTACACGTATTGCAATTTCTGTAATCAAACAGAATTTCACCTGCGAAATGATAGAAAAAAGCGGTTTATTTGCTCTGTCTGTTTTGGACAAGACTTGCAGCTTTGAAACTATCAAACGCTTTGGCTACCAGAGTGGCCGGACTGTCAGCAAGTTTGATGGTTTTGATTATGAAGTGGCTGAAAACGGTTGTCCCTATATAAAAAAAGAAGCCTGTGCTGTTATAGAAGCCAAGGTTTGCAATAAGCTTGATCTTGGAACTCACATACTCTTTATTGCAGAGATTACAGAGGCTAAAGTTTTAAGTGAGAAAGAAGCTCTTACTTATGCCTACTATCAGAGTGATGTAAAGCCTAAGGCTGCTACTGGAAATGCGGCTGGTGAGTCTAAAAAAATTAAGGGCTGGCGCTGTAAAATCTGTGGATATGAATATATGGGCGCAGAACTTCCTGCTAATTTTGAATGCCCGATTTGCGGCCACCCGGCAGAGGACTTTGAGCCGATTTACGAGTAACCGACTGAGGGCGTTGGAAACTTTTTTATGGAAACTGCACTTTATCTCATTCCCGTAACTTTGGGGGAGACCGAGATTTCTCAGGTTTTACCGGCCTATAACCACGATGTCATTGTAGGAATTAAACACTTTATTGTTGAGAATATCCGCTCGGCGCGGCGTTTTTTGAAGAAGGTTGAAAAGTCGATTGATATTGATACCCTCACTTTTTATGAGCTCAACCGTCACACAGACCGTAAGTTTATTGGCGAATACTTAGATCCGCTAAAAAAAGGCGAACCTGTTGGCATAATCTCCGAGGCGGGCTGTCCTGCCATTGCAGATCCGGGAGCCGATGTTGTTGCTATTGCCCAGAGCCGTGGTTACAAGGTTGTTCCTCTTGTGGGGCCTTCTTCTATTATCATGTCTGTTATGGGAAGCGGCTTCAACGGCCAGAGCTTTGCTTTTAACGGCTACCTTCCGGTCGAAGTTCCTCAGCGAATCAAGGCCTTGAAGAAACTTGAGCAGAAGGTTCAGAACGAAAATCAGACTCAGCTTTTTATTGAAACTCCTTACCGTAATGCTAAAATGATTGAAACAATTTTGAATTCTCTCAACCCTAAAACAAAGCTTTGTATTGCAGCCGGAATTACCTGTGCAGAAGAATATATAAAAACGCGAACAGTTGCAGAATGGAAAAAAGAAAAAATCCCTGAACTTGGAAAGATTCCTGCAATTTTTGTTATCGGTAAATAATAGTGGGGGCTGCTAAAAAGTATTGTCATGCTGAACCTTTGCAGCACAGCTGCTCGGAGACTCGCTAAAAATAGTCCACTGGACTATTTTTGCCCTGCTACGCAGTGCCGCTCCCTATGTTTCAGCATCTACACTACATTTAGAGCTATAGATTCCGAAACAAGTTCGGAATGACACCAGAAGGTAAACTTATTGGTCAGCCCCTTAAAATGACGATAAATCTATAAAATTATATACTCCATAATGCCGGCCGGCAAATGCTAGAGTAATAGTATAAAATTTGTTACAATTGGAGTATCTATGGAAAACTTGGAAATTGAAAAATTTGATTATGTGATTATTGGGGCTGGATGTGCCGGGCTTGCTTCTGCACAGTATGCAGCGCGGGGCGGTCTTTCTGTACTTGTGCTTGATCTTGCTGGCGCGGGCGGTCAGGTGCTTCAGATTGCTGATCTTGAGAATTACCCTGGTGTTTTTCCTGCTGTTGATGGTGCCACATACATGATGACTATGCAGAAACAGGCAGAGTCTTTTGGTGCAAAAATTGTACAGGCTCAGGTTCTTTCTATAGATAAAACAGGTGGTTCTTTTTTTGTAAAAACAAAAAAAGCTTCTTACGAGGCAACCTGCCTTTGTATAGCAACAGGTGCAATTCACCGTAATCTTGAAGTTCCTGGCGAAAAAGAATTGTCTGGCCGTGGTGTTTCTTACTGTGCAACCTGTGATGGTCCTTTCTTTAGAAATAAGAAGATTGTAGTTGTTGGCGGTGGTGACTCTGCCTGCAGCGAGGCAATTTATCTTTCTACTATTTCAGGCGATGTAAGTATTATTCACCGTCGCGATAAATTCCGTGCCCAGCAGGCAGTTATTGATAAAATGCTTGAAGCTGGTGTTAAGCCTGTTTATGATTCTGTTGTAAAATCAATTAATGGCCAGGGACGTGTTCAGTCTGTTACAATAGAAAATGTAAAAACAGGAGAGCAGTCAGTGCTTTCAACAGATGCTGTATTTATTTTTACAGGAATGCTTCCTCAGACTGACCTTGTAGAAATGCTTCCTAAAGATCCTTCCGGCTATATTCTTACAGATGAAAATATGGAAACTTCTGTTCCAGGCCTTTTTGCTGCAGGCGATGTTCGCAGTAAGCCGTTCCGTCAGGTTGTAACGGCAGTTTCAGACGGAGCGATTGCGGCACACGTTGCAAGCGAAAGAATCAGAAATGCTTAATAAACGTTTTTTTGCCGCTGTAATTCTTGCTCTTTTTTGCGGAGCTTTTGCCTTTGCCCAGAAGTCTTCACATAGCTCTGTAAACTTCTGGAGCCGTATGCCCAACGACGAACTTGCTCAGAAAATAACTGACGAAATGACAGATGCTGAGCTTCTTTCTCAAACCTTTATGTTTGGCTGGGCCGGGGCAGAACCTCCGGAACTTTTGTATCAGTGGGTAGAACGCGGGCTTGGCAGTGTTAAAGTTTTTGGCTGGAACACTGATGATATTTATCTTGTTGCAAAATCAATTTCCGGCTTACAGAAAGAGGCTGCAGAGGGACGTTTTCAGATTCCTCTTTTTGTAGCTACAGATCAGGAAGGCGGCTGGATTAGGCACGTAAAGGGTGATACTTCTATTACTCCGGGAAACATGGCGATTGGAGCTGGCGGCTATCCTGTAGATGCCTGGTATACTGCATATTATATCAGTCGTGAAATTAAGGCGCTTGGTATTAATATGAACTTTGCGCCAACTGTCGATCTTTTTACAGATCATGATTCTTCTATTATTGGTACACGTTCTTTTGGTGATGATCCTGATAAAACCGGTATTCTGGGAGCAGCTTTTGTATCCGGCTCTGAGGCAGCTGGCGTTATTTCTACTGCGAAACATTATCCGGGCCATGGAGATACAAGCCTTGATTCACACGGAAAGCTTCCTGTAATCAATATTGATTTTGAAACTTTTAAAAAGCGCGAGCTTACACCATATCTTTATCTTGCAAAAGAAAAAGTTCCGGCAATTATGTCGGGGCATCTTAGTTTTCCGCTTATTGAAACTTCGGGCGCACCTGCATCTCTTTCCCGATATTTTCTTACTGATCTTCTTAGAAATCAGCTTGGCTACGAAGGCCTTATTATTACTGATGATATGATGATGGTTGGTGCAACTGTTTATGCGGGTACAATGTCTAATGCTTTTAAAATGGCTCTTGAAGCTGGAAACGATATCATTCTTTCTTCCACAACTGCAAAATTGAACGAGGCTCTGTGGCTTAGAAATCTTGAGCTTATGACGACAGACGAAACCTTCCGCCTGCGTGTAAAAGATGCAGCTCGCCGTGTCCTCAAAGCTAAACTCGATTATTTTAAGTCTGGCAATGCAGCACCACTTTATCCGGATGCTGATGCAATCGATTCTCATATTCCGGATCGTGAAGGAGAAAAGTTTTTCCTTGAACAGGCCTGCCGTTCTGTAACTGTCGAAAAGCAGGGAAGTCTTCCTCTTACAAAAGATAATGCAGGCCGCGTTCTTTTGCTTGGTTCTCTCACAAGTTTCTTTAAAGCAGGAAAACAGCGTTACCCTGATGCAGGCGAATTTCATTACACTTATGAAACCGGTCCAAACGAAACTCAGTGGGTTCTTGATAATCTGCCGTCTGTGGCTCCCGGTTACGACACTGTTATAATCTGTGTTTCAAATGAAAACCACGTGAAAATTGCAGAATACTTTAAGGGCTCTGGGAAAAAAGTTGTAATACTTTGTAATATGACTCCAACTCTTACCGAAAAACTTCAGTGGGCTGATTCAATTCTGCTCGGCTACAGCTGGCGTTGTGATTATTCTCTCAAGGCAATGTTAGGTGCAGTTAACGGCGAGTTTGTGCCACAGGGTACAAAGCCGTATAATTAGCAGGTGGTTTCGATACGCCCTTTGGGCTACTCAACCACCGTACTGCGATGCGGTGGTTGAGTGATGCGAAGCATCGTACCGAAACCACCGTTATTCAAAGGTCGGAATCTCTCTTATCTTATTATACTTTGCATCATAATTATGGCTGTTAGGCCGGATACCTAAAATGCGCTCATTTTCTGCCTGAAGCTGGAATTTAATCATCTGTTTAAAAGCATCCATCATTGGTTCAGGATCAACGTTCGGGTCGCATAATCCTGCACTCTGCATTTCTTTAATCAGGTAGTAGCAGGATTCTACTGTTGAAATATATTCAGGGCGCGGTTCATGCTTGAAAGTGAAAATCGAACGGTAGTCCCCATAAAAAGAAAGACGGGGAAGTTTAAGTAAAAAGGGATTATGCTCTATCAACTTTCGTGCACAAAACCAGGTGGAATCAAGAATCAAGACCAGAAGCTTGCGGCCGGCAAGTGCTTCTCCAAAACCTTCGCGTTTTGCGTTCCAGGCTTCTTCTCCCGGATACATCATAACAGGAAAATACTGAGGGTCAGAAAGCAGCTCCTGAAGTCTCTTGTTGTGCTCAAATTCAAAGCCCACTAAAATCTCAGAATCTTTGAGTGAAATTTTTGCAATATGTCCGGTTCCAGTTCTCTGCCTTTTTGCTTCTTTTTGATGCATTAAAAGAACAAATTTAATTCCCGGATCAATTTCTTTTGTGTAAGAACAAAGACATGCGGATTTTGGTTTAAAGCATTTGTAACACATTTCACTCATGAGCTAATATTATCAGAATGATTTGCGCCTTACAATATAAGCGACAAATCAAGAAATTTAATAATACTTAAAAAATTAAGTAAAACTAAACGTTAAGTAATTGACAAAAATTTTCAGTCTGTCATAATATAAATAGCTTTTTTAAGAGGTGGCACAATGAATCTTGCCCATGAATATATAAAGGATTACAGAGAGTATACATCTTACGAAGACCTTAAGGCAAACTGCCGTCTTACTGTACCAGAGAATTTCAATTTTGCTTATGATATTGTAGACCGCTATGCCCGTGAAACACCAGAAAAGCGCGCGCTTGTATGGATAGACGATAATTCAGATGAGGCAAAGGTTTTTACTTTTGCTGATATTTCTCGCGAATCAAAGCGTGCTGCATACTGGCTTGCTCAAAAAGGAATCAAAAAGGGTGACATGGTAATGCTTATGCTCCGCCGTCGTTACGAGTGGTGGTTTCTCTTGCCGGCCCTTCATAGAATCGGTGCTGTTGCAATTGCTGCTTCAGATCAGCTTTTGAGATCAGATATTGAATACCGTACAAACGCTGCAGACGTAAAGATGATTATTTCTTATGATAATCCTCACGTTCAGGAAGAAATTGAAAAGGCAATGGTAAAGTCTCCTACTGTAAAATATCTTGTGACTGTAGGGCCTGACCGTACCGGCTGGATAAACTTCCATGCAGAATATGAAAAGGTTGATCCTGAGTTCCCTCGTCCGGTAGGAGAGGCTGCTACTCACAATTCTGACCCTATGCTTATGTACTTTACTTCTGGAACCTCTGGCTATCCTAAGATGGTTCTTCATGATTTTACATATCCAATCGGCCATATCATTACTGCAAAATACTGGCACTGTGTTGTTGATGACGGACTTCACCTTACAATTGCAGAAACCGGTTGGGCAAAAGCCAGCTGGGGTAAGATTTACGGCCAGTGGATTTGCGGTACAGCTCAGTTTGTTTACGATATGAACATGCTCAAGCCGGATAAGATGCTTACTTTAATTTCTAAGTACGGTCTTACAACCTTCTGTGCTCCTCCAACAGTTTACCGTTTCCTTGTTCGTCAGGATTTGAGTAAGTATGATTTGAGTAAGTGCCAGCGCTTCTCAACTGCCGGCGAAGCTTTGAACGACGAAGTTTACGACAAGTGGCTGGAGCAGACTGGTAAACGCATTTACGAAGGCTATGGTCAGTCTGAGTCTGCAGTTATCTGTGGAAACTTTATGGACTTTGCAGATTCTCCTGTAAAACCTGGTTCAATGGGACGTCCGAGTCCGGCTTACGATGTAGTAATCTTGAATACTAATGATAAGCCGGTGCCTAATAGTGAAGTAGGTGAACTTTGTATCAGAGTTAGTCAGGGCCATCCTTTTGGCCTCCTCACAGGTTATCACAAAGATATTTCACTTACTGCCGAAGCTTTCGACGGCGGTTTCTATCATACAGGTGACAATGTTTACCGTGATGACGATGGCTATATCTGGTTCGTTGGCCGTAAAGATGATATCATCAAATCTTCTGGCTACAGAATCAGCCCCTTTGAGGTTGAATCAATCCTTCAGAAGCATCCTGCTGTTATGGAATGTGCAGTTACTGGTGTTGAAGATGCAAAACGAGGTCAGATAGTAAAGGCAACAATCGTTCTTGTTCCTGCTTATAAAGATAAAGATCCAAAAGAAATGGAAGTAGAGATTTCTACCTTTGCAAAAGAAAATACAGCTATGTATAAGATTCCACGTATTTACGAATTTGTGGATGAATTACCTAAGACTATCAGTGGAAAAATCCGCCGCGTAGAAATCCGCGAAAAAGACAAGGGAAAGGATATTGAAAAAATCAAGCAGGATTTTTAAAAGATGGCTCCCGAAACAAGTTCGGGATGACAACTCTCATGTCTTGAATAACAATTCGCATGTCTTGGATGACAACTCTCATGTCATGCTGAACTTGTTTCAGCATCTCATATTCTGTTTCTCTTCATGTTTTTTTATTTTTTCCTGTTCATTAAAATATTCCGAAACTGTAAATTCAGAAGATACAGTTCCGGAATTTGTATTTGAAGATACAAATCTTGTGCGTTACGAAAATAACCGTCCAACACTGGAGCTTTCGGCCGGTTCTCTTGAGCAGTATAAAAATACTGATGAATCTTATGGTAAAGATGTTAGTTTTAAAGCTTATAATGATGCAGGTGAAGTAGAAACCGAAGGAAGCTGCGGTATTATTTTTGCAGATTCTGAAAAGAAAACTTATGAGCTTTATGATGATATTAATCTTTATAATGTTCCAGAAAATGTACGTTTTTATGCAAACATGCTGAAGTGGAATGGAAATACTGAACAGCTTATAAGCGGCCGTAGCGATATGGTAAAAATCGAAAAAGATGATACAATAATGCGTGGAAACGGTTTTACAGCCAGTGGAATCAGTAAGACTTTTTCCTTCCGTGGAAATATAACCGGAACAATTGAAACTTCGGATGATGAGAAAAATGAAGACAATGCCGAAATTCCAGTTGCAGAGAATGGAGCAGCAATAGAAAATGCTGAATAAGTTAAAAAGTAAAATTGCATTTTTTTCTCTTCTTACTTTGATAACACTGCCTCTTTCGGCAGAAAAAATTCTTTTTTCAGCAAACAGAATGACAGGGCAGGCTGGAAATACAAATACAACAACAACTCTTTCTGGTAATGCATATATCAAAACAGATTCTATGGAAATCCAGGCAGACAATGTAGAACTTTCTGGAGATAATTACCGCTACATAAAATCTACAGGAAATATTTCTGGAAACAATACAGAAGCTCACATTGAATTTACCTGTGATTCACTTGAGTACGACCGTACAACAAAAATTGCCCTTCTGAAAGGCAATGTAAAACTTATTGATAAAGATAATGATGTTACGGCGAATGCACAGATAATCGAATATAATCAGGATTCCGAAATTGCAATTCTTCAGATTCAGATAAATCTTATGCAGAAAGAAAATGTATGTTCCGGCTCATACGCTGTTTATTATAAAGATACCCAGCTGCTTGAAATTTCAGGAAACGCCCAGGTTAAGCAGAAGGAAGATGTTTTCAGAGCGCAGTATATAACACTCGATATGAATACACAGGATATTACTCTTGGTGGAAACGTAAAAGGAAAGGTTACCGATACAAAGGAACCTGAGTCTGCAGAAAATTCGCCTGAAGCAAATATGCCTGAAGGGCTGCCGCCAGAGGCCGAAGCTGCTGAAACAGCCGTAATGCAGGAAAATGAGGAAAATGATGATGGAGAATGAAAAAGATAACCACATTCTTAGGGTGTCAAGCTTGTATAAGCAGTTTGGACATAAAAAGGTTGTTCGTGGCGTTGAGTTTTCCATGCAGATGGGAGAAGTACTAGGATTGCTCGGGCCTAATGGAGCCGGTAAAACAACTACTTTCTATATGGTTGTAGGATTTTATAAGCCTACAGCCGGCGATGTTTTTCTTGATGATGAATGTATTACAGGTCTGCCTATGTATAAACGTGCCAGACTGGGAATTGCATATCTTCCGCAGGAGCCATCTGTATTCAGAAAATTTACTGTAGAAGAAAATATCTGGTCTATTCTGGAAACACGAAAAGATCTTACTAAAGCAGAAAAAAAAGAAAGACTTGAATCTCTTATAGAAGAGTTTTCAATCGGTCATATTCGTAAGCAGAAGGCTTTTACCCTTTCTGGTGGTGAACGTCGTCGTACAGAAATTGCCCGTTCCCTTGCCATGGAACCAAAGTTTCTTCTTCTTGACGAACCTTTTGCCGGAATTGACCCTATTGCTGTAGCTGATATAAAAAGTATGATTCGTCTTCTTGCTAAGCGCGGCATTGGTATTTTGATTACAGACCACAATGTCCGCGATACTCTCGAAATTACAGACCGTGCCATCATCGTAAACCAGGGAACAATTATGATTCAGGGCACAAAAAAAGAAATCCTCGACAGCGAAGTTGCCCGAGAAATATATCTGGGTAAAGATTTTTCTATGTGATTTCGATACGGCCTTCGGCCTACTCAATCACCGGTGGTTAACTAGCCTCAAGACCATAGCAATTACCGGTGGTTAACTAGCCTCAAGACCATAGCAATCACCGGTGGTTAACTAGCCTCAAGACCATAGCAATTACCGGTGGTTGAGTAGCCTCAAGATTATAGCAATCACCGGTGGTTGAGTAGCCTGCGAAGCTGGCGTATCGAAACCACATTTTATAGTAGAAAATCAGTTTGACATCAGTCTATTCTTATAGTAAAATGAAGTCTGAACTATTCTAAAAATTTTACAATAGGAGTGAAGTATGAACATCGTGTTGTACATAGTTCTCCCTGTTGCTGGAATTGTTCTTGGATGGATTATTCGCTGGATTTATGCCAGATTTCAATTAACAGCTTCTGAACAGAAAGCCGAGCGCGTTAAACAGGACGCTATTCGCGAAGCAGAAGCACAGAAAAAAGAAATTTTGTTAAATGCAAAAGATGAGCTCATTCGTGAACGAAATCAGCAGGAGCGGGAGAACCGTGAACGTAGAGCCGAAGTGCAGCGCTTTGAGGCAAGGGTAAACAAAAAAGAAGAACTCCTTGATCAGCGTGCAGCGGAATTTGAAAAAAACGAAAAAGAACTTGCAGATAAAAAAGCTGCAATGGTAAAAAGAGAAGAAGAACTTTCTAAGCAGGAAGAGCTTTATCGTCAGGAACTTGAAAAAATCTCTGGTCTTTCTCAGCAGGAAGCAAAAGATTTGATTATCAAGAATCTTGAAAATGACGCACGTCATGACGCTCAGGCTCTTATCAACAAAATCGAGCAGGAAGCCCAGCTTACTGCAGAAAAGAAAGCAAAAGACATTCTTGTTACCACTATTCAGAGAATTGCTCCGGAAACAACAAGCGACATTACAGTAGCCACAGTTTCTCTTCCAAGTGATGAGATGAAGGGTCGCATTATTGGTCGTGAAGGCCGTAACATCCGTACTCTCGAAACTCTCACCGGTGTAGATATCATCATTGATGATACTCCTGAAGCTGTAGTTATTTCTTGTTTTGACCCGGTTCGCAAGGAAATTGCAAAGGAATCTCTTGAACGACTTATTTCTGACGGACGTATTCATCCAGCAAGAATCGAGGAAATTGTTCAGAAGGTTACCCATGAAATTCAGAACAAGATTTACGAAGAAGGCGAACGTGCACTCTTTGACCTCGGAATTCACAACATGAATACCGATGGAATTCGTGCTCTTGGCCGCCTTTACTTCCGTACAAGTTATGGTCAGAACGTTCTTTACCATTCAAAAGAAGTTGCAATGGCTGCCAGCATGATTGCTGCAGAAATTGGTGCAGACCGCGAAGTTGCAAAGCGTGCTGCAATTCTTCACGATATTGGTAAGGGAGCTGAAACAGACAGCGATCAGAACCACGCAGAAGTTGGTGCTGAAATGGCACGTAAGATGGGTGAGAGTCCTGTAATTGTTAATGCAATTGCCGCTCACCATAACGACGTTCCAACAGAATCTCTTGAGGCTGTTGTTGTTCAGATTGCAGATGCTATTTCTGCGGCCAGACCAGGGGCGCGCCGCGAGACAATTGACAACTACGTTAAACGTCTTGAAAACCTTGAGGCAATTGCCGAAGGCTTTAACGGTGTTGAAAAGGCATATGCTATTCAGGCCGGTCGTGAGCTCCGCATCCTCGTTAATAATGAGAAGATTGCCGATGGCGATGTAAAAGAGCTTGCAAGAAATATCGCTAAGCAGATTGAAACTGATTTGCGATATCCTGGAAGAATAAGACTTACAATGATCCGCGAGACACGAATCGTGGAATATGCCCGCTAGCGTGAAAAGATAAGGCTGGTGGTTTCGATACGCCCTTCGGGCTACTCAACCACCGGAGAATAGTAAACGGTGGTTGAGTGATGCGAAGCATCGTATCGAAACCACCGTTTTTTGTTTTACGGCTCGTGAGCCGGTGCGCTTGCTTGCAGGCGCACAAGCAACCACCCGCTA
>JAEDCY010000012.1 GCA_016293915.1 Treponema sp. | reverse complement strand
TAACACCTAACACCTAACACCTAACACCTAACACCTAACACCTAACACCTAACACCTAACACTATAACCTTATCCTTCCTATTTCCTAATACTTTAAAATCTGATATAATACCCCTATGTATCGTTTATATGTAGAGCGACGCCCGGGATTCGAAAACGAGGCTCGCCGTTATCTTTCTGAAATCAATGGATTTTTGGGAATTGCCGGAGTAAAGGCAGTTCGTTATTTCAACCGCTACGACATTGAAAATGTAAGTGATGAAGTTGCAAAAATTGCCGCAACCCGCATTTTCTCTGAGCCACAGAGCGATTTCGTTTTTACAGAAAAATTGCCTGAACACTCTGGTCGCGAAATCATATGGGAATTCCTTCCGGGCCAGTACGACCAGCGCGCCGACTCTGCTGAGCAGTGTCTTTCTTTGCTTCGCGCAGGCTTACAGGCTGAGGGGGTAAAAACTCTTTCTGATCCGCCTGTAGTTCGCTGTGCAAAAATCGTTCTTCTCGAAGGCGATGTAAGCGACGAAGAAATCAAAAAGATTCAGAACTATCTTATTAACCCTGTTGATTCCCGCCTTACTGATGATACAAAACCTGAAACCTTAAAGATGCATGTTGAAGAGCCAGCCGACATTCCTGTTGTAGAAGGCTTTATCAAGATGAATGACGAAGAGATTGAAGCATACCGCAACAAGATGGGCCTTGCTATGGATCATGCTGATATCCTCTTCCTTCAGGATTATTTTAAGGGCGAAGGCCGCGACCCAGTTGAGACAGAAATCCGCGTTCTCGACACTTACTGGTCTGACCACTGCCGCCACACAACCTTCCTTACAGAACTTAAGGATATCAGAATTGAAGACGGTCCTTATGCACCTCTCTTCAAAAAATCTCTTGAAAATTACCAGGCTATGCGTACAGAAATGTATGCCGGCCGCACAGATAAGCCAGTCTGCCTCATGGATATGGCTGTAATCGGAATGAAGTATCTTAAAAAGCAGGGAAAGCTTGAAGATATGGAAGTTTCGGAAGAAAACAATGCCTGTTCGGTTTATATAGACGTACATTACACAGCAGATGAAAATGGTAAGCCACTTGCTGCCGACGACCCTCGCACAACAGAACGCTGGCTTATGATGTTCAAAAACGAAACACATAACCACCCTACAGAAATTGAGCCATTTGGTGGAGCCGCAACTTGTCTTGGTGGTGCTATCCGTGACCCATTGTCTGGACGAAGCTGGGTTTACCAGTCAATGCGTATTACCGGTGCTGCAGACCCAACTGTACCACTTAGTGCAACTATGAAGGGTAAACTCCCTCAGATTAAACTCTGTCGCGAGGCTGCCCAGGGCTTCAGCTCGTACGGTAACCAGATTGGTCTTACAACAGGTCAGGTAGAAGAAATCTATCACCCTGGCTATGCTGCAAAACGTATGGAGCTTGGTGCCGTTATTGCTGCCGCTCCTGTAGATACAGTTATCCGCGAGCGCCCTGAGCCGGGTGACATCATCATTCTTCTTGGTGGTGGTACAGGCCGCGACGGTATTGGTGGCGCAACAGGTTCTTCAAAGGTTCACACTGTAAAATCTGTTACAACTGCTGCTGCCGAAGTTCAGAAGGGTAATGCCGTAGAAGAGCGTAAGATTCAGCGCCTCTTCCGCAATAAAGAAGTAAGTCTTATGATTCGCCGCTGTAACGACTTTGGTGCAGGTGGTGTTTCAGTTGCTGTCGGCGAGCTTGCTCCAGGACTGGACATCAATCTTGATGCTGTACCTAAGAAGTACGAAGGTCTCAACGGAACTGAGCTTGCAATTTCAGAAAGCCAGGAACGTATGGCTGTTGTAGTCCGCAAGGCCGATGTAGACCGCTTTATTGAAGAAGCAAAGAAAGAAAACTTAAACGCTGTTGTTGTTGCAACAGTTACAGATACAAACCGCCTCGTTATGAAGTGGCGCGGTAAAACAATTGTAGACATTGGCCGCGAATTCCTCGATGCTGCTGGTGCTCATCACGAAGCAACTGCCCTCATCGAGCAGCCTGCAGAGACAGCTAAGTCTCCACTTTGCAATCCTCTTGAGTCTGCTGCAGCAGAACTCAACAAGCCAGTGAAGTGCGAAGGCTGCGTAAAGAATCATCTTACAGATGCATGGCTTGCAAACATCAACGACCTTGCCTGCTGTTCTCAGCGCGGTCTTGGTGAACGCTTTGACGGCTCAATCGGTTCAAGCACAGTTCTCTTCCCATATGGAGGAAAATATCAGAATACTCCGGAAGCAGGTATGTCTGCAAAGATTCCGGTAATGACACCGCGTGAAACTTCAACTGCCAGCCTGATGACTTACGGCTTTGACCCGCGTGTTGGAAACTGGTCACCATGGCACGGAGCAAAAACAGCAGTTCTCAGCTCACTTGCAAAAATCACCTGTATTGGTGGTAAGGCTCGCACATCACGCCTTTCTTTCCAGGAATTCTTTGGCCGTGCAGTAAACGAAAAACGCTGGGGCTATCCTGCAGCCGCTTTGCTTGGTTCTATCGATGCACAGGTAGAATCTGGTTGTGCTTCAATTGGTGGTAAGGACTCAATGTCCGGTACCTTTGAAGATATCAACGTTCCTCATACACTGGTAAGCTTTGCCGTAACACACGACGAAGCTCCAAACGTACTTTCTGGTTCCTTCAAGGTAAGCGGAAACAATATCTATATGGTAAAGGTTCCATACTCAGATCTTCTTGAGCCGGACTACGAAACCTTCCTTAAGAACTCTGATGTTCTCTACGAACTCAATAAAGCCCGCCGCATTGCCGCAATGTATCCTGTAGGACCTGGTGGTATTGCAGAAGCTGTTACAAAGATGGCAATGGGTAACATGGTTGGCGCAAGTCTCGACGCAAATGCGGTGGTTGAGTGCTCGCGAAGCGAGTGTATCGAAACCACAAGCAATCTCACTGGTTTCTTCCTCCCAACTTACGGAAACATCATTGTAGAAGTTCCATCTGCCCATGTACCAGAATTTGAGAAAGCTGCCTTTGTTGAAGGAACCCTCGTTCAGCTTGGTATGACAATCGACAGGCCTGCAATCGTAATCAAAAATGCCGTTCTCGGTGGAGTTACAAATCCTGAAGTTGAAATCAGCCTTTATGACTGTGTAGACCGTTGGGAGGACAAACTCAAGGAAGTATTCCCACGTGTTAGCGGTGCAGAGGTACAGCCAAAGCTTCCAGATTGGGCTACAGACATTCACAAGTCTCTCAGCGACATCCGCAAGGCACCGGCTTT
Organism: Treponema sp.; assembly: GCA_016293915.1. Taxonomy (GTDB): domain Bacteria; phylum Spirochaetota; class Spirochaetia; order Treponematales; family Treponemataceae; genus Treponema_D. The sequence continues at coordinate 62,619 of JAEDCY010000012.1, read as the reverse complement.
TGTTCAGCCTGTAAGCCGTCCAAAGGTATTGCTCCCTGTATTCCCAGGCACTAACTGCGAAATCGATATGGCCCGTGCCTTCAACCTGGCCGGCGCAGATACAAAGATTGTAGTGCTTCAGAACCGCACACAGGTTCAGCTTACAGAGTCCCTCGAGAACCTTGCCCGCGAAATGCGCGACGCACAGATTCTCGCCCTCAGCGGTGGCTTCTCTTCTGGTGACGAACCGGACGGTTCTGCAAAGTTTATTGCAAACGTACTTAAGGCTGGAAACATCAGCGAAGAAGTTATGAACCTTCTTAAAAAGCGCGACGGTCTTGTTCTCGGAATCTGTAACGGCTTCCAGGCCCTTGTTAAGACTGGTCTTGCTGTTTACGGCGAAATTCGCGATATGACTCCTGATATGCCAACTTTGACATATAACAGAATTAACCGCCACATTTCACGCATTGTTCGTACACGTATCGTTTCTGCAACAAGCCCTTGGGCACTTCACCCAAGTGTAATCGATCAGCGTAATCACCTTATCGCAATCAGCCATGGTGAAGGCCGCTTTGTTTGTGATGAAGCAACTGCAAAACGTCTCTTCGAAAACGGACAGGTATTTACCCAGTACGTAGACGAGTTTGGCCGCCCTGCAATCACAGAGCCAGATAACCCTAACGGATCTGCATTCGCAATCGAAGGTATTACATCTCCAGACGGACACGTTCTTGGAAAGATGGGACACTCAGAGCGCGGAGTAGGTATGGACCGCAACGGCGCTTCTCTCGACCTCTTTAAGAATGTAGGTGGAAATCCACTTACAAACGAAAGCGAAACTACCTGCGAAAACCTCTTCGCAGCAGGAGTTGCATACTTTAAATAATATGGATGCAAGCCCCTCGCCCTATATATTTATAATTCTCGCGGTGCTGATTGTTCTTTCCATGCTCTTTTCCATTTCGGAAAGCTCTTTTCTTGGAATGAACAAACTGCGCCTGCGAATTCTCAGAAAGAATAAAGATAAGCGTGCCCTTATTGCCGGCCGTCTTTTAGACCGCAGAGAGCGCCTTATTAATTCTCTTTTGGTTTCAAATGATATCGTAAATATCTTTGTTTCTTCTATTATAACATCAGTTGCACTGGATATGTTTGGCCAGAAAGGAGTTGGAATTGCTACTCTTATAGCCACACTTCTTCTTTTAATTTTTGGAGAAATTACACCAAAAACAATTTCCACCCGCTGCCCGGACCGAATTGCCTATGCTCTGGCTCCTTTTGTTCAGATTGTAGTTTTTATAATGCATCCGCTTGTTGCTGTTGTGACTTTTATTGCCCGCTGTGTACTTCGTATTTTCGGAATAAAAACAAATGCAAAAAAGCAGTCTTATACAGAAGAAGAAATAAAAACCTTTTTTGATATGAGTTCTGAAAGCGGTGTCATCGAGGAAAATGAAAACCGAATGATGAGCCAGGTGTTCAAGTTTTCAGATCTGGAAGCTCAGGATATTATGGTTCCCCGAACAAAAATCAAGGCCGTACCTTATGACGCAAAATACCGCGATATAGTAGAACTTTCTCAGCGGCTTGGTTATACCCGTTTTCCAGTTTACAGAAAATCAATTGATGACATAATCGGAATTATTTACCTCAAGGATATGCTGTCATATAAAGAAAGTCAGTCAACTTTCAATCTGCTCAATGTTATGCGTCCGCCGCTGTTTATCCTTGGAACTAAAAAAATCACTTCTGTTCAGGAATTGCTTTTTGAAAGTCATGATTCTATGGCAATTATTGTAGATGAATATTCCGGTACCGATGGAGTTATTACAGAAAAAGATATTTCCCGCGAAATATTTGCCCTGCCTGGTGAAGATTCTCTTCGCGGAAAAGTTTTTGATTTTGACAATGTTGAAAATAAAGCTGATTTTGAAATTAATGGTTCTGTACTTTTACGTGACCTAAAAGAAGATTTACATATTGCACTCGAATCTAATATCAACGAAACTATAGGCGGCTGGTTTGCAGAACAAATAGACCGCATGCCACAAACTGGAGACACCGTAGAATTTGAAGGTTTTCTTTTTTCAGTTAAAAAGATTCAATCACATCGTGTAGAACGTATTCAAATTATAAAACTGCAGAATAAAGAAGAGGAGGTAAAAGAATGAATCATTACCTGCTGACGGCTGCTGAACTTTTCTTTTTAATTTTGTGTGTCGGCTTTTTTACCTCGTCAGAAACAGCATATCTTTCTCTTCCTCGATTAAAACTCCGCAGTATGGTAGAGCAGGGCCGCCGCAACGCCAAAAAAGTTGCCGCACTCAAAGCGAATATGGATCGGCTTCTGACAACCGTGTTAATTGGCACTAACTTTTTAAACTCTCTCGCCTCTGCAATTGCTACTGCTTTTGCTATTGATTTACTTGGCAGCAGAGGAGTTGCTATCGCTCCTTTCGTAACTGCTTTTTTTATAACAACCTTTGCTCAGATTGTACCAAAGACTGCTGCCGGCCTTCATCCGGATACATTTACCTGTTTTTCTGCCTGGCCTCTTATGATACTGGAAAAACTATTCTTCCCGATTGTCTGGCTCTTCGAAATGCTTTCTCATGGAGCGGTAGTTCTTGTAGAAAAAATCTTAAAGCCTGCCGGTGCAATTGTTACAGAGGAAGAACTTAAAACTCTTATAGATGTAGGCTCTCACGAAGGAACAATCGAAAAAGATGAAAGCCGGCTTCTTAATAAAATTATAAAATTCAATGACCTTTCAGTAAATGATGTCATGAAACATCGTTCTCAGGTAAGTATGATTAATCAGGAAGCAGATTACGATGAAGTAATAAATCAGTTTCTTACTTCCGGTTTTTCTACACTTACAGTGTATAGCGGCAACAGGGAAAATGTAGTTGGTGTTTTAAATTATAAAAAAGTACTTTTCTGCTCAGAAGAAATAGACAAAAGTAAGGGCTTTGCCGGCCGTCAGATGTCTGAGGTTCTTTTTATACCGGGAACAATGAGTGTACTGGATATTCTTCAACAATTCCGTACAAGCGAGCATAAGTTTGCAGTTGTTCTTGACGAGCAGGGCCAGACAGATGGAATTATTACAATGGAAGATATTCTTAAGGTTGTATTCGGCCACATGTCTGATGAAAATACTTACGATAACACAGCTCCGGAAGATAAAGTAGAGTTAGTTTCACTTAACACATTTATTGTTCCGGGCGATATGAAGATAGATGATGCAAATGAAATTCTTGGCCTTGCACTTGAATCAGATGAAATGAATACAGTCGGCGGCTGGCTTTTGGAACAGTTTGGTTATCTGCCTGCTTCGGGTACAGTTCTTATAAAAGACAGAATTCTTTTTACAGCGGAAGATGTAAGCGGACGGCGTATTGTTTCTGTCAGAGTGAAAAAGAGTAATTAAGACTTATTGACCACAAAAGTCTTTTTGTGCCACCGCTGTCAGAGGCACTTGTAGACCATCTTGCATATGACGGTAATCCGTTTGCTCCCAATGCGACATTTGAGGTCTTGCCTTTACCTTCCGGTATAATTTGAAGCGATCCAGAAATTCCAGAACTATGTTTTTTATTGAATTTATACTGAACGCCAAGATTTGCCTTAATCAGCCATATAAGACTAAGATTATCCCAATATGCAGTACCGTAGCCAGATGTATTTTTATAGTGATAATCCATTGCATTGATAAAAGATAATGCCGGACTAAATCCAAAATCTCCATAAAAAGAAGTCCTTGGAACACAATCAATAGAAAATTTCAAACCGGCAAGAAATGAATTCATTTCCTGAGAATAAGAAATAACTTTTCCAGAAAATGTTCCCGGGTTGTAGTTGTCTGATTTATAAATATAAAAGCCGTTACTTCCTTCAAATCCAATATATTCATATTGATATTCAATAAATGGAGTAAGTTTGATTTCTGCAGGAAGAAAAATATTTCCACCAAGCCTAATAGAAAGAAGTAAATATTTTGTAATCTTATTGTCATGCTTTGAGTAGTTTGTTATGGTACACGGGTCATCACTTTTCCATTTAGATGTAGTAGAATTAAGCCAGTCGAAATCCTGCATATATCCGCTTTTGCATGGAATTACAAATGAACCTTTTAAACCGGTATAAAGATAATTCAAAATATCAAAGTCTGCTGTTAAATTAAAAACCGGTACATTTTTTATATCCCATACAAGTTCACTCAATTTGTTATTTGCATTCATACAGGATTTAGAAAAAACATATTCATTAATAGTACCGTTCAGCAGACTGATGTCCGGAGTAATCTTCATTGTCAAATAGTCTTTTTTCTTTTTAGTTTCTGATTTTTCAGAGAAAACTGTATTTATAAGGATGAAAAACATTAAAAAGAATAAAAGACAACGTTTCATAAAAACTCTCCGTAAACTACTGTTCAAGAGGATCTACACCAAAGATTTTAGCAAGCTGTTTTCTTGTAGCATCCATATCCTTAGGGTAGGGAGCCGTAAAATTGATTCTTTCACCTGTTTTTGGATGTGCAAGTTCAATTTTATAAGCATGCAATGCAAGGCGGCTTAAAAGAGGGCGTTCTTCGTATTCATCGCCATTCCACTTCTTTTTGATTTCGCTAAGGCGTACCGGCTTCTGGCTGCTGCTGTAGAGAGGGTCACAAACAATGCTTAAACCATTTTCTGCAAGATGAACACGAATCTGATGTGTTCGTCCGGTTTTTGGTTTTGCTTCAATCCAGGAATATGGCCCGCAGTTACCTATTAAACGGAAGCTTGTAAAAGAAGGTTTTCCCTCTTTTTTATTTGCAACGGTACGGTGGCGGGAGTCCCCATCTGGTAAAAGGGGAAGATTTACATCCAGAGTTTCCCAAAGCGGGTGACCATAGACAAGTGCATGATAAGTTTTTGAAACTTCACGCTTTTCAAACTGCATGGAAAGGTTACGTTGTGCCTCAAGAGTACGAGCATATAGTATTAAACCCGATGTATCTTTGTCTATTCTGTGAACTGCATACAATTTACCGAATTCTTCCTGGGCAAGAAGGTCCAGACGAGTAGCATCTTCGTTGTAACGGTCTGCAGCAATTAAAATTCCGCTACGTTTATTCAAAACAATAAAGTCATCATCAGCAAAAATAACGCTGTAGTCCATATTTTTACTAGCCATATTCTCATTATACTAAATTTTACTATAAATTCCTATAAAGAAGGCTGATTTTCCGGCCGATAATGGCAAAAGTAGGATATTCTACATGGTATAGACATCGGGAAAAATACTTATATGTACTTTTAAAAGGTTACAGAAAAAAATTTTTTTCTTGACTTCGTATATGCACCGTGTTAGAATATAAAAAAAAGAGGATTTTCACGTAAAAGTCGTTGACTTGTAAAATCCACAAATAAAAAGGAGGATTTTTTCAAATGAAAAAAATCGTTGGAATTCTTGCAGCAGCAGCAGTTCTTGCTACTTCTGTATTCGCAGCTGATGTTTCTGCTAAGGTAAAACTTGACGGAAAGTTGCTTAACGTAGACACAACAAAAGAAAAGGATGGCGTTTCTGCTGTTAGCATTGGTCATAACACAGACGAATCTTGGAATCCTGTTCTTAAAATGGCAGTAAGTGGTGATAACTATGGTGCTGAAGTTGGTTTCTATATCGGAAAATGGGACTATGGTGAGGATCCAAGCAAGTGGCAGGGTTGGAACCATGGTTATGGTGTTGGTCTTAAAGAATGGAAGATTTGGTTCAAGCCAATTGATGTTCTTAAGTTTGATGTAGGTCGTATTGATCAGGCTACAAACCAGGAATCAATTGACTATGATACACGTCTTTTCAACTATGATGAATGGGGATACAGAGTTGGATTCTCTACAAATGGTTTCACTTTAAATGTTGCATTCCATCAGGATCATGATGAGTTCTGGTTCTCTCAGGCTGCAAACGGCGATGCTATCACTAAGGGCTTGAACGTATTTGCATCTTATGGTGCTGATTTCGGTACTATCCTTGCATTTGTTGACTTCAATGATACATTCCGTGATATCAAAGCTGCTGCTGGATACAACAATCAGTTCGGTGACATCCGCCTCTTCGCTGATGCTGGTATTGCTTTGGATGGAACAAAAGATCAGAAATCTGTTTTCGGAGCTGGATTCGATGTTGGCTTCAAATATGCTAAAGATGCACTTTATTTCGAAGCTTATGCTCGCTGGTTCGAAAATAACTTCGAGGTACTCGGAAAAGAAGGAGACCCAATGTATCTTTACTTCAAGGCTAAGTTCTCTTACAAACTTGACCCATGTACATTGTTCGTATACTTCAAAGATGAAAACTTGATGGCTAAGAAGTTCGCTTCAACAATCAAGGCTGGTGCAACAGGTTCTGTAGGTGCTTGTAACTGGGAATGCTATGCACAGATTGATACTGGTAAGGGAGCTAACGGAGATAAGATTAACTTCGCTATCCCAGTTTCATTCTCTGTTGCTTTCTAATCTAAGTTAGAAGCATAACTTTGAATAAAAAAAGGGCTGTCCCATACTTTTGGGACAGCCCTTTTTTTTGTTTTATAATCGTTAGATTATATAGTCACAAAAATTATTTTTTGTTGATAACAAAGAATTATTTTTGTATTTTTTTGTAACGACATAGTGCATGATTTTGTTGTTTTATATATAATAATGAAAGCATTGATTAAGGAGCTTAAAAAAATGAAAAAAAATATTATTTATGCTGTTGCACTTTGTGTTCTTGGAATGTTTGCAGTTTCCTGCAGTTCAACAAAAAGTGTGCAGTCACCGGCAGATGAATATGAAGACGAAACAGCACAGGTGGCAGAAGATGCTGAAAATGGAGATTCTGTAGAAATTAAATCTTCAAACAAAAAAGAAAAAAAACAAAAGGATCCAAAAAAGAAGAATTTTATTCAGGAAATGTTCACTTTTGGAAATCGTGATGACTATAATAAATTATATGAAATTTCACTTTACGAAAAAGAAATTACCGGCATGAAAGAAAAACGTGCTACTGCTCTTTTACGTACAGATAACTATATGACTGGCTTTGGATGCTATTACATGATGGCATATTACATTGTTCAGTTTGATGAAATTGGTAGAACTAAATTAAGACAGGGAATAGAATCATATCTTTCTGATTTTGAAAATAAAAATCTTCAGCGTAAAGGAAAACATACAGACCGCGCATATGGAAAAACTCCATACAGACTTGACTGGGGAACAGTTAGTTCTTCTACTCCAAATAAAGGAACCGGAGAGGGCTATATGGGCTATGAATTCATAAAAGGTTCTCCATATTTTGTTTTAAGTAATTACGCTTTTTCAAATGATAATTATGAACGCATTGGTGACACTACAAGCCGTGAATCTTTGCCTTTAAGTTTTTACTTTACAAGAGCACAGCTTAGAGAAGTTCTTGAACTCATTTCTGAAGACAATGTTAAAAAAGTTGTTGCAGAAATGAATGAAAACTATATAACTACTGGTGCCGATGAATACTAATGATTTATGGTTATATAAGAGTTAGTACAGATAAACAGACCGTAGAAAATCAGAGATTTGAAATCAACAAATTTATTAAAAAAACAAAATTCAAAGTTGATGAATGGATTGAAGAGACTATCAGCGGCACTGTTTCACCTAAGAAAAGAAATCTTGGAAAATTAATTGAAAAGACGAAAAAAGGTGATTTGATTATCTGTTCGGAGCTTTCAAGGCTCGGACGAAATATGTTTATGATTATGTCGATTCTGAATATTCTTATGGAACGGGGCGTAATTATATACACTGTAAAAGAACGTTATCGTCTTGGAGAGGACTTAACTAGTAAAGTCCTTGCCTTTGCTTTCAGTATTTCTGCAGAAATTGAAAGAACTTTGATTTCGCAAAGAACTACTGAAGCACTCCGTCGTAAAAAGGCTGAAGGTGTAAAACTAGGACGACCAAAAGGTAGGGTTAGTGCACATCATAAATTAACTGGTTGTGATAACAAAATCAAAATGATGCTGGCAGAAGGATATCCAAAAACTCTGATAAGCAAACAACTGAATGTTTCTCCTTCAACGCTATATCTTTACCTAAAAGAAAACAAAAGTGAATTTCAGGATTATTTCAATTAAAAATCAGGCTGGCAGATAAGATGGATTTTTTCTCCGCTTACAGGATGAAAAAACTCTATCTCTGCCGCATGAAGCATAAGTCTTTCCCCTTCCTTACAAGAACCATATAACGAATCACCCTTTATAGGAATACCAAGGCCGCCCAGTTCTTTTGGACAACTGGCAGCAAGTCTTAATTGATGAGTGCGGCCAGTAAGCGGAGAAAACTCAATTCGAGTCAATCCTTTTTCTACACCTAATTTTTTCCATTCTGTAATTCCGATTTTTCCATTTACAGGATCATAAATCTGGTGAGGTCTGTTTTCTATATCAAGTCTAAAGGGAAGTTCAGTGCGTCCTTCTGGTTTTCCATGGAGAATTCCGTCAAGCAGGGCTATATATTTTTTGTGAACTTTTCCTTCTGCAAATTGTTCGTTGAGTTTTCTGTGAGCTTCTTTATTTAAGGCCAGAACAAGAATACCCGAAGTTTCCATATCAAGCCGATGCACGGCACATTGCTTTGGTGCATCCGGGAATAAATTGCGAACTCGAGCTTCTGCACAATCCTCTTTGTCTTTGCCCTTTCCAGGAACAGACAAAAGTCCCGAAGGTTTATTTATCACAACAATATCTTTATCACGATAAAGAATTTCTAATCCCATAATAGAGGGCAGAATGTAACCGCATCTTTCATCACAGGGAGCATAAGAAATTCCATTCTTTTTATTTTTCGTATCACGGCCATAATAAACTTCATCCATGCTTATTATTTCATAATCTTTTTCAAAAGCATAACTTAAAAGCTTTGGTGCACAGCAGTCTCCAGTTCCTGTAGGCGGCAGGTGATTATTATGACATTTTATGATTTCATTAAGAGAAAGTTTTCTTCCATCATATTTCGTGAATAAATAAAGATGAAAAACTTTTTGAAGGGAAGAATCTGTAAGGGCAGTTCGTTTTTTAAGAAGCCTTGCTCTTTGGGGGGAGGCTTTATTAATCAATGTCAATTCGTTTATCTGCTCTGTAAGCTCATGAATTTCTTTATCATTTTCTTTCAAGGCTTGGTCAATTTGTTCAGAAGAAACAATTGACGGGACGAAAAGATCTTTTGAATTAGTATTTACAGGGATGAGTTGTTTGTTGTTTCCGCTTACCGCATAAAGGATAATCCGCTTTTTTTCCTTTTTGTCCCAGCAGACCAGAGAGCCAATCATTACTCCCTGGTCTTTTCGTTCAAGGCTTTCCCGTCCTACTTGTTTCAAAAACACTTCTCCATTTTCAATCTGAGAGATGAGTTTTTGACAATAGTGACGGGCAGATTCCTGAGGAAAGGGTGGAAACATTTATTTAAGATTTCTGATTTCTACAGAGCCGTCTTCTTTTGAGATGAAGACTATAGGTTTATTCTGTGTAAAAAGACCTGTTTCTACAACCCCAACAATCGAGTTAATTTTTGTTTCCATTTCTGGAACATTTATTGGTTCTTTCCAGGTACAGTCCAGAATCTGGTTACCGTTATCTGTTATTACCGGACCTGCCTTGCGAACTCCTTCGCGGAGTACAGCAGTAGCACCAAGAGCACAAAGAGCATTAGTTACAGGTACACGTGCTTCACTTATGATTTCAACAGGGACAGGGAACTTTGTTCCGATTGTCTGGACAGACTTTGAAGAATCAGCAATTACGACAAAGATTTTTGCATTATATTCAACGATTTTTTCACGAACGTGTGCTGCACCGCCGCCCTTAATACAGTTGCAGTCTGGGTCAACTTCGTCAGCTCCATCAATTGCAAGATCAAGCTGGCCACCTATGATTCTGTCGTTCATAGAATAAACAGGAATTCCATAATCCTGGCAGGCATTCTGTGTCTGAAAGCTTGTTACTACAGCTTTAATGTCTTTAAGTTTTCCGCTGTTAATATGCTCTGCGAGACGTTTTACTGCAGGCATTGCAGTTGATCCTGTTCCAAGCCCGATTTTCATTCCACTGAAAATCAATCCTTTTTCTATAAGAGTGTCAATGGCAGTATTTGCTACCAGTGTTTTTTGTTCCGATTGTGAAAGTCCCATTTTTTGTACCTCTTTTTACTTACAGTATTTGAGACCCTGAAACAAGTTCAGGGTGACGCATCATGCTGAACTTGTTTCAGGGTGACTATTTATTTATCATACTGAACTTGTTTCAGGGTGACTATTTATTTATCATACTGAACTTGTTTCAGGGTGACTATTTATTTGTCATGCTGAACTTGTTTCAGCATCTATTTCTTTTCATAGTCCAGGCCTGTAAAAAGCTTAAACTGTTCATAGGCCTGATATTCAAGCATTTTATATCCGTTGCATACACGGCATCCGGCTATAGAAGCTCTCTTCATTACCGGGGTAGTGCTTGGCTCATAAACTATATCAAAGAGAAGCTCATTGCCACGGAAATCATAAAAATATATAGGGTCATTTACGTTGCTGGAAGGTCCATCAGCATTCATGCCTACCGATGTGGTTTGAACGATAAGCGTAGAATATTCATCGAGCTTTGCAGCACAATGAGCATCGAGCTGACAATAAGTAAAACCGTATTTTTCAGCAAGCTTGGCTGCGGTTTCAACCGTGCGATTGAAAATACATACACGTGCCCCCATCTGCTTAAGAACATAAACAATGGCTTTTGCAGCACCACCGGCACCAATCACAGCTACCTTTTTATGTTTAATTTTTACCGGCCCCAAAAATTCTTCCAGTGCGCGACGGAAGCCAGGGGCATCAGTATTATAACCAAGCCATTTATTGTTTTTTCTTACAAGTGTATTACAAGCTTCAATCTGCACAACCTCTGGAGACTGTTCGTGAATATAATACATAACAGATTCCTTGTGAGGTACAGTTACAGAAAGACCTTTTACACCAATGCCTTCGCAGAAAGTCAGTGTATCAGAAATCAACTGCGAGCGATAAGGTATATAAACAGCATTCAATTTTTTGTCTTCGTAACCCTTGTTATGTATTTCTGGACTTGAAGTTTTTATAAGTGGCCAGCCGGCAATACCGTAAAGCGAAGTATCCTGATTAATTGACTTAAAATGATACATATCATTAATAGTAACAGGATCAATATGACCAATTGCTTTTGTATTTTCAATTACTTCTTCTGGAGAAACATAAGTAAGGAAAGAATTAGTACGGCTGGCAAGTACACGAGAAGGAAAGCCTTCTGGCCCCATGGCACAAAGAATATGCTCATACTGGGTCATAGATTCTCCCTCTTTCAGAAGATTTAATACATCAGAAAGAGAGTGAGGCATAAATGCAATCTTTGGAATTTCATATCCGGTTTTACGCATGATGTCGCAGCGTTCACGGATATTCAGGATTGGCTCAGTCATATTATGGCAGCTTCTGATGATTCTAACACCAAAGGCCATTGCTGCATCCTGAATGCTTGGAATATGAAAGTCTTCTTCAAAATCTACATAAGCAAAGTTTTTTGATTTATCCGGATTTGCAAAAGCAAGCGCACGGGCAAAAAGATTTGTTCGGGAAAAATCACCGCCTGTAAATTTACCGCCATCAATATCGCGACGGATAGTGAGAATACATGGCTGATATATCATTGCAGGAAAACGGCGGGCATTAAGCTGTTCATCTTCAGTAAGATGGTCTACACGCAGTTCAACTAAATCAATATACTTTTCGTATTTTTTTACAAGTTTAAGATTCTCTTCCAGAGTCTTTCCGGTAAGTGTCATACATATCAGTGGTTGATTCATTTTTAATTCCTTCTTGTCATGCTGAACTTGTTTCAGCATCTACAACCTGAGATTCCGAATCCTGAACTTGTTTCAGGATCGGAATTACAAGTTTTTCTAGTTTACAGTCTTTTTAGAAACAACTTTGTTTACGACAGAAAGCTCAAGTCTTGTTCCCTTTGGAACAGCATAAGGTATAGTTACACTTCCGCCCGGATGACTAAAGCTGAGCAATGTATAAGAATTACCTTCTGCAGGATAAGCTTCGATCTTCATAGGTACAGGATATGGATAGTCAGGAACTTTTTCCTGGAAGATTCCATAAACATTATCATTATATTCTCCGGAAGGCATTGCCATTTCGAGAGTTACGCGTGTATAGTTTGGAACATATTCACTATCAAAGACCTGCTGATCTACAACAGTACCAGGTTTTTCATCTCCAGAAGCCATGTGAGAAGTGATATCAAATACAAGCTTACTTCTTGTGATAGTCTGAAGGAGATCGTTTACAGTCTGGCCGATAAGATAAGGAGCCTTTGTGTTTTCATAGTTAGGTCCCCGGCTCACAACCAGCTGTACCGTAACAGGTTCAGAAATTCTTGTACCTACAGGTGGATCTTGTTCAAGAATTGTGCCTGCATCAGAAACATCCGGTTTATATTCAGGCTCACCAAGAATGATAAGAGGTCGAGTCTGGCCGGCAAAAAGTGTCTGAAGCTTCATACGAAGGTCTTCAATATTCATACCAGTATATTCATCAACTTTATCAACAATTACACCCCGGCTCACAACAAGAGAAACGCGGCTGTAGCCTTTTACGATTGCACCGGCATCAGGAGACTGGTCAAGAATAGTTCCTTCATCGCCAGGAGTGTCTGAATAGCGAAGGCTGATTTTCGGATAAAGCTCCTTTACCTGCATTTCAAGAAGGGCATCTTCCAGAGATTTTCCAACAACATTAGGAACAAGAACTTTTTCTGGGCCCTTGATATTCATAAAGAAAATTGCAAAAGCAGCAAAACACATAAGTGCAAAGGCACAGAGACAGATTCCAAGAAAAGCAGGAATGTTTGCCTGAAACTTATCATAAGATTCAGAAAAGCCTACCTTAAGTTCTGGTCTTTTTTTATCTTTAAGTTTGTTGAAAAAATCTTTAATCATATTATCCTCTTTATTCTAATACGGTACCAATAAAATTTCTGGCACCATTCATAAAACTCTTGTAGTCCATGGCATTTTTTCCCTGCCTTTGAAGTTTGCGGATTGCAAGAATACCATTTCCAGTTTTTATAAGAATACCAATAGGTTTTGAAAAATCCAAGACTGTACCCACGGTACCTGATTCTGATTCAGCTGCTGCCGGGCTTTCTGCATTCTCTGGATACAGTTTTGCTTCAAGGATTCTGAGTGGAAGTCCGTTTTCAATGCACCAGCAGCCAGGCTCCGGATAGTAAGCGCGGATTTTAGCTTCTATTACTTCTGCACTTTCATTCCAGTTGATTCTGCCGTCTTCTTTTGTAATAATTCCGGTATAAGAAGGCTCTCCAGATTGTGGAGTGCCCTCTGGCAGTTTTCCTGCTTCTGCGGATTTTTTGATTATTTCAAGAATCAGTTTTGCGCCTTCTTCTGCGCTGTAATTTAAAAGTGATTCGGTCGTTTCGGTTCCATTGAGATCAACAATTTTCTGGCCGAGAATATCACCCTCATCCATTTTGAGACTCAGGGTTTGTACGGTAACGGCTGTTTTTTTATCACGATTCAAAATAGCAGCAGGAACTGGAGTGCAACCTCTGTATTTTGGTAAAAGGGAAGGATGAAGATTTATTCCGCCAAGCGGGAATAGAGCCAGAAATTTGGGACCAAAAATATGGCCGTAAGCAAAACTCACCAGAAGGTCTGCGCCAATTGGAGAGATTGCTTCGCGCGCCGCTGCATCCAGATGCTCCGGTGTAAAAACAGGAATGTTTTTTTCTGAGGCAAACTGTGCTACCGGAGTTGGAATGAGTTCTTTATGACGTCCTTTTGCGGAAGGTGGATTTGACAGAACTCCTGCAATTTCAAAACCGTATTCGTTTTGAGCGTTGACGAGGTGTTCCAGTGTGAGACGGGCCGCATCCGGGCTTCCTGCAAATAAAATTCTGATCATTGTGCTTTTTTAGCTTCCTTAGCAGCAATTTTAGCCGCAATTTTTCGAGCTTTAGCTTCTTTTTCTTTTGCTTTTTGAGCAGCACGCTCAGCTCGTTTTTTGAACTGAGCTTCTGTTTTTTCTGCAAAATCTTTATCACCGCGGTCTATATATAAAATACCGTCAAGGTGGTCATATTCATGCTGAATGATTCGTGCAAGTAGACCGTCCGCATCAAGTGTAAAAGGACGTCCTTTTTCGTTGAGAGCCTGAACAGTAACGCGTGAAGGTCTTGTAATTGATTCATAAACCTGAGGAATACTGAGACAGCCTTCCTCGTATTCTTCTACTTCTTCTGAAGTTTTGATAATCTGAGGATTAATAAAAACACGTTTTACATCATCATCAGCCATCGCAACAAAAATACGAAGATTTTTTCCAACCTGAGGGCCTGCCAGTCCAACACCATTTGCTTCAATCATAGTTTCAAGCATATCGTCTGCCAGCTTTCTTATTTTATCAGTAACTTCGGCAACAGGTTCTGCCTTTTTTCGAAGAATTTCTTCTCCAAGTTTTGTTATTTCAAGAATCATTTTTCACCTCTTATGCGTGCTGCACGTGCGTGTCCTGCAAGACCTTCGCTGTCACCAAGATAACCTGCGGCAGCGGAACTCTTTAATGTTCCAGGCTTTCCCTTTTCTGCACGAAGTGTTGTAACTGTTTTCAAGAAGTTCCTTACACTTAAACCACCTGTATAGTGAGCTGCTCCTGAAGTAGGAAGTGTATGGTTAAGACCTGCTGCATAATCTCCAAGAACTTCTGCCGAATAGTGGCCGATAAAGAGAGAACCAAAATTGTGAACAGCCTTTGCAATCTTATCCCTAGCAGCGCCCTTGTCCATTGCAAGTTCAAGGTGTTCAGGAGCTTTCATATTAGCAATTTCTATTGCTTCTTCAAGTTTTTCTACAATGATGATTTTTCCATAAGTATCAATACTCTGGCGGGCAACAGTTTTTGTAGTAAGAGTTTCGAGCTGATTTTCTATAGCCTCGCTTACATTTGTTGCAAAATCCATATCATCAGTAACAAGAATAGGCTGGGCAACAACATCGTGTTCTGCCTGGGCCAGAAGATCTGCAGCAACCCATTCAATGTTTGCTGATTTATCTGCAATAATCATAACTTCTGTAGGACCTGCTACAAAATCAATTCCTACGTTTCCAAAAACAGCCTTTTTTGCTGCCTGAACAAATTTGTTTCCAGGACCAACAATTACATCAACTTTAGGAATACTTTCGGTTCCAAAAGCCATAGCTCCAATTGCCTGAGAACCACCAACTGCATAAAGGTGATCTACTCCACAGATATAAGCGGCAGCCATAATTCCTTCATCAGCATAAGGCTTACCGCCTACAAAAGCTTTTCCAGGGATTCCGCTTCCTGTTTTACCTGCCGAAATTTTATCTTCAGGGTGAACTCTTGGAGGGGTACACAAGATAACATTTGGAACACCTGCTGCTACAGCTGGAGTTACTGTCATTATTACAGTAGAAACAAGAGGAAAACGACCGGCTGGAACATAACAGCCTGCAATATCTACAGGTATTGTTTTCTGGCCTGTAAAGAGACCCGGTTCAAGTTCTTCTTCAAAATCTCTGAAGGTCTTTTTCTGAAGTTTTGCAAAACGAAGAGCCAGGTCATGTGAATAAACAAAAGCATCATAAATATCGCGCTTTTCAATTCTAAGCTTTTCTGCAGCAGCTTTAAGTTCTTCCTGTGGAACTTCAAATTGAGCAGGAACGGCTACATCAAACTTATTTCCATAAAGACGAAGAGCTGCATCACCTCTTTTCTGAACTTCTTCAAGAACAGAATCTACTACTTCATTAGAATTATCAAAATCCCGTCCCTTAAAAAAGTCAGGTTCAACTTCGGTGTATTTCTGTATTTTAATCATAATTAAATCTCCATTTTTCACTGGTGGTTTCGATACGGCTTCGCCTACTCAACCACCGTATGTTCCGTTTTTCACCGATGGTTGAGTAGCTGCGAAGCAGCGTATCGAAACCACCTATTTTTCCTTATGTCTACAATCCAGTTCATCGTATACGTCTTTCCAGGTAACGCCTTCTTTGTACATAAGTACATTTATAAAATAAATAAGATCGGCAGCTTCCCAGATTACTTCGTCGCGTCCATCTGCTTCGCAAAGCTCTTCTGCTTCTTCTTCAACCTTTTCGCGTACACGCTTGGCATCGAGAGTAGCAGTGTAACTTCCCGGCTTTGGATTTGCAAATCGGTCTGCAATAATATTATAAAGACGCCCCATGCTTGATTTTTCGCCAGGATCTGTTGTAAAGCATGTCCAGCTTCCGGTATGACAGCTTGGTCCAACCGGAAGAACAGTGGCTAAAATACAGTCGCGGTCACAGTCTGCACGCATACGTACTAACTGAAGGAAGTTGCCGCTTGTATCGCCTTTTGTCCAAAGTTCATTGCGGGAACGGCTCCAGAAAGTAAGTTTTCCACATTCAAAGCTCTTGCGAACAGCCTCTTCATTAGAATATGCCTGCATAAGAACTTCACCATTTACACTCTGTGCAATTACAGGAATAAGAGGTGTTTTTTCAAAATCAAGGCAGGCAACAAATGCATCTGTAAGATTTACTTTGTTTGTATACAAAGCCATTCCAAGCTGAACGTCACAATGAAGTTTTTCAAGCTCACGGATTTCTTCAACGCTTGAAATTCCGCCTGCAGCAACAACGCGGCAATGGACAGCTTCACGCAACTGGCGTACATAATCCATATTTGTGCCCTGCATGCAGCCTTCTTTTTCTACACAGGTAAATAAAAGTTCTGAACAGAATTTTTCTGCCTGTTTTGCTCCTTCAACCAGAGGAATATCTACAGTTTCTGTCCAGCCTTTGACGGCAATTTTACCGTTTATTGCATCAACAGAAATTATGATTCTATCTTTTCCAATTGCAGCTGCAAGTTCATTCAAAAAGTCTTCGTTTAAAACTGATTCTCCTGGCTGTGGATTTGTTTTCCATGCAGCTGAACCGATAATAACTTTTTCTGCTCCAAGACTTACAAGCTCACGAGCACGTTTTACTGTGCGGATACCACCGCCTGTTCGAACGTTTCCATGATGGAGAAGTGATTTTAAAAGATGGGTATTTACTGTGTTTCCCTTTGCGTCTACATTTCCAAGTGCTGCATCAAGATCAATTACAGCAACTTCGCCATACATGTCAAACTGGCTGATAAGTGCATCAGCGTCATCACGCTGTAAAACCAGTTCCTTACCGTTCTTAAGCTGAACGACGTGTCCGTTTTTCAAATCAATTGAAGCTACTACCATAAATCAAATATTACCAAATTTTTTGACTTTATACAAATAGTATATTTATAGAAGAAACTGATATATTGAATCAAAAAAAAAGACTGCCGGGAAAGGAGGAAAAACGGCAGTCTCAAAAAAATTATGGAGGTATTTTCTTTAATCTAGTATCGCTTTGATGTTCACTAATATAACCATCCGCTATGTAAATAGTTACAAAAAACTTTTATTAATATTCATCTGCACCAGAATATACGAAATATTCATTCATTTCTGCTACACAAGCTGAAATATTTTCGTTTGAAAGGAACTCCACAAGATTCTTTAACTGACCCTTAGTAAAATAATAAGTAAGTCCTAAAGATTCTCTTTTTAAGTTTCAGAAGCATCATCAAAATGATCATTTTTGAAAGGGAAATTTTTGATAGTAAAATATGGTGAACCTTTCATAAAATTATATCCCATATAACCATCACCAGTTCCATGATTTGGAGTTGTTGAGCTTACAGAACCCCAGTCAAGTCTGTAAGAAACCTTACCATAGGTACGCTCTGTATCTTTACCCTTTCTCTGAAGATTTTTATTCTCAAAATCAGAAAAATAATTATCAATAGCATTAAGAAGCTTTTAACGGTTTGCATCATCAAACTGAATATAATAATAGGCAAGCAGGTAATAACTTCCCCAGCCAGTCATATAATTATCTGTTTTTTTAATTGCGACAGCGCCATCTTCGTCTTCTATTTCTTCTGACTCTGTTTCTTCAGGAATAGTATCTTCATAAACATCAGCTGCAAGCTATTCTTTTTTTGTTGATGCACAAGAAGTAACAAGCAGACCAATAAATCCGATTGCTGATCACATAATAACTGTTCGTTTCATATCAAATACTCCGTATTTGTATTTATTCTATATATTTAACACTTGAATTGTAACTTATGTTACAGTAAAGAATAAAAAAAGCTCCTCTTTCGAGGAGCCTTTTTACTGTTTAGCAGTATTCTATGTTACTGGAATTACCAAGCAACTGTGAATTCAACTGGTACAGAGATAGCAATCTTGTCTGCTGCTTTAGGGAATGTATCAATCTGTCCACAGATGTTCCATCCACAAGCACCGAAAGATCCTTCAGCACCAAGTTTGATTGTTGAAGTGAACTTATTAGCCAAAAGGTTTTCATCTTTGAAGTATACATAAACCTTGCATGGATCAAGCTGGTAAGCAAACTTAGCAATTGTCATTACAGCGATTGGGTCAACAGTTGCCTTGAAGTCAGCATATGTAAGTTTAGCATAAGCTTCGAAGTACAATGCATCCTGAGCAAATTTACCATCAACGTCAGCTACGAGACCAATTTTTCCTTCTCCAGCTTCTGGCAAACCAATGTTCATACCAGCATCAACAAAGAGGTTGAATGCACCGAATGCGTTGTTGTAACCAACACCTGCAAAGAGGTTTCCTGGTGTAGCAGTGTAAGCAGCAGCTTTAGCTGCAGTCTTTTTGATTTCTCCTGTTTTTGGATCAAGTTCATAAGTATCTTCTGTTGCTTCTGCCCATTCACCGCTAGCAGTCTTAACATCGAGCAATGCTTTGATTGTACCGAAGTCAGCAGCATACTGACCATATACAGCGAGGCTGTGGATAGAAATAGAATCAGCACCATTAGCATTCTTGTACTGTGAAAGGAAGTTCTTTCCCTGTGCAAAGTGAAGAGCTGCAGCCAATGTGAATCCGTTTGAAGCGAATTCCATTCTGTATCCCCATTCATCGTAGTTGTAGATGCGGTTAGAATAGTCGATAGATTCTGTATTCAAAGAATCACCAATGCGTCCGAAGTTGATTTTCAATACATCAATTGGTTTAATCCAAATTTTCCAGTTAGTAGAAGTTTCACCTTCTCCTGAATCCCATTCATTCAATGTTTTGAAAGCAATTTCAGCACCAACTTTATCTTCTGAATAAGAAAGTGCCAAATCTGGCTCCCAGTCATGTGAGCGGTGTGGATTCAATCCAAAAGCAGAGAATGTTGCAGATCCTGACGTTGTAGGGATGCCAACGTCCAACAAACTTCCTGTGAGTTTTACCTTAGCAGAAACATCAGCTGCGAATACAGAAGTAGCAAGAACTGCTGCTGCTGCAAGAATTCCAACGATTTTTTTCATTTGAAAAAATCCTCCCTTTAAATCGGAGACGAGTGTTTCACAAATTGTGTTTCACGGGGCTTTTTTGCTGAAAATGGGAAAATATAACAAAATATTATAAATTTTATTACTATATAAAATTAGAGATATTGAAAATACCTTTGTTTTCTTCCATAATTAACTTATGAAGAAAATTGAGATTCTTGATTCGACATTGCGCGATGGTGCTCAGGGCGAGGGTATAAGCTTTTCTGTTCAGGATAAGCTGCATATTTGTCGTGAGCTCGATGAGCTTGGAGTAACTTATATTGAAGCTGGAAATCCCGGATCGAATCCTAAGGATATGGAGTTTTTTAAGGCTGTTTCTGAAATTAAGTTTAAGAATGCTCAGGTTTGTGCTTTCGGTTCAACACGTCGTAAGAACTGCCGCTGTGATGAAGATGCAAATCTTAAAAGTCTTCTTGCGGCAAATACAAAAACTGTCGTTATCTTTGGAAAATCCTGGACTTTTCAGGTAACAGACATCCTCAAAACTACTCCGGAAGAAAATCTCAAAATGATTCGTGAGTCTTGTGCCTTTCTTGTTGAAAATGGCCGCCAGGTAATTTATGATGCTGAGCATTTTTTTACAGCCTACGAAGAAGACAAAGCTTATGCTCTTGAAACTCTGAAAGCTGCGGTAGAGGGTGGGGCTTCTGTTCTTTCTCTTTGTGAAACAAAGGGCGGCTTTATGATTGACGAATGCCGCCGTGCTGTGAGCGAGGTTGTTAAACTTTACGGCAAAAAAGTAACTGTTGGAATTCATACTCATAACGACTGCGGCCTTGCTGTTGCAAATTCTCTTGTTGCCGTAAAAGAAGGAGCAACTCATGTTCAAGGTGTTCTGCTTGGTTTTGGAGAGCGCACCGGTAACGCAAATCTTTCTACAATAATTCCAAATCTTCAGATAAAAATGGGCTATCAGGTTGTTCCGGATGAAAGCCTGAAAAATCTTACAGCCATCTGTAAACGTGTGGCAGAACTCACAAATATCCGGGTGAATCCTCAATCTCCTTATGTTGGTAAGGATGCTTTTGCCCACAAGGCCGGAATGCATATTGATGCGGTTCTTAAAAATCCTTTTGCCTATGAACATATTCAACCGGAAGTTGTTGGAAATACCCGTGTCTTCCTTATGAGTGAGGTTGCCGGGCGAAGTACTATTCTTGAAAAAATCAGACGTTTTGCACCGGAGGTAAAACGAAATGATCCGATTGTAAGCGAGCTTATGGCTAAGGTTAAGGAACTTGAATCTGCCGGATATCAGTTTGAAGGTGCCGATGGAAGTTTTGAGCTTCTGGTTCGTAAGATGCTTGGTCAGTACAAACCGTTTTTTAAGCTTCATTATTATCAGACGACAGGTTCTAATCCGCGGCCTGAAGAGGGCGTTTGCTGCTGTGCTCAGATTAAGGTTGAGGTTGACGGCAATTTTGAAATTACTGCGGGTGAAGGTGATGGTCCTGTAAACGCTCTTGATATTGCGCTTCGTAAGGCTCTGGAAAAATTCTATCCGGTTGTATCAAATTTCCGGCTTGTAGATTATAAGGTACGTGTTCTGGATTCAAAGTCTGCAACGGCTGCCCGTGTTCGTGTAATTATTGAATCAACCGATGGGCAGACCAGCTGGACTACTGTGGGCGTATCTTCCGACGTAATTGAGGCGTCTTGGATAGCCCTTGTAGATTCTTTTGAATTGAAGTTGAGTAAATAGAGCTCCGGTGGTTGAGTAGCCCAAAGGGCGTATCGAAACCACTTTATGAGCCGACTGTTCCGGTGGTTTCGATACACTCGCTTCGCGAGCACTCAACCACCGTGTGTCTTAGAACTCTTTCAACAGTAATTCAATGTTATCAGCAACAACCTTCTTCAGCGCGTCGTGTTCTACTGCTGTAGGAAAGTTGCGCCAGACGATATATTTTGCTTTAGGAAGAACTTCTGTAACAGGTTTTCCTGTCGGATTATGGATATTATCAATGATTAGGTCATATCCGGCTTTTTTTGCTTCGAGCAATTCTTCTGCAGTAACAGGGCCTGGACCAAAAATTCCAGCGATTTCAAGACCGAGTTCTTTAGCAAGGTAAGTTTGATTTTTATTGCAGAGAACTTTCTTTTTGTTCAGCTTCTTTTTGAGTGCCTTTTTCTGACCGTCTTTTACAAGCTTTTCATACTCTGCAAAACGAACTTTCTGGATATCTTCTGTACCAAGTGCCTGGGCAATTTTAAGAGTAGATTCTTTTACTGTTGCAAGAGAGTTGTCCAGAGTAACCTGAACACTTACACCTTTGTTTGCGACTTTTGTTCCAAGAGTTTTCATCATACGTTCAAAACCTGCAAAAATAAAAACTTCTGAATCAGAAATTTTCTGAACGTCACTTACTGTGATTTCGTACTCCGGCGGGTGGCGGAGATTTACAGGGGCAATGCTTTCAACTTCGTCTGCTCCGGCAATGTCTGCGAAGGCTGCAGACCATGATGTTGAAGCTACAACCTTCTTTGGAGCTGCCCATGATAAAGTGGCTAGCACAGAAGCGGCTATAAGCATGCTGAGTTTTTTCTGGATTTTCATTTTATAATCCTTCCAATAAAGAATAATATTCCTGCAAGAAGAGAAATTGTTCCGGCAGGCGGGAAATCTGCTGCTACAGCTATAATATAACCTGCAACAGAGAGACTAAAACCTGTGATACTGCTTCCGATAAAAAGAGCTCGGATTCCGTTTTTCTTGAATTTTTTAAGGAAAGGCGCGGCGCACATTACCGGAAGAATCAAAAGGGAATCAATAAGAAAAGCTCCAAGAAGCTTCATTGCAACAGCAACTACAGAGGCAATCATAATTACCATAACAGCATTATGAAGGCGAACTTTGATTCCAAGACTCATAGATATTTCTTTGCTAAAAAATAAGTTTTTGATGTTTCGGAAGTTGAGAATTACATATAAAAAAAGTATAAGAGATAAAGCGCAGAGAGACGCAATATCCAAAAGACTTAAGGCAAAAGGACTTCCCCATAAAAGGTCTAGGGTATCTTTTGCAGGAACATCTGCTGCGTGCATAATCAAAGAAGCTAATGCCATGCTTAAAACCATAGTTGCGGCACTTGTTCCGCCAAAGTTACGGCCTGTTCCGTCATTAGTCATCATAAGCATCATAAAAACTAAAATCAGATTTACAGTGATAGTTACGGGGAGAAGGGGAACGTTTAATGCCATTGCAATTGCACCGCCAAGAATTACTCCGTGCATAAGCATATAGCGCATTGGAACAAGATTAAGTCTGAGTACCATAACTCCGCAGAGTGGAAAGGCTGCTCCGGAAATGCCCATTGCAATAAAGCCCTTCATAACCGGGGCAAGTGAAAAAAGCAGAATAAGTCTATCCATTCTGTTCTCCAAGATTAAAAACTGCCCATTTTTTGAGGGAAGTTAATTCTTTGTCGTGTGTTACCATTATAATAGTAGGAATTTCAGAAATGGATAGTGAATGAAGGATGTCTACAACCATGCGGCGGTTGTCCTTATCAAGATTTGCTGTTGGTTCATCAAGAAGAAGTAATCTGGCTTTTTGGGCAAGGCAGCGGGCAAGAGAAACTTTCTGTTTTTCACCTCCGCTTAGCACAGAAAATTTACGGCCGGCAAGGTTTTCGCAGCCGGTCCGTCTCATAGCTCCTTCCACCGCGTCCTTCCTTTGCTGTCTGTTGTGCATCTGGCAGCCAAGGCCTACAACTTCTTCCACAGTCAAATCAAAGTTCTGTTCTTCCTGAAGTTCTGAAAGCTGTGGGATATAGCCGATTGTATATTTTTCCAGTTGTTTAACAGGTTTTCCGTCAATCAGAATGCTGCCACTGTCTGCCTTGTAAATGCCACAGATAAGGCGGAGAAGGGTAGTTTTTCCGGTTCCGTTTTCTCCAAGAATCATAATTCTGCCGCCGGAAGGCACTTCCAGGTTTAAATCATTGATTTTTCCATATTTATAGCAGAGATTTTTTATGCTTACCGGTACTCCAAGAACAAGTTTTGCCCGCTGTCGCAAAAGATAGTACATTTCGTCAATGTCTGTGAGATTTTCCAGCTGGCTTTCTGTCTGGCACATGAGGCGGTCTACAAGGGTAGTCCAGCTGATTTTTTCTTTTCCAAGTACGCGTTCTACATATTTTACGGCAAGTTCGCTGACTAATTCGCCGTGCATCTGCTTAATACCAAGACGTATGAGTAAAACAGATGCCGCTTTTCCTATGGCGGAATCCCAGGCTGTCAGATTGTCTCGCAGACCATCATAAGTTTGAAGAAAGGTTTCGAATTCAAAAATCGGGTGAAGCCATTTGCTTTCACTGTAAAAAATCTGCGTTCCTGAGGCGAAAATTTTCAGCATATTTATAGAATAACATGAACATTATTAAATGACAAATAACAATTCCTATGATAAAATTGTATAAAACAATTTTTTTGTAAGGAAAGTTTATGGGTTCGTATATCAAAAAAAATGGTCTGCTTTATTCTGAAGATATGCATACGGTTCTTGGTGTAGATGATACATCAACAGACTTTTCTGGCCGCGTTCCATTTGGAGCACATAGAATTGATGATGAGGTCTTTTCGGAGTGTCCGTATGAATCTCTTTCTCTTCCAGATTCTATAACAGAACTTGGAAATTGTGTTTTTGAAAATTCCAAGGCTCTGGAAAAGGTGAAGCTTCCTTCCGGATTGACCGAACTTCCGCCTTATCTTTTTGCCGGATGTTCTGCACTTTCTAAAGTTACAATGCCAAACAGCGTTTCTTCTTTCCCTGAAGGACTTTTTAAGAATTGCGAATCTTTGCCTGAAATTCCTTTTAGAGCGGGTATAACTGTTCTTTCGGAAAGTGTTTTTGAAGGCTGTCGCTCTATAAAATCTCTTGTTATTCCTCCTACAGTAAAAAGAATTGAAGCAAAGGCTGTTGCAAACTGTACTTCTCTTGAAAGTGTTGTTTTTCCTTCTTGTCTTGAATACCTTGCGCCGGATGCTTTTGAAGGTTGTACAGCGCTTCATAATCTTCGTGTAGATGGAGATGGTGGTCTTTTCTATGTTGGAGAAGAAGATGGCTGTCTTTATGAGGCTGCTGATGAAGGAGACAGAATAGTTGTTCGTATAAGTGCTGTGCAGGGGGCTTCTGTTTCTTTCTTTAAAGATAATGCTGATGATATTTCTGCAGGTCTTTCTGAAAATGAAGAAGAAGAATTTGAAGATGATGATACATTCAGTGCAGAAATAGGGGCTTCTGATGAGGAAGCTGATTTTATGAGTGCTGAAGAACCTGCTGAAGCTGCGACTACGGAAGCTGCAATATCTGCAGAACCTGAAGTTTCTGAGCCAGCTGTAACTGAGGTTGCAGATGTAAATGCAAATGAGGAAATCCATACTGACAGTGCAGTTGATTCAATACTTGCTGATATTATGGGTGATGAAAAGAAACGTTCTGCTGTTTCAGAAGATATTGGTATCAGTCAAAAGGAATCAGAAATCCTTTCAGAAACAATGTCTCTTATGTCTGATTCTAACCAGGGTATCCTTGATTCTAAGGTTCCTGATTATCAGCTGGAAGAGCTTTGTGCAAAGAATGAAGCAGATGAACTTGCAACTCATAATATTGATAATCCTGATGTTCTTGATAATAAAGCTCAGATTCTCAGCGATTCTTGTGAATTGAGTTATATCATTAATTGTAATCCGTCTGGTGATATGGCGGAAGAAGATGAGCTTTTTGTAATTGCTGAAAAGCTTGCGGCTGGAGCTGGTTCTGATGGAAAAGACTTTTTCAGTTCTAAGCTTGTTACCTGTTGTAAAACTTTTGCAAGAATTCATGACTATAAGAAGGTTCTCATGCTTTATGGCCTTCCGCTGGATAACGATGAGTTTACACAGTTCTTCAAACATTTTATTATGAAGAAAAATGTGATTCTTGCCTGTGAAGCGGAATGTCCTTCTAAGCTTTCGGATTACGGAAAGAAAATCTGTGAGCTTTCAAGAATTAGCCTTAAAAAAGAAGATCTTGAAGAGCAGAGACATTCAGCCTGCATAAAGACAAAAACACTTGTAAAACTTGTCATTCGCGATAAGTACGAGTAATATAACACAAATAATCGTCGGGGCTGTCTAAAAAGTATTGTCATGCTGAACCTTCGCAGCATAGCTGCTCGGAGACTCGCTAAAAACAGTCCACTGGACTGTTTTTACACTGCTATGCAGTGTCGCTCCCTATGTTTCAGCATCTACTCTACATTTAGAGCTATAGATTCCGAAACAAGTTCGGAATGACACCAGAAGGTAAACTTATTGGTCAGCCCCCTCAAAATAAACCGCGACTCTGAAACAAGTTCAAAGTCGCGGTGACGCTGCATAATGAGGTTTCAAATGAAAAGTGATAACGCAAAAAAAGGCCTAGCCCGTGCGCCACACCGCTCATTGTTCTATGCAATGGGTTTTATTGATGAAGAACTGGAGCGCCCGCTTGTTGGTGTTTGTTGTGCAAAAAATGAAATAATTCCGGGCCATATTGAACTTGACCGAATTGCCGAAGCTGTAAAAGCGGGCGTGCGTATGGCCGGCGGAACTCCAATAGAATTTCCTGCAATTGGTGTCTGTGACGGTATTGCAATGGGCCATGAGGGAATGAAATATTCTCTTGTAACACGCGAACTCATTGCTGATTCCATTGAATGTATGACAAAGGCTCATCAGTTTGATGCCCTTGTTATGATTCCTAACTGCGATAAAATTGTTCCAGGTATGCTGATGGCGGCAGCCCGCCTTGACCTGCCTACTGTTTTTGTAAGCGGCGGTCCTATGATGCCTGGCCATCTGCCTGGTAATGATGCATCAAATCCATACAGCGGACGAAACCTTTCTCTTACTGATATGTTTGAAGCTGTTGGCGCGGTTGCAAGCGGTAGAATAACAGAAGAGCAGCTTCGTGAAATGGAAAGTGTTGCCTGTCCTGGTTGTGGAGCCTGCTCTGGTATGTTTACTGCAAATTCCATGAACTGTCTTACTGAGTCAATTGGTCTTGGACTTCCAGGTAACGGAACAATTCCTGCCGTAAGCGGCCGCCGAATTGCTCTTGCTAAAAAAGCCGGTATGAAGGTTATGGAAATGTTTGAGCGTGGTATTACTGCCCGCAAAATGCTTACAATGAAAAATTTTGAGAATGCTCTTGCTGCTGATATGGCACTGGGCTGTTCTTCGAATACTATGCTGCACCTGCCTGCAATCGCACATGAGGCAGGTCTTTCAATTGATCTTCACATGGTGAATGAGATTTCTAACAGAACTCCAAACTTGTGTCACCTTGCTCCTGCAGGCCACACCTTCATGTGTGAGCTTGATGATGCGGGTGGAGTACAGGCTGTTCTTGCAGAGCTTGCTAAGAAAAATCTGATTGATACAAGTCTTATGACTGTAACCGGTAAAACTGTGGCAGAAAATATTGCCGGAGTTCGTAACCGTAAACCTGAAGTTTTGCGCCCGATTGAAAACCCTTTCAGCGACAACGGCGGACTTGCAATTTTGTTTGGAAATCTTGCTCCAAATGGAACTGTTGTAAAACGTTCTGCCTGTGCTAAAGAACTTATGAAGCACACAGGTCCGGCTCGGGTTTTCAACGATGAAAGTGAAGCTATGGAAGCTGTTCAGAACCGCAAAATTAAGAGTGGGGATGTTGTTGTTATCCGCTATGAAGGTCCAAAGGGTGGTCCTGGTATGCGTGAAATGCTTGCTGTAACTGCTGCTCTTGCTGGTCAGGGACTGGATAAGGAAGTGGCCCTGATTACAGATGGCCGCTTCTCTGGAGCTACACGCGGAGCTTCACTTGGGCACTGTTCTCCAGAAGCTGCGGTTGGAGGCCCTATTGCGCTTGTAGAAGAGGGTGACTTAATCACTCTTGATATCAATGATTATAAGATTACTCTTGAAGTTAGTGATGAAGAACTGGAACGCCGCCGTGCCGCATGGAAAGCACCAGAAGCAAAAGTTAAAACCGGCTACCTTGCCCGCTACGCCAAACTCGTCTCTTCAGCGGACAAGGGAGCTGTTTTAGAGTAGACAGTTATTCTGCGAGTTTTGCGCAGCAAAACTCGGTAAGCAGCCGAAAGGCTGCGACCAGATAAAGGCGCTATTTTAGAGTAGACAGTTATTCTGCGAGTTTTGCGCAGCAAAACTCGGTAAGCAGCCGAAAGGCTGCGACCAGACAAGGGTGCAATTCTGGAGTAGTTTTTCGAAAAATTAAATAAACCTATTGACAAAGTAGGTAATTCGATGTATTCTCTGAGTATAAACCTACTAACTTAGTGGGAAAATAAAAATGTTGCTGTCTTGTATAACTGACGCAGCGGACTTTCCATTTTCAGGAGAAAACTATGAGTGAAGTAAAACAGAGTTCATTGGAGCTGATTGGCGGAACACCAATTTTACAGCTGAATAATTATTCAAAAAAAGCCGGAATAAAAGATGTAAAAATCCTTGCAAAGCTTGAATATCTTAATCCGGCCGGAAGTGTAAAAGACCGCGTTGCTCTTGCAATGATTGAAGATGCAGAAGAGAAGGGATTGCTTAAACCAGGTGCAACAATTATCGAACCAACTTCTGGTAATACAGGTATTGGTCTTGCAGCAGTTGCAGCAGCAAAAGGTTATCATGCAATTCTTACTTTACCAGATACAATGAGTGTTGAACGACGAAATCTTCTTAAGGCTTATGGTGCAGAAATTGTTCTTACAGAAGGTGCTAAAGGAATGAAGGGAGCAATCGCTAAGGCTGAAGAGCTTCAGAAGGCAACTCCTGGAAGTATTATTCCTGGACAGTTTATCAACCCTGCAAACCCTGCAATTCATAAAAAAACAACAGGTCCTGAAATCTGGAAGCAGACAGACGGCAAGGTTGATATTTTTGTAGCCGGTGTTGGAACTGGTGGAACAGTTACTGGTGTTGGTGAATATCTTAAGGAACAGAATCCTAATGTGAAAATTGTAGCTGTTGAACCTGCTTCAAGTCCTGTTTTGTCTAAGGGAGAAGCAGGTCCTCATAAGATTCAGGGAATTGGTGCAGGTTTTGTTCCTGATGTATTGAATACAAAAGTTTACGACGAAATAATTCCTGTAGAAAATGACGATGCTTTCGAAGAAGGTCGTGCATTTGCCCATAGTGAAGGAATTCTTGTTGGTATTTCTTCTGGTGCGGCACTCAAGGCTGCCCGTATTCTTGCTGAACGCCCTGAAAACAAGGGAAAGACAATTGTTGTTCTCTTGCCTGATTCTGGTGACCGCTATCTTTCAACACCATTGTTCAGCGATAACTAAAAAATTATAATTATCATTATGTTCTAAAAATCCTACAGATTTTTGTAGATTGTTTTGATTTGAACGTTATTTATGTTTCTGATGTAAAGGGGCCGGATTATACTCACATTACTTACTATACTGGTGGTGAAGTTTGCGGTGTCTGTACTTGTGTATATGCTGGATTATAATGAAGCAAAAAAATAAATCAGAAAATTCAGGACAGAAAAAATAATCATGCTAAAGTGGAAGCTCAATCAGATAAATAATAGCTTACTCAGTCTGCTATAGAAAACCAATCTTCTTTTCAAAGCCTGTAAAAATCACTATACTACTCTAATTATGGCAACGACTAATTTGGAAAAAATGCGCAATATCGGAATCATGGCGCATATTGATGCTGGAAAAACCACAACAACAGAACGTATTCTCTATTATACAGGTAAAATTCATAAGATTGGCGAAATTGATGACGGCCAGGCTACAATGGACTGGATGGCTCAGGAGCAGGAGCGCGGAATTACAATCTGTTCTGCTGCCACAACAACTTACTGGAAAGACCATCAGATAAATATTATTGATACTCCGGGCCACGTAGACTTTACTGCCGAAGTAGAGCGTTCTTTGCGCGTACTCGACGGCGCGGTTGCAGTAATTTGTGCCGTTGATGGAGTTCAGCCACAGACAGAAACTGTATGGAAGCAGGCAGATGAGTTTGCTGTTCCACGTCTCTGCTTTATGAACAAGATGGACCGCATTGGCGCAGACTTCTTTGGTTCAATGGCAGATGTTGCTGAAAAATTTGGAGTTGAAACTCTGGCTTTGCAGATTCCAATCGGCGAAGGTCAGGACTTTGAAGGTGTAATTGACCTTCTTAATATGAAAGAAATCCGCTGGCATGAAGATGATGAAGGTGAAACCTTTGATGTAACTGATGTTGATTCTTCTCGTCTGGCTCAGGCTCAGGAATGGCGCGAAAAGCTGGTAGAAACTGTTGCAGGCAGCGACGACGCCCTTATGGAAATCTACCTTGAAGGCGGCGAAATTACTGTTGATCAGCTAAAAAAAGCAATCCGTGCGGGAACAATCAGCCGTGCCTTTGTTCCATTTGTAATGGGTTCTGCCCGCCACAATCAGGGGGTTCAGCCTTTAATTGATGCTGTAATTGATTATCTTCCTTCTCCACTTGATATTCCTCCTGCAAAGGGAATCAGAATCAAAAAGGACGAAGAAGAAAGTGTTGATGTTCCAACTGACCCTTCAAAAATGCCTCTTGGCCTTGTATTTAAGATTCAGTACGACCGTGAAATGGGACCTCTCTGCTATGTTCGTATGTATAGCGGAAAGATTCAGGCCGGAACTCAAATCTTCAATATTAATAAGAAAAAACGTGAGCGCGTAAACCGCATTCTCCGTATGCATGCAAATAAGAGCGAACCTTGCGATTCAGTTAGCGCCGGCGACATTGCCGTATTTATCGGCCTTAAGCTTGCCCAGACTGGGGATTCTATCGGAACTGAAGCCTTCCCGATTTTGCTTGAACAGCCTAACTTCCCTCAGCCTGTAATTTCAGTTGCCCTTGAGCCTGAAAGCATGAGCGAAAAGGACAAGATGAATGAAACTCTGGAAATCCTTAGCCGCGAAGACCCAACCTTTACAAGCCACGAAGATGCAGAAACAGGTCAGCTTATTATCAGTGGAATGGGTGAGCTCCACCTGGACGTTCTTGTTACCCGTATGCGCGACGACTTTGGCGTAAAGTGTAATGTAGGTGCTCCTCAGGTAACTTACCGCGAGTCTGTAAGCGGAAGCGCCGAGGCCACAGAAGAATTCAGCCGTGTACTTGCTGGAAAAGAAAATACAGCAGGCCTTACAATCACAGTTGAACAGCGCGAGCAGGGCAGTGGTAACTCCTTTGAAATTACCTGCCGCCATGCAGAAGTTCCGGATGAAATTATTGAAGCAATCAAGAACGGCTTTATGTCTGCCCTAAATTCAGGTATCCGCTACGGTTACCCATGTACAGATGTTGGCGTAAAGGTTACTGCAATTAAATATGATGAGCTTACTTCGAGCACCTTTGCCTTCGAGGCTTGTGCCGCTCAGGTTTTTGACAAGGCCTGTACCGCAGCTAACCCTGTAATCCTTGAGCCTGTAATGAACGTTGATATTTCGTGTCCAAAAGAATTTGTAGGTCCGGCTTCAAGCCAGCTCAGTCAGCGCGGCGGAAACATCATGGGCCAGGATTCAAAAACAACCGGCGAAATTATTCACGCTCAGGCTCCAATGGCAAACATGTTCGGTTTTACAACAAACCTTCGTTCTGCAACCCAGGGCCGTGCAAGCTTCTCAATGGAGTTCAGCCACTTCCAGCTTAAGGTTGGCGGCTTGGGTTAGCTAAAAGCTTTTAGCTTTTAGCGGTTATTTTTTAGGAAAATATTTTGAATTTCAAGCCTTATGTACTTGACTAAAAATTAATAGAATTATATATTAAATATCACATTCCGCGGGGGTGGTGGAATTGGTAGACACGCAAGCTTGAGGTGCTTGTGGCGCAAGTCGTGGCCGTTCAAGTCGGCTCCTCCGCATAAGGGCTTCCAGATTGGAAGCTCTTTTTTTTTGCCCGGGTTTTCCGGGGGTTGAGGTAAAAAAAATGTTAGCAGTATTTGTAAATTGCGGCGCGGTAATTCTTGGTTCAATAATTGGTCTTTTGTTTGCCAAAAGATTTACAGAAGAGCTTTCTGATATGATTCAGACTGCCTGTGGTGTAATTACCCTGGTGCTGGGTATGCAGATGGCCTTTAAGTACAACAATATTGTTTACCTTGCTCTTTCTTTGATTTTAGGCGCAATTGTTGGTTATGCTTTGGACATTGACGGGGCAATCCTAAAGCTTGGCGGCAAGCTGGAAAAGCTTACAAAAAAAGGGGAGAATTCCGGCTCTTCTAACTTTGCCTACGCCTTTTTGAACTCCTCGGTGCTTTTCTGTGTTGGAGCTATGTCAATTGTTGGCTCTTTTGAAGCGGGCGTGAATCATAATTATACAACAATATTTACAAAATCAATTCTCGACGGCTTTATGGCAATCAGTTTTACAGCTGCCATGGGAATTGGAACTGTTTTTTCTGTAATTGCTATTTTGATTTATCAGGGGGCGCTCACTCTGCTTTCGGAGTTCCTGCAGCCTTATGTATCTGATTTACTGATTCAGGAGCTTTCTGCCTGCGGTGGTGCCATGATTATCATGATTGCGATTAACCTTCTGGGGATTAAAAAAATCAAAACTGCAAACTTTCTTCCGGCACTTGTTTTTGAAATTCTGTTTGTAATTCTTGTTCCTCTTTTCCTGAAACTTTTTTAGTTCAGCAGGATTCAGCCTCCTAGCAGGGCTTCCGCATTATAAACAAAAATCCCGAATTTTTGGCTCCCAGTCACGGTTGCGTGATTCAAAACCGCGCAATAATGCGCTACACGCTTTTTGTGGTATAGAAACTATTGAACTGCCGCTTCGCAGCAGCCACAAAAAGAGTGTTTTTGAACCACGCCCCGCTCCTTCGCGCCAACATTACGGAAAAGCGTTTATAATGCGGAAGCCCTGAGCCTTCTAGAATCTAAGTGATAAAACCTATATAATAAAATCATGAACCACAAAAGTTTTGTTTTTTTTGATTGCGAGTGCGCAAATACTTTTGACGGCGTTGGAAAAATCTGTTCGCTGGGATATGTGATTTGTGATGATGATTTAAACATAATCGAAAGTGAAGATGTTGTTATGAATCCTGAATGTGATTTTGACTGGTATCTGCTTTCGGGAAAGGGTGACTGCAAGCTTGCTTATTCTAAAGATTATTTCCGTACTAAACCAAATTACGAAGCCTATTACAAAGATATAAAAAAACTCTTTACCACCGGTAACCGTTATATTGCAGGTTTTGCTGTAAGCAATGATGTAGGTTTTGTAAATGATGCCTGTGAACGCTATGAACTTCCATATATACAATTCCGTGCCTTTGATCTTGAACGCTATCTGGAACATAAATACGAAAAAAAACAGAAGCTTGTTGAATGGGCAGAAGAGTTTGGCGTAAATGTTGCAAAATTCCAGAGCCATAAATCAGAAGACGACGCAATTATGGCAATGCTGTGTCTGAAGGCAGAATGTATGAGAACAGGGGAGAGTATAGAAGAGATTCTTACTTCAAAAGAAGGAAAGAACTGTTTTGTTTCAAACGAGCAGATTCTTGAGCAGGCTGCAGAACGTGCTTACCGCCGTGAAATGACTGAAAAAATAAAACGACTTTATGGCAAGCAGTCGCCTATGCCTCATTTTAAGACTGTGGCAGGAGAGCGCTTTGAGCTTGATAATAAAATCTTGCGGGATGTCGATTCTGCTTTTGAACTTGTTAAAAAGATTTACGATAATGGTGGAGTTACCGGAGAACATCTTACCGGGCGCGGTTATTCTGTATTTTTGAATGAGCCGCATCCGGAACTCAGAAAAAAAATTGAAAAGCGTGGCCTTAAGGTTATACTGCTTTCAGAGCTCGAAGAAAAATTAAAGTAAAAGTAATTTAATAATCACTTTTTATGGGGTATTTATGTTAGATATTATCAGAATCCTTTGTATTGGAATTGTTGTAGGAATGGCAAATGTAATTCCTGGAGTTTCCGGCGGAACTCTCGCTGTTGTTTTTAATGTATATGATCAGTTCATTAATGCAATTACTTTCAATCTCAAGGCTATCTGGAAAAATAAGAAATTTGTTTTTCCTATTCTCGGCGGAATGGCGCTTGGTGTTTTAATCTTCAGCAAGATTATCAGCTTCCTTTATACACATTTTCCTTTCCAGACAAACTGCTTTTTTACAGGTCTGATTATTGGAAGTATTCCTCTGCTTTTTTCTCTTATGAAAAACGGTGGTGAAAAAAAAGTTGAAAAATTTGAAGGCGGCGCTTCAAGAATTATAAGTCTTGTAATTTGTGCTGCTGCTGGTTTTATACTTCTTATGATATTTAATTATCTTGAAAATTCATTTGATAAATCTTCTGTTGAAAATATGATTCTTCCTGATTTTTCAACAAAGCTTATGATAAGGATTTTTATTGCAGGCTTTATTGGAGCAGTTGCAATGATTGTCCCTGGAATCTCTGGTTCCCTTCTTATGCTTATGATGGGTGTTTATACTATTATCATTACAGCAATTCCGGCTCTTTTTAATCCTGATACAATGTTACATGCCTTTTTCCTTTTACTTCCAAATGGTATTGGAGTTTTACTGGGACTTTTGTGTGGCGCTAAAGCGATCAGTTTTCTATTAAAAAAACTTCCTCATCAGACTTATGCCGTAATATTCGGTCTGATTTGTGGTTCCATCCTTGTGGTTTTTCCGGGCTTTACTGATTTTGCTTCTGTAACAGGTTTTATTTCTGCTGTGCTCTGTATTATTTGTGGCGCAGCAATTGCATACTTTTCATCAAAGTTTGAGGCTAAGAAAGACGCAGAATAAAAAACTGGAAGATTTAAAGAACCTGGATTATAATTTATTTATAAAAGTTTTGGAGGAAAGAGTTAAAAAATGAAGATTAAGTATCCAATAAGTCTTAAGCAGATTCTTCTGTTTTCTTTTTTGATTATTCTGGTGCTTGGTGTTTCTACAAGTCTTGTTTCTACTCTTATTCGTGCAGACGATAGAATAAAGGCCGAAGAAAACAATCTTGCCTTGAATTCAAGAACAGCTCAAACCGTTGAGACGGCATTCGAGAATATCAAAAGTAATACTTATTTTCTTTTTGAAGCCTTTTATGCTGTAAATGATTCAAAGCAAAAAGCTGCCCTCGCACAATCTTTTTTCCGTTCAAATCAGGATGTGCTTTTTGTTTCGAGTGAAGAAACTGGTCTTCTTTTTAATCCTTCATATGAACAGTTTTCTCAGGCAGTAAAGGATTTCTTAGAAACTCCAGAACTTAAAAATGTAATTAATTCCACGTCTTCCCAGACAAATCATAAAACTGCCTATTTTAATTCAGAAAAAATATTTGATACACCTTCTGTAGTTTTCGTTTATAAATATGGACCGTCAAACAGATTACATACGGGCATTGTTGGTTTTGACGTTCAGTTCCTTACAGAACTCATGAGTACAGGTTCTAATAATGCATCTTTACTTGCAGACAGCAATGCTCATATTCTTATTAATCCGGATTTTCAGTAACGGTATTACAAATCCTATTAAGGAACTTGTTGGAGCAGCAGGACAAATTGAAAAGGGTGAATTTGAACTTTCAATTAAGCCACGCACGCGCGATGAAATTGGTCTTCTGACAGAATCTTTTGTTCAGATGGGTAAGGGACTTTCTGAAAGAGAAAAGCTCATGGTTTCTTTCAGTAAGTTTACTAATAAAACAATCGCACAAAAAGCTGCCAGCGGTGAACTTACACTTGGTGGAGAAAATCGTAATGCAACAATCTTCTTTTCAGATATCCGTTCCTTTACTGCCATGTCTGAAAAAATGCAGCCAAATGAAGTCGTAGAATTTCTTAATGTTTATATGACTAAGATGGTTGACTGTATTAATAAAACTGGTGGTGTTGTAGATAAATATATCGGCGATGCAATTATGGCAGTGTGGGGTGCACCAGAATCAAGCGGAAGTCCTGCTT
This sequence comes from Treponema sp., assembly GCA_016293915.1. GTDB lineage: Bacteria > Spirochaetota > Spirochaetia > Treponematales > Treponemataceae > Treponema_D. The sequence continues at coordinate 27,144 of JAEDCY010000012.1, read as the reverse complement.
CTGATGCCCTGAATGCAGTTACAGCAGCTCTCATGATGCGTGTTGAACTTTTTAAATTTAATAAAGAACGTGCCGCTGCAGACCTTCCTCCTGTAAAAATCGGTTGTGGTATTAACTCAGGTCCGGTCGTTGCAGGTCAGATTGGTTCTGAAGAACGAATGGAATATACAGTAATTGGTGATGCAGTAAATCTTGCAAGCCGTACAGAAGCTTTGAATAAGCCGTTTGCAACTGATGTTTTGATTACAGAAAATACCTACAATCTTATTAAAGATAAAATTGTGGTTCAGGAAATGCCTGGAGTTCATGTAAAAGGTAAAACTGATGCCATTAAAATGTTTGCGGTAATCAATCTTGCAGGAAGAGGAAAGCCGGAAACTATTGATGATGTAAGAAAAATTATTGGAACTACTGCTCCTGATCTTGCAAAGGTAAATACAGACGATGAAGAAAAGAAGTACAAAATACAGGCTTAATAAAGTCGACTATTCAATTTTCATCATTTTCTCTCTGGCTGCTGCGGCCATGCTATTTCTTTTTTACCAGGATTTGAATTCTTTTACGATTAAACAGAGCGAAGAGCCTGTTGCAAAAATCTATTTTAAGAAAAATATTGCTCAGAGAAAATTTATTGATAATGAAATCTGGGAAGTTTTAACTAATTCAAGTGATATTTATGATGGCGACAGAATCAGAACGTCAAAAGATTCTGAAGCCTATACTGAATTTAATGACACTGGTATCCAGATTCAGCTTCGCGAAAAATCAATGGTTCAGATTTTTAAAAACAAAAAAGAACGAAGTGTTGATTTTATTGGTGGTGAAATTTTTGTAGTAAATAAGTCGCCGGAAGAAAAACTTGTAATTCATTCTGGAAAAAAGGAAATTGCTGTAACCAGGGCTTCGGAAGTAAAGATTGCACTTCCTGAAGTTTCTGAGGCTGTAGTAACTGGCGAAGAAGAAGCAAAAACAGAAGAAAGCACTGTCATCGTTGAAGTTCTTACCGGTAAGGTTGAGATTACAGAGATTCCGGAAGTAAAGCCTAAAAACGAAAAATCTAAAAAAATTGAAAAGACAGCCCCCGAGCCGATAGTTGTATCTGCTGGTGAAACTGTAACTCTTCTTCCGGAAGTTGAAAAGCCTGCTCCATTAGCTCTTGTGGAAACTCATGTGGCAGAGGAAACTCCTATTGTTGAAGAAGAAGCTTTGGAGGTTGAAGAAGAGCCTGTAGTTGAAGAAGCTGCAGGGGAAGAAGCTGCAGGGGAAGATGTACAGATTGCCGAACCTGAAAAAGTTGAGGAGCCGGTAAAAGCAGCAGAACCGGTAAAGGCTGCTGAACCTGTAAAACCTGCTGCTAAGGTTGAAGTTGTTGAAGAAAAGACAGTTATTCCTCCTGAACCGGTTGAGCAGGGAATAGAGCATCTTCTAACAAGAACGGCTTTAATGTTTAAGAAAACTGATTATGATACTGTCAACAAAAAATATAATTACAGTACAGGCTTCCAGCTTTCAGAAATTGCAGGCGAAAATAAAACAATACCTGCCGGTTCTGTTATTGAATTCACTTTAAGTGGTTCTACAAATAAAAACCTTAGAAATTTTGCAATTCAGATTTCTACCGGCGAAGAAGAATGGGTTCAGGCACATTCTTTTTTTAAGACTTATCCTAATAATGGAACAGGAATACTTGCTGAAATTCCATTTAATGCAAAAACCACTATTATGATGGATAAAGATATTGTTAATTCAGATAATTCATGGGTAAATATCTGTTATGATCCGGAAGTTCTTGATGAAGCTATAATAATCAGAGATTTTCTTGCTAAAGTTCGTGTGCTTTCTACAAACTGTGTTGTTGTACCTCTTAGAAGCGGTTATTCAAAAACTCTTGAATATCGTGATTTAACAATACAAAAAGAGTATTTGGGGCAGAAAGCTGATGAATATCGTTACACACTTGCTTTAAGTACAGAAGATGTTTTCAATGTTGGCGGTGGTGTCCGGGCTGTATCAATTCCAAAAGGCTCTACAGTTAAAATTACAATAGATGGTATTTGTGACACTGATATTGACTGGTGTCATCCAGAAATTATTGATACCTCAAATAATGGATGGATAAGTATTCTCCAGAAAGATAACGATTTTTATAAGAACCGCTTCAATGAAGAGGGGCCTGTTAAGAAAAATACGAGATTTAATTATTCAAGAGAATATACAGCTGAGCATGCTTTGAGTAATTCTCTTGGTGGAGAATTCCTGTTTGTAATGTATCAGAAGAATCTTAATGAAAATCCTATATTTAAAGATTTAACAATTACTGTTGAAATTCAATAAATGTAGATTGCTGTGAAGTCCGCGGCAATCTATTTAAACACATTGCCATTTTTTGTATAAATCACTACTATAATAAGTAATAATTTTTACAACAGCTGACAACCGACTTTGCAATCAACTGTCATTCCGAACTTGTTTCGGAATCTATTAGAACAGATCCTGAACCTTCGCAGCATAGCTGCTCGGAGACTCGCTAAAAACAGTCCACTGGACTGTTTTTGCCCTGCTACGCAGTGCCGCTCCCTAAGTTCAGGATGACAGTGATTGTTTTGCTCGCCCGGATGTTCGGGGAAATTGCGGTTTTCAGCGAGAAGGTATTTATGATTACTCTTAAGTTCGGCGGCACATCAATGGCCAACGCCCGCCGTATTCTGGCTTCCAGCGAGATTATCATTTCTCGTGCCAAGGAAGACCGTCTTTCTGTTGTCGTAAGCGCGGCAGCTGGTGTTTCAAATACATTACAATCTGCAATCGACGCTTGTACCGGTGGAATTGCCGGAACCAATTACGTAAACGACATCCGTAACACTCATAACGAAATTTGTCTTGAACTGCAGTCTAAGCTTCCTGGCTTTGATGCAGAAAAAACAATGGCTCGTCTTGAGCCTAATTTTACTGAACTTGAAAAATTACTCGCCGGCTGTGTTTCATTCGGCGAATGTCCTGATACTGTTCACTGCCGCATTATGGGTATGGGAGAGCTTCTTTCAGCACCTATTATGGAAAATGTTCTGCTCGCAAAAAAGCAGAGCGTAATCTTCCTCGACAGCCGCAAGTTTGTTTTCACTACTGGAAATCAGAAAGAGGGTGAAGCTGATTATTCTGCATGTAACGAAGCATGTGCTCCATTCCGTGACGGCGCTTCTCCTCAGCAGACCCGCATTCTTTTGTTCCCGGGCTTTATCTGTACCTGGTCTGGCGGACACGGAACTAAGCCTGTTATGGGACTTCTTGGCCGCAACGGTTCAGATTTCTCTGCTGCAATTATTGGTGCAAGCCTTCGCGTAAAGCGCGTTGAGTTCTGGACTGATGTTGACGGTGTTTATACTGCAGATCCTCGCGTTGTAAAAGACGCAATCCTCGTAGACGATATGTCTTATGAAGAAGCTATGGAGCTTTCTTTCTTTGGTTCTAAGGTTCTTCATCCAAAAACAATTGCACCTCTTCAGGCAAAGGGAATTGAAGCCTGGAGCTTGAACAGTCACAATCCAAGTGCCCGTGGTACACGCATTGGTAAGGGACCTTTCGAAAGTCGTGGAAAGTCAAGCATCTGTGGAATTTCTTCACTCAAGCATGTAAGCATGATTAGTGTGGGTGGTTCTCTGATGCGCGGTCGTACCGGTATGGCAAGTAAGATTTTCTCTGCTGTTTCTGGTACCGGTTCTTCTATTCTTTTGATTACTCAGTCTTCTTCTGAATATACAATTTCTTTCTGTGTACGCGACAGCGAGGCAGACCTTGTAAGAGATGCTCTTGAAGCCAAGTTTGAGCTTGAAATCCGCGAAAAGTTGATTGATGCAATTGATGTTCGCAAGGATTGTGCAATTGTAAGCGTTGTAGGCGACGGCATGATTGCTAACCGCGGTGTTGCGTGCAAGTTCCTCAATGCTCTTTCAAGTCAGGATATCAATATTCTCGCCATTGCTCAGGGTAGTTCAGAGCGCTGTATTTCTGCCGTTATCGAAAATGAATATGCTGATACTGCCGTTCGTGCCGTTCATCAGTTCTTCTTCCACACAGCTCAGACAATCGAAGTGTTTGCTTTTGGTGCCGGAACTATCGGTGGAACAATGATAGACCAGATCCGCGACCAGCGCGAGAAGCTGCTTAAAGAAAACGTTGATATCAAGGTTCTTTGTATTACAACAATCGACGGTATGATTTTGAATGAAGATGGACTTGACCTTTCAAACTGGCGCGACCAGATGAAAAAGCCGGACTTCCCATTCAATTCAAATCAGAATGTTGATGACATCATCAAGTTTGTAAAAGAGAAGAAGCCGCTCAATCCTGTATTTGTTGATTGTACAGCATCTTATGATTTGCCGGAGCGCTACCTCGACATCCTTAATGCCGGTATGAGCATTGCAACTCCAAACAAACGTGCAAACTCTATGGATATCAAGTTCTACCACGAGCTTCGCCGCACTGCAAACAAGATGCACCGCCGCTTCCTTTATGAGACAAACGTTGGTGCCGGACTTCCTATTATCGATACATTGCAGAATCTTTATAAATCCGGAGATAAGCTTGAAAGCTTTAACGGTATTATGTCCGGTTCTCTTTCTTATATTTTTGGAAAACTCGACGAGGGCATTCCTTTCAGCAAGGCAGTGCTTGAAGCAAAAGAACTGCGCTACACAGAGCCGGACCCACGCGATGATCTGAACGGAATGGACGTTGCCCGCAAGGGACTTATCATTGCCCGCGAGTCTGGTTACGACATTGAGCTTTCTGACATTCAGATGTTCAAGGTATTCCCGGATTCTTTTGATTCAAGCGGAACAGTTGAAGAGTTCCTCAAGAAGCTTCCACAGGTTGATGATTACTTTGCAAAGAAAATTGCCGACCTCAAAAAGAAGGGCAAGGTACTCCGCATGGGAGCCACAATCAAAGACGGTAAGGTTAGCGTTGGTATGATGGAAGTAGGTCAGGATGATCCTTTGTACAGCGTAAAGGGTGGTGAAAACGCCTTTGTATTCTACACAGAGCGTTACCAGCCGATTCCTTTGACAGTCCGCGGATACGGTGCCGGTGCAGGCGTAACTGCCGCCGGTGTATTCGGAGATATTCTGCGTACGGTTTCTTTTAACCCTGAGAGATAGTTTTATGAAAAAGCTAATAGCTATTAGCTTTTAGCTATTAGCTTTTTTGGAGTAAAAAATGGAAAAATACGTACTTAGTGTTTTAGTAGAAAATAAAACTGGTGTACTCAGCCGTGTTTCAGGGCTTTTCAGCCGCCGCGGTTATAACATCGATTCGCTTACAGTTTGTGCAACTAACAATCCTGAGCAGAGTCGTATGACAATTGTTGTAAAGGGCGATGAGCATATTCTTGATCAGATTCAAAAGCAGCTTGCAAAACTCGAAGAAGTAATTGCAATCAAAAAGTGTGAAACTTCGAGTTCTGTACAGCGCGAAATGTCTCTCATTAAGGTTCGCGCCGAAGCAAGTAACCGCGGAACAATTATCGAAACCGCCGACATCTACAAAGCGCGCATCGTGGACGTAAGCCTTGAATCAGTTATTATAGAAATTACCGGAAGTGAAGAGAAGGTTGAAAGTCTTCTGCGCCTGCTGGAGCCTTACGGAATTCTTGAATACGTAAGAACAGGTCTAACATCACTCGACCGCGGCAGTGGAGTGATGTAAAATGTTTTCGATACACTCGCTTCGAGGGTTCTCAACCATCGGTGGTTGAGTAGACCTTGGGCCGTATCGAAACCACATATTATTTTAGTTTGCACCACACATACTTCGAAATACTTTTTGCGTGCGGACCTTCCTCCTGCACAAGACCAAGCCGAAAAACCTTAAGCTGTTTTACCGGCAATTTTTTTTGCAGGGCAATTTTTTGGTCTTCATCAGAAAAAGGCTTTCCGCTTTTTACACAAATTAAAGGTATTTTTGATTCGACTGTATGAAATTCATCTTTATTTTTAATTTCAATTTTTACAGGGCAAAAAATATTCTTGTCAGTAAAGACAATTTCTTCCATTTCAACTTTTTTTATTGTGTTTTTTTCTGAAATATCAAAAGCACCAAGTTCAATCCAGAGAGGGAATGCAGCGTAGATAATTCTTTCTTCTGCAAAAAGTCCGCTGATTAGTTCTTTTTGAAAATCATAGAGACGGATTTCTTCTGTAGAATGTGGAAGTAATACGGTCATAAAAGGAGTATAACTTTTTTTGATTATTTGGTATAGTTTCGTGTATGAAACTGCCTAGAGTGAATTTAAAACTGCAAAATATCAAATGGCCGCAAATGACAAAATCACAGCTGATTCTTTCTATTATTGTTATTGTTTTTCTTTTAATGGATCTTACAGCTGGAATCGTGCTTCTTGTAAATAAAAATAAATCTGCCGTTCGAATTGTTTATAGCTCGGATGAAATCTCACGCCTCTATGCTCTTGATTCTGCAGCAACAAAAGGAACTGTAAGTAATGAATATGCAAATTTTAAATTTACTCAAGAACAGAAAGAATATTTTTATAAAACCTATCAGGAAAAGGGAAGTGTTGCCCTTACAATCTGCCTGCAGATGATGCCTACAAAAAAACAGAAGCAGCTTCTTGCTTCAGATGCAGAAACTGTATTACGTTATGGTTTTTTGACTGGAGATGATTTTACAATTAATGGAAAGTTTATAAAGAAAAAATATCCGGATATAAAAAGAATTCAGGTACAGGCTGATGAAAAAAAAGCTCCTGAACTTTTTGACCTTTCTTTTGCAGTTCAGAAAAATGACAATATAGAAAAATATATACCGGAAGGTTTTTTTGTTTATTCTACAATCAGATGTCGTGTAATCGCAGCCTGTGTTGTTCCTGCCGAAATTGGTTTTGATGTAAGTAAAGAGATTCCTTATTATGGTTTTGCCTGCAATGGTGGTTTAATAGACTTTGAAAATAAGAGCTTTGATTTTTCAGGAAGCTCTATGATTTTTCCTGTTCAGAGTAATCAAAGACAGTCATTGCCAGAATATCGTGTTTTGCTTTCTGAAAATCCTGAAAACAAAACGACAAAAGAGCACTCTGTAAAAGTTCAGATGAATGTAGGCGGAGAAAAGCTTTATCTTAATAATGTTGCAACTGCCCGTGAACTTATAATTCCAACCGGCGCCCTCAATACCCCGTTTTCACGTACTGAATTTACCGATAATTCGGAATGCGTTGAATCACTTATAATGCGGGGAACAAAAGTCAGTGGTAAAGAAGTTCTGGATCCGATTCGTACAGACCCGGGGCTTATTCTAAATTACAAAACAAGTCAGTGGCGAACCGCAGATTATGAAATTTACGAATGGGACCGTTTTCCCCAGATTCTCTTTTTTGACACCAGAAATTATGAAGTTCAGGACAGACTTTTCCGCAGACTTGCCTTCTTTGTTGAAAAGCAGGGGTATAAAGGTAAGCTTTTAACAAACGAAGAACTTGGTGACATGCACGGCTATAATGCTCATGATTACAGTGCTGAATCAATGGCAAGATTTTTCAACAAAGCAACTGAACTCAATTTTACTCTTAATGAAGAGGAGCTTCTTCTCAAACGTATTTTGATTCATAACGGACTTTTTGAAGATGACGGGATTTATGTGAAGGCAAATGAAGGCGGGCTTGTTTCTATTTCACGCGAAACTCCTGGCTGGAGCCGCACAAATCTTTTAGCACACGAAGGCTGGCATACAATTTTCTTCCGAGATGCAGAATTCCGTAATTATGTTTCTGCTGTTTTCTACACTTTTGATCCGACTTCGCGAGACTTCCTTATAGATTATTTTAAGTCTCAGCCTTCTCTTGGTTACGATACTAATGATGAATATCTTATGCATAACGAGTTTATGGCCTACATAATGCAGCAGAGGCTTTCTGAGGTTGCAAAGTATTTTGTTCATCTTGCAAACCGCAGTACTGTAATTGAGTTTACACCACAACTTGCTTCTTACATCATAAAAACAGAGGGAAGGGGCTTTGAAGATGCTGCAACCGCACTCAATGATTTTGTATTCGATAAGTACGGAATAGTTTGCGGTAATATTGCTCTTGTAAATAGATAACATGTGATTTCGATATACCGCTTCGCGGCACTCAATCACCGGTGGTTTCGATACGCCCTTCGGGCTACTCAATCACCGGTGGTTGAGTAGCCCGAAGGGCGTATCGAAACCACCTTAGTTTCTTACCCGGTCGTTCTGCGGACTTTGAATCATTTTCTGAAAGTCTGCAGTAAAGGCTTTTACAGCTCCGAGTGTTGTCGGAGGTCCGTGTCCCGGCATTAAAATCACATTATCCTGCTGCGAGAAAATCTTTTTTTCGATATTTGATTTTAAGATATATTCTGAATAACTTGAGTTTGTACTTCCTATTTCTCCGGCAGAAAGAATGTCGCCGGTAAAAAGAATGTTTCCTATCTGATAAACAACTGAATCTGAAGTATGTCCTGGAACCGACATGTAGCGTACAATCATTTTTGCAAGTCTGACAGTTCCGTCTCCAGAAATAACGGTTGTATTTTCTCCGGCAACTTCCCAGTCGGCAGCAAGAATTTTGGGAGAATAGATTTTTCGAAGAGTATGAAGACCTCCGGCGTGTGAGCCATGATTATGTGTAATCAAAACAGCAATAAGTTTTAAGTGGTTGTCTTCGATTCGTGAAATTATTTCTTCGGTAATTTTTCCAGGATCGATTATGATTGCTTCTGAGGTCTTTTCGTTTACGACGATGTAGCAGTTTGAAAAACCACCAAGGTTCAAATGGAAGTAAACTTTCATAAGCGGTCTCCGTCTACAATAGAATTTCCGAACGAAAGATCCTGTTCAATTGCAGTTTTTCCCTGCGGAGTAAAAAGTGCTTCTCGTGTATTTGACATCTTGAACGAAACGTTTGTTCTTATTGAATCATAGAAAAGTGATTTTTTGAGGTTGCAGTTTCTGAATGATGTGTCTATCAAAGTTGAAGCAATAAAGCGTGAATTGAAAAGATCCGAATCATCAAAAGAAGACTGATAAGCTTTAATTCCGTTGAAATTACTTTGAATTATATCACTGGAAGTAAAAAGTGTATGTGTAAAGGTTGCTCCGGAAAAGCTTGTAAATAATGAATTACTTTTGATAAAGCTGCAGTCGTTGAAAATTGCAAAATCAAAAATACACATGCGTAAAACTACATTACTTGAACTGATGTTGTTGAAAGTGCAGTTTGTAAAAGTACAACCGTAGAATTTTTTATTTGAAAAATCAATGTTTGAGAATAAGAGACCGCTGGCATTAAGCCCAACGATTTTGTCGTGTTCTGAAATGTATTTGTAAATATCTGCTTTAAATTTACCTGGGTCTGGAATATGGTCAAGACAGTAGTTTTTATCGTCTGTGAGATTTCCATCTTCATCGAAAGTGGAAATAGCAAGGTTGCGGCAATAATGTACAAGACACTTATTCTGCGTGAACATATTTTAATTATAGTAGAAAGTTGTAAAAAATGATACTATATAATTATGATTTGCTGGAAATGTCATAAAGAAATAAATATCGAAAAACCGGTACGTGGGGACGAATGTCCTTTCTGTCATGCAGATTTACATGTTTGCAAGGCCTGCGAGTTTTATGAAAGCGGGGCTCATAATGACTGCCGTGAAAGCTCTGCCGAGTTTGTAGGAGATAAGGAAAGAGGAAATTTCTGCGATTATTTCCGTGCTCGTAAAGATTGCCCGGTCAAGCCGGGCAATGACAGTAGTGTCATGCTCGGGCTTGACCCGGGCATCTCTTCCGGTAAATCCAAGGCAGATGCCGCAAAAGACGCGTTTAATGCACTATTTAATTAACTGTCATCCCGACCACTGAAACAAGTTCAGGGCTCGGGATCTGTTTAAGAGAAGCTGAAACGTCATTCTGAACTTGTTTCAGAATCAGCAAGATGATATTGGATTATAAAAATGACTGACTTTGTTTTTATTGATTCCGGCGTTGGCGGAATTCCTTATATGACGACTCTTTTGCAGCGAGCTCCAAAGACAGAGTGTGTCTACGTGGCTGATACTGCAAATTTTCCCTATGGCGAAAAAACTCACGAAGAAGTTGTAAAATGTGTTACTGAGCTTGTTAAAAAAATCCGTCTGCAGTTTTCTCCAAAGGTAATTGTCGTAGCCTGTAATACAATGAGCGTAAATGCGCTGGAAGCTTTGCGTGAAACTTTCCCGGATGGGAAGTTTGTTGGAACTGTGCCTGCCATTAAGCTTGCGGCAAGTCTTTCCAAAAAACGAAGGATAGGTCTTCTTGCTACAAAGGCAACCTGCGAAAACCCTTATAATATTGAACTGAAAAATAAGTTTGCTTCCGACTGTACGATTGTAAATCGCCCGGACCCGAAGCTGATTTCTTTTATTGAACACAAGGCCTTTACTGCCAGCCGGGAAGAATGCCTTGAAGCGGTAAAGCCGGCGGTGGATTTTTTTCGCGGCCAGGACTGTGATGTAATTATTCTTGGCTGTACTCATTTTTTGAATTTTACTGAGGTTTTTGAAGAAGCCTGTGAGCCGGACATTAAAGTTGTGGACTCTGTTGATGGGGTTGTGAGACACGCTTTAGAGGTGCTGGAGAAGGGGGGTGATTGTGAGCCGGCAGGGGGCGTTGCGGGGGGCGAGCCACCCGCTAGAAGGGGTAGCGAGCAACGAAGTGCGAGCGAGGGGAAGGCATTCCCCACCTTACTGATTACCGGTTTTAATGACACTGAGGAGGAAAATCAGTATAATGTGCTGTGTTCACGTTTTGGAATTAAATTCGGCGGTTTGCTGAAAAAATAGAGGATGTATATGAAGAAAATTATTTCTGGTAAGGTTCGGGAAGTTTATGATCTTGAAGATGGGCGCATGGTAATTGTTACTACCGACAGAATTTCTGCTTTTGACGTTATTCTGCCAACTATGATTACCGACAAGGGTAAGGTGCTCAATGCTCTTGCTAACTTCTGGTTTGATTACACTAAAGACATTGTTAAGAATCACATGATTTCAAGTGATTTGAAGGATATGCCACTTGAGTTCCAGAAGCCTGAATTTGAGGGCCGTACTATTCTTGTAAAGAAGCTTAAGATGATTCCTTACGAAGTAATTGTCCGCGGATATATGTTTGGTTCTATGTACGAGGCTTATAAGAAGGGCGAGCCTTTCCTTGGTCACAAGTTCGACAAAGAATACAAGCAGGCTGAAAAGCTCGACGAGCCAATCGTAACTCCTTCTACAAAGGCTGCAGAAGGTCACGATATTAACGTTACATTGCAGTATATGAAAGATGATCTTGGCGAAGAGCTTGGAACTAAGATTGAACAGGCTGCTCTTGCAATTTACAAGAAGTGCTATGAGCACGCTAAGGCAAACGGAATTATCATTGCTGATACTAAGTTTGAGTTTGGTCTTGATGAGAATGGCGAGCTTGTTCTTGGTGACGAAGTTTTGACACCTGACAGCTCACGCTTCTGGGATGCATCAAAATACGAAGTAGGAGGAAGTCCTGCAAGTTATGACAAGCAGTTCGTTCGCGATTGGCTTAAAGAACATAATCTTGCCGGCGACCCTAACATCAAAGAGATTCCTGCAGATGTAGTTGCTAAGACTGCCGCTATTTATAAGGAATGTCAGACTCGCATTTGCGGTAAATAGTTTTTTAGCGGTTAGTCATTAGTTGTTAGTCGTTAGTTGTTAGTTCTAGTACTATCGTAAGCTAACAGCTAATAGCTAATAGCTAACCGCTAACAACTAACAGCTAACCGCTAACAACTAACCGCTAACCGCTTGAAAGAGAATCATAAAAAATCTAACTATTTTAATAAAAAATCTAAACAACTTTCATAAAATCCTTCAAATCTACCTTCAAAAACCTAAAAATTCATACAAAAATTCCGAAATTTCTTCATTCAAAAATTGCTTCTGTGGGCTTATATTTACAATGTAATCTAAAAAAGCATCTATTAGGAGGAAAATTAGATGAAAAAAAGCGTGATTATTGCTGTTGCACTTATGTGTGTAGCATCATTGTTTGCCGCTCCAAAAAAGAAGGCAAAGGCTGGTGATGGTAAGATTAAGGTTGGTATTATCAACAACCCACCATCAGAATCAGGATACCGTGCTGCTAACGTAAAAGACTTTGAAACTGTATTTACTGCAGCTAAGGGTTATGATGTAAAGACTTTCTACAGTCTTAAGAATGATGAACAGCTCAATGCTGCTTCTCAGTTCATTACAGATGGTGTTGACTACATTCTTCTTTCTGCTGCTGCAACAGACGGATGGTCTTCAGTTCTTAAAAAGGCAAAGAAAGCTGGAATTAAAGTTTTCCTTTTTGACCGTATGATTAACGTAAAAGATGATCTTTATGAAGCTGCTGTTGTTTCAGACATGGCTAAAGAAGGTGAAACAGCTGTAGCTTGGCTCAAGGCTCAGAATCTTAAAGAATACAAAGTAATCCATATTCAGGGTGCTATGGGATCTGACGCTCAGATTGGTCGTACAGGTGCTTTGGACGCTGAGTTCGCAAAGGGAACAATGAAGAAGGTTGTTCAGCAGACAGCTACTTGGGATGAAGCTGAAGCTAAGAAGATTGTTGAATCAGTTATCAACTCAAAAGAAGACTTCAACGTAATTTATGCTGAAAATGATGGTATGGCTAAGGGTGCTGTTGCTGCTCTTGATGAAGCTGGTATCACACACGGTGTAAACGGAAAAGTTGTTGTAATGGGATTCGACTGCAATAAGTGGGCTCTCCGTGAATTGCTCGCAGGTAACTGGAACTATGATGGACAGTGTTCTCCATTCCAGGCTTCTGTAATCGAAAACATGATCAAAACTGGCAAGGTTCCTTCAAAGAAGATTATTTCTGATGAAAAGGGATTCGATGCTAAGACAATCACAAAGGCTGATATCGATACATACGGTCTTGGTGACTAATAAAAACCCCCTCTTGTAAATATGGCGGCGTAAAGTGTGTGGTACATATTTTACGCCGTTTTTTTTGAAGACTTACGTAATTCCGAACTTGTTTCGGAATCTAAAAAAAGGATCCTGAATCAAGTTCAGGATGACAAAAAATGTCATTGTCCGGCTTGACCGGATAATCTTAGGAAATATTATGGAAAATAATGTTGTTTTATCTATGCGCGGAATCTACAAGGAATTCCCGGGTGTAAAGGCTCTTCAGAATGTAGACTTTACCCTGTGTAAAGGTGAGATTCATGCGCTTATGGGAGAAAACGGTGCGGGAAAATCAACCCTGGTTAAGGTTATTACCGGTGTTTACGAAAAGGATGCTGGTGAAATCAGAATTGAAGGTTGTGATGGTCCAGCTGTTATTCGTTCTCCTCAGGATGCCCAGAATCTGGGTATTTCTACAGTTTATCAGGAAATTACCCTCTGTCCTAACCTTACAGTGGCAGAGAATATGTATATAGGTCGTGGAAATTACAAGTTTGTAAATCGCCGTGCCCAGGAAAAGAAAGCAGGTGAGCTTCTTTCAAAATTAAACATCCCGGCAAAGCCAGGTCAGCAGCTTGGAACCTGTTCTCTTGCGGTTCAGCAGATGGTTGCAATTGCCCGCGCCGTTGATATGGAATGTAAAGTTCTTATCCTTGACGAGCCAACTTCTTCTCTTGATGAAAATGAAGTTGAACTTTTGTTCACTCTTATGCGTGACCTCAAGAGTCATGGAGTAGGTATTATCTTTATTACTCACTTCCTGGAACAGGTTTATGAAGTTTGTGACAAGATTACAGTTTTACGAAACGGTGAACTCGTTGGTGAGTATACAGTAAGTGAACTGCCACGTGTTAAACTGATTTCTGCCATGCTTGGTAAAGACATGGAAGATATGACAAACCTCAAAAATCAGAAGCGTCCTTATACAGGCGCCGGAGAGGTCGTTTATGAAGCGGAAGGGCTTTCAAGCTCTGAAGGTGTAAAACCTTTCGACTTCCTTATTAATAAAGGCGAAGTAAACGGCTTTACAGGTCTTCTTGGTTCCGGACGTAGTGAAAGTGTTCGTGCAATTTTTGCCGCAGACCGCGTAACCGGCGGAAAGGTAAAAGTTAACGGCAAAGAAACAAAAGTTAATCAGCCAAAGGATGCCATGAAAGCTGGAATTGGATATCTTCCTGAAGATCGCAAGGGAGACGGAATTATTCAGGATCTTTCAGTTCGTGAAAATATTATCCTTGCCCTGCAGGTTCTCAATGGCTTTACAAAGCCTATCAGTCGTGCAGAGCAGGAAAAGCTTGCAGACGAGTTTATTGAACAGCTGCAGATTAAAACAGCTTCAAAGGAAACTCCAATCAAATCACTTTCGGGTGGTAACCAGCAGAAGGTTATTCTTGCCCGCTGGCTTTTGACACATCCTCAGTATCTGATTCTTGATGAACCAACTCGTGGTATTGATGTTGGTACTAAGCTCGAGATTCAGAAGCTTGTGCTTAAGCTTGCAGAAGAGGGTGTTTCTGTTACCTTCATTTCTTCTGAAATCGAAGAGATGCTTTCTGTCTGCCAGAGACTCATCGTTATGCGCGACCGAAAAATCGTTGGTGAGCTTAAGGATGATCTTTTGCGCCAGGATGTAATTATGCAGACTATTGCGGGAGGTAAGGCACAAAATGGCTAATAAAATCGTAAATCAGATTAAAAAACTTTTCTCGTCGCAGCTTGCAATTCCGCTTGTTGCCTTGATTGTACTGGTTGTATTCAACCTGATTCGAGACCCAAGTTTCTTTTCAATTGTAATTAAGAAAAACAATATGGGTAACACTGTTCTTTCTGGTAACTTAATCAGTATTTTGAATGGTGCTTCTGAGCTTGTTATTCTTGCTATAGGAATGACACTGGTAACCTCTGCTACAAAGGGACAGGATATTTCCATTGGTGCGGCAGCCGCTATTGCAGGCTCTGTATTCGTAAAGATTTTGAGAGCAGGCAACATCAATTTTGGAACAATCATCATAGGATTGATTCTTGCATGTATTGTTGCAATCCTCTTCTGCCTTTTCAATGGTACACTCATCGCTAAGTTCAATATTCAGCCGATGATTGCTTCTTTGATTCTTTTTACAGCAGGACGCCCTATTGCTTACTGGATTAACGGTGGTGCTACTCCTAACGTTGAAAGTCCATTGCTTACTTACATCGGAGGCTTTATACCGCATATTGCAATTCCAACTCCTATTATTGTAGTTGTGATTTTCATTCTGCTTATAAACCTTCTTCTGAAAAAGACAACTCTTGGTCTTTACATTCAGGCTGTAGGTATTAACGAGCGTGCTGCCAAACTCAACGGTATTAATCCTGTAATCTGGAAGCTTGCTGTATTTGTAATTCTTGGAGTTTGTGTAACAATGGCTGGTTCTATCAATGTTTGTCGTATTGGTCTTATCAACCACGAAACAATTCTCCTTGATATAGAAATGGATGCCATTCTTGCAGTTGCAATTGGAGGTAACTCACTTAGCGGCGGTAAGTTTAAGCTTTCCGGTTCTATTCTTGGTGCTTACATTATTCAGGCTCTTACAATTACCCTTTATGCAATGAAGGTTTCTTCTACTGCAGTTAAGGCTTACAAGGCAATCGTAATTATCATTATCGTAGTTGCAGGTTCTCCGGTTGTTAAGGCATGGATTGGTCAGCTTAAAGATAAGATTCTTGCAAAGAAGGAGGCTAGATAATTATGGCAAATATTTTTACAAATCTCTTTGGTAAAAAAGAAAACAGACAGCCACTTTCAAACACAGCTCTGCTGCTTACAATTACAATCTGTACTTTCGTAGGAATGTATCTGCTTGCAATGATTATCTGGGGTGGCGGATTCCTAAATCCTCAACAGTTCCTGGATTTGTTTAACAATAACTCTTATCTGATTGTTGCGGCTTGTGGTCTTACAATTGTAATGATTACCGGTGGAATTGATATTTCTGTTGGTGGTTCTATAGCACTTATTACTATGGCTTCTGTAGTATTTATGGAAGATCATAACGGCGGTATTTTCTCTTCAATTGTTATTTCACTTGGAATTGGTCTTTTGATGGGGCTTGTTCAGGGATATCTGGTTTCTTTCCTTAAGATTCAGCCATTTATTGTTACACTTGCAGGTATGTTCTTTACACGTGGTATGACTACTATCGTAAGTAAGGTTCCTCGTACAGCTAACAATGAACTCTTTCTTGAACTTAAGGATTTTTATATTGATATTCCTTTCCTTGGAAGCTATGCACGTAACGGAAACTGGATTCCGGCTTCTATTGAAGTTGGTGTAGTAATCGCACTACTGGTAGTGTTGCTTCTCTGGGCTATGCTCAAGTGGACCCGCTTTGGACGAAACCTTTACGCTGTTGGTGGAAATACAGAATCTGCGTTGATGCTTGGTATTAATGTTCGTAGAACTCAGTTCTTTGCATACGTTCTTTGTGGCCTGCTGGCCGGAATTGCTGGCTTCTGTTACCTCTTGCATACAGGTGCGGGAAACGCTTCTAACGCTACTGCTGCAGAAATGCAGGCTATTGCTTCTTCGATTATTGGAGGAACCCTGCTTAGTGGTGGTGTAGGTAGTGTAGTTGGAACTATGTTTGGTGTAATGTCTCTTAAGACAATTAATAACATAGTAGTAGCTTCTGGATTGCGTGAACCTTACTGGCAGTCTATTACCACAGGTCTTATGCTGGCATTCTTTATCCTCCTGCAGAGTGTTATTCTTTCACAGCGTAAGAAGAAGCTTGGTAATATGGCCGGCTAATGTTAAGCGGTGGTTGAGTGATGCAAAGCATCGTATCGAAACCACCGCAGAATCACTGGTGGTTTCGATACACCGCTACGCGGCACTCAACCACCGATTCAGTTAGTTTTCCAGACTAAGTTTATACTCACGGGGCGAAAGCCCCGTATTTTTTTTGAAAATGTAGCTGAAGTAGTGCGGATCCGAAAAGCCGCATTCGTAAGCTATGTCGTAACCTTTCATGTCAGTTTCTCGCATAAGACGTTTTGCATTTTCCAAACGAACGTTAGTTAGGTATTCGATAAAGGTTGTTTTACATTCCTGAGAGAAAATTGTAGAGAAGTGGTTGGGACTTAAGGCAACTACCTCGGCGACGGTGGTAAGTGTTGTGTTCTGATCGGCATAGTTTTCTTCGATAAAATGCTTTGCCTTAAGAATAACATCTGCATATTTTCCTGTAAACTTAGAATCACGGAATTCAAGAGCAAAAACTAAAACCTGTTCAAGAGTTTTTCTAAAGCGGGCTTCGTCAGAAACTGCATCATCAATAAATTTGCGTTGCAGAATTTCAGGATTTAAAACTTTGATGTTGCCACCAAGTTTTTCAACCAGTTTGGAAACGGCAAAAATCAAATCGACTAAGAGATATGAAGCAAAAACACTAAACTGATCTGGATTCTTTTTTATAAGCTCCATAGATTCTTCGATAATACTCTGGATATCACCTTTTGCTGCATATTTAAGTTTATCAATAAGTGGGTCACCTTCATTTAAGTCGAGAAAAGCATCAGAAGTTCCGCTTCCATTTTCTGAAACGGAAAGATCATCTGAACTGATAATTCTGTTTTCTTTGTTAGAAATATTTGCCTCAAGAATTTTTTTTGCATCTTCATAGGAAATTTTTAACTGTGAAAGATGTTCGACAGTTTTTCCCATTGCAGTAAGAACCATACAATCTTCGTTTTTGGTTGCAATATGATTTATACTTTCTGCAGCACGGAAAGAATTATCATCAAGTTCTTCTTGAGTACTGCCCTTAAAAATACATACCAGGAGATTTGAATGATGAAAGAAAGAAACAGCTTCGTTGATTGCAGAAGAGTAGGAGTTTAAAAGAGAACAGGCTTCCTGCTGGTTTTGATTATTTCCGGTGCGGCTCTCAATACGGCTTATCAAAACCTTGTAATAACGGGAAATTATATTGATGCCAAGTTCACCGCATTTCTGCATAACAGAATTTGTGTCAGCAGAGCCATGTACAAGATTATTTAAGAATTCTTTTTTTATAAGAGTTTCATTTGATTTAAGTTCTTCGCGTAGACGCGAAATATCTGAAAGCTGTTTACGTTCTTTATCAATCTGAGAGGCTGTTTTATTGAGGCTTGTAAGAAGTTCATCTGGAGTAAAGGGTTTTAAAAGATAATCTTCTATACCAATTGAAATGGCCTTTTTAGCATAATCGAATTCATCATGACCGGAAAGAATTATGATTTTAATCCAGGGCTGAGTTTTTTTAATTGCTTCTGCCAGCTGTAGACCGTCCATAAAAGGCATCTTGATATCTGTGATTAAAATATCAGGCTTAATTTCATGAATCATGGAGAGAGCAATTTCACCATCGGTCGCTTCACCTGCAAAAGTAAAGCCACTTCCTTCCCAGTCAATTTTGGAACGGATTCCTTCGAGTACAATAGGTTCATCATCAACTGCAAAAACGCTATACATTGTCTGACTCCTGTGTTATTTCTGCATTTACAGGAATTGTAAATGAAATCTTACTGCCTTTTCCTGCTTCTGATTCTATTAAAAGCCCTTCAGTATTTTCTCCATAATAGAGTTTAAGCTTTTTATTAACATTATAAAGTCCATATACAGAAGAAAGTTTTTCAGAATCCTGAGCACCAGTTCTTAATTCATTTCGTACCTGGCCAAGTCTTTCTTCAGTAAAGCCTGCTCCATTATCTTCAACTGTAAAACAAACGAACG
The DNA here is from genome assembly GCA_016293915.1 of Treponema sp. GTDB lineage: Bacteria > Spirochaetota > Spirochaetia > Treponematales > Treponemataceae > Treponema_D. Next base: position 8,370 of record JAEDCY010000012.1, on the reverse strand, counting down.
TTCGTGAGTCATTTGTAAAATGAGCGCTAACCTTGAGCTTTCCGCGTCCGCGTTTGTTTTTAATACCGTGGTAAATTGCATTTTCAATCAAAGGTTGAAGTACAAGCTTAATCATTTTTACATCCATTAATGCTTCATCTGCATCAATACTGTAATTCAAGATATCTGCATAACGGATTTTCTGAATTGTAAGATAATTTTTTATATGTTCAAGTTCCTGTGAAATAGTAATCCATTCATGACCGCGGCTTAACGATATACGAAGGAAGTCAGAAAAGGCTTTTGTAATTCTTACAACTTCTTCTGTATGTTCTTCTTCTGCAAGCCAGACAATTGTATCAAAAGTGTTATATAAAAAGTGTGGAGTAATTTGTGCCTGAAGAGCTTTCATTTCTGCTTTCTGAAAGTTTTTCTGTTCTTCCATATTTTTCTGAATAAGAAGGTCAATCTGTCCGGCCATTGTATTTAAGTTCTCTGCAAGTGTATTGAGTTCATTTACATGAGGTATATCGATTCGGGCTGTAAGGTCACCATTCGAAACTTTTGTGGAAAGTTTTTCCATATCAGAAATTGGTTTTTGAATTGCAGCAGAAACTGTAATAAAACTGTTTATGGAAATAATGATAGCAAGAATAGTTATGATAATTTGGATTGTCGTAAGAATTATGGAAGTATTTCTAAGTGACTGATTAGTTTGATTTGCAGCTTCAATTTCCGTAACAATAAAATCCTGCATGATATCCGAAAAAAGAGATGTAATAGTTCTGATTTCATCGAGAGTTGCTTCATTTTGAGTTACCAGACTTCCGCCCTTAATCTGTGAAATAAGCATATTAACGTTGCGGCGGAGAGTAGTGTAAGCTCTATTTGCAACTTCAAGTTTTCCGCGGCTTTCTTCATTATTAATAGTTAAAAGCATGAGCGAAAGACCAGAAGAAATATTATCAAGCAATTTGTTCTGACTGCCGTCTGCAATTTCTTTTTTACCACAAATTATATTCCAGAGTTCAGCCGGAATGTCGTCCTTAGCAATCAGACTGATTCTATTTGCAGTACTTACGTTTGAAATAATCTGGCTGTAGCGTTTTGTATGAATCTGCGAAACAACTATAGAATAAATTGATGGAATCAGGGTAATAAAAAGAAGAGAGATATAAGTAATGAGCAGTGTCCGTCTTAAACTCTTGTTTTTCAAAATCAATATCCCCGTGGCGCATACTTAGAAAAGTCGTCATTCTCAGTAAATACCGTTTCGTGATTATAAGTAATCCGGGGAATCTCATTTCCCATGGCAATCTGTTTTACAAGCTCCATAAGCATAGGACCAAGGTTTGGATTACATTCAACAACACAATTAAGCTTTCCGGCTTTGAGTGCATCAATAGATTTTTGTTCCGCATCGACGCTGATAATGATGGTGTTTCTGGTGTTTACATTGTACTGATCGATTGTGTCCAGCATTCCAAGAGTCATTGAATCATTATGAGAATAGACCGCATCAATCTTCTGGCCTTCAAAATAAAGCCCGTCTTTTTTATAGCTTTGTGTAATAAGCTTTTCTGCAATTTCTTTTCCACGTGAACGAAGAAAGTCGCCGTCTTCAGAATGAATAATCTGGAATTTTGGATTTGTTGAAATAATTTCACGGAAGCCGAGTGCACGGTCGCGAACAACCGAAGAGTTTTCCGTTCCAGACATTTCATAAATAGTAACAGGACCAGTTCTGTTGCGACACTTGTTTACAAGAAATTGGGCAGCCCTGCGTCCTTCTTCCAGACTGTTTTCTCCAAGAAAGCCTGCGTAAAGTGAAGGATCTGCATTAATCTTACGGTCTACAAGAATTACTGGAATACCTGCTTCTTTTGCTTCCTTAAGAACATTATCCCAGCCATCTTCAACAATAGGAACAAAGGCAATTACATCAACCTGATAAACGATAAAAGAACGGATTGCTTTAAGCTGATTTTCCTGTTTCTGCTGAGCGTCATCAAAAAGAATCTGTATGTCATTTTCTGCTGCAGCTTCAAAAATAGATTCTGTATTACGGGTTCGCCAGGCGCTTTCAGAACCTATTTGTGAGAATCCAAGAATCAATTTCTCACGCTGTGGTTCAGAATTTATATTCTGCTTTGGATTATTTTTGATTATAAAAAATAAAAGAAAGAGGAGGGCAAGAATAAAAACCGTAACTGAGAAAAGCTGGATTTTTTTAATTTGTGCTTTCATAAATCGTTTAACTATTTTAAATGCAAACAATTATGAAGTCAACAAAAAAACGGCTGAACCAAGACGTTTGTGAAACGTGCTTTGACTCAGCCGTATATAAGATAAAATAAAAACTGTTAGAGTCTTTCTTTAATTGCTGCAATGAACTGCCATGAATCAAGAACTTCCTTAGCTGCAGGTTCTGCAATTCGGGCAATATCACCAGTCATATAGCCTTCTTCAATTGTCTGAAGAGTTGCTTTTTCAAGGCGTTTTGCAAAGTCAGTGAGCTCTGGAGTTCCATCCAGTTCACCGCGTTTTGCAAGAGCTCCTGTCCAGGCAAAAATTGTTGCTACCGGGTTTGTTGAAGTTTTTTCACCCTTGAGATAGCGGTAATAGTGCTTCTGAACAGTTCCGTGGCTTGCTTCGTATTCGAAGTTTCCGTCCGGGCTAACGAGAACAGAAGTCATCATGGCAAGTGAACCGCAGGCAGAGGCAATCATGTCAGACATAACGTCGCCGTCGTAGTTCTTTGTTGCCCACATGAAACCGCCTTCACTGCGCATTACACGTGCAACTGCGTCATCAATCAATGTATAGAAATACTCGATGCCTGCTGCATCAAACTTAGCCTTGTATTCATCATCAAAAATACGCTGGAAAATTGCCTTGAAGTTTCCATCATAAGTCTTGCTGATTGTATCTTTAGCACCAAACCATACGCTTATCTTGCGGTCGAGTGCATAAGTAAAGCAGCAGCGTGCAAAGTTTTCAATTGATTTATCAAGGTTATGAATTCCCTGAATAATTCCAGAACCACTCATATCCATGATTGTCTTACGGATTTCCATGCCGTCTTCACCTGTGAATACAAGTTCTGCACGACCTGCTGTAGGACATTTGATTTCGCAGTTTTTATAAACATCACCATAGGCATGGCGACCAAGAACGATAGGCTTTTTCCAGCAGCTTACAGTTCCATGAATGTTTTTTACAAAAATCGGCTCACGGAAAACTGTACCATCAAGCTCTGCACGGATAATTCCGTTAGGGCTTGGAGTAAGCTGTTTAAGATGATATTCTTCAACACGAGCCTGATTACTTGTGATTGTCGCACACTTTACACCAACACGGAGACGTTTGATTGCGCTGGCTGCTTCGTAAGTAATCTTGTCGTTTGAGTCGTCACGGCTTTTGAGACCAAGATCAAAATACTCTGTTTTTAAGTCGATATAAGGCAAAAGGAGTTCATCCTTGATAACCTTCCATAAAACTCTTGTCATTTCATCGCCGTCGAGCTCGGCGATAGCGTTCTTCATCTGAATTTTTGCCATAGTGATGTTATTATACGGATTTAGCGGCCCCATGTCAAAATGAGGTCGTAGTTATCTTCGCGAACTTCGAAATACTGGTTGTATTCGCCGCAAGTAGGGCAGTAATCAGGTGCTTTTTCGCCTGTTACGATGTGACCACACTTAAGACATTCCCATACTTTTACGCTGCTCTTTGCGAGTTCTGCTTTTGAATCTTCGTCTTTAAGAAGAGAACGGTAGCGGTCTTCGTGGCGTTTTTCAATTGAAGCAACTGCGCGGAACTTTGCTGCGAGCTCTGCAAATCCTTCTTCTTCTGCTGTTTTTGCAAAACCTGCGTACATGTCTGTCCATTCGTAGTTTTCACCGTCTGCGGCCGCAGCGAGGTTTTCTTTTGTGCTGTTGATTTCGCCGAGTTCTGTGAGCCACATTTTTGCGTGCTGCTCTTCGTTGCTGGCGGTTTTCTTGAAGATCTCGGCAATCTTGCTAAGTCCTTCTTTTTCTGCTACGGCTGAAAAATATGTGTATTTGTTACGTGCCTGAGATTCTCCTGCAAAAGCTGTTCTCAGATTTTTTTCAGTTTGTGTACCTGCGTATTTACTCATTTTTTTGCTCCTATAATAAATATTTTATTAATTATGAATCATAATCAACTTGAATTCAAGAGGACTATTGATTTACGCCAGGGCTTACGCATTATAAAAGATTTACGTAATCTTGGCGCGAGGGAGCGGGGCGTGGTACAAAAAGCGTGTAGCGCATTATTTCGCGGTTTTGTACCACGAAGCCCATCTGCAAGATTTCCGTGAATTGCATGATAGCAGAATGAAGTTTCAAAATATTTTTTAGTCTTTCCGATGCAGCTTTAAAATGAAGTTTCTTAAGCAGGGAACTTATATTATTTCCAAATTATATAAGAATAATCTGTTTTTAAAAGTAAAATTAATAAAACTGTCAATAAAAACATAATGCCAATTCCGATTAAAATCATGATTTTACAAGGCAGTTCAAAACTCATAAAAATATCAGCTGAAGCGTAAAGAAATCCTTGTCTTTTTTTGCGGAATAACTAAGATTTCGTAGAATAGGTACAAGAGAACAGCCTTCAAAAAATATAAACCAAGCATGCAGAGTGCTGCTGGAATAAGCCATTCTGGAGTAGCTTCATTTATATCCTGCCAGAGTTCAGAGAGAGAAAGTCCGCTGTTATAGAAAAGTGTGTAAATTGTTGGTACAGAAAGTGCAAACGAAATGACTGCCCACAAAATCTTTTTTTCATATTTAAGAAAGAATAATGATTCTGTTGATTTTATAGAATACTAAAAAAAAATCCCGGCCAATTCTGACCGGGGCGTTGCGGGGTGTCCCCGCAGGGTGGGTAGCGCAAGACACCGCAGCGAAGTGAGGAGGCTTGCGCGCAGGGAGGGGCTCCTCCCTATAAAATTTAATTAAGCTTTCACAAACTCTTTCTTCAAGAAATCAAGGTCGAGCTCTGGGTAAAGTACGTGTGCACCAAGGAGCTTATTTACACGCTCGCGGGCAGCAGCAACTGTATCGTCGCTGATTTCGATTTTACCCTTAGCTGGCTTTCCTTCTTTTGTTACGCCTGGCTTTGTATTCTTGAGAACGAAGTCGATGATGTCTGCAACTTCCTTCATGTCAGCTTCGTTCATACCAAGAGTAGTAAGACCTGGAGTTCCGATACGGATGCCAGATGTCCACCATGCACCGTTCTTGTCGTATGGAAGAGCGTTTGCGTTAGCAGTTACACCGCACTTGAACAATGCAGCTTCAGCCTGCTTTCCAGTAAGACCGTAAACAGTTACATCACAAAGCATAAGGTGGTTGTCTGTTCCACCAGTCTGGAGAGGAATGTTGTGAGACTTACAGCCTTCAGCAAGAGCCTGTGCGTTCTTTACAACCTGCTGTGCCCAAGCCTGGTAAGCTGGAGTGCGGGCCTCTTTGAAAGCAATTGCCTTAGCAGCCATGATGTGTCCGAGTGGACCACCAAGTACCATAGGACAACCCTTGTTTACGTAATCAGCAAATTCCTTCTTGCAGAGAATCATAGCACCGCGAGGACCGCGCAAAGTTTTATGAGTTGTAGTTGTAACGATATCAGCCCATTTTACTGGATCGTAGTCGCCTGTGAAAACTTTACCTGCAACAAGACCTGCGAAGTGAGCCATATCAACCATGAGAACTGCTCCACACTTGTCTGCAATTTCCCGGAATCGTTTGAAGTTGATTTTGCGTGGGTAAGCAGAGAAACCTGTCAAAAGAATGAGTGGCTTTACTTCCATAGCCTGTTTTTCAATTGCGTCATAGTCCAAAAGACCTGTTTCCTTATCAACACCATATGGATGTGATTCAAACATGCGGGCAGAAACGTTCATTTTATAACCGTGAGTAAGGTGACCACCACAAGAGTAGTCGAGACCCATAAGCTTCTGGTTTCCGAACTTCTTGCGGAGAGCGTCGAACTGTTGGTCAGTCAAATCATTCAAACTCTTTACACCAAGCTCTTCGAGAGTAGGAGTTTCAACCTTTGCGGAAAGAATCGCCCAGTAAGCAACGAGGTTTGTATCAGCACCAGAGTGAGGCTGAACGTAAGCGTAGTCAGCACCAAAAAGAGCTTCAGCTTCGCGGGCTGCAGTGTTTTCAACAGCGTCGATATTTACACAGCCGCCGTAGTAGCGGTGCTCAGGATATCCTTCAGCATATTTATCAGTAAGAAGGTTTCCCATAGCAGCCTGAACGTTGAGCGAGCAGTAGTTTTCGCTGGCAACCAGTTTAAGGTGGCTTCTCTGATTTTCGAGCTCGTTTACAATGCTTGCTGCGATATCCGGACCAACTGCAGCAACCTGCTGAAGATTTGCAACATAGGCACACATAGCGGCATTTGGCTTACCGTTTGCCTTGCTAAGATAATTTTCCAAAGGTGTTGACATATTATAACCTCGTGTTATTGATTCTAATTATATTGAAGTATTTTAGCGAAAATGTAGGTGAGTGGGAATAGGTGTGTGTAGGTTCTAGGTGCTAGGTTTTAGGGATGAGGGATGAGGGGAAAGCCTTCCCCCTGGGCTCAACCCGTAAACGGTTTTCGCCACACCCCCTTCGCCTAGGGGGCTCCGCCCCCTAATACCCCCGAAGTTTGCCAAATAATTCTTTTTCTTCTATAATAAATACATGTACACAATACCTTCCAGCTTTAATGATTTCATTGCACCAGACTGCAACCGTGCCGCCTTTATTCAGAATTATCTGAAGGCTGCCGGGCTCGAAGCTCCGATTTTACAGATGGAAGGAAAAAATCATATATATGCAAAGTTTCCGCAATCGCAGTATAACCCGACCTTTCGGATAAAAACCGTAATTGCGCATTACGACAGATTTCCGGGGAGTCCCGGCGCAAACGATAATTCGGCGGCGGTTTTTTGCCTGCTGGAGTGGGCGGCAAAACTCGCGGTATTTCCGGTGGTTGAGTGCCCGCGAAGCGGGTGTATCGAAACCTCCGCAGATTTCGGTTTATTCCCCACAGCCCGCAGCTCAATCACCACAGCTTTCAGTTCATTTTCCGCAGACCGCGGCCAATTCTTCCATAACATCCGCCTTATTTTCACTGATGGCGAAGAACTGGGCGCGGCGGGCGGCGTCGCAGAACAGGGCGCCTTTCCCCTGGCTCAGGTCTTTCGCCGCCTCGGCATAACTAACGACGATATCTTCGTATTTGACTGCATGGGGCGCGGCAACGTTCCGATACTCACACAAACAGTTCTTCCGCCCAAGGCACCGGCTCTCTTCGTAAAAGATTTCAGCGCCCTCGAAGGGCGCGCCGCCTCACTCCTCCAGACCTCGGCAAACGGCCGCTGGTTCAGCCTTCCCTGTAACTATTCCGACAACGCAAGCTTTATCGCAAACGGCATCCCCGCCGTGGCCATCACAATGCTGCCTTCAGCAGAAGTCACCGCAGCCACACGCGGTGAAAGTCCGCTTACCTGGCAACTCCTGCATACAGCAGGCGACAACCTTGCCTCACTTACGCCGCAAAGCTTCGAAATCTTTCATAATATTTTGAATAATCTGGCAGCCCTAAAAACGCTGGCTTAGGGGTGGGGTGGTGCAAGCTCTTTCAACTTTTTACGAATCCATTTTCGGCTGCAAGACTTATAAGATTTCTCTGGATGCCGGCTGCACCTGTCCAAACCGCGATGGTACAAAAGGAACTGGCGGCTGCATTTTCTGTTCACAGTCGGGGAGTGGAGATTTTATAGCCCGGGGAGGAGAGGCAGCTGCTGGCAGGCGGTTATCAATTTCGGAGCAGCTGGAGCAGGGAAAAAAGCTTGTTGTGTCAAAACTTCGTGGCCGCAGCGGGGAGCGTCAGGGAAAGTACATTGCCTATTTTCAGAGCTTTACTTCGACTTATGGCGACCCCACGGTGTTGCTTTCAAAATACCGGGAAGCCCTGGACTGCGAAGGAGTAGCGGGCCTTGCCGTAGCCACCCGTCCGGATTGTCTTAGCCCGGCGATTTTACGAGGCCTCGCCGAAATCTCAAAATCGCACTTTGTCCAGATAGAACTCGGCCTGCAGACAAGTAATGAAAAAACAGGTCTGCTCATAAACCGATGTTACTCAAATCAGGACTACATTGATGCAGTTCGCCGTATCCGCGAGGCAGCGCCATCCATACACATAGTCACCCACCTGATTTTCGGCCTTCCCGGCGAGACCGAAGATGACATGCTGAACTCCGTAAAGTTTGTGGTAGAACAAAATCGTCATGCTGAACAAAATACCCGTCATCCTGAACTTGATTCAGAATCTAATAATATAGCTCCCGACCTTCGTCGG
>JAEDCY010000011.1 GCA_016293915.1 Treponema sp. | reverse complement strand
AGGCAGTAGAAAAGGAAATTATTGCTTACGATCTGGTGAACATCAGAGATTTTGCGACTGATAAACACCATACCTGTGATGACGGAACGTATGGAGGCGGCGCTGGCCAGCTTTTGATGCCAGAACCGCTTTCAAAGGCACTTGATAGTGTAAATGCCCGCAAGAAGTATGTTATTTTTGTTACACCAAGCGGAAAACAGCTTACACAGAAGGTTGCCGAAGAACTTAGTCACAAAGACGAACTTGTTTTTATCTGTGGCCGCTACGAAGGTATTGACCAGAGAATAATTGATTCGTATGTTGACCTTGAACTTTCAATCGGAGACTATGTAATGTCTTCGGGTGAGGTTGCGGCAACAGTTGTTATTGATACAGTTTACAGACTTGTAGACGGTGTTATTAAACACGAATCGCTGGAAGAAGAAAGTTATTGTGACGGACTTTTGGAGTATCCGCAGTATACTCATCCTGAAGAATGGAAGGGTATGAAGGTTCCTTCAGTTTTACTGAGCGGTAATCATGAGGAAATCCGAAAGTGGCGGCTTAAGAAGCGGCTGATGAAAACTATGGCAAACAGACCTGACTTAATTGCCAGTGCGCGTGCCAGAGGACAGCTTACTGAAGAAGCCGAAAAGATGATTGAGGAAATAACTGAAACTGTCTTTTTGAAGAAGCAGAAAAAAAAGCGTCGGAAATAAGATAGTTAGAAAACTAAATGCCGTCATGCTGAACTTAAAATGTCATCCCGAACTTGTTTCGGAATCTTGTAAAAGAGACTTTGAAAAAAGTTCAGGGTGATAAGAAGGGTGACGGGGGTTTTAGGAGATTTGTCATGGACATTATTAAGACTATTGAAGAAACACAGAAAAGACCTGGAGCTCAGGGCTTCAATGTTGGTGATACTGTAAAAGTATACTTTAAGATTATTGAAGGTAAAACAGAGCGTATTCAGGTTTATGAAGGAATCGTTCTCTGCAAGAAGAACGAAGGTGCACGCCAGACTTTCACCGTACGTAAGATTTCTTACGGCGTAGGTGTAGAACGTGTATTCCCATATAATAGCCCACGTATCGTAAAGGTTGACGTAGTTCGCCCTGGTAAGGTACGCCGCTCTAAGCTTTACTATCTCCGCGATAAGGTAGGTAAGGGAGCTAAGGTTAAGACTCTCGTAGGTGGAAAGATTGCTGCTGAAATCGCTGCTCGTAACGCACGCGCTGAAGCTGCTGCTGCCGCTACAGAAGCAGCTATTAAGGAAGAGCGCAAGGAAGCTGCTGCTGGAAAGGCTACAGAAACAAAATAATGTTGCTTAAACTTAAATAATTTATAAGAGGACTTCCTGTCTTGGAAGTCCTCTTTTTTTAAACTATAATAAAAATATGTCTTCTTCAGGTGCAGTTTCAATACAGTCAGCAAGGCTTTCTCAAATCGGTGTAAACCGACAGGTTCTAAAAGAAGGTTCCAGTGTGCTTGTGCGTGTTATTGCAGACAGGGGCGGCGGAAAATATGAAGGTTCCGTTGCAGGTGTGCGTGTACAATTGACTTCTTCAAAGCCTTTGCAAGCTGGAGATTCTTTTGCAGCAACAATAAGCGTAAAAAATGGATTGGTTGTAGTTACACCTAAAGATATTAGCGGAATGGCTGGGCTTCAGGGGGCTGGTGAAATTGCACTTCAATTTAACGAGGTTTCGCAGTCTCAGCTTTTTTCTTTATTAGAATCTCTGGGGCTTCCTGCAGATAATCTTTCTTCATCTATTTTACAATCGTTTAAACAGATGGGACTGAAAATGGATTCAGTCCTTGCGAATAAAATCCGTAGTCTGGCACTGCGTTTTGCTGGAAAGGAAAAATCAGCAGCTGAAGTTTTAAGCCTTCTTGCACAGAAAGGAATAGAAGCTGATGAGGATGAAATAAAAGCCCTTCTTACTTTTCTAGAAAGTGAGGAAGGTTCTGGTCCTGGCAGAAATCTGGAAAAAGAAATTCCGTCTCATAAAAAAAAATCAAAAGAAAAGCTTATTAATAGAATAAACTCAACAGAAGGTGCATGGTATTTTTTACCTTTTGAAATGGTAGAAGTGGCAGAAAGCCTGGAAGAAAATCGACATATACTTGGAAAAGGCTGTCTACGTCTGCTGTTTGATACAGTAAATTCATTAAAATTATTAAATCTTGATTGTGTCTATAATAATAGAAGATACTTGTTCAGTCTTTCTTATGATGGAAACCAAATTAAAAATACATATTTTAATGTTATTGAAGATGGGGTAAAAACTGATACAGAGGATAAAGTAAAAGAGTTAAAAAAACACTTTATGACAGCCGGAATAAATCCTGGAAAAATTATCTGGACAGACGAAGAGGTTTTAGAGGGAAGCGCAAGCGGGCTTGAAAGCTTTGTTTCTTTTGGAGGTGAAATATGACTTCAAAAAGAAAAGCTGTTGCCCTCAAATATATAGAAGGAACAGAAGCCCCAGTTATTCTTGCAAAAGGAGAGGGCCGCAAAGCTGATATTATGCTGGAAGAGGCAGAAAAAAAAGGGGTTCCAGTTACAGAAGATAAAGTACTTGTTGATATGCTGGGGCTTTCTTCTGCAGGTGATATAGTTCCGGAAAATACCTGGCAAGCCTTGGCGGTAATTTTTTCTTTTATCCTTACAGAACAGAGGGAGAAAGAAAAAAAATGAATACAAAAATAATTGGAAATGAAGGAGAAAATCGTGCCTCTGACTATCTTTTATCTAAAGGTTATGCAATAATTGAGCGTAACTGGCGGACAAAAGGCGGAGAAATTGATATAATAGCAGATAAGAACGACACTTTAGTGTTTGTAGAGGTAAAAACGCTTCCAAACGGCACTTTAGATATGATTCAGAGAGAGTTAAATAATCAGAAACGTCAAAGAATCATAAAAACATCTAAACGTTTTCTGTTAAAACATCGAGAATATAATAACAGCTATGTCAGATTTGATGTAATTGTTATTGATATGCCTGGCTTAGAGCCGGTGTATCATATTGAAAATGCTTTTTCAGAATAAACGCGTGGGTGTCAAAAGGGAGATTCTATGATTTCTGGTGGAAAATCAACAGGGGCAGCTACTCTTGTCCTTGAGCGGACCGATACTATCGATTTGTCTCCTAGGATTTTAGAGTTAAGGAAGAAAATTCAAAGTCCGGAATATCTTGATAATGCAATTCAACGAATTGCACAGGTGATTAGTAATCACTTGATTGAAGATCCTGACGAATTGAAATTTCGGGATTAGATTATGGATAGACGTCGCAATAGAAAGCATTCAAACAATTGGAATAATCAGAAAAGATCTGAGCAGTCACGTGAAAATAAAAATAAACAGAGATCCTTTCAGTTTAACAAGGCTTTATATGAAGATCAGGATGCAGAACGTCAGAGAGTTGCGGCAATTCAGGATGTAAAGTCTCGCGAAATTATTTGTCCAAAATGTGGACAGCCTATTACTGATATTGCAAGTGCTATTGCGGATAAGTCTACCGGACAGCCTCTTCATTTTGACTGTGTTTTGAATCAGGTAAAACAGTCTGAACCTACTGGTGAAAACGAAAAAGTTGCATATATTGGGCAGGGACGTTTTGCTGTCCTTCAGTATGAAAATATTAGAGATCAGCGTCATTTTACAATCAAAAAAATAATTGAATGGGAAAATCGTGAACAACAGTCTGAGTGGCGTGACGAGCTTAGCGGACTTTACAGTAAGATTAACTAGTCATGCAGATTTCCATTCTTTGCAAGGTTGTGGATAACTTTGGAGATATCGGAGTTGTATATCGCCTTGCAAAACAACTTAAAAAAATAAATCCCAAAAATACAATTAATCTCATTGTTGATAATCTTGAAAGTTTTAATAAGATTTGCAGCGCTGTGCAGTGTGGTCTGGAAATGCAAAATATTGAAGGACTGAACGTATACGACTGGAATGCGGCAGATTTTTGTCACAAGGCATTTTCTCGTAATGACGGTGAACTTATGCCTGTAATTTTAGAATGCTTTCAGTGTGGCCGTCCTGACTGGATGGAACGTATTTTATTTGAAGAAAAATTACAGCGAACAGTTCACATTATTATGATTGATTATCTTACTGCAGAAAAATATGCTGAGGATTTTCATTGTCTTAAGTCTTTGACCCGCAGTGCAAAAGTTCAGAAGGTAAACTTTATGCCGGGCTTTACAGAAAAGACTGGAGGACTTGTAATTGATGCTGACTGGCTGGAAGTTCCTGAGTGGAAGGAAAATGGTCCGGTGCTTGTTTTTACTTACGAGCGCGACTGGACTAGTTTTATTCAGGGGTGGTTGAGTGCAGCTTCTTGTTGGGGGGATTTGCCAGAGCCATCTTATAAATCAAAACTTCTTCTGGCCCAGGGGCGCGGCAAAGAAAGTTTTTTGGCTGCGGTTAGAAATGTAGTTGAGAGCTCGCAAAGAGAATGTATCGAAAACTCCTTTATAGAAGAACTGCCATATCTGAATCAAAGTGAATGGGATAGGGTAATGAAGTCTTGTTCTGCTCTGGTGATTAGAGGAGAGGAGTCTATGTCCAGAGCTTGTCTTTCCGGTATTCCTTTTATCTGGCATGCATACCCGCAAAGTGATGAGTATCAGCTTGTTAAAGTAAAAGCTTTGCTTGAAAGAATGAAACCGCATTTTGATGAAGCGGATTTTGAGATTGTAGAGAAGGTATGGCTGGAAATCAATTCTTCTGATGACTGTATTGCTTCGCGAGTAGCGGAACAACTGAGTAATTCATATTATGATTTTTTTGCATCAGTTCCCCGCCTTGTATCCGGCTTTCAGGATTTTGCCCGTTCTCTAAGAAAAAACGGAGACCTGGCTTACAACTTAATGACATACATTGAAAAACTTGATATAATATAGTAACTATTTTTGTAAATTCTTTTATAGAGGTTTTATATTATGTTAATGACATCACAGTTAAAAGTTGGAACAGCCTTCATGTATGAAGGAAATGCTCTTATCGTTCAGAAGATGCTCGGACAGCGCTCAGGACGTGCCGGAATGGTTACAAGCTTCCGCGTAAAGAACCTTGTTACAAACTCTACTATGGATCTTGGTATTGATGCTGGTGAAAAGTTTGATGAAGTTGATCTTGAATCACATGTAACAAAGCTTTCTTACATTGACGGCGACACATTCGTATTCATGGATCAGGATACATACGAGCAGTTTGAACTCGCTAAGGAAGACCTTGGTGACTATGCTGGATATATTACTCCGGATGATGACCTCGAAGTAAACCTTACTTTCTACGAAGGAAAGCCTGTAGGTATCGATCTTCCAGTTCGCGTTACACGTACAGTAACTTACTGCGAACCAGGTGTTAAGGGGGATACTTCAGGAAAGTCTTTGAAGCCTGCTACTCTTGATACTGGAATCGAAGTTCGCGTTCCATTGTTCATCAATACAGACGACAAAATCGTAATTGATACACGTGACGGTTCTTTCCTCGAGAGAGCTAAAAATTAGTAAAACTGGTGGTTGAGTTGGCGACGCTGTAACGAAACCACTGTTAAATGAAAAGACCGCAAGGAGTATATCCTGCGGTCTTTTTTTTTGTCATTGCGAGGTAAAGCTGAAAATGTAAGTTAAAAAAATAAACCGGTGATTTTGAAACGCCGTTTTGCGGCTACTCAATCACCGGTCTTGTATTAAGTATTTAGATTAGTAATCCTTCTTTTCTGTCTTACGTCTCTTGTTAAGAAGCTTTCTCTCGAGAGTTGTCTTCTTCTGGTGGAGGGTAGCAGAAGGTTTTTCGAAGTATTCACGCTTTTTGTATTCGCGGATAATGCCTTCTTTTTCAACCATGCGCTTAAAGCGTTTGATTGCTTTTTCAAGGTTTTCTGAGTCATCAACCATGATTGTTGCCATACTGTATTCACCTCCTTTTTCCGGTGGTTCCGTCTAATAATAAATGTAGAAAACAATATAATATAAAAAGAAAATTTAATCAATATGGATGCCACACGAAAATCCAATACGACTGGTCAAGGCACGCTTCGCTTAAAGCCTTGACTCAGTCGTTTTTTTGCTTGATATTTATTTTTCAAGCCAAAATCCGTGTGGAAATCTCTTTCTCAAGAGAACTGGGCTTCCAAAGTTCTTTTTCTATAAAATTTAAGAAAAACTGCCCATTTTCATCTCGTATAAATTCCGGTATCACTGTTGTATCAGGATTTTTCTGTAAAAACCATAATCTCAAAAAAGCAAAATCATCACCAAGGGTGTAATCATCACGTTTGCAAAGAGGACTTATAATTTCAAGGGTATGGAGACGGGCTGTGGAGTTTTCCTTTGCCGTAGATTCACAAACTTCAGTTACTTTACAAAAAAGTTCATATGCCTTTATAAGATTTTCTTCATCCTGTTCAATGTCTTGAGTTCGTGGTTCAAGAAAGTCAGAAAATCGGTGGCGAAGAATTTCTTTCCGTTCTTCTTCGCGACGAGTTATTTCATCTTGTAATAGCTTGCTTTTTGATACAGGTATTTCAAATTGATCCTTATCTTCTTCATTAAGTTTTGAAAACTTTTTTGAGAAAGCTGCAATAGATTGTGCAAGATTTATCTTTTCTGACATACCTGAATTCTAATGCGAATATAAGAAATGTCAAGTTTTCCGCGCTCACTACGTTTCGAATCCAGTCAGAAGACATAAAAAAATAACCATCCAACATTAAGTTAGATGGTTTATAATCGGGTATACTGGATTCGGCTTCCGTTCGGCAACCTCGTGTTGCCTCTCTCCAGCCCGCCTTCGTTCGCTGCCGGCGACATCCTGTCGCCTTTTCGGAAAACTTGCTCCAGGTTTTCGCAAGTTTTCCGCGCTCACTACGTTTCGAATCCAGTCAGAAGACATAAAAAAATAACCATCCAACATTAAGTTAGATGGTTTATAATCGGGTATACTGGATTCGAACCAGCGACCTCAACGTCCCGAACGTCGCGCGCTACCAGCTGCGCTAATACCCGTAAGAAAATATAAAAAAGAACTCAGAGAATGTCGCTGGAAGCGACCTCAACGTCCCGGACTGGATAATCGAAGAACCGTTAAGAAAAATTGCGAAAACTTGGAGCAATTTTTTAGGTTCTTCCACCGATATCGCGCTACCAGCTGCGCTAACACCAGAAAAAAGTTAATAAAAAAAAGCCTTCCGACTAGCAGAAGGCTTAGCGCGAGCGGCGGGGCTCGAACCCGCGATCTCCGGCGTGACAGGCCAGCGCGATAACCAGCTTCGCTACGCCCGCGTGATGTTTGTTATATTACACGAATCGGAGATTTGTGTCAATAAGTTGCATCACAAAAAATCAAAAAAAATCGATTTTTTTTAAGACAGATTATGCAAAGTAAGAAGGGTATTTCTTCTTAATTTCATCTTCCTGTGTGTAATGACGGGTAAGATGTTTATCAATATCTGCTTTTGCTGCAGCACTGTCCTTTTTCTTAAAGTCTTCCAGAATCTGACTGTGTTCGTTTATAATTCGTTCAGGGTTGAAGGAGTGAAGGTGAAGTTCCCGGATTCTGTCGTTATGAATACTCATAAGTTTTACCATATAATGACACTGCATTTTATTGGTAATCTTATACATCATTTCATGAAAGGCATTATCAAGTTCCATTATTTTATCCAGATTATTTTTTTCGTAATAGAATTTCTGGAGAGTCACATTTTCTTCAAGATCCTGAATGTCTTTTTCTGTTGCCTGTTTGCAGGCCATTTCTGTAATTGCAGATTCTATTGTGGCGCGGACAAAAACCGCTTCATCAACAAGAGACATATCAATCAAACTTATGCGGCTGCCTCTTTGTGGAAGAATCTCAATTATTTTAGTAGAAGAGAGTTCCTGCATAGCTTCATGTACTGGAGTGCGGGAAAGATTCAGTTCGTTTGCTATATCCTGTTCGCTTATCATACTGCCAGGTGCAAGTTCAAGATTTACTATGTTTTCCCGGATTACACGAAGAGCATATTCCCTGTTGGATTCTTTGCCCAGTTTCTCTAAATTTTTCATAATTCTCCTATAATACGATATGAAAAAAATGTAGTCAATAATACGTATTCCGTATAAATTTATAAATTTCCCTTGACTTTTTTTGATTATGCTTTATCATACTAATTATACAAGCGTACTAGTATGCAAGTTACGCTTGTGAAAATTATACCAAACAATTTGCAAAACGGGTAATAAAATGTTTAAGAAAAAAGAAAAATTCGCAGGTACAGAGTTATCTTCTTCTGATGGAATGAGAGAATTCAAAAAGTATATGCGTAAGTACTGGCAGTTTTATCTGCTGCTGTTGATTCCAATCCTCTATTATATTGTTTTCAGATATATTCCAATGGCTGGAAATATTATTGCTTTCCGTCGTTATCGTGCAGGTGGAAGTCTTTTTGGTCAGCAGTGGAGCGGATTTAAGTATTTTAAGCAGTTCATTGGTGATAAAACTTTCTGGCGTGCTTTCAGAAATACTCTTGTACTTAATATTTCATATCTTCTGGTAAGATTCCCTCTTACTTTGATATTTGCACTGCTTTTGAATGAAATTAAAACAGTGTGGTGGAAGAAGTTTGTACAGACTGTTTCATATCTTCCTCACTTTATTTCTATGGTAATTGTTACAGGTATGATTCGCGAACTTGTTTCTACAAGTGGTCCTTTGAATCAGCTTATAGCTCATTTTGGCGGTGATAAGATTTCTTTTATCGCTTTCCCTCAGTACTTTAATCCAATCTTTGTAATTTCGGGTGTATGGCAGGCATTGGGATGGGGTACAATCCTTTATCTTGCAGCTATTGCAGGAATTAACCCTTCTTTGTATGAAGCTGCTGAAGTTGATGGAGCAAATCATTTGCAGCGTGTATGGCATGTCACAATTCCATGTATTCTTCCTACAATTACAACACTTTTGATTCTTGATATTGGTGGACTTGTCGGTTCTGGTGGTGCTTTCGAAAAAGTATTCCTTTTGTACAACCCAATGACTTATGAGACGGCAGATATTATTTCTACCTTTGTATTCCGAATGGGTCTTGGTTCTGGTAACTACAGTTATGCTACTGCTGTTGGTTTATTTGAAGCCTTATTGAATTTGACTTTGCTTACAATTGCAAATAGGGTTTCAAAGAAAGTTTCCGGTTCAGGATTGTGGTAAGGAGGATTTAAAAAATGGAAAAGACTGGCGTAAAAGTAAAAGAATCCAGCGGTTATATTGTTTTCAAATGGATTAATACAGTGATTATGCTTCTTGTTTGTGCAATTACACTGTATCCGTTTTTGTACCTTGTAGCACAATCGTTTTCTTCGGAAGAAGCAATTACATTGGGTAAAGTAAATCTTTTTCCTATCGGATTTAATATAGAAACTTACAAATCTGTTCTGTTAAAAGGTGAGTTTATGCATGCCTATAAGAACACTTTGATTTATTCTGTTCTTGGAACAATTCTTTCACTTGTGTTCAGCTGCTGTATGGCTTATCCGCTCTCAAAAAAAGAATTGAAAGGTTATAAGGTTCTTACAAAGTTTGTAATTTTTACTATGTATTTTGGCGGTGGTTTGATTCCAAATTACGTACTTATGATGAAGCTTCATCTTATTAATCGTATTGCAGGATTTATCATTCCGTCTTTGCTTAGTACTTATTACATTATCCTGATGAAATCATTCTTCGCTGAAACTCCTCATGAACTGGAAGAAGCTGGAGAACTTGATGGACTCAGCCCTATAGGTATTTTTGTAAGAATTGTTTTACCTTTGTCTATGCCAATTATTGCAACAATGGTTTTGTTCAACGCCGTTGGTTACTGGAACAACTGGTATAATGCATTCCTTTATCTGGATAAAAAAGAAATGTGGCCGGTTGCATATTATCTCAAGACTGTTATTTCAGGTGCTTCAACATCTGCTGACCCAGGTGAAGCATCAGCAGAAAAAATGCAGATTGCTGCAAATATTAAGTCTTGTTCTATGGTTCTAATGGCTTTGCCAATCATCTGTATTTACCCGTTCATCTCGAAGTACTACGTAGAGGGTATGATGTTAGGTGGAGTAAAGGAATGATAATGGAAGAACCGTTAAAAAAATTTGCGAAGACTTGGAGCATTTTTTTTGGTTCATCCAAATTCTAAAAAAAGTTTTTATCAAAATAGGAGGATAAAACTATGAAAAAAATTGCGACTATTGCTGTTGCAATCACATGTGTTGCAGTTTTACTTACAGCTTGTTCAGGTAAAAGTGCAGCAAAAGGTGGAGCAGCATCTGCTGAGGCAGTAGGTTACACTTTCGGTGAGGAAAAAACTTTCCATTCTGATAGTCCTGTAACTTATTCAATTTCTTTCAGTGATGCATCATGGTATGCTATGCAGGATACCTGGAAGACAGAAGGTGTATTCAAGGATATTGAAGACGTAACAAACGTTCATCTTGATATTACTTCTTATGACTCAGGTGATTATGGTCAGAAAGTAAACCTTGCTATTAACTCTGGTTCTGCTACATATATTATTCCAAAGATTTATTCAGAGGATCAGTATGTTGCAGGAGGCGGTGTAGTAGCTGTATCTGATTATACACAGTACATGCCTAACTTTACTGCTTTCGTAAATAAATACAACATGGGACCGGATCTTGATACTATCCGCCAGAGTGATGGAAAGTTCTATCGTCTCCCAGGTATGCATCAGGCTGCTCTTCAGGACTATACAATCATGGTTCGTGATGATATTTTCACAGCCGCTGGTTACAATGTTCGTGAACTTGAAAAAGACTGGACATGGGAATCTTTGCATGACGTTCTCGTTGGTGTAAAGAAGTACATGGTTTCACAGGGAATGTGTAAAGAATCTGACTACATCTGGTCTGACCTCTGGTGTGGTGAATCTGGAAAGGGACAGGGTGGTAACCTTCTTAAATTGATGGGTGCTTCATACAACGTTCTTTCTGGATGGGCTATTGAAGGTTCAAACGGTGGTATTAAATATGACTCGAAAAAGAAGGAATTCTATTCATCTTCTATCAGTGAAGATTTCAAGAAACTTGTTACTGTTGCAAACAGCTTTGTAAAAGATGGTCTTCTTGACCCGGAAACATTTACACAGGCTGATGATGTAGCTCATAACAAGTTCTACAGCGGAAAGACTGTTATTATGTCAACAAACCGTTCTCAGATGGCTAACGATATTGCTGGTGTTCAGAAGATTCTTGGCGATTCTGCTAAGTGCTATGTAACAGCTTATCCATCTGGAACAAACAAGAACCTTGCAGAAACTTCACGTCTTGAATGTGGTGTTATGATTTCTCAGAGAGCTCGTGAAGAACTTGGTGAAGCAGACTTCATTAAACTTATGCGTTTCGTAGACTGGATGTTCTATTCTAAGGAAGCTTACTCACTTTGTAAGTGGGGTCCTGAAGGAAAAACTTGGGAATGGGGTACAGCTCCTAACGGTGCTAAAGTAAAGAAGCTTAAGGCTGGCTTTAAGTGTGGTGGTCTTGGACTTCCAGGATCTGAAACAGATGTTGATATCCGTCTTAAGTGGGGATATGCAGGTGGTAACTACTTCTATGGTCACTCAACAGAAGAGTCTACAGATGCATTCACTCCAGAAGTACAGGATCTGTATGCACGCTATGGAAAATACAAGACAGTTGCTACTGTTGATCCAAAAGCAAAGCCAACAGAAGATCAGCGTGAACAGTTGAACCTTTGGGCTGTTCCACTTATCGATAATATCAATGCATGGACACTTAAGTTTGTAACAGGACAGAAAGATGTTAATAAGGATTGGAATGAATACGTTTCAAGCTGTAAGAATCTTAATGTTGACAACATTGTTGCATTGACAAACGAAATTTATAAGAAACAGTAATTTATAAGACACTCCATTTTTATAAACTGATTCTGGGCGTGCGTTCTTTCCTCTTGTAGAACGCACGCTCTTTTTTTTGTCTGTTAAACCTGAGAGTTTCGTCTTTGTTTTGGAGTGATTCCTCTGATTTTTTTGTAGGTACGGATAAAATGGCTGGCATCAGTAAAACCGGTTTCCTGACTGATATAATCCAGGGTTTTATCGGTATAGAGGAGGAGAGTATCTGCTTTACAGATTCGTATGAATTCTATGTATTCTTTACAGGTTTTTCCAAATTGGGTTTTAAATTGTTTTGCAAAGTTTGAATAACACATTCCGCATTTGCTTGCTAAATCTTCAATGCTGATATTTTCTGCAGAGTGTTTGTCTATATATTCGAGTACAGAAAAATCTTTTGTAGAAAACTGATCGAATGTAGTTTTTGTAGAAAACTGAAAACCATGACGCAGCCATATTCTGATTACTTCAGTTACAATAAGGCTTATCATTGAAGCGACTTTTATATCATAACCAAACTGCCGATGCTGAGTTTCCCACATGCAGTATTCAAAATACATTTTTACAGGATTAAATCGCAGATCGCGGGCTGTCAGAAGATTTGCTGCTTCTGTAGCAGAGTTTGCCTTATCAAGAAGTTTTGGAAGTTTAGGAGAACCTGGAGTCGTGTTTGAAAGAATCATGTCATCAAATTTTATGACATAGAATAATGGTTTTTCGGAGTATTCTTCTTTTACAGGATAATCAAGAAAAGAATGAATCTGTTTAGGGTGGAAAATAATCATGTCACCTGGGTTCATTGTAAACTGTTTGCCATCTACTTCTGCATACAGTACTCCACTAACAAGATATACCATTTCGGTAAAATAATGCCAGTGAGGTTTCACATATTTCCAGTCACCTGAAAAAGCTTGAAAAGGTGCATTGAGGCTGTCACTTTCTTCAAAAAGGTCATCCATAAGGTAATTCCTTGTCGGCAAGCACAGCTTGCCTCTGAGCCATTCTTTCGATAATCCTAAAACGACCCTGTGTAAGCCCGCTGGCGGGCGGTGTTCTATAGCAGAGCATTAAGAAAATTGCGAAAGCAATTTTTAGCTCTACCACCTACGGCTCGTTTTAGGATTATCGATTGTAGGCATGTAGAGATTTGTACAATTATCTACACATTTTCTTATACCATGGAATTGAAAGTAATGCTAGAGTAAAATCAGAATTTAGAAAATTTGTATCATTGCAAATATTCAATGATATTGGAGATAAAATGAAAGAGAAAAGTGCTTTTTCATGGGTCTGGACCTATGTCCGTCGTTATCGTTTTGGAATGGTGGCAGGACTTTGTTTAAGTGTTTGTGTAGCCGCAATGAATATGGTTAATCCTGTCGTAACTGGTCGTATTGTAGATAAAGTTATAAAAGGTGGACAGCACGAACTTTTATTTAAATCGATTGCAGTAATGCTTTGTGTTGTTGTTGGAAAATCGATTTTCCGCTATACATATCAGGTTATTTTTGAGCATTGTTCACAAAATGTAATTCTGAAAATGCGTGAAGATTTATATGCTCATATTCAAAAGCTTGATTTTTCATGGTACGATACAGCTCCTACTGGAAATGTAATGACTCTTTTGACTTCGGATCTTGATAAGGTACGCCATTTTGTTGCATGGGTTTTATATCAGATTCTTGAGAACAGTCTTATATATATTTTTTCAATTATCACACTGGCTTCAATTAACTGGAAGCTGACTCTTGCTTTTATGGTAATTGCGCCTCCAGTTCTCTTTCTTGTAAGGAAATTTAAGATTCATATCAGACCGGCTCACATGAAGGTTCGCGACCAGTTTGCGGTTTTAAATACCCGTGTTGGCGAAAACATTGAGGGTAACCGTGTCGTAAAAGCTTTTGTACGTGAAGATTATGAAACACAACGTTTTGAAAAAGAAAACGAGGCTTACAAGGACGTTTCTGTTGCCAATGCTGATATGCGTGTAAAGTTTCTTCCATGGATAGATGCTCTTTGTCAGATACTTCCGGTAATTCTTATTTTGTTTGGTGGCTACCTTGTAATTCAAAAGGAAATGACAATTGGACAGCTGGTTACATTTAACGGCCTTATGTGGGCATTTATTCAACCAATCAACATGTTTGGTATGCTGGTTGATAATACTCAGAACTTTGCTGCTTCTGCAGACAGACTTTATGAGCTGTGGAAGGCAGACAGCAAAATTAAAAATCCGGAGAATTCCAAGATTTCTACAAGCACCGGCTCAGAACGTTCCGCTTCTGCCGCACTGCAGATTGCCGGCCGTGTCGAGTTCCGGAATGTTTGTTTTTCATATAATGAAACTCCGGTTATTAAAGATATGAGTTTTGTGATTGAGCCTGGTACAATTGTTGGAATTCTAGGTCCAACTGGAAGTGGAAAGTCTACAATTGCAAATCTGATGTGTCGTTATTATGATGCTGATTCCGGTGAAGTTTTAATCGATGGCAAGAATGTAAAAGATTACAATCTTCAGGAGCTTCGACGCAATGTCGGTATTACTATGCAGGAAGCTTTTTTGTTCAGCGATACTGTTGAAGGAAATATTGCATTTGCAAAAACTGATGCAAGCTTTGAAGAGGTAGAAGCGGCGGCTGAACTTGCCAGGGTGAAGGAATTTATCGGCGATCTCACAGATGGTTATGACACAATCGTAGGTGAGCGCGGAGTTGGTTTAAGCGGCGGACAGAAGCAGAGGATTGCGCTTGCCCGTCTTTTCCTTGCTGATCCTAAAATCGTGATTCTGGATGATACTACAAGTGCTGTAGATAACGATACAGAATATAAAATCCGTCAGTCTATAAAGAGTCGAAGCGAAGGTCATACATCATTTATCATAAGTCATAGAGTTTCGTCTTTTGAAAATTGTGATGTGATACTTGTTGTCCAGGATGGAAAAATTGTGGATAAAGGAAGTCATGAAGATTTGATTTCTCGCGATGGTTATTATCGTGAGGTTTGGCTGGAACAGACTGGAAAATAAATGTCATGTGTCAGAAATGACTCGGATATCTATGACAAGACATTGCTGGCTAGATCTGACAATTACTGAGGTATAAAATGGCAAGAAATAAATTTGATACAGATGAAGAAATAGAACAGAAATTCAATCCGCATATTATTATGAGGCTTGCAAAATGGATAAAACCATATACCGGCTGGATGATTCTTTCGTGTGTAATTATGCTGGTGTCTTCTGCAATTTCTCTTTGCAGCCCTTATCTTACGCGTATGGCAATTGATAAGGCAATTCCGAATGCAAACTACCGGATGTTAGTTATTATATCCGGGGCTTTGTTATTTTCAACTCTGATTGTAAGAATTCTGCTTGCTCAGAAGCTTAAGATTATGACTCGTGTAGCGCAGAAAATAATTGTAAATATCCGTCATGATGTTTTTACAAAGCTTCAGTCTCTGCCTTTCAGTTATTTTGACAGCCGACCTCACGGAAAGATTTTAATTCGTGTTGTAAACTATGTAAACTCACTTTCTGATTTGCTTTCGAATGGAATTATTCAGTTGATTTCAGATTTGTTTACTCTCATTGTAATTATAGGCTTTATGATTGCTATTGATGTCAAACTAACGTTAGTTTGTATGGCAGTACTTCCGGTTCTCTTTATCATTCTTTTTTCGATGAAGAAAAAGCAGCATGAAGCCTGGAAGCAGGAAAGTTATAAGCGTTCAAATCTTACAGCTTATCTTTCAGAAAGCTTAAATGGAATGAAGGTAACACAAAGCTTTGCTCGCGAAGAAGTTAATCAGGGAATTTTTGATGAGCTTTGCCGTAAGTGTAAGACTGTCTGGATTCATGCTGTAAATATCAACAATATCATCTGGCCTTCTGTAGATATTCTTTCTACTTTGGGTGTTACTCTTGTTTATCTTGCCGGAATCAACTGGCTTGGCGAAACGGTTACAATCGGTACTCTTGTTGCCTTTGCAGGTTATATCTGGCGTTTCTGGCAACCTATTCAAAACCTTGGGAACTTTTACAATTCTATGGTTACTACGGGAGCTTATATTGAGCGTATTTTTGAACTTCTTGATGAAGAAGATGATATTACCGATAAACCGGGGGCCCGCGAGCTTCCTCCAATCCGCGGTCACGTTCAGTTTGATCATGTTGATTTTTCTTATGAGCCGGGAAATC
The DNA here is from genome assembly GCA_016293915.1 of Treponema sp. Taxonomy (GTDB): domain Bacteria; phylum Spirochaetota; class Spirochaetia; order Treponematales; family Treponemataceae; genus Treponema_D. The sequence continues at coordinate 49,813 of JAEDCY010000011.1, read as the reverse complement.
CTATTCTTAAGAATGTTGATTTTACGATTACTCCTGGTATGACAGTTGCAATTGTTGGTCCTACAGGAGCCGGAAAAACAACTATCGTAAATCTTCTCAGCCGTTTTTATAATGCAGAGAAGGGTAAGATTCTTATAGATGGAATTGATATTCAGGAACTTCAGATAAAGTCTATCCGTAAGCAGGTTGGTGTAATGCTTCAGGATTCATTCTTGTTCAGTGGAACAATAATGGAAAATATCCGCTATGGAAGACTTGATGCTACAGATGAAGAATGTATTGCTGCTGCGAAAACTGTTCAGGCCCATGAATTTATTTCGGCCTTTCCGGACGGCTACAACACAGTGCTCAGTGCAAACGGCGGCGGCTTGAGTCAGGGCCAGAAGCAGCTTATAAGCTTTGCCCGCGTATTGCTTAGCGACCCTCGCATTCTTATTCTTGATGAAGCAACCTCTTCAGTAGATACACATACCGAAAAAGCTATACAGCAGGGACTGGGGCAGCTTTTGAAGGGTAGAACAAGCTTTATTATTGCACACCGTCTTTCAACAATCCGTAATGCAGATGTTATTTTCTTTGTTAATCATGGAGAAATTGTTGAACGTGGTAATCATGAAGAGCTTATTTCACTTAAAGGCAATTATGCCAAGATGGTAGGAATATTATAGTATTTCTCTTTTCTATATGTTCTAATATGGTAACTATGGAACGAATATTTTTGCACCTGCTACGAGTTCGCCGGATATTTATGCAGTGCTTGTTTATCATTCAGGATGGGATCTGTATTCGAACTATTTCTGGTACCTTATAGAATAATTCTGCCATTGAGGAAAATCTTTCTTAATGGTAAAATCAGAATATGAATATAAAAGATTTTCGTGCCAAGGCTTATACAAAAAATGCTGACGGGGTACCTGTTCCTGTAGAAGATAATGCTAAAGAAGACAGTAATACTTTTCAGAAAAAGGTTTTTACTCAAGATATAAAGGCAGAAGATCTTACTCAAAAAACTCAGTCGTCTTCGCAGGCTCTGGATAATACTGTAGATTACCTCAAAACCGGCGGCCTGCTTAAAGTTCCTGTAGAGCAGACTCCGGATGGAAAAGATTCTGTATACCGCCGGGTTGCAAAATTTCTTCTTTTAATTGGCGAAGATGAAGCGGCAAAAATTCTGCCCCATCTTAGCGAAACTCAAATTGAAAAAATCATTCCGGAAATTGCTTCTATCCGTACTGTAAGTAAGGAAGAGGCAGCTGTAATTCTCGAAGAATTCAACGGACTCTTAAATAAAGCGCGCGAAGAAGGTGGCCTTGATACTGCGCGCGAAATGCTCGAAAAGGCTTACGGTAAAAAACGCGCCGACGAGCTTATAAAAAAGGCAATCCCTCTTGAAGGTAAGGTTCCTTTTAATTATCTGAAGGATGCCGATAACGAGCGTGTATACCTTCTTATTAAGGATGAAAACCCTGGCGTACAGTCTATGGTGCTTTCTCACCTTGAACCGAAAAAGGCAGCTAAAATCATAAACCTTATGACTGATGAAGAAAAAAAAGAAGTTGTAATGCGCCTTGCAAAAATGGAGCCTGTGAGCCCAGATGTTCTGCGTCGTGTAGATCAGGCAATGCACGAAAAATCTTTGAATCAGACTGTAGAAAAGGCAGAAAATATTGACGGAAGAAACGCACTTGCCCAGATTCTTAAAAAGATGGATGTGGGTGCCGAAAATGATATTCTTTCTTATCTTTCTGAAGATGATCCGGATCTTGGGCAGGATTTACGCAGCCGTCTTTTTACAATGGACGATGTTGTAAAAGCAGATGACCGTTTTGTCCAGGAAAAGCTGCGTGAAATGTCTGAGGTTGATATTGCCTATCTTATTGCTTCAAAGCCGGATGATTTTTGCGAGAAAATTTTAAGCAATATTTCAGCCGGCCGCCGTGCAGAAGTACGGGCTCAGGAAGATATATTAAAGCCAATGAGACGCAGCGATTGTGAACGCATTACCTCTGAGTTCTTCAGCAAGCTGCGCCGTGCATTCGAAGAGGGACACTTAATTATTAAAGACAGGAATGACGACATTTATGTTTAGTTTTACAGATACTGCAAACATCGGGAAGTCTTACAAGGACTTCGTATTACTTTCAATTGATGATTTAAAAGATTATAAAGCAACCGGAGTTTATCTCCGCCATAAAATTACAGGACTTGAGGTTTATCACATAATTAAAGATGATAAAGAAAATCTTTTTGCCTATGCCTTCCGCACGCTGGATAAAACTTCACGAGGCGTTGCTCACATTATGGAGCACTCTGTTTTATGTGGTAGTGAAAAATATCCGCTAAAAGAACCCTTTATAACTCTTGCTTCAACAAGCCTCAATACATTTTTGAATGCACTTACATACCCTGATAAAACTGTTTATCCGGGAGCTTCTGTAGTTCGTTCTGATTATTTTAATATGATGGACGTTTATGGGGATGCGGTATTCTTTCCGAAACTGGATCATGCAACATTTATTCAGGAAGGCCATCGCCTTGAAATGGATGAAAATGGCAGGCTGAGCATTCAGGGCGTAGTTTATAATGAAATGAAAGGAAACTATTCGTCTTTTCAGCCTATAGCATTCAGCGACCTTATCAGTTCTATGTTCCCGGAAAGTTATCCTGCCTTTGATTCGGGTGGTGATCCGCTTCATATTCCAGAGCTTACATATCAGGAATTTATTGATTTTCATCAGAAGTTTTACAGTCCTGATAACTGTCTTTTGTTTTTGTATGGTGATATTCCAACCGGCGAACAACTTGATTTTATTGACCAACGTTTTATAAGCCGTCTCATAAAAAAATACGACTGTCGCGAGGGTGGAGTAATCAGCAATGTTAATACAAACTCAGACCTTCCTGTTATCAAACCTGAAATCCGTGAGCTCTTAAAGCTTAATTTTGTAAAAGAATCAAAAAGCATAAAAACTTATGCTCCGGAAACCGGTTCTACCGGAAGCTTTGTAAGTCTTAACTGGTATTCAGGCAAAGCTGACATGGAAAAATATTTCCTCAGTGAGGCGCTTTGCGGTAATGACAGCTCTCCGCTTTCACGTGCTTTAAAGGATTCAAAACTTGGAGATGATGTTCAGTTTCAGAGTTTTGGTCAGTTTAAGGAAGAGTTCTACACAGCAGGACTTTGGGGAGTAAAAAAAGGAAACGAAGAAAAAGTCTTCAGGCTTGTTGAAAAAACACTTGAGGATATTTATGAAAAGGGTGTCTCACAGCAGGATATTGATTCTGCCGTTATGGGAATAGATTTCGCCCTGCGCGAAGTAAACCGCTATTGGGGCCCATTTTCTATTCAGCTTATGGAAAAGGCTCTTAAGGGCTGGTGCAATGGGGATGCCTGTGCAAGCCAGTTGAATCCTATTTCTTCTTTTGAAAAGGTTAAGGCTGCACTTCGGTCTGATCCGGATTATACAAAAAAACTTATAAAAAAATATTTTTTGGATAAAGACGCTGTAAAGGTAAAATTTGTTTCTGAACCGTCGGATAAATATTTTAAGGAAAGGGAAGAAGCTGAGGCTTCTTTGATTTCTAAGCTTGAAAAAACTCTGGACAGGGAGCAGCTCAAAAAAGATCTCGACGAACTGCATGCTTATCAGCAGCATATTGAGACTGCTGCGGAGACGGCATGTATTCCAACGACTAAATTGAGCGAACTCAATCCTAAAATTGATATACCGCATACAGATCTGGATTTTGTAAAGGGGGCTGATGGTTCAGATGTTCCGCTTTTTATAAGTAAGGAAGATACAAACGGTATTTTCTATATTGATGTTTTATTCCCTTTTGATAATCTTGAACCTCAATATATTCAGTATATTCCTTTCCTTGCAGACGTTATTACAAATCTTGGCTGGAACGGTAAAGGCTGGGATGCCTGTACTTCAGAATCTTCCTGTGTAATGGGAGATATCTGGGGCCGGACTCTTTGTGGAGCAATAAGTGATGCTCCGGAGTGCAGAACTGAGGCAGAGAAATATCGTAATTATAATTTCTGTGGTCGTAACTGGATTGGCCTTATCTGTAAGGCTCTTACCGAGCGTGCAGAAGAAGCTTTGAATATGCTTGCAGAAATAATCACAAAGATGGATTTTGATGATTACAGGCATCTGGAAACTTTGATTGGCGAACTGAAAGCAGAAAAGAAAAACAGCATTATTTCTAATGGCCGCGATTATGCCCAAAAGCGTGCCCGTGCTTCCTGGAGTGCTAATCTTGCTTTAAATGAAATAATGTGGGGTGTGAGCCAGCTTAAAACCGTAGCAGATTATAAAAAGAGTGGGGCAAAAAAGCTCTTAAAAACATTTGCCTATATGTATGCAGAATGCCTGAAGTCTGGCGGAATAATTCATATTACAGCAGATGAAGAATCTCTTAAAAAGCTCCGTCCTCTTATGGAGACATTTGCCCGTGATGCAGGAATTACAAAACTTTTACCTGGACATTCATATTCAAAAGAGGAATTGGCGCGGTATGTGAGCCAGTTCAGCGAAGCTGAATCGGATAAGCTTCAGGTTATTAATGTTCCAGGTCAGACTGGTTATGCTGCAACCATAACTCCTGCGTCAGAATATCTTACAAAAGAAGCGGCAGCTGAAAATATTTTTGCCGCATGGATTTCGAGTCATACCCTTTGGGATAAAATCAGAACAACTGGCGGTGCTTACGGTGCAAACTGCTTTGTAGACAATATTGAAAAGCAGATTATTATGACAACTTATCGGGATCCTACTCCGGAAAAATCTATAGATGTTTATTTGCAGTCTCTCAAAGAACTTTGTAGTACACCGATTCCTCAGGAAGAAGTAGAAAAAACAATTGTTGCTGCTTATGGAAATGCGATTGTTCCTGCCTGTCCTAAAGATCGGGGAGCGCGCAGCTTTGAAGGTATGCTGTATGCAAATCCTCAGGATTTTAGACAGAAACGAGTTGATAATATTCTTGCAGTTACAGAAGATGATGTTGAAAAAGCTGCAGATAGAATTTATGAAGCTGCTGTCAAAAAATGCTCTAAAGCTGTTTTTTGTAATAAAATAGGTAAAACAGATAAATTTGCTGGAAATAATATTAAAATTCCGCTATAATTTTTCTATCGTATTCCATAATTAAGAAAGGAGATAAAAGTTATGGATAAAAAAACTAAACAGTGTGTACAAATGCTTAGAGATCTGGTTTCTGATGTTCAGGGAGCACCTTTTCCTGGTGGAGAACTTAAAAATGAGCTTTATGAAATCTGGTATGAGCATGCACAGCGTGCAGCCGTAGAGTGCTTTGAGTACTTAAACGACAATTTCCCGGAAGAGCAGAAAGAACTTGATAAGTCAATTAATAAACTCTTTAAGTAATTCTGTTTTTTAATTCATTAATCATCAAAAAGTATTTGATATTTATAAAAAAGAGCTGTCCATGAATCTTAATGATTCAGACGGCTTTTTTTATTTTACAGATTAAGTTTTATTGTAAAATGTCGAAAATATAAGAGAATAGGTTTCTTATAAAGGTTTTTAAATGAACTCGAACACAAAGATATCAAACGATTATAAATTCGGATTTACAGGCGCTAAGAAAAAACTTGGTATTAATAACTGGCGTTTTGTTTTTAATGCTGTAAATACTTTTTCAGGTGCAGAACAGATGTTCTATATTGAGTTTGAGATGCTTAATGCATGGACATCTGTAGAGTCTGTTCAGCTAGGCTTTAAGACTCGTGTTAATATTTCTGCAGATGATTTACAGTACGCTCTTGCCGGTACTGATTCTGCCAAAAGTATTTCTACTGAAGAAATAGTACAGCCTTCTTACTGCGCTGTAAGAATTGGTTCTTTCGGAAAAGAAGGTAAACAGCTTTGTTCATATTATCCTGTAAAACAGGTTAAATTCAGTAACAAACCTTTTGAAATCATCGTAGATAATAAATATTTTAATGAAAATAAAATTGGTGGTTTTATAAATGTCCCGGAAGAAGAAAAAGCTGCACACCCTGAGCTTTTGTGTGATTCGGGCTATGCAAAGTGGGATCTTTCTTACACAATCAAAAAGGATTATAAAAACGGTTATAAATCAGATTTAATCAGATGGTTTCCTTTTGGTCTTCAGACAGAGTTTTCGGGAACTATTCATTTTGATGGTACTGAATATGCTGTTGATCCAAGACGCTGCTCTGGTTATTCTGAAAGATTCTGGGGTAAAGGAATACCTGAGCCATATTTTCATCTTTCTTCTGCAAATCTTACAAGTGTTATTTCAGGAAAAACTCTTTTTGAATCTTCTTTTGCAGTAAATGGGATTTTTGATGAGAGAGTTTCCTTTATAGGAAAATTTGAAGATATTGATATTGAGCTTTGTGCAGATGGTTCGAAACGTCAGTTCTCTGTTGTCTGGGATTGTACACAAATGCCGGAAACAGAAAATCCCGAAGAAAATCTTTTACACTGGAGTGTCAGCCTTAACAGTAAGGAATGGGTAATTGATACTGATGTCTTCTGCAAAATTCGAGAACTTAATGACAGAACCATTGAACTTCCGGAAGGCCGGCGTAAGGTTTTGAATCTTCTTGAGGGGGGGGCCGGAACGGGTGAAATCAAACTCTATAAACATATTGGAAACACACTCGAACAGATAGAACATGCAACTCTGACAAAAGTAATATGTGAATTCGGTCACATTGAAGAGGGAGAATTTTAAGAACAATAATGAATACACGGTAAATTAAGGTCGTGTTGGAATATAAAAATAGCTGCAGACAACATCATCCCGTTGGTTGCAGCTATTTTTTTATGGGAGAACACGACCTTAAGGGCTGAGAATTTCTTTTTTTCCTTGTCATAATTCATATTCATTATTATTTTTAAAATTGAAGGTGATGATTATGAATTACGAAAATTTTACAATCAAAACTCAGGAAGCCTTACAAGAGGCTTCTTCAATTGCCAACAAAAACGATAACTCAGAAATTGGAACTGAACACGTTCTTCAGGCTTTGCTTGAACAGCAGGATGGCCTTATTGCTCCTGTAGTAGAACGGGTAGGAGTTCCATCTATAGAATTAACTAAGAAAGTCCGTGACATTGTTGCAGCTAATCCAAAGGTTTCTGGTGCAGCACAGGTTTATTTTTCGTCTTCAATGCAAAAAGTTCTTGCAAAAGCTGAGAACGAAATGAATGCTCTCCATGATCAATATCTTTCTACGGAGCATATTCTCCTTGCAATGACAGAAGCGGATGATCGTACAGGAGATCTGCTTAGAAAATGCGGAATAAATCATAAGGCTGTTTTTGAAGCTTTGAAATCAGTTCGTGGAAATCAGACTGTAGATTCAAATGATCCGGAATCAAAAACACGCTCTCTTGAAAAATATTGCCGCGACCTTACCGCTGCCGCCCGACAGGATAAGATTGATCCTGTAATAGGCCGTGACGAAGAAATCCGTCGTGTTATGCAGGTTCTCTGCCGCCGTACAAAAAATAATCCGGTAATCATTGGGGAGCCAGGTGTTGGTAAAACTGCTATAGTTGAAGGTCTTGCCCGTCGTATTGCAAGCGGAGATGTGCCTGAAAGTCTTAAAAATAAACGTCTGCTTGCACTGGATCTGGGCTCTCTTGTTGCGGGTGCAAAATTCCGCGGCGAGTTTGAGGAACGTTTAAAAGCACTTATTACCGAAGTTACAAAGAGCGAAGGTCAGATTATTCTCTTTATTGATGAACTTCATACTCTTGTAGGAGCAGGTGCTTCTGAAGGCAGCATGGATGCTTCAAATCTCCTTAAGCCGGCTCTTGCCCGTGGAGAACTTCGTGCCATCGGAGCCACAACTCTGGACGAATACCGTAAGTATATAGAAAAAGATGCTGCCCTTGAGCGCCGTTTTCAGCAGGTTTACTGCGCCGAGCCAAGCGTAGAAGATACCATCGCAATTCTTCGTGGGCTTCGTGAAAAGTATGAAATACATCACGGTGTTAGAATTGAAGATGAAGCTCTTGTTGCGGCCGCAACGCTTTCTAACCGCTACATAACATCTCGTTTTATGCCGGATAAGGCAATTGATATTGTAGATGAAGCTGCCAGCCGTCTTAAAATGGAAATAGAAAGTCAGCCTACAGAACTTGACCAGGTTGAACGAAAAATGCTGCAGCTTCAGATTGAAAAGCAGTCTTTGAGTAAGGAAGACGATCAGGCTTCAAAAGAACGTCTTGAAAAACTTGAAAAAGAGCTGGCGGAAATTACGGCAAAACGCGATGCAATGAAGCTTCAGTGGCAGAACGAAAAAAAGAGTATTGATAAGTCTCGTAAGATTAAAGAACAGCTTGAACAGGCTCGTTTTGAAGAGGAAAAAAATACACGTGAAGGAAATCTTGAAAAGGCGGCCGAGATCAAATACAGCACAATTCCAAGTCTGCAGAAGGAGCTTGATGCCGCTCTTGCTGCAGAAAAAGAAAGGGCCGAAGGAGGACGTTATTCTCTGCTTCGTCAGTCGGTAACAGAAGAAGATATTGCAAAGGTAGTTTCTGCCTGGACTGGAATTCCTGTTGCAAAAATGATGACCGGCGAAAAACAGAAATATCTTGACCTGGAAAAAGTTTTGCACAAACGTGTTGTCGGTCAGGACGAAGCTGTAAATGTTGTAAGTGATGCAATTCGCCGAAACCGCAGCGGACTTAATGACCCGAACCGACCGCTCGGTAGTTTTATGTTCATAGGTCCAACTGGTGTTGGTAAGACAGAACTTGCAAAAACACTTGCGGATTTTCTATTCAATGATGAAAAGGCTCTTACCCGAATTGATATGTCTGAGTATATGGAAAAGTTTTCTGTGACTCGCCTTATCGGTGCACCTCCGGGATATGTTGGTTATGATGAAGGTGGCCAGCTTACAGAGGCCGTTCGCCGCAGACCTTACAGCGTAATTCTTTTTGATGAAGTTGAAAAAGCTCACCCGGACGTTTTTAATGTTCTGCTTCAGGTTCTTGATGATGGCCGTCTCACAGACGGGCAGGGCCGTGTAGTGGATTTCAAAAATACTATCATAATAATGACAAGCAACCTTGGTAGCGATTTAATCCTCGAAGCTGATACAAAAGAAAAACAGGCAGGTCTCCGCGATCAGCTCAATGTTCTTTTGCGTCAGACCTTCCGACCGGAATTTCTGAACCGAATTGATGAAATTGTAATGTTCCAGCAGCTTGGAAAAGAACACATTGCTTCAATCATCAAACTTCAACTCCAACGTGTTCAGGCCCGCCTTTCAGACAGAAAAATTACGCTGGATTTTGACCAGAGTGCAATGGACTTCTTATGTGAAAAAGGCTACGACCCGACAATGGGAGCCCGCCCGGTAAAACGAGCCATTCAGAACTACGTAGAAAATACTCTTGCTCGTGAGCTTCTGGCTGGAAGTGTTCTCGAAGGTGAAACAATCAAAGTGCGATCAGAAGGTGGAAAACTGATTTTTACTAAGTAGATATTGCATAAAGTGTCATTTGTGTGTTAAGTACGGGAATGACAAATAAACCTGATTGCTTTATCAGCTTCTTCTTCCAGCTTCCAGGGAGAATTTAATACTAAAATTCCGCTGCCGTATAAACGGGGCGGATTTTTTTTGTCTCCTTGTAACTGGGAACGGAATTCATTGAGAGTAACTTCCTTGTGGGCATCTTTATCAAATACCTGCAGCTGCAGATTTGAAATTTCGATATTCGGATTAAGGGAACGTGCACTGTCTGTAATTTGAGAGAGCATGGAATTAATTTCATTTTCACGGTGAGCGAGAAGGGGATACCATAACAGAATAATTCCGTTACTCCATTTTTTATGGACTGTACAGATTGTGTCAGCTGCATCTTTATAATCAGAAGCTTCCTCATAGCTTGGGTCAATTAAAACTGCTCCACGTTTTGTCTGTGGAGGAGTAAGTGCCTTAAGCATTTCCCAGCCGCTTCGTTTATGAATCTGAATTGAAGGAAAAGCAGTGATTTCTGTGTGAGCCGGCAGAACTGGCCTTGGCTTCTTCATGTTTTCTTTCAGATTTTCAATTTCCTGAGGGTGCAGTTCAGAAAGAATAAGAGTGTCCCCTGTACGCATAAGACTTCTTTCAATTTCTGGCGAACCAGGATATCTGGAATCAGTAATATAAGGTTTTACAAAATCAAGATATTCTTTCAGAAGTAGAGGAAGCTCTTCTGAAGCAGACAGAGACAATATTCCCTTTTCCGCTTCTCCTGTTTTTAGACTTCTGTTATCAGTTAAATCATAAAGTCCGCTTGCAGCATGAGTATCAAAAAACGTATATGATTTATCTTTTTTATTTAATGACTTTAGAACATAAATAAGTACGCTGTGTTTGAGAATGTCTGCATGATTTCCTGCATGAAAAATATGCTGATACGATAGCATGTCTGTAATTACCTGAACTTAAAAATGCATTCTCAAGCCGGCTTCAAAAGGAAAGCAGAACATAAACATTCCATCATTTCCAGAAGAAGTCAGGCTTTTTATATAAGTAGGTACTATATTCTGCTGAGCATAAAGCTCAAGAAAATTGTCATAAAAAGTGTAGTTTGTTCCGGCAAAGAAACGTGCCCCTGCAGCAAAGTTCCACTTCTTAAAATCTGAAGTTAAAAGCTTTCCGCTAAAACCAAACCCTGAATAAAAACTCCAGGTATTTTTAATTTGAAGATCTACAGCCCAGTAATCAGCAAATACAGAAAAACCATAATTAAAATCAGAAAAGAGTTTTCCACCTTCAAATCCGGCTCCAGCTACTACAGGAAACTTAGACATCCTGATTGTACCGGTAATGTTTCCTGTTAAATTTTTTACTGAAGAAGAAGTTTCATTTATAAAAAGTCCCGGAATAAGTCCTGCCTGAATTCCTGCCCCTGTTGCAAAAATTTTTGATGTAAAAAGAAATAAAATTGATACTGTAATTAATGTAGTTTTAAAAATATGTTTCATTTTTTCCTGAAATAATCTGCAACCTTTTCAAAAAGATGTTTGAAAAAGAGGTAGATTCTGTAGAATATATTAGGGTTTCGCAGTCTCTGGAGTCTTTTATAACCTTCCATAAGTTCTGCTTCTGTAAATTCCTTGCGCTGATTATTTTCTTCAATCTCCATTTCGAGCTGATCTACTTCGGAGAGATTATCAATGATGTTTGCGTTTATGCTTGTCCAGCCTAACTGGATTGCAGATTGAAGTCGTCTCTCTCCCGCAATAAGCTCATACCGGCTATTGAGGGTAATTGGATTCATAAGTCCATAGAGTTTCATGCTGTCTTTAAGATCTTCAAGATTTCCGAGATCTTTTCGAACTCGTTTTTTTATCTTGATGTCCTTAATCTGTACTAACATAGCGGTTATAAACTCCTGTGCAATAACCGATAAACGGACATGTCAAGGTTTTTAGCTAAGCGTGCCTTGACGTGGACGTATATCACTAAATTGTTTAATCCATTAAATAGTTATAATCCAACTTTGAAGTATTATCAACAAAATTATTTTCGTTTTCCTCATCTTCTTCGCTGTCATATTCAGTAGTAAGAGGAGCATTCAAATCAAAAGAAAGTGGAGTTGTGTCAAGCTCAAAAGTCATTCTCTGTCCAGATTTATACATTTCTTTTTCAAGACGCATAATAGAAATAACTGAATTAGAAGTACTTGAGTGAATAGGGCAGATTTCTGTAGGCTGAGTTCCTTCAAGATACCACTGTGTTGTAGAGTGTTCACAAGACTCTGTAAGAATCATTCCGCTGTCTGCACAAACAGTACATTCAATAACACCTTCAAGAGGTTTAATCCAGTTCTTGAATGGAAGATCTGCATGAACTTTATCAAAATATTCACCCCAGGCAAAACCGGCAAGAGTTGCACCTGTAATATTCAAACCAAGTGACTGGCCCGGTTTATCAAAACCAAACCAGAAGGCAGCAGCATAGTATGGAGTAATACCACATGTCCAGGCATCGGCCCAGTTCTGAGTTGTACCGGTTTTACCGCCGGCCGGCATTGTGTAGCGCTTTCCATTTGCGTCGCGGTAATCAAAGTGCCATTTCTGAGCATGAAGAGTACCACCGTTATTTACAGTCTGCTCAAGCAGTTTTATCATTACAAAAGATGTCTGTGGAGATATAACCTGAATTTTATCTCCCTTAGCAGCCTGTTCTTTTCTGATGTCAAGTTCAGGATTCAAAATAACATTTCCATTTTTATCTTCTACAGTACGTATAGCCATTGGAGTGATTTCTTTACCACCGTTAGCAAAAATTGCGTAAGCGCGTGCCATTTCGATAGGTCGTACAGAACAAACACCAAGACCAAGAGGATATACCGGAACAAAACTTCTTGATTCAAGTTCATTCTGAGGAATACCAAGAAGCTTAGATGCACGGTCGATTGCTGCTTCAAAACCAATGCCATCAAGAATCTTAAGAGAAGGAACGTTCATAGAACGTGTAAGAGCATACCAAAAAGAAACATTTCCTTCCCATTCGCCGCGGAAGTTTAAAGGAATATAAGGTTTTCCATCTGCAGTGTGGAATACAACCATAGAGTCGGAAATCTGAGTTGTAGGAGTAAACTTACGAGAATCAATTGCAGCAGAGTAGTAGAGTGGCTTAAAGGTTGAACCTGGCTGAACCTTTGCCTGTGTAGCACGAATAAACTGATTATCAGAATCAAACTTGCTTCCGCCTACAAGAGCATCAATATAACCGTTAGAATGATCGAGAGCAACCATGGTTCCTTCAATAGTTGTCTTTTCTTCATTTTGTTTTGCAATTGCAGTTGCTCTGTTTACAATGTTTACCTTGAGTTTTTCAGTACCTGTTAAAAGTGCAACAACATCAAGAACCGGATTTATCTGATTTACATAAGTATTGTTTGCAACAATTTCAGTGCGCTGCTTGCTGACCTTAAGCTCCGGAATATCAAAGAGAAGGGCAAGCATTTCTGTCATAGGAACAAAGACATTTGTTGCAACGCCAGTTTTAGAAGAATGTTCACGCTTGTAACGGCGTTTTGCATCTTCTATATATTTTGCCATTACATCCTGTGCAATCTGCTGATGAGCAAGGTTTAAAGTTGTGTTTACTGTAAAGCCAGATGTGTAAATATCATCAGAACCGTAAATCATACCTGAAAGTTCTCGACGAACAAACTCGCTGAACCATGGAGCTTTATCATCTCTCATCATATATGCAGAGGTCGAAGTTCTTGTGTAATCAAAATTGGCCCAATAGTTTTCAAATGATTCATCAGCCGCTTCTTTTGTAAGGAAGCCTGCATCGACCATTGATGAAAGAACATATTTCTGACGGTCCATGGCACGGTTTGGATGATCAAAAGGATTATAGAAAGCAGGGTTAGAAAGCTGGATTACAAGAATTGCTGCTTCTGCCGGAGTGATTTCTGTAGCATCGTGGCCAAAATAATATTTCGAAGCAGCATTTACTCCGTAAGTACCGCCACCAAAATAGATTTTATTGAGATAAAGCTCAAGGATTTCGTTTTTAGAATAACGGCGTTCCATCTGAATGGCCCACCAGAGTTCCTTAAGCTTACGGGTTAATGACTTGTCTGAACGGTCACAGTAAAGAGTTCCTGCAATCTGCTGGGTGAGGGTAGAACCACCACCAAGAGATCGTCCGGTAAGAATACCAACTACACCACGCAGAATAGCCTTAAGATTCAAACCGTTATGTGAGAAGAAAACATTATCCTCTCGGGTAATCAAAGCATCAATCATCTGTTGTGGAAGATTATTATAAGCAATGATTTCACGCTTTTCGTCCGATGCAAACTCTGTAATAAGTTCACCATTTATATCAAGAAGTTTAGTAGGAAGCGCAGTATCAAAATCAGTTATATATTCAGAATTAATTATATTTCGGGTCTCAGAAACAGACCATCCCAAACAAAGCCCCAGGATAATAGAACCCAGAAAAAACAGCGAGATGATAACAATTCCAGATTTTTTAATCTTAATCATATTTGACCTATTATAGTAGAAAGTATCAAAAAAGTGAATAGTTACAACTTCCCGCTTCAAGATTCCGAGACTTTTTAATGTTTTAAATAAGAATTCGGAAATTATGATGGTGGGATACGGAGCAGAAAAAGACCGAAGTCTGCATCGAGCCGATACGGGAACGCCGGTTCGACGGTGAAATACAAGCGGAGCGCCGAGGCTCGCCAGCAGGCTTTGGGCTTTTTCAGCGGGAGTATACAGCCATCATTATAACTGAATGGTATTACATGGATTTAAACAAAAAAAAGGCTCGGAATAGATCCGAGCCATGCCCATCAGGCATATCGGGAACATGGGTGGGAGGGGAAAATGTTCCCGATATATTTATTATCGACCTGGCCCCCCGAATTCTTTAATCGAAATAAAAAAAATTAATAAAAAAAGTGATACAAACCTTAATTCAGAATGATTCTAGTTTTCAGAAATATCAAGATCAAGCGAGAAGTTAGCAGTGTAAGTTTTACCCTTTATTGCAGTGATTGAACGGACAATTTCATAATCACCGATAGAAAACTTGATTTTATGTTCGCCTTCAGAAATTACAAATTCTTTACCAAATACAGTGCATTTTACGTCATCCAGAAGCACTTCTGTACCTTCTGGCGCGGTAATAAGCAGGGTAGGTTCAAGACTCTTCATTTCAACTGTCAGTTCTGTATTTTTTGCACGGTCTATGCGTACAGTACGCACTTCGTTGCGGTAGAATTCAGAAATAATTGAAATATCATGAATACCTGTATCAAGAAATACTTTTGAAGTATCTGCAAAAGGAGTCATCTTATCATCAATAAAAATGGTACAGGGGTCAAGTTTCTTTTCTGGTGGAACAAGCTTAAATGTAAGCTGCCCTTTGTTCATAAGAATTGGTTTTACAGTAATCGGAATAATTGCATTCAGGGTTTCCTCTGGAACACCCTTCATTACCGGCTGCAGGCGAACAAAAATTACATTTTTTGTCGGTTCAATTACTGTATCAACCTTTGTGGTATAATTATTTGATTTTATTGAGTTTTCTTTTTTAAGAGGAATCTGCAAAACCCAGGAAAGCTTTCCAGGTAAGGTCTTTACGTAGGCTCTGGTTCCGCTGTAGTCAATCTGTGTGCTTTTTGGATCTGGCGTAATATTTGCATAAACTGAACAGGCAACAGAATCCATCCAGGAAGCAACGGCTTCTGGAATCTCGAACTTAAGTTCCAGCCCTTCTATAAAAGTCTGATCTGAAGGAAGCTTAATTGCAAGAGCTTCATTTATTCCAAGTTTTTCTGTACTCTCAGAATCTACACTCTGAATAACAGAAATTTCATGCACTTTGCTTACTCGAAAGCTTTCTGCTTCAAGAGAGAATATTCCAGCGAGCAGGAAAAGAGAAAATAGAACTGTCTTTTTGCAAATTATCCTATTAATCATTTCTCAATATTCAGTTTTATGCGCGGGTCTTCTGCTTTTCCGCCTGTTCTTATTTCAAAGTGCAGGTGAGGACCCGTAGCTTTACCCGTCTGTCCTACATAACCAATTACATCACCTTTTTTCACGTACTGATAGCGGTCCACAGTTATTTTGGAAAGATGAGCATAAACACTGGTCATTTTTCCTAAATCGTGACTAAGAATAATGTAGTTTCCAAACTCCGGGTCTTTTTCGATGGCAGCATAAACAGCCCCATCTTTTATTGCATAAACAGGAGTTCCTTCAGCCGCAGCAAGATCAATACCATTATGATTTTTCATTTCTCCAGAAAAAGGATTTTTTCTTTTTCCGAATTCAGAAGAAACCCAGAATGAATCATTATCCAAAGGAAGCCGCAGAGAAGAATCAAGAAAATATGCTCTTTCTGTGGGTGTGAAACGCTTGCTGCGTAAGAACAGATAGTCTCTGCCATTAATATTATAATATATGTTTGTTTTTGTTAAGGGATGAGAACTGTAATTCTCCTGTAAAAGTATTTCAATAGAATTTATGCCGCGCTCAACAGGAATAAAAATACCGCTTACAACAGGAAGAATAAGAGTTTGACCTTTTATATCATCCTGGGCGTTTTCTATCTGATTTAAAGTTGCAAGCGTTTCCTGTGTTATACAGCATCGGGCAGCCAGCCCCTGAAATGTAAATCTTTCATTATTTATATATTTAAAGAACAATATTTCCGGTTCGCGGCCGGCACTTATGGCTTTGCTGTTACTTTCAACTATATTGTTATAATCTTTAAGAATTGTATTTGCACGGGAAGGGGAAAGGCTCTCTAAAACAGGGAGCTTGTCTTTTTCAATTATGATTCTTTTTATCTGGTCATCTGGCTGGGCATAAAGATTTCCCAGGGAAAATATAAAATAAATGAGGAAAAAGAAAAAAGTGTTAAAAAAACGGGGCTGTCTTTTAAAAGAGAGCCCCGTCTCGTAGTTTATCTTCAGCAAACTATTCTTCTACAATTGCTTCTGCTGGACATGAAGCTGCGCATGAACCACAGCTGATGCACTTTTCAGCATCGATAGCGCGAGCGCCGTCTTTTTCTGCAATTGCTCCTACCGGACAATCCGGTTCACAAGCTCCACAGTTTACACACTGATCGGTAATTTTAAATGCCATATTTGCTCCTATAAATATTTAAAATCTATATAAAATAATACAACAATAGGCTAAAATTCGCAACTGATATTTGAATAAATCATTATTGTAAAGTATAATAAAGGAATGACTAAAGAAGAAGTTGCTAAATATATTGATCATACTCTCCTTGCTCCACAGGCTGGAATTGGAGAAATTATTCTATTGTGCCAGGAAGCAAAACGATATCATTTTGCTTCTGTCTGCGTAAATCCTGTTTATGTTTCTGCCGCAGCAAATGAACTTAAAGATTCTGATGTAAAAATCTGTACTGTAGTAGGGTTTCCTCTGGGTGCAACAACAACAAAAGATAAGATTAATGAAGCAAAGAATGCAATTGCAAATGGTGCTGACGAAATTGATATGGTAATCAATATTGGTGCTGCAAAAGACGGAAGATTTTCTGAAGTTGGAACTGATATTCTTGGTGTTGTAAAAGCCTGTAAAACTGCCGGAAAAAAACTTGATAAAAATATAATCGTAAAGACAATTCTTGAAACCTGTCTTCTTGATGAAAATACTATCGTAAACTGCTGTCTGGTTGCAAAAAAGGCTGGCGCTGATTTTGTAAAAACTTCAACAGGTTTTGCAAATCCAAAAGGTATAGATGGAATGCCATTGCCTAATGGTGCAAGTGAATCTCATGTAAAACTGATGCGAAAGACTGTAGGCAGTGATATGGGAGTAAAAGCCTCTGGTGGAATCAGAAGTGCAAGAACTTTGATAACTATGCTTGAAGCTGGAGCCAACAGAATCGGTACATCAAGCGGTACAAAAATTATTGAAAACTGGGATGAAACAAAGCAGATTCATCTGCCAGAATTTTAATGACTGTAAGATTTTGTTTATTTAGCTTCAGGAAGTGAAAAATACAGTTTGTTATCACTAACCGCCATTTTGATCTCGCGGGCATCATGCATAACAGATATGTAAGATTTTACCGTTGAATTAACAAGAGCGTACTGACTCAAAGAAAGCTTCATATCATTTTTATCTGCAACGTATTTTACAATTTCTTCTGCCGTAAGCTTCTTTTTTGTTTTAAGTGCATCAAGAATACAGGTTCTTGTAGAAATAATTGCAATTTTATTCAACTCTGCAGCTTCGTTAATATTGCGTCGCAAAAAATCACCATGGCTTGGAATACACCAGTCAACTTTTTCTATTGCACAAAGCTTATCCAGAGAATCCATATACTCAACCGGGTTTAGAATAAGCGGAATCCAGTGATTGATAATTTCATTTCGAGGGAAAATATTATCTCCAGGGAAAATAACCTTATGCTCGTTTTTACCAGTGATTATTATACCAAGAGTTTCGTAGCTGTGCCCTTTCAGTTCCATGAAAGTGATTTTACGGGAAGCTGAAAGCTCAATTACATCATCTTTTGTAATAAAATGGTCAACTGTTGTTGGAGAAGGCATGAAGAAAAGAGTTCTCATTTCGTGAGGAGGGTAGCCGCCCCAGAGAACTGTCCCCTGAATGATCGGGGTTTCCATAGCTCCCTGCTCATGTTTTGCTGCCCATAACTGGCAGCCAGTTTCGTCACGCAAAAAATTATGGGCACCGCAATGATCAGCGTGCCCATGAGTGGTAATGATTGCTTTGATATTAAAAGACAATCCCTGCTGCTCAAAAAAAGCCTTGAGTACGTCAAGAACATACTCGCCGTCAATTTCTGTACAGCCGGAATCAATCAGATATACTTCAACAGCAGACGCTTTAGAGGAGTCGTTTTCATTAATGATTACACCTACATTCGTTGTTCCGGGAATTACATAAACACCCGAAGAAAGCTCAATAATTTTTGCAGTAAGGTTATCCAATTGAAATCGTCTCCTGTTTTGCTTTCAGCTGCTTTTTATACCTAGAAGTTCTTTGCCTTGTTGATAGCCTTAACAGTATAGTCGTAGTTATGCTCATTGATTGTGAACTTAACTGTGTCTCCAACTTTCTTGTCAAGGATTGCATCTCCAAATGGTGACATATAAGAGATGATATTGTTATCAGGATCTGATTCCCAAGGTCCAAGAATTGTGTATTCTTCGTCCTTGTTCTCGATATTGTCGTGGAGTGTAACAACTGTAGCAAAAGAAATAACTGCTGTTGTGCTTGTTGTCGGGTCAAAGATAACTGCACGGCTGAGTTCTTCCTGAAGTTTAGAAAGGCGCATTTCAAGCTGATGTTTAGCTTCCTTAGCAGCCTGATATTCAGCGTTTTCTTTAAGGTCTCCCTTAGCCTTAGCATCTGCAAGTTCAACCTTATTCTTTTCAAGTTCAACATTCTTGATGTTGTCGATTTCTGCCTTCTTTTCTGCAAGCTTCTTAGCAGTTACAATCATACCCTTTGGCTGAGATGTCTTTTCTTCAGATACACGGAACTTGAAGTCAGGATACTTTTCAAGAATCTTGTTGCGGGCTGTAGATTTTTTGTCTGCATCGATGTCTGAAATATCATCAATGAGTGTGTACATCTTCTTTACAGTTGTTTCATCCTTAGAGAACATGTAAGTGAAGATTGTGTCATTTTCAAACAGAAGATCTGTAGCCTTTTTATTGATTTTCTTATTTTCTGTTGTATTAACGTGGTTGTTAATCTCGCGGAATGTAAGTTCAATAATATTTATAAGAGTAATAAGCTGTTTTTCGTAAGGAATGTCTGCAGCCTTGAACCAGTCGAAATCCTGACACTTTTCAAAGAAGAAAAGAACTGTTTCGCGGTAATCTTTATAGATTTCGAAACTTGTTTTTGCAAGCTTCTGAACATCAGCTGTAAATCCGTTTTTAATGAGCTGATCAATAAGCTTCATATCAAGTACAGTAGGGAAGAGGCGGATATACTGCTCATTCCAGTCTGGAAGCATCTTAATACATTCAAGGAAGTCTTCCTTAAAGTGAGTATGCTTTGAATCCTTAAGCTCTGTAAAGATTTCACGTGGATTTTCGAGTCGCTTATAAATATCAGCAAAAGTTTCTTTGATAGGGAATGCAAACTGAGAGTCTTCTGCACTGATACGTCTTACGAGAAGGTAAGAAGCAAGAACCTGTTCTGAAACTTTAGAGATGTTCTTAAGATAACCTGTAAAGTAAGAATACATTTCAGCAAAGCTTTCGCTTGAACGATCCATGTCAGGGTTATCAAAGAACTTCATAAGAATATCTGCACGAGCAAAGAAGGCTTTCTGAGCCTTGAATTCATTTGCGAGCTTTTCAACTGGAGTGATGTTTCCGTCATGAACAGTGTACATTGTAATGTCGTTTGGATTTACATCGAAAATTGGATTTGATTCAAGAATCTTCTTAGCAGTTGTATTCCATGATGTCCATTCACCTGGTGTAAGGATTGAAGGAACAAGTTCTGCCTTAATGCGCTTGAAGTCACAGTTGTTGTCAAAGCTCTTGATGATAGTTTTAAGAGCCCATTCCTTATCTTTCTTGATTTTTTCTGCGAGAGGAACCTTTTTTCCGTCCTCTTTTACATAATTGAGGGCCTTGAGAACCCAGATGTGGTCCTTTGTGAGCGGCTTAAGTGCGGTAACTGCCATAGCAAGCTTGATTTCACGGATTCCGCCAGCGTTTCCAAAGTTGATTGTGAGAGTGTCGTTATCAAGATTCTTGATGATACCAACGCCCCAGTTTCTGTGGAATACGAATCCACCCTTATCAAAGGCAATATGTTTTTCAAAATCATTGATAGCTTCGAATACGTTTCTGTAGCTCTGTGTAAGGTTAGAAGAGCGGATATAGTCATCAAGATGGCTGTGAGAAGCATATTTTCCGCGGAAACAGTCTGTAATTTCCTTTCTTGCCCATGTGTCTTTAGGGTCAATTTCAAGATTCTGCTTGAGGATAAGGATTGCAGTGTCCCACTTTTTGTTGTCTTTATAGTAGTTGTAAAGTTCCTGCATAAGGTTAGTGGTTTTGATGTCGCCCATCTGTTTAGAAATCTTTCTGCGGAGATTCTGGAAGAAATCGATTTCTTCAGGAATGAGCTGAACGAGCTTTGTCCATATTTCCTTGCAGGCATTGTAATTATTTGCCTTGATAAAGCGGATGATTGCCTTTTTGTAGTAGCTTACTGTATTTTCTACATCGCCTGCTGTTTCGTAGTGTTCAGCAAGAAGCTTTGCAAGTTCTGCTTCGTCAAAGTCGATGCGTACGATTTTTTCGTAAAATTCCCATACTTTATCGTTGCCTTCAGCAAGATAGCTGTCTGCAAGTGTACGGAGAGCGAATTTGTTGTTTTCGTCATCTTCAAGAATACTTTCACAAAGATAAGTTACGATGTTTTCCTTGTGGTTTTTCTGGAAAATATCTACCAGAGTAACAAGATTAGAGTTATCAAGAGAGCCATTCTGAAGATCAAGAATTCCACAGATGTAAAGGGCTATGATGCTGTCTTTTGAATGAGAAAGGTGTTCCTGACATAAGTCATAAACTTCATTCTTGATACCCTCTGCTTTTGCTTTTTCTACGAGGTCAGCAAGTTCTTTTAAGTTAGCCTGTGTGTAGTTACTGATAGTTGCACGGGTCCAAGTCTCTTCCTTGAGCATGTCCTGAATAGACTGCATTAATTCTGCCATATTAATCTCCTGTGGTTTGAAACGCGGGCTAAGGGCGCTTCATTTTTACATCCGGATTTATTTTATGTACATTTCGTACACGTTAGAATCCAGAAGCTTAATTCTTAGTAAAACCTCATTAATCTTGGCCTGATTTTCATTTGCCAAATCATAATGATCCATAAGCCAGAAATAACAGTTGAGCATACGCGGAATAAGAATCTCGCTGTTGCAAGAGGGATCCTTGATTTCGTTTTCCATCGCGTAGATGTCTTTCTTTAGTCTGGCGACTTCCTGAGAAGTCAGCTCTCTCTTTATGTTGAATACTCCTCCCAGAACTCCGTAAACCGGAATCCAATAGAGAAGCTGCTTTCCTGAATAACCTTTGCTTTTTGTCTTTTCAATCAGACATTTAATCAGCTCAGAATCAAGAAAGTCGAGGTCAATGCTGTCCGGGTCTGCAAAGAATGCTTCCCTGTACAGTACCTTGCCGAATTTGTCTTCGCCACATAAAGAGTAGCAGTCTGCAAGCTCTGCAAGCACCGAAGAAAGATTCGGATAAATATTATTAGCTTCTGTTAGAAAAGCCCGCGCATTTTCGAAATCTCCAAGCTTTTTGTAGCATATTCCTGTTTTTTTGTAGATTTCGGCTTTCTGGAGCGGATCTTTTTCCTCCAGCATCTTTTTGTATTCCTCAAGTGCATCAGAGAAGAAACCTTTTTGAACAGCAAAGAGGGCAGGTTCGTAAGGTTCACTTTCGCGCGAAATGTAAGACATGAAATTCTTCCATTCGAGAAGAATATTTTCACTTCTTTCGCAGGAATCCTCGATTTTCTTAAGTCGCTCTATGGAATCAATCCAGAAGACACAGCATTTATTTGTATAAATAAGCTCCCTGCTTTCCAAGTCGTGCTCAAAAAGAGAACTTATGATTTTCTGTGCTTCAAAAGGATTTCCTTTACTCAGAAAGTTAATTGCCTTTTTAAGCTCGTTTTCTGTCTGAACGTCCATAGTGTCTGAATTCTATTTTATACAAGAAAAGATTTTTAATCAATAAAAAATATGTATTTTTATGAAAATTGGGACAATATTTATAAAGCGAAAGTTACAATCTGTCAAGTGAAATTTTTGATATTTTTTTTGATGTTTTACTTGGAGAGTATTTTAAACGGGAAAACTCGGTGAATAAAAAAAAACTGACAGGCGGAGCGGGCAGGGGGTGCAGACTGCCTCTTGAGTTTTTGGCGCTTAGCCATAAAGTGAATCCGAGGACTTTCGGAACGAAAGCCGCAGGATTCTTACACAAAAAAAGGAAAGCGAGCATGTCTGTACCCAATGCCAGCGGGAGCCGTCAGTTTTTTTTAAAGAACTTACTTTTTAAACTATATTATTGTTAATTTTGCTTTTTTTTGTTAAAATATTTTTCAAATGAAAAATCAGATTTTAGCACCATCGCTGCTCTCTGCCGATTTTGCAGATCTGGGTGGCGAGATAAAAAAAATAGAAAATAACAATGGTGGAGCTGTTCATATTGATGTAATGGACGGTTCTTTTGTTCCGGAAATTACATACGGCGAGCCTGTAATCCGTTCAATCAGAAAGCTTACAAAACTTCCTTTTGATGTTCATCTTATGGTTGATAAGCCCGAACTTCATGTTGCTTCTTTTGCTGAAGCCGGAGCTGACTGGATTACCTTCCATTTTGAAGCAACAAATCATGCACACCGTATAATTCAGATGATTCATGAAAAAGGAAAAAAAGCCGGAGTTGCTGTCTGTCCGGGTACATCTTTATCCATACTGTCGGAAATACTTCCTTGTGCCGATATTATATTAGTGATGACTGTCAATCCCGGCTGGGGCGGACAGAAGATTATTCCTTCCTGTGTGGAAAAAGTTGCCGAACTGAAAAAGTACAGAGAGGAACATGGACTGAATTATAGGATTTCTGTAGATGGCGGAATTAATAATGATACTTTGAAATCTGTAATTGATGCTGGTACAGATATTGTTGTTTCCGGTTCCTGCTTTTTTAACGGCAGTCTTAAATGGAGTTGAGAAGATTGTTAAAGCATTTTAAGAAAGGCGTTGTGGCGGCTTTTGTCTGCCTGTTTGTTTCGGGTTTTATCTCTGCATCAGAATCTGCTGTTTCTGCATTTGTAGAAGCCTGTAAGGCTTATTCAAGAGGAGACTGGTCTGATGCAAAATTTATGCTCAGAAAATCAGTCTCATATAAAGAAAATCTGAACCCGGATACATACTACATGCTCATATCAGCAGAAGTTTACGATGGCGATAACAAGAATGCATTAGATGACTGTAATTTCTTTTTGGAAAACTTTCCGGATTCAATGTATTACTCACGAGTTTATTATCAAAAAGGAAAACTTCTTTATTCTCTTGGAGAATATGAAAAATGTATTATCGTATTGAGTGATTACTGTCACCGCTACGAAAAAGACGAGCTTTATTCTTTTGCTCTTTTTTACATTGGAGAATCTCTTTTTGCCGGATATAAATATGATGAAGCAGGTTCAATTTACGAACGCATAGTAACAGAGTTTCCTGAATCTCCGAAAACACCGGCTGCCCAATACCGCCTTGAAACAATTTTGCAGCGGGGAAGGGAAGAAAAACTTTTATATCTTCTTAAACAGACAGGTGAAGAATATCTTGCTGCAAAAGAAGATTATGAACGCCAGCTCCGACTGTATAATTCCGAAGCTGTCGATTCAACAAGAAAGAGACTGGCAGCAGCCCAGACACGAAATGATGAACTTGAAAACAAAGTAAAAGCTCTTGAAATGGAAATTGAAAGTCTGAAATCTGATAAAAATGATTCAGAAAGACGTTATAACGAACTTTTGAGTGAGCGTGAAAATGAGCCTGATGTTCCGGCACCAGTTCCTTTTGATGAAACAAGAAATCAGCTTAAAATACTGAAGCTTAAAGCTCTTGAAGCGCAGGACCTTCTTGATTCAAAGCAGACTCAGAAGACGGAGGAAAAATAAATGAAAAAACACACTTCTGTTTATAAATCTGTTTTTCTTGCATTTATGTTTTTCTCATTTTTGATGCCGGTTGCTGCCGATGACACTCCAACAGAAGAATCTGCAGCAACAGAACAGACTGTTTCTGATAACGATACCTCCACTCCCGTAGCTGCTCTTTCCGGTAAGAAATCAAAAAAAGTAAAGAAGACTAAAGAAGAAAAAAAGGCTGAAAAAGAAGCCGAGAAAGCTGCAAAAGAAGCCGAGAAAGCTGCAAAAAAAGCAGAAAAAAATGCTAAAAAAGCTGCAAAAAAGAATGCAGATAAAACTACAGTAAAAGCTGAGCTTCCTGCAGAGAAAGCCACACCTGTAAAGGTAAAAGAAAGTGAAGAGTTTGGAATCATTCGTCTCAGAACAAAATCAAGACTTGGATCTTATACACTTTCTGTTATACAAGGAAGCGGTAAAACAGTTCCGGTTTTGTCTACTGCAGATGAGTATACAACTAATGGTTTTTATCTAAAAATCGGACGAAAAATTTATTCCTTGTGTACAGATAATATTGTAAAAACATCTTTGTCAGGTATAAAAGATGGTGTTGCTATAAAATATACTATCCCAAATATTGCAGAAGTAAATGTTGATTTTAACTATTTTCCTTCAAAGAAAACCGGGCCGGTTGATATGGTAAAGGTAATCGCGACTGTTACAAATAAAGGAAAGAGAACTGATTCTTTTGCATTTAAGGCTATTCTGGATACAATTCTTGGAGAAAAGACAGGAAATCATTTTTACACAAGTGAGGGTGTTACTATAAGAAATGAGGTAATGTATAGAACTCTGCAGAATCAGAAATACTTTGTTTCTAAAAATGAATCTGCTTCAATGCAGATGTTCTTTTCTGGAGCAGATTGTACAGAACCTGATGTGCTTGCTTTTGCTAATAAAGTTTCTTTTAGTAAAGATAAATGGGAACCTTCAATGATTATTGAGAAGGCTTTTGATACAGTTTTTTCATATAATGATTCAGCTGTTTGTTCAGTCTGGAAACCTGTAACAATTGCACCTGGTGAAATATCAAAGGTTGTTTATTATCTGGCTTTTGCAGCAGAAGGTTCTGTGCCAACTGGTGATGCATTTATATATAGTAAAAATCAGCAGGCTCAGGCTGAAGCCGCTTCTGCTTCTTCACGAGCAGTAGAAGTTATAAGTCCTTATACAGATGAAACTAATGGGGGACTTGATGAATTTATACCTGTGGTTTCGGAAAACTCAACTGCATCGGTAGTCCCATATACTCCTGTTAATCCTAATCAGGTAACGGCGTCGCCTCTTGCTCAAAATGAGTATGCACCTGTTACTGCAGATTCTGATTTGAATATTAAAAATATGTCAAAAGAGCAGCTTACTCCTGAGTATATTCAGGCCCTGCTGGATCGGATTGCTGCACTTGAAGAAGATTCTCCAACTCTTAACAGACAGGAACTTCTTCAATTGAACGCAGAGCTTGATGCAATTTTGAATTATCTGAGGCAGTAGTTTTCATGGCAAAAGATGCACTGAGTCTGGCCTGGCTTGATATGAGAAGACGCCGTTTTGCTACGGCAATCAAGAGGCTTGAAGCTAAAAAAGAGATTTACGAAGAAAATTTTGAGTATTATGTTACTCTTGGAATTGCGTGTCTTTACGTGGGAGATATTGGTGCGTCTTCTTCATATTTTCAGCTCGCCAGAAGAATTAAACTTACAGATACCAGGCTCCTTCTTGGTCAGGCTGCAATTTTTCTGCGGCGCGGAGATACAGCAAGAGCACTTCAGTATTATCTTGAAATAAAAGAAAATGATCCTCTTAATAAAACTGCCGATGAAGCAATGGAGTTTATCCGCGTTCATGGAAATTATGATACAATCTGCCGCTGGGTAGATACCGGAAAAATCGAACAGTTTTATCCACCGCTTGGTTCTAATCCCGATAAACTTGCAATGTTAGGTGTTGCAGGTGCGGCTTTTGTTCTGGGCTGTGTATTTACATTCATATTCTTTCCGCGTGACCAGCAATATACTGGTCCGCGTGCAGATCTTTCTAAACTGGAGCTTTCTTCTGAAGAAAAATCAGATGCAAAGGAAAAGGATCTTTCTACACAGTCTTATGCAATAGTGCTTTCAAATAAAGAGATTAATAAAAAATATAATGATGCACTGAAGTATTTTCAGGCTCACCGCGACAATGCTGCCCAGATAGAAGTTAATATGATTTTGAATTCAGATGCTTCTCTTGCAGTTAAGAAGAAGGCGCGGCTTCTTATGGGCTATTTTGAAATCCCGGATTTTGATACAATAAGTGATGTTCCGTCCTTAACGGATGTAGCTGCTAATCCTGCTATGTATCTCGACTGTTGGGTAAACTGGGGCGGAAAGATTTCAAATGCCATAACATATGAAGATGGCAGTTATGCCTGCGATCTTCTTGTCGGTGACGATGCACTTGCAAAGTATGAAGGTTCTGTGAAGGTTCATTTTGATGCAGTACCTGCTGTAGACGGTGGACGTGCTGTAAAGATACTTGGAAAAATTGTTCTGGAAGATGGTGCTGTAAGCCTGAGGGGAAGGGCTGTTTACCAGAGCATAAAATAGGAAAAAAGAAAAAAAATCACAGATTTTTTAACTTTTTTTTTGAAAATTTGTCAAAAATCTTAATTTTGAAGCCATATTATATGTGGGAGGAAGGTGGCTATAATGGAAACATCTGAAAAAATGAAAGCTCTGGAGGCGGCTCGTCTTCAGATTGAAAAGCAGTTCGGTCAGGGTGCAATTATGAAGCTCGGCGACAAAGCAAATGCTGCGGGAATTGAAGTAATTCCTTCTGGTTCAATTTTGCTTGATGAAGCACTTGGTATCGGAGGATATCCTCGTGGCCGTGTTATCGAAATGTATGGTCCGGAAAGTTCTGGTAAAACAACTCTTGCCTTGCATGCGATTGCAGAAGCTCAGAAGCTTGGCGGTGTTGCAGCCTTTGTGGATGCGGAGCATGCTCTTGACCCGGTTTATGCAAAGAATCTTGGTGTAAATATAGATGAGCTTTGGGTTTCTCAGCCGGACACTGGTGAGCAGGCTCTTGAAATTACCGAGAACCTTGTAAGAAGCGGCGCGGTTGATGTTGTAGTTGTAGACTCAGTAGCAGCACTTACACCGGAAAAAGAAATAGAAGGCGAGATGGGTGACGCTGTAATGGGTATGCAGGCTCGACTTATGAGCCAGGCTTTGCGTAAGCTTACAGCAATAATCGGAAAGTCAAACAGTATCGTAATCTTTATCAACCAGATTCGTATGAAGATTGGCGTTATGTTTGGTAACCCTGAAACAACAACTGGTGGACAGGCCTTGAAGTTCTATTCTTCTGTTCGTCTGGAAATCCGCCGTGTTGAAACAATTGATGGAAAAGGTGATGAGGATGCAATCGGAAACCGTGTTCGCGTAAAGATTGTTAAGAACAAGGTTGCGCCTCCATTCAGAAAGTGCGAACTTGATATTTACTTTGGTAAGGGAATTAATGCAAGTGCTTCTCTGCTTGATTCTGCCGTAAAACACGGAATTGTAGATAAACGTGGTGCATGGTATACAATGGGCGAAGAAAAAATCGGTCAGGGTAAAGAAAATGCCGTGAACTTTATCGAAACTAATCCTGAAATTGCTGCAACTATCGAAGCTAAGGTTCGCGAAATTGCATTCCCTGGCCAGGTAATTGAAAAGAAGGAGCCAAAAAAGGCTGCTGCAAAGAAGTCTGAAAAGACTGCTGCTGCCGCTGATGCATCTGATGCTCCTGCTGATGGCGCATTGTTTTAATTATTGAGGTGTTTTATTATGAAACGGGTTCTCTTGGGGCTTGGCTCAAACAAATCTTATAATAGTAAAACACCTCTTGAACTTCTTGCTTCTGCCGGCAGGGACTTGGAATGTTTGATGAAGAACTGTGTTTTTTCAAACGTCTACAAAACTCCTGCCATGTATGTTACAGATCAGGAAGATTTTTATAATGCGGCGGTTGTCGGCTATGTTCCGGACGACACTGACGCATTTGATTTTTTACATAAAATAAACGAAATCGAGGCTAAGTATGGCCGCAACCGCGCGAAGGAAATCCGCTTTGGTCCGCGCCCCCTCGATATTGATATAGAACTTTTTGGAAACGAGCATATAGACTCGCCTGAGCTCCAGATTCCTCATATCCGAATGGAAGAAAGAGCTTTTGTTTTGATACCTTCCATTGAAGTTTTAAAATATTCTGCCGATGAAATAGTTAGGGAAAAATATATAAAATGCCTTGAGGCCGTAGAAAAAACGGGTGGGGCTGAAGGAATTAAAAAATTAATGGAATTCCCTAAGGCGGTAGAAAATGGAACAAACGGAAAACACAATTAGCACAGAAAATGCTGGCGGCACAACGGTTGCAGTAAAGCATGCATATAAGGCCGGCGAATTTGAAGGTCCGCTCGATCTTCTCTGGGCTCTCATCCGCGAAAGTAAAGTAAATATCTATGACATCCCGATTGCTCAGATTACAGAGCAGTATCTTGAATATCTTGATTACGCTGTGCAGACAGACCTCGGTGACCTTTCAGAATTCTACAGCTGGGCAGCAAAGCTTATTTATATCAAGAGCCGTATGCTTCTTCCTGTTGAAGTTGCTTATGATGATGAGGATGAAGAAGATCCTCGTGCAGAACTTGTAGAAAAGCTTATTGAATACCAGAAATTTAAGAAGCTTTCTTCTCTTATGGAAGAACAGGAAGATGATTCCGAATGGAACTTTGAACGCAAGAAGATTCAGCGGGTTTTGCCATTTGATGAGTCTGAGGATATGTGGGAAGAGGTAGACACCTGGGAACTCTTACAGCAGATGCAGGACATCTTCAAGTCTATCATGAAGCAGTATTCAAATGAAAAGATTTTGAATATGTATGAGGAGATTTCTGTAAACGAAAAAATTACTCTCATGAACGAATTGCTTGAAGAAAAAAAAGAGTGTATGTTTACAGATCTTCTTACCCGTCCTGGAAATGAAATGGACGTAATCTGTGCTTTTATGGCAATTCTCGAAGCTGTCAAATTTAAGATGATTACAATCTTCCAGAACAAACTCTTCGGCGATATTAAGATTTGCGCCCGCGAAGAGAATTCCGGATATATCCCTTCAGAAGAAGAGTTAACCTCTAATTAATATATATATGTCACACGGATTCGGGGCTGTCCAACAAGTTTAACTCCTGGTGTCATTCCGAACTTGTTTCGGAATCTATAGCTCTAAATGTAGTGTAGATGCTGAAACATAGGGAGCGGCACTGCGTAGCAGGGCAAAAACAGTCCAGTGGACTGTTTTTAGCGAGTCTCCGAGCAGCTATGCTGCGAAGGTTCAGCATGACAATACTTTTTAGACAGCCCCATATATAATATAAAAATGATTTTGCGTTAGCAAAATTGAATCCGTGTGACAATAATATTGTTTTATGATACACTCTTTCGCATGGACTTTAATAAAGAAACAGCACTTGTTGAAACAGTTTTATTTCTTGAAAGTGAACCTCTTACCGTCAAGGTACTTGCAAACAAAGCTCAGCTTTCAGAAGAAGTAACAGAAAAGTGTATTGAACATCTCAAAGAAAAATATAACTCAGAAGATTCTGGTATTGAACTAGTAATGATTACAGGCGGCTGGTGTCTTGCTCCTAAAAAAGAATACTGGGACGTCCTTAAGGAATTTTACGGTTCAAAGAGAGAAGGCAGATTGTCAAAATCTGCAATGGAAACTCTTGCTATAATTGCATATTCACAGCCTATAACCCGTGCAGAAATTGAACAACTTAGAGGTGTAGGTGTAGACAATATGATTCGCCTTTTGATTGAAAGAAATCTCATAAAAGAAGTTGGAAAAAAAGAAGCACCTGGAAGACCAACCTTGTTTGGAACAACCAAGGAATTTTTAAAACTATTCCGCTTGAATTCTATTGCTGATTTACCTAAACTTGATGAAGATGAACAGGAAAGATTCGAACTTGCCCGATAACATTAATCAGGAACAGACACGCCTTCAGGCTTACCTTGCTCATTGCGGGGTAGCAAGTCGTCGTGCTTCAGAACAAATTATTTTAGATGGTCGCGTTACAGTAAATGGAAATGTAATAACAGAACTTGGTACAAAGGTTTCTGCCGGGGATAAGGTTTGTGTTGACGGACAGCCTGTACACCTGGAAAAACGAAAGTGTTATGTTCTTTTGAATAAGCCTGCTGGTTTTGTTTGTTCTGCTAGTGATGAAAAGGGAAGACAGGTTGCAGTTGATTTACTGCGTGATTCTTATAAAGAACGTCTGTATAATGTTGGTCGCCTTGATATGTATTCCAAGGGTATGATTCTTTTTACAAATGACGGTGACTTTGCAGCAAAACTTTCTCATCCATCAAGTCAGATTGAAAAAGAGTATATAGTAGAAACAAGCCAGGATGTAAGCCCCGAAACTGCGGCTCTTCTGGAACACGGAGTTCGTGTAGATAACGTATTTTATAAATGTGTACGTTGTGATGTTCTTAAACCTCGAAAAATCCGTATAGTCCTTATAGAAGGAAAAAATCGCGAAATTAGAAAAATGCTTGAGAGTCAGAATATTGGAACCCGTTCGCTTGTTCGTGTACGTATTGGTAATGTAAACCTGGATGACCTCCGCCCTGGCCAACACCGCGATCTTACCGAGCGAGAGGTAAAAGGACTCCTTGCCCTTTGTAAATAGATTGCTCTGCTGACCTTACGAGGACAGCCGGACAATCTGTATTTGACAAAGTTGCGTAACTCCTTTTATAATCACACTGTTACTATGAATAAAGTCGTTGCTGCTTATCGTAATCGATATTATATTTCACCTTCAGATCTGGCAGATTCTGGAGAAACAAACCGGCTTCATTTGATTTTTATCAGTCCTTTTTTATTTGCATTCGGACTGTTTAATCTGCTGATGAGTCTTTTACTTAATCATAAAAGTAATTTATATGAAAGTTCTTTCACATATGTATATTTTGGTATCTATATTCTTGTTAGTTCCTTTTTGTATTTTTATTCAATTGCAGTAAAAAATGTTTCGAGAGAAAAATCTTATGTAATAAAGACTATTCCTTTTTATATTGGTTACCTGAGTTTTCTTGGGATAGGTGCATTTAATTTTTTTATGACTCAACCATTTAATGGAGTGATAATCTTTAATCTTACCAGCGTTATTGCAGTTTGTGTTTTTTCATTTTCACCAATTATATTTCTTTTCGGGCTGCTGGCAGATTTAGGTATTATGGCTTCAGGAATATACGAAAATTTTGGTCTTTCTGGATTATTAAATTTCATAACTACAACAATTCTTCTGTTTTGCCTGTCGCTTTATAAACGCCGTTCAGAAAAGAAAATCATAATGCTGCTGAAAAAACAGAAGCAGAGTCTTGAAGCTAAAACCTTCGGAAATTTTACGCTTTTGTATGATAACAGGATAATCAAATTTTCAAGAACAAAATCTAATGAACTTCTGGCTTATCTGATTTATAAAAACGGCAGCTCAGTAAAAACAAAAGAATTGATTGCAGTCCTTTATGGTGCAGAGGCTGATTCTTCACGTTATGGAGCTAATCTACGTAATCTGATTGTAGATATAAAACGAAGCCTTTCAGAACTTGAAATTCAGAATTTCTTTATAGCAGAATACAATAATTTCCGAATTAATCCTGAAGTAATCAAATGTGATTATTTTGATTTTATTTCTGGTGATAAACAGGCAATAAAAAGTTTTACCGGTGCATTTATGAGTCAGTACAAATGGGCTGAGGATGTTACTGTTTTCATGAAATACAAGGTGTTAAAAAATAAACTTTAGATTATTGAAAAAATATTTTATATAGGAAGGTTTTTATGACAAAAAAACAGTTTTTTACTTTATCAGGAATTTGTCTTTTAGGCTGTATGCTTATGCTTGCTTCTTTAATTTTAAAATCGCATAAAGCTGGAGTTGAGTGGGATGGAAGCTCTTATAATATCGAAAATGTAAATCCGGTTGATGCAAAATTTGCAAGACCATACAACGAAACTCTGGATACTATAGGTGATGTATTTGTTGTGTTTTCTGGTCTTATTGTTGTAGTTTCTGTTTTTACATCTTTTTTTGCTTCAAAAGATAAGTCAAAAGGTTTTAAGATTGCATTTGTCGACAGTTTAATTTTGGGAATCAGCTGGTTGTACGGAAACAGCTTTTATAGAATGTTAAAAATTCTGGCAGGAAGAATTCGTCCATATATGTATTTTGAAAATCCGAGTCAGAAGGGGATAGAAAAAGGAGATTTTTTCCTTTCCTGGCCAAGCGGACATTCTGCAAATGTTTTTATAGCATTCGGATTTTTACTGACATGGTTTACTGTACGTTATGCAGATTCAAAATTGAAGAAACCTGTGCTCACTTTTACTTTCGCAGTATGTGTCACAACTATGATTTTGAGAATGCTTAGCGGAAACCATTTTATGACAGATGTGCTTTCTGGAGCTGCAATTGGTTGTGTGTCAGGTTATTTTATTTCAGCTCTTTGTTATAGAATTAATGGAGAAAAAAAATGATTATAGCAATCGATGGTCCTGCAGGAACAGGAAAAAGTACAATAGCAAAAATGCTGGCAGAAAAATTAGATATTACTTTTTTGAACAGCGGCGGTTTTTACAGAACTTTGACAATGGCCGTGCTTGATGCCGGAGTTGATTATAAGGATGAAAAGGCAACTCTTGATTTTTGCCGCAAGCAGAAAATCGAATATACAAAAGAAGGTCATTTTATCCTTAATGGAAAAGATGTTACAGACCATCTTCATGATGACCGGATTACTGCAAATGCAAGTCAGGTTAGTTCTATAGTAGAAATCCGTCATCTGGTAAACGATCTTATGCGGGAGATTACAAAAAGCCTTAGTATTGTCTGCGAAGGTCGCGATATGACAACCGTTGTGTTTCCGAATGCAGAAGTCAAGGTTTACCTGGATGCTTCTGCAGAGGTTCGTGCTAAACGCCGTTTTGATCAGGGGGTTAGTGATATGACTCTTGAAGAAATCAAGGCTGCTATAGAAAAGCGCGACGAAATGGACAAAAACAAGAAAGAAGGTTCTCTTAAAATTGCAAAAGATGCGCTATATATAGATACTTCTAACTTGACGATAGACAATGTTTGTGCGATAATAGAAAAACAAATTTCATAAATTAAAGGTTTTAGAATGGAAGAAATGGAAGTGGAAAAGGAAGAAGCTCAGAACTCCAAGGGCGACTTTCAGACACAATTAGAGGAGTCCCTTAAAGAATTCAATGCACCACAGGCTGGTCAGATGGTAGAAGGTATCGTAGTACAGATTACCAATGACTATGTTTATGTTGATATTGGAGACAAGTCAGAGGGATTAATCCCTACAGAGGAGTTCGCAGGCGACCTGCCGAAAGAAGGGGATAAGGTTCAGGCGTTCTTGTCAGGACACAATGCTAATGGTCCTGTATTGTCAAAGAAGAAGGCTGATTCAAAGCGCTACATGAAAGAGATTCAGTCAGCATGGAAGGATAAAACTCCTGTTGATGGCGTAATCGTAAAAGTAGTGAAGAGTGGCTATGAGGTTGATCTTGGTATTGATCGTGCAGCATTCCTGCCTATCAGTCAGGCTGATGCTGAAAAGATTGACAAGCCTGAGTCATTGATTGGTTTGAGATCTAAGTTCTATATTGAACGTCTTTATTCAGATAATAAATTGAACCCTGTAGTTAACCGCCGCAAGTATCTTGAAGAAGAAATCGATGAAAAACGCGATGCATTCTTCAATTCTGTACAGATTGGCGACACTGTAAAGGGTACAGTAAAGAGCTTTACAAGCTTTGGTGCATTCATTGATTTGGGTGGCTTTGATGGTCTTCTCCACATCAACGATATGAGCTGGGGCCACGTAGCTCGTCCAAAGGATTTTGTAAAGAAGGGACAGGAAATCGAACTTAAGGTTATCCGCCTTGATCCTGCTGAAAAGAGAATCAATCTCTCTCTTAAGCACTTTGCTGAAGATCCATGGATTCACTTCGAAGAAAAATATCATGTTAATGACATCGTAAAGGGTAAGGTTACAAAGCTTACAGAATTCGGTGCATTCGTTGAACTTGAAGAAGGAATTGAAGGTCTTGTACACATTTCTGAGTTCTCTTGGACAAAGAAAGTAAACAAGCCTGGCGATATGGTTTCTGTTGGGCAGGAAGTTGAAGCAATGATTCTTGGATATGATATCCAGGCTGGTCGTGTTTCTCTCGGCTTTAAGCAGGCTACAGAAAATCCATGGGATTCAATTGCAGAAAAATATCCTGTTGGAACAAAAATCAAGGGCAAGGTTGTTAAGATTACAAACATCGGCGCATTTGTTGCTCTTGAAGACGGAATCGACGCTTTCCTTCATGCTGATGATATTTCATGGACAAAGAAAGTTAAGCATCCGGGCAGCGAATTGACTGTTGATCAGGAAATTGAAGCTATTGTTATTGAGTGCGATCCAGAAGCTCACAGAGTTAAAGTTGGAATCAAGCAGCTTACAGACAATCCTTGGAAGGCATTTGCAGAAGAATATAAGCCTGGTTCAACTTTGGAAGGTGAAATTACTTCTATCACAGATTTCGGAATCTTCGTAAAGGCTCCAAACGGAATTGAAGGTCTTGTAAATAAGGCAAACCTCAGTGACGACAAGGATGTTCCTTTTGAAGAGGCTGTTACAAAATACAAGGTTGGCGACAAAATCAACGTATTCGTTGTAGACGTAAAGGTAGACAAGGAGCAGGTTGCCTTCTCTGTACGTGAGTATAAGAGGAAGCAGCAGCGCGATGAAATCTCACAGTATATGTCTAGTTCGAATGACGATGATGACGGAGCATACACACTCGGTGATATGCTTAAGTCTCAGAAAAACGACTAAAGTTAACCGTCACCCCGACACTGAATCAAGTTCAGCGTTCGGGGGCTATTCTTTTAGATGCTGAACTTCATCCTGAACTTGTTTCAGGATCAGCATGACGGTAATATCATGTGGGTGGGAATGGAAAAGAAAGTTATACCTTTTGCAGGCAAAAGCTCTTTTGCAAAAGAACTTAGTACGCTGGTACAGACTCTTTCTGGAAATAACGCTTCGGTGCTGTTAATTGGAGAAAGGGGGACGGGAAAACGTCTTATTGCCCAGCATATCCATTCTGCTGTTGTTAAATCTTCAGGTACTGAAAATAGTACCGGTTATTTTTTTGAGATAAACTGCAGGTCGTTTACAGAAGCACAGGTAATTGATGGTTTTGAAACTGTAAGTCGTATGATTACATACGGGCAAAGAATTACAATGTTTGTAAGTTTTGCTGATACTTTAAATCATCAGATGCAGGCAGCTTTTCTAGACTTAATTAAGAAAACGGCTGGAAAAAATCTTAATCTTAAGATAATTTGTACAGCTGAGCATCCGATTGAAGATGTTGTTTCTTGCGGGGAATTTTCTGCAGAACTATATTCACGGCTTAATACTGTGATTCTGAATGTTCCTCCATTACGTCAAAGAAAAGAGGATATAATTCCTATAGCGCAGGTTTATCTTGCGCGTTTTGCAAAAAAATCAGGACTTGGTTTTACTGAGTTTTCTGAAGGTGCAAAAGCAGAAATGCTTGAGTGTTTCTGGCAGGGTAATGCCGATGAATTGATTAATGCTGTACAACGAGCATTTATTGTTGGCAAACCGCCTGTTATTAATGAAAGTGATCTTGGTTTTGCAGTTGAAAGTCCAGCTTTATCGCAGACTGTAGAGGCTGTTGGAAAAGATGGAAGTGATAAATCACTTAAGACTGCAGTAGATGCTTTTAAACGGGAATATATCATAAGGATTCTTTCTGAAAACGGATGGAATCAGACAAAGGCCGCCAGCGTTCTTGGTATTCAACGTACTTACGTTATCCGGCTTATGAACGAATTGCATATAGACCGTCATTAAGATGGCGGCTTTATAAAAAGATAAATATTTTTTATAAATTGAGGTTTATATAAAATGGCAAATTATGAAGAAGAAACTGCAAGCACGAAACTTGCCGCTTTTATTGAAAAGAATAAGAAGTTTTTTATAGCAGCAATTGTCATTATTATTTGTGCTGTAATAGGTTATATTATTGCAGCTTCTGTAATGAATAAAGCTACTGCAAAAAATCTTCAGGCTCTTGATGAAATCGTTTTTGAATTAACAGATAAGAGTTCAGATCTCGAAGAAGCTGAAGTTGAAACAAGACGTCAGACTGCTATTGAAAAAGCATCTGCATACGTTAAGAAGGGTGGAATTACAGGTGCCCGCGCAAATATGCTTTGTGCAGATCTTACATATCAGCAGAAAAAATATTCTGAATCAGCAGAATATTGGAAAGAAACAGCAAAGAAAGCAAAGAAATCTTACCTTGCTCCAATAGCATATTTTAATCTTGCTGCATGTAATGAAGAACTTGGTCAGACTGACGAAGCTGCTGCAAATTATAAGATTGCTGCAGATTCAAAAGATTTTGTAATGCGTGAACATGCTATGTTCAGCTATGCTCGTGTTATGGAAACTAAAGGTGACTATACAGAAGCTTCTGCGGTATACACAGAGCTTAATGATAAGTATTCAGACAGTGAATGGGCTAATCTTGCAAAGTCTAGACTTATTGCTCTTAAAAACGACGGAAAAATTCAGTAAAACATTCTAAAACATTAAATATATATATGAATAAGACATACAATAAAAAAGAAAACATATTTTTAAGCTTTTTACTTGTATGTCTTATTTTATTTAACACTTCTTGCGGACTTGATACATATTATGTAATTGATCCGCCAACTCTTGTTATTAATGAACCTATTTATTCTTCTATTGATCCTTCAAGCTGGTATTTTGAATTCTATACTACCGAAAATGATTATGAGGGTGTAAAATTTTTAGGAACAGAAGTTTATTATAAAATTTATAGAAGCAGTAGCAGAATGGAAAGTGAATATAAAACCATCGTAGCTACAGCAAATAATATAGAAACTTCTTCTTCTGCAGCTGACAAATTGATTAATAACTATAAGTATAAGCCTCTTGGTGCCTATGGCAATTATAGTCAGTCTGTTTTGATTCCTTCTGCAGGTATGAACAGACTTGTTCATATTCGCTTAAGTGATTATCCTCCATATCAGGCACAGATTCTTGTTGGAGGAGCAAATATTTATAACAGCTCTTCAATCGTTATTCCTGTAAGAAATATATCAAGAACTGGTGATAATTCTTTTAATTTTAAGAATATGGACTCTTCTTTACGTCCTAAAAAAGGTGATGAAGATGTAGACTATTCAGGTTCAGGTTCTGATTCTATATGGTATGTTGCTATGTTTGCGGTAGAAGTTGGACAGGATTCAACTTATTCAACAATAAACAGTAATGTATTATTTTTGGGTTCAGTAACTATATCAGCAGAATAGATATAAAAAGGGGCTGTCTAAAAAGTATTGTCATGCTGAACCTTTGCAGCACAGCTGCTCGGAGACTCGCTAAAAATAGTCCACTGGACTATTTTTGCCCTGCTACGCAGTGCCGCTCCCTATGTTTCAGCATCTACACTACATTTAGAGCTATAGATTCCGAAACAAGTTCGGAATGACACCAGGAGATAAACTTATTGGTCATCTCCTTTCAGATTATTGACGCTTGGCAGAATCGAACTGTCGACCTACTGCTTAGAAGGCAGTTGCTCTATCCAGCTGAGCTAAAGCGCCGAAGTGATATTTAATATATCAGAAATTCGGTTTTGAATCAAGAGGTTGATTCGATATGTTCGCTTTGCGAGTACTCAACCACCGGTGCTATTTTGTACCCAGCATTTCTTTCATTGTGCGCCAGCCGAGCATTGCGCATTTTACCCGGGCAGGCATGTGTGAAATATCCTGAAGAGCTGCGGCTTCATCAAGTTTTTCAAGATCTTCTTCTGTAACTTCGCTTTTTATCATACGGTCAAAAATATCAGCAAGAGCAAGAGCTTCTTCCTTTGTTTTTCCGATTACAAGGTCTGCCATCATATCTACAGAAGCCTGGCTGATGGCACAGCCGCTGCCGGTAAAGCTTGCATCTGCAATTCTTCCGTCTTCGCCAAGTTTTATTTGAAGAGTAATCTGGTCGCCGCAGCTTGGGTTTACTCCTTCAAGACAGAAGTCCGGAGATTCCATTGCAAGCTTGTGAGTAGGATTGATATTATGCTCATTTAAGATTTCTCTGTATAGTTCCTTTGTGTCCATTTTATTTCCTTCCATGTCACCCTGAACTTGTTTCAGGGTCTCATTATTATAGATGCTGAAATAAATTCAGCATGACGCCTATAAATCTTTGTAGCCTGACCATTCTCTAAGATGAGATAATTTTTCGAGGAAGACATCAGCTTCTTCTTCTGTGTTGTAAAAGTAAAGACTTGCACGGGCTGTTGCTGTCTGTTCAAGATACTGGCCCAGTGGCTGTGCGCAATGGTGGCCTGCACGAATTGCAATATGCTCTTCTGAAAGAAGGGTAGCTACATCATGTGGATGAACTCCATCTACAGTAAAGGTAACAATTCCGCAGCGTTTATTGCCGTCTTTAGGGCCGATTATATTTATGTGTGGAATATTTTTCATTCCTTCAATAATCCGGCAGGCAAGCTGGGCATCATGCTTTTCTATATTTTCAAGTCCAATGCTCTGAATGTAGCGGATGGCAGCTGCCATTCCAACGGCGTCTCCGGCGCTTACGGTTCCGGCTTCAAACTTGTGGGGCACCTCGGCCCAGGTAGCCTTTTCGCGGGTAACGTATTCAATCATTTCGCCGCCGCGGAGGAAAGGTTCCATTTCTTCTAAGAGAGCGCGTTTACCGTAAAGGGCTCCGATTCCCATTGGTCCACAGAGTTTGTGGCCGCTCATAGCAAAAAAGTCTGCGTCAAACTCCTGAACATCAACCTTCATATGAGGGGCAGACTGCGCTCCGTCAACAATAAAGATAGCTCCGACAGCATGTGCGGCCTCGCTAAGTTTTTTTACAGGATTGGTAACGCCAAGTACATTGCTTACATGAACTACAGAAACAATTTTTGTACGTGAATTGATTTTTGCGGAAATTTCTTCGTCACTGATAATTCCTGTCTCTTTGTCGCATTCAAGAAAAACAAGTTTTGCACCGGTTTTCTGACAAACAAATTGCCATGGAACAATATTTGAGTGGTGTTCCATAATTGAAATACAGATTTCATCGTCTTCATGCAGACGGTTCAGGCCCCAGCTATAGGCAACAAGATTCAGACTTTCTGAAGCATTACGTGTAAATACAATTTCTGCGGATTCACGGGCGTTAATGAATCTGGCAACGGTCTGACGGGCATTTTCATAAGCCATAGTAGCTCGTTCACTAAGTGAGTAAAGACCTCGAAGTGGGTTAGCATTTTCTGTGGCATAAAAATGTGTCATTGCATTAAGAACAATGAATGGGCGCTGTGCTGTTGCTGCTGTGTCAAAATATATTAGATCCTTGTTTTCAATGGAAGATTTTTCATCTATTGCCTTGAAAAAGGGAAAATCTTTTCTGTATTTATTTTCCATTTCGTGCTCCGTCACCCTGAACTTGTTTCAGGCTCTCAGTAATAAATGCTTGCCCCTTTGCAGCTTAGTTGCTCGGAGACTCGCTTAAAATGCTCCACCGGAGAATTTTATCGGCTTTCAGCCATCGCTCCCTAAGTTCAGCATGGTTATTTTTGAAAAAACTCTTCGATTTCTTTGCGAATATTCTCATCAGCTATACTCGATGCAGCCGCTGTGACCTTTGCATTTGTAAGCAGTTCTTCTGCGGTTTTCTGGTCTATGCTTCGGCTGTTCATGTAAAAAAGCATTTCTTTTGAAAGCTTTCCGATTGTCGAGCCGTGTTCGGCAGAAATATCTTCTTCGCCACAGAGAATAATCGGTGCGGCTTTTACTACTGCCTTTGGAGAAAGCAGCAGGGTAGTTTCTATTTCGTTACCCATTGAACCCGCACAGCCTTTTACCATGTCGATTGTTCCACGGTAAGTTTTTGTACTTTCGTCCTTTGCTGTTCCATGAGTCTTCATATCGCAGACGGTTTTCTTTCCCTTGTGAACAACTACCTGATTCATATCAAGATACTGATTATTCTGGCAGATATAGGCTGTGTCTGAATAAAAGGCTGACTGGTAGCCGTCAAGTGTAGCGTGGAAACCAACGTCTATGTGAGCGCCGCCGAGTTCTATTTGTGTGAGACTGACTTTTGCGCGCTCGCCGCAAACTACTGCAGTATCATCAATCTGATTTACATTATTACCGCAAAGCTGAACTTTACTTATATGAAGCTTTGAATCATCTTCTGCGTAAACCTTTGTAATGACTCCTGCTAATTCGGCCTGACCTTCGTAAATAATAATTATATTTGCTTCAGTTCCAGCCTTTGCATGAATTATCTGATGTGTAGCAGAGTTTGAATCCAGATTTATTCTGATGATAAGAGGCTGGCTTGTGCTTTTTTCTACTGTGTAGATTTTACCTTCTTTTGTTGCGTCAGAAATCAGTTTTGCAGCTTCTTGGCCAATAGAAAATCTTGGTTCGGGAAGACTTGTTGAAATAGATTTTCCACTGCTTACGTTTATTCCTTCCGGAATCTGAGCTTCATTTCCCTTGTTTTCTGTAAGAGAAAAATCATAAGAAACAGAATCTTTATTTATCTTAAGCCAGGTCCAGGTAAGATATGGTATTTGGTTTATGTCTATTGTTGTTTCTCTTGTTTTATCCATTGTTATACCTCTAACATTATTTATGTGGTAAACTCTAAAAAATTGCTCCAGGTTTTCGCAATTTTTTTTTTAACGAGTTTGCTACATTGAACCTTTCATTTCAAGCTTAATTAAGTTATTCATTTCTACCGCATATTCCAGCGGCAGTTCCTTACTTACCGGATTTGCAAAGCCGCTTACAATCATGCTGCGCGCTTCGTCTTCCGGAATGCCTCGTGACATCAGGTAGAAAATTGCGTCGTTAGAAATACGACCGATTTTTGCTTCGTGTCCTACGTCACATTCGTCAGTTTTGATTACCATTGCTGGAATAGTGTCTGAACGGCTTTCTGAATCGAGCATAAGACTTTCGCAGGAAACGCTTGTTTTACTGCCTGCGGCGTTTTTGTCGATATAAACTGCTGAGCGGTAGATTGAAACTCCGCCGCCTTTAGAAATTGATTTTGTACTGATGAGGCTTGAAGTGTCCGGCGCTAGGTGTACCATCTTGGCACCGGTATCCAGCTCCTGGCCGGCACCTGCAAAAGTGATTCCTGTGAACTCAGATTTTGCACCACGGCCAACAAGGTCACTTTCCGGGTAGAGGTAGCTTACGTGGCTGCCGAAAGAACCTGAGACCCATTCAATGGAAGCTCCTTCTTCTACGCGGGCACGCTTGGTGTTGAGGTTGTACATATTCTTAGACCAGTTTTCGATGGTGCTGTAGCGAAGATGTGCGCCTTTTTTTACAAAAAGTTCTACAGCTCCGGCGTGCAGGTTTGCTTCGTTATATTTAGGTGCAGAGCATCCTTCAATAAAGTGAAGGTCTGCGCCTTCGTCTACAATAATCAGTGTGTGTTCAAACTGACCGGCACCGCGGGCGTTCAAACGGAAGTAAGACTGAAGAGGGAAGGAAAGGTGAACTCCCTTTGGAACGTATACAAAAGAACCGCCCGACCATACTGCTCCGTGAAGGGCGGCAAACTTGTGGTCCTTTGGAGTAATGAGGGTCATAAAGTATTCTTTTACCATTGGTCCCCATTCTTCGGACTTTAAGGCCTCTTCAAAGCCAAGATAAACTACGCCCTGTTTTGAAACTTCGTTTTGTACGTTATGGTAAACTAACTCAGAGTCGTACTGGGCGCCAACGCCGGCAAGAGACTTTCGTTCTGCTTCCGGAATACCGAGTTTTTCGAAGGTTTCCTTAATATCATCCGGAACGTCTTCCCATTTGCCGCTCATTTGAGTTTTCGGGCGAACGTAGGTTGCAATGTTGTCTATATTTAGACCGTCGATTGACGGACCCCATTTAGGAACCTTGAGATAATTGTAAAGTTCGAGCGACTTGAGGCGGAACTCGCGCATCCAGTTCGGGTCGCCTTTTTCATCTGAGATTTTAGTTACGATTTCCGGGGTCAAACCTGATTCAAGACGGAAGGTATTTTCTTCTGTTTCTTCGTAGCGGAAATCGTAAAACTCTCTGTTTATATCTTCTATTTTCTGTTTGTCTTCCATGTTGTTTCCAAGCTGCTAACGGTTATCTGTTAGCAATAACCCCAAATATTTTCCTAAATGCTTGTGGCTAAAAGCTTATTGCTATTTAATGAATTCTTCAAATCCCTTTTCATTAATTTCCTTAAAGAGGGAACCATCTCCGGTTTTTACAATGTGGCCTTTTACGATGATGTGAGTTTTGTCTACGGCAAGGCCTTCGAGAATCTTTGTTGTGTGGGTGATAATGAGGAGTGAACCGTTTGTCATTTTACGGTATTCTTCGATTCCCTTTGCAACAAAGCGGATGGCGTCTACGTCCAGGCCGGAGTCTGTTTCGTCGAGGATGGCGAAGTCCGGTTTGAGCATAAGAAGCTGAAGGATTTCTGACTTCTTACGTTCACCGCCGGAAAAACCTACGTTGAGGTCGCGGCGGGCGTAATCAGGATTCATGGAAAGAAGTTCCATGCAGCGCTTGAGTTCCTTCTGGAACTGGAAAAGCTTTACGTGCTCGCCGGTTTTCTGCTGAATTGCAGAGCGGATAAAAGCCTCGAGGCTGATGCCTGGAACTTCGAGCGGGCTCTGGAAAGACATGAACATTCCGAGCTTTGCGCGTTTGTCGGCACTTTCTTCTGTGATATCGGTGTCCTTAAAAAGGATTTTTCCACCTGTGATTTTGTAAACAGGATTTCCCATAAGGGCATTTCCGAGAGAAGATTTTCCGGCACCGTTTGGTCCCATCAGAACGTGTGTTTCGCCCTGACCAATCTGTATATTAAGGTCCCTGAGGATTTCTTTTCCGTCTTCAAGACCTGCGTTTAAGTTTTGTACATCTAACAACATAATTATAATATAGTAAAAAAAAAGGTTATTAACAACAGTTTTTAGAAAAATATACCTATAAAAATGGTAGTTAGAAAATAAACGTGTTAAATGAATTATAAAGATTTCAAGTTATTGTTGCTCTCAGTCTCGATACATATGTCAAAAACGCGCGATAACGCGCTAGACGCTGTTTGGGGTTTGGAAACTATTGTAATGCCGCTCAAGCGGCATCCCCAAACAGAGTCTTTTTGACATATGTCTCGAGCCTTCGAGCCAAATTGACCGAACTTTTTTATAATTCATTTACCCTGATACGTTATAACAATTTTTTACCATATTATCCAGATTGACAAAAAGAGAGAAAATGTCGAAAATGAAGGTATGAAAACTATAAAACCTTATTTGCACAAAGTTAATTATTACGAAACTGACAAAATGGGAATTACCCATCATTCTAACTATATCCGCTATATGGAAGAGGCCCGCGTGGATTTTCTGGATCAGCTGGGCTGGTCTTTTATTAAGCTTGAAGAAGAGGGAATGGCTTCGCCGGTAATGTCTGTTGAAGGCGTTTATAAGAAGTCGACAACTTTCCCGGATACTATTTCAATTATGGTTGGTATTGAAAAACTTTCGGCTGCCAAGCTGACTTTTTCTTATGAGTTTAAATGCAAGGACGAGCTTGTATTCCAGGGAAAGAGTACCCACTGCTTTCTTGATACAAAGGGAAGACCTGTTTTGA
The DNA here is from genome assembly GCA_016293915.1 of Treponema sp. GTDB lineage: Bacteria > Spirochaetota > Spirochaetia > Treponematales > Treponemataceae > Treponema_D. Next base: position 5,688 of record JAEDCY010000011.1, on the reverse strand, counting down.
TTGAAAGACAGTATCCGAAGTTTTATGCTGAATTAAAAGAGATTGCTGAAGCTGGAAAGAAGGAATAGATTCCGAATCATAGGGAGCGGCACAGCGTAGCTGTGCAAAAATAGTCCAGTGGACTATTTTTAGCGAGTCTCCGAGCAACTATTCTGCGAAGGTTCGGGATGACGGGGTTTAGATGGGACGCGAGATTGAAATTAAGATTCCGCTGACTGATGCGGAATATGAAAAGATTTTTAAGGTGATTTCTGGGGAAGAGACTCTGCCTGGTCTTGAGGTGGCTGCAGAAGGATTGGAACATCTGTTAAAATCGGATGCTTATTTTTCCCGTTATACTACCCGTGAAGAGAGTAAGGCTGCTGGTGAGCCTCAGGTTATCCGTATAAGAAGTGAAGCGTCTGCTGATGATATAGCTAACGAACGTTCGTATTTTTGCATAAAGCGGAAGACTATTGAAAACGGAATTGAATTAAACCGTGAAGACGAAACTTTTGTTGAAAAACCGGATGTTATCCGCGACCTTCTTTTATTTTCAGGTTATCATCAGTTTTTTGAAAAGAAAAAGGATGCTTATGGAGTTCACTGCCGATCGGTAGTTCTGCCGGGTTGCGATTTTCATCTTGAGCTTGAAATGGTAAACAACCTTAAGTATATTGAAGTTGAAGTAACTGATGGAACAGATGCGGCAGATGACGTTCGCATGGCTCTGGAAAAATTTATGGAACTCTTTGGTCTGGATACTTCAAAAAGAGATAAACGCAGCTGGATGGAAATAATTCAGGGAAATACAAGATAGGATGTGGGAGTGTAAGCTGGTTATTAAGCTTGCTTTTCGGTGGTTGAGTTTGTTGAAACCACAATTACGTGTCATCTTTTTTGGAGGATTTTTTTGAAGCGTTGTGTTATCGTTTCTGCCGGTGAGATTCACGATTATAAAGAAACAAAATTCTTTTTACAGCCTGACGATTTTTTTATTTTCTGCGATGGCGGACTTTCTCACGCTGATGGGCTTTGTGTAGTACCGGAGCTTATTGTTGGTGATTTTGATTCATGTGATCCAGCAGCTTTATCTAAATATGCCGGTACTGCCGGTCATCCTGAAATTGTAAAACTTCCCCGTGAAAAAGATGATACAGATACTTTATATGCAGCAAAGCTTGCAGTGGAGCGAGGCTTTAGTGATTTTATATTACTTGGGGCAATGGGCGGCCGCTTCGACCATGCGCTGGCAAATATTTCCATTCTTTTATATCTGGATGGGCTTGGAAAAAAGGCGGTTTTAATTGATGACTATTCAAAAATGCAGATAGTCGGTAAAGAGCCCTTATTTATAGAAGATAATTGCTCATATTTTTCTGTTCTGACAGTTGCCGGCGATGTGAGTGGTGTGACTATTAAAAACGCAAAGTACCCGCTGGAGAATGCCAGCCTGAGTGCGAACTTTCAGCTTGGAGTAAGCAATGAAGTACTTCCAGGAAAAGTGGCCGAGGTCTGCGTTGCAAGCGGACGGGTACTTGTGGTTGTAGTAAAATAAAGTGACGTGTCACCCCGAATTATTTCGGGGACTCTTGTATAGATCCTTGCCCCTTCGCAGCATAGCTGCTCGGAGACTCGCTAAAAATGCTCCACCGGAGCATTTTTACGGCTTGCAGCCGTCGCTCCCTAAGTTCAGGATGACAGTTTGTTAAAATGTTCTCTGATGAATAACAGTCGGGTCGAAGCTCTTGAGGTCGCGGATGCCGGTGCGGGCCATGGTTGAGGCCAGTTCGCCTGTCATTTCTTTTATTCGGTCTGAAGTTTTGTCAGCTCCTTCCTTCAAAAACGGCATGAGGTGACGACCAACACTTACAGCTGTCGCTCCGAGGGCAAGACATTTATAGACATCCATTCCGCTTCCAATTCCGCAGTCTATGAATACAGGTATTTCGCCACGTGTAACTTGAAGAATCTCTGGCAGCATCATAAGTGGTGGAACGGCATAATTTATAATTCCGTGGTGGTGTGAAAGCTGAATTCCTTTACAGCCTGCCCTAAGGCATTTTTCAGCGTCTTTTGTGCTAAGTACTCCCTTTACAATAAATGGAGTGTCGCCTGCTGCCTGAACAAAATCAGCAAGCTCTTCTGTAGTCTTTGGCTTCATGGGAAGACCCAGTACATTATCATAGCCGCCGTTTCCGTTGAAGGCGTGGTCTATGTCCATACCTACGGCAAAGCAGCCGGCTTTTTTAGCGTGTTCAATCTTGCGGAAAACTTCTTTATTGTCTGCATGCGGTTTTATGATTTTGATTGTAGCGGCGCCGGTTGCTGTTATTTCTTCCAGCTCTTTATCTTCTCCCATGCCGACCCAGTGAACAGCGTTGCACTTTGCGGCTGCCTGAGCGTAAATTACCATACCGTTTTCTGCAGTGTTGCCCAGGTGGGAAAGAGCCGCGGTCATAACCGGGGTGTCGAAGGTACGACCGTAGAGCTCCAGCTTTGTACATGGTAAGTCAGAATCGATATAGCGGGGTTCGAGTAAAAGGGAGTCGAAAAAGTCGCGGGTGATGGTATCGGAATTGGATGAATAGTTCATTGAAATCTCCTGATTACGGTGGTTGAGTAGGCGAAGCCGTATCGAAACCACCGAGGTTTTATAACAGGTGGTTTCGATACGGCACTTCGTGCCTACTCAACCACCGGGGGTTATTTTAGTCTTCCGTAGGTATAACCGCGGTCGCTTTTTATTGGTGCGGCTTTAATTTCAAAGTAGCAGACTGCATTTTCCTTGAGTACCAGGCTGATTTTATTGCCGCTTCTCTTTGTATGAACAAAAGGCTGGGCGGCCGCACGAAGGATTTCCATCTGTTCCTGGCTCGGATTTGCAGGTTCTCCTAAATCGTGCCAAGCCTTGAGAGGATTGCAGACTTCTTCATCTACCAACTCGGTAATAAGTACGTTAGGAAGCTTTTCATCTTCTGTTTTTCCCTTTGTCCGGTTTTCGAGTGGGAAGGTGAGGTCGAGTTTAAGCTCTTTGCCTGTCATTTCTTCATCTACATTCCAGACTACTCCAGAATAACTACCGTTAGTTTGTTTTACTACGACGCAGTTTTTGGTTTTTAGTACGCATTTTTCGTAGTTTTTTGTAAGTTTTTTGTAAAAGGCAAAAGTCCAGAAGGTCGGCTTTGGAATAAGTCCGTTTGCAACAAGGCCAAAGCCACCGTGGAAAGGAGTATACGGAACACCTGCCTCTTCAAAAATATCTCCAAAGGTCCAGTAAGAATAAGATTTGTGATTGTCGCCAAATGTAGAAAGCATGAGTGCAATGTAGGCGGCATTAAGATTCATGTCGTGAACCGGCGCGTTTGGTATATAAGAAGTATTGAACTCTGTTACATTTATATCCATGCCTTTGAATTCTTTGAATGAATCAACTATGCCGCGTGTAGAATCTAGCTGTTCAAAGCATTTTTCTTTTGGATGAAGTTTTGGGTAACCGTAGTGTCCGTCATAATTCGGGAACTCGGTGGTGTAGTGGTGACGGCTTACAAAGTCCAGCGGGCATTTATTTTTGTGCACAAAATCAAGAAAGGCTTTTATCCATTCTTTATCTGTGCCTCCGCAGACTGCAGGTCCGCCAACCTTAAAGCGTTTGTCTACAGCCTTTACCGCTCTGGAAGAAATATCATAAAGCTTAAAATATTCCTTCATGTCTGCATCTTTCCAGAAGCCCGGAAGGTTTGGCTCGTTCCATACTTCAACAGGCCAGGTAACAACTTCATCGGTTCCATAGCGGCCCATAAGATGGCGCAGCGTTGCCTGAACCAGGCCGGCCCAGCGCTCGTAGTTATAAGGTGGTGTAGTGTGCCCCTTCCAGTAGAAAATTGAATTGTCGCCTGAAGCCAGCTGTTTTGGCATAAAGCCAAGTTCGATAAAAGGCTTTATATGAAGCTCGCGGTAAGAATCCATAACCATATCAAGATAAGTCCAGTTGTATTCTACCTGAACCTTTTTCTCGTCGCGGCCTTCCCAGGCATGAGGACCAAATTCTGCTACTCCAGGCTGGAACTCGCGGTAAATTGCCATGTCGTCGTGAAAGAGTCCGTGGCCACGGATATGCTCAAAGCCGATTTTTTCCTGTACCAGCTTGAGCTGTTCAAAATACTGCTTTTGAAGGGCCAGTCCCATTCGGCCGGTTCCAATGCAGTAAAAGGCATTGTTGTTGAATAATACGTTTTCGTTTCCTGTGATTTTGTAGTTCATTTTTTTAATCATCTCCTGTTATGTTTAGATTCCCCGGTCAAGCCGGGGAATGACAAAGTCGGTAAGCATAGCTTGCCTCTGAGCCATTCTTTCGATGAACCTAAACAGGCCCGCTGTCGCAGCCCTGTTTTTAACGGTTCTTCGATTTTAGGCTTCCCATGGATATTTGAAATTCCAGTCCTTACGCAGTGCATCCATAATATCAATCAAAGCTTCTGATTTTTTGAAAGTATGTACGTCTGATTCTGTTTTTCCTGAGAGAATAAATTCTGTTGCATGGGCAAGTTCGTATTCGTAGCCGTTTACAGCAAAAGGTTCTCTGATTTGGCGAACTAATTCTGAATCTCCACCCCAGATATTTTTGTAAACGTGAACATCGGCCTTCTGACTGCAGAAAAAGTTTTCGACAGTTATGTAACCCTTGCTTCCGTAAATTACAGCGTCGTGTGTTGGCACTGTAGAAGGCATATCCATGGCATCCTGGAAGGAGGTTACAATTCCGTTTTCAAAGGTGAGGTTTACGCTGTTCCAGACATCAACACCTTTAAGCATGCGAACGGCTGAACTTTCTGCGGTAATAGGAGAAAAGTCTGCAAGTATCATGGCAAAGTAGATATTGTAAATGCCAAGGTCGAGAAGGGCACCGCCAGCCTGTCGAGGGTCATAGTTTCTGTCATCCGGGGCGTAAGGATTTCTGTTGCAGAAACGGGAATCAATATTTTGGATTTGTCCGATTGTGCCTGCTGCAATTTCCCGGTGGATTTCTGCAATTGTCGGATTGAAAGCCGTCCACATTGCTTCCATAAAAAAGAGTTTATTTTCTCGGGCAAGGGAAGTCATTTTATCCAGCTGGTCGCGAGAACAGCCTGCAGGTTTTTCGCAAAGTACGTGTTTTCCGCCTTTGAGACAGCCCAATACGGAATCCATATGGAAGGCATGAGGATTTGCAATATAAACGGCATCTACCTCCGGATCTTTGTAAAGCTCTTCGTAGCTGCCATAGGCTTTTTCAAAATTCCATTTTTTTGCAAAATTCTGGGCACGTTCCAGATTCCGGCTGGCTACTGCATTTAAACGGATTTTACTTCCGTCAATAGTTTTAAGTTTTCCGTCTTTTATTCCATTCATAGCCGCTGCCATAGAGTTTGCAATGCGGCCAGGGGCAAGAATCGCCCAATTAACATAGTTTTTCATATTTTAATTATATCATGACTTAAAAGAATATGATGAATAATTCTCTATCTAAATTGTATACAAAAAATGCATCTTACCTTCTAGCCGATTGCGGATTCAAAAATACGGACTTGTACTGAAATCATGAAAGATAAACGGCGGGAAGATTGCGTGGTAAAACATTGAATTTTGGCTGATTTGTATTATACTTAACTTTTAAGGAGGCGTGATAAAAAAGTAAACGAGCAAGAGGATATGTGATACGCTAAAGAG
>JAEDCY010000047.1 GCA_016293915.1 Treponema sp. | reverse complement strand
AGCGGAAACAGGGTACGGCACACGGCGATTACGAAAGCTGGGAATTCAAGAGTCAAACGGCAGTCAGCGGTAAGGCCTTCATCATTATCAAAAGGTAAATCCGGGATAATCATACCGGTAACTCCGGCTGCGGCTGCACACTTACAGAAGTTTTGTATGCTCTCTGGCTCCCGGGGAAAAGAGGCAAGAATGGTTGAAGCTGGTGCTTAATTAGGCAAATCCACTTTGCGTTGTAAAAAAATGGGATTTTCTGTATATTGGTAAATAATTTAATTCTTAAACGATGCGTTAGGGATTGGAGCACCGCCGCAGGCGTTCCGAAGTGACGGTGGTTGAGTGGTTCCTGAGCTTGTCGAAGGGCTTGTCGAAACCACCAGAACGAAGGAATGGAGCGAGAGCGGAAGTGCGCAAAGCCCGACCAGCCGGCGCGGAGTGCGAAGCACGGAGCGGCGGCTGGGAACGCCCAAAATTGTTTTATTTTATAGGAGATTAAATATATGGCAGACACAATGCATGCATTGGAAAAGAACCCTAAATGGAAGGGTCGTCGTGGTCCTGTTGTCCTGGTTATTATGGACGGCGTTGGATATGGTAAGTATGAAGAGGGAGATGCAGTTAAGGCTTCTAAGATGAAGTACCTGGACTGGTTTACTGCTAACTGCCCTCACACTCAGCTTAAGGCTCACGGAACTGCTGTTGGTCTTCCTACTGATGATGATATGGGTAACTCTGAGGTTGGTCACAATGCTATGGGTTGTGGTCGTGTTTTTGCTCAGGGTGCTAAGCTTGTTGGTGAATCTATTTCTTCTGGCAGCATGTTTGAAGGCGCTGTATGGAAGAAGCTTGTAAAGAATGTTCAGGACAAGGGAACTACTTTCCACCTTATGGGTCTTGTTTCTGATGGTAACGTTCACTCTCACATTGATCACCTTAAGGCTATGATTACTCAGGCTCACAAAGAAGGTGTAAAGACTTTGCGCGTTCACGCCCTTCTTGACGGACGCGATGTTCCTCCTACTTCAGCTCTTGAATATTTTGAGCCTCTTGAAAAATTCCTTGCTGAGTTCAGCGATGTTGATTATCAGATTGCTTCTGGCGGTGGACGTATGTACATCACTATGGACCGCTATGGTGCTGACTGGTCTATGGTAGAGCGCGGATGGCACGCTCACGTTCTTGCTGATGGCCGTCAGTTTGCATCTGCTACTGAAGCTATCAAGACTTACCGCAGTGAAAATGCCGGTCTCCTCGACCAGGATATGCACGAGTTCGTAATCGCAAAAGACGGAAAGCCTGTAGGCCCTATTGTTGACGGCGACAGCGTAATCTTCTTTAACTTCCGCGGTGACCGCTCTCTTGAAATTACTGCTGCTTTCGAAGAAGACAACTTCCCTCACTTTGACCGCGTACGCCGCCCTGCTGTTGAATATGCAGGTATGATGGAATACGATGGTGATAACCACAAGCCTGCTCAGTTCCTCGTAAACCCACCTAGCATTGACCGCACAATGGGTGAATATCTTACAAAGACTGGCGTTCATCTTATGGCAATTTCTGAAACTCAGAAATATGGTCACGTTACTTACTTCTTCAACGGTAACCGCCCTGGCGAGTTTGACAAGAATCTTGAAACTTATATTGAAGTTCCATCTGATGTTGTTCCTTTTGAGCAGCGCCCATGGATGAAGTGTGCAGAAATTACTGACAAGGTAATCGAAGCTATTGAAAGCGGAAAATATGACCACATCCGTCTTAACTACCCTAACGGCGATATGGTTGGACACACTGGTGTATTCAACGCTGTTGTATGTTCTATGGAAGGTATGGACCTTCAGCTTGGCCGCCTTAAGGCAGCAATTGAAAAGGCTGGCGGTATTCTCTGTCTCACAGCTGACCACGGAAACTCAGACGATATGTACGAGCACAAGAAGGACGGTTCTGTTGCTATGGGTGCTGACGGCGAACCAAAGCCAAAGACATCTCACTCGCTCAACCCGGTTCCTGGAATCATCTACGACCCAGAGTACAAGGGCGAGTATGAGCTCGAGCTCAACAGCGGTCTTGGAATCTCTAGCTGGCCAGCAACTTTGATGACTTTGATGGGATTTGTGCCACCTACAGATTATGATAAGTCTATAATTAACCTTAAATAGGTAAATTGGCACACGGGTCGGAATTACTACGTAATTCCATATAAAAAAGGATTTTGCGTTAGCAAAATCGAATCCGTGTGCCATTTTTTTTATGAAAAAACTTCGCCCGCTGGATTTAATTTTCGTCATCGCAATTACCACACTCGGAATCTTTCTTACAGTAAAAAGTTTTTCTCAAAAAGGCAGTGTCGTAAAAGTAAACGCAGACGAAAAGCACTACGAATATTCTGCAAAACAGGACGGAATTTACAAAGTGGGCGGCCCGCTTGGAATCACAACCTTTGAAATAAAAGACGGCAAGGTAAGAATTATTGATTCTCCCTGTCCTAACAAAACCTGTGTAAATCAGGGCTGGCATTCACCGCTGGTCTGTCTCCCAAACAATGTAATTATAACTCTTGAAGAAGAAGGAGAATTCGATGCAATCGCGGAATAAATCTCTAGCTTATCTATGCTCACTCACTCTCCTCTTCTCTTATGCAGAAATGATTTTGCCCCGCTTTGTTCCATTTTTCAGGCTGGGCTTTGCAAATACAGTAATTCTTATTGCACTGGATATAGACTTTGGTTCTTTTATAGTACTTTCAGTTTTAAAAGCGGTGTCGGCCTCGCTTATGGGAGGAACGCTTTTTTCTCCCTTCTTTTTGATTTCACTTGCCCAGTCACTTTTAAGTGCCCTTGTTATGAGACTTTTGTATAAGCTGATTTCAAAAAAACTTTTAAGCCTTTACGGAATCTCAATTGCAGGTTCGGCAGCCAGTGCCCTTATTCAGATTGGGCTTGCATCTTTTTACATTGGAAAAGGAACTTTTTCTTTACTCGGCCCTATGCTGATTTTTAATACGATAAGCGGAGCGCTAACAGCATTCCTATGCGAAAAATTGAAAATCAAAGAAAATCTGGACTTTACAAAAATACCTGAAACAGAAGCCGCCTCTCAAAGCCCTCAAAACCGCACCACCCCGGCCCTTCAAATCATTCTGGCAATTCTTTTGCTTGGCCTTTCAGCTTCAATCTTCTTTATAAAAAATCTGATTGTACTTGGCTGTACTTTTGTTTTGAGTCTTATCGCCCAGAAGCTTTGCAAAAGAAAAATCTTTTTTATTCCACATCTTTCACTCTGGCTTTTTATTTTTATTTCGATGATTTTTGTGCCAAACGGAGAAGTTTTGTTTAAGTTCTGGATTTTTTCGATTACAAAAGGCTCACTCTCACTTGCATTACAAAAGGCTCTGATTCTTTCTACTGTCTGTGCTCTGAGCCAGTGTGCAGTTTGTCTAAAACCTGGACAAAACACTCTGCTTGGTTTGAGTTTTGAATATTACAGGCTTATGATTAATCGCTTTACAGAAAAAGATGGCAGCATCATTAATAAAATAATTTACGCATTGAACATTAATTCGAAAGCTTCTGTTAGTCTAGCAAAACAGACTCTACAGACTCAAACTGATACATCGGTTCAATAAATCCTGCAAGTCCTGATGAATAGATAAGTTGCTGCTCTTTTGTAATCAGAATAAAATCAAAAGCAGGAAAAGATTTTTCTGCCATCTGTTTTTTCCACCAGTCAATGGCTTTATCTTTTCCCATAACAAAAAGAGCAGTACTCAAGGCGTCCGCATATTTTCCGCTTTCACAAACAATCGTCACACTTTCTAAATCATTCTGAATCGGTCTACCTGTTGCTGGATCAAAAATATGTATATACCGGTGTCCGGCTTCTTCAAAAAATCTTTCGTAACCACCGCTGGTAACCACAGCCTTTGACTCTACACTGAGCGCACAGGCAACCTGACCGTTCCAGGGATTTTTAATTCCAACCTTCCACAAAGAACCGTCTGGCTTTTTACCAAGAGCCTGAATATTTCCGCCAAAATCAAGCAAGGCAGATTTTATTCCGTTTTCTTCAAGAATTAAAAGTGCTTCATCTGCAGCATAACCTTTTCCTACAGCACCAAAATCAAGTTCGATTTTTTCATCATCATATAATTTCGAGAAATCAGTATGGAGAAGAAGCTCCTGTATTTTCTCTGTTGAAGGAACTTTATATTCTCCAGTAGTAAAGCCCCACTCTCTGATTACAGGATATAAGGCTGGATTAAAAGCACCTTCAGTTTTTTCATAGATCAACTTTGAAAAATCAATAAGAGTTTGTAATTCAGGCTTCAGACTGGCTGGAAAATTAGAATTATGATTAATAAAAAAAACATCACTTGAAGGAAGTGTTGTTGAAAGAATCTGTTCAAGTTCATCAACACGACTTTGAATCTGATAGCAAACTGTTTCGCCTCTTTTTGAAGAAGAAGAGTAAAGGGTTACCGTCATAAAAGTATTCATGGCAGTAAAACTTTCGGAAGTTTTTTTCTGAGAGCAGGAAATCAAAAATAAAGAGAATCCAATTAATAATGAAAAGCAAGTTTTTCTCACGTCAAAAATCTAACAAAAGAATTAATTGTTATCAATATGTTTTTTATGATATAATCACAATTATGAAACGAAAACTTTTTTTTATCATCCCGGCAGCTGTAATTGGAGCTGTCATTTTATTTGCTGTTCTTTTTATTTTATTTTTGACTATTGTAGAATACAGACCTAAACCTGTTGAAAATATACCATTTACCAGCGGCACAAAAATGCTTTTAAGAGGAAAGCCATACTCGCTTATGAACTGGAACATTGGTTACGCAGGACTTGGAAAAGATGAAGATTTTTTTATGGACGGCGGAAAAAAAGTTCGTCCCGATTCAAAAAAATATGTTGAAAAATATTTTGATGGAATAAAAAAGACAATCGGGTCATATACTTCTGATATTCTTTTCATTCAGGAAATTGATTTAAAATCAAAAAGAACCTGGAAAATGAATCAGTTTGAAGTTATAAAAAATCTTACAGGAAAAGGCAGTTCATTTGCTTACAATTACAAATGTTTTTACGTTCCTTTTCCTCTGCCAACAATCGGAAAAATCGAAAGCGGAGTTTCTACTTTCACTGATTTTGAGACAACTTCTGCTCAAAGAAATTCGCTGCCAGTACCTTTTAAATGGCCGGTTCGCCTTGCAAATCTTAAAAGATGTATGCTTATTACACGTATCCCGGTTTATGAAAATGGCGGAGACTCGGGACGAGAGCTTGTGCTTGCAAACTTTCATCTTGAAGCCTTTGACAGTGGAGAAGGAAAAATTGCGCAGACAAAAGCGCTTAAAAAATTTATTGATGATGAATATGCAAAAGGAAATTATGTAATAGCAGGCGGAGATTTTAACCAGAGATTTCCAGGCTCAGAAACTTTTGGTCTTGTCTGGAAAGACGGCTGGCATCCGGGACAGCTTGATGCAGATATGCTTGACAGCGGATGGCAGTTTGTTTTTGATGATTCTCTGCCTACCTGCCGTTCAAATGCCCGCCCATATAATGATGAAGATGCAGCGGCTCATAACTGGCAGTACCATGTTATAGACGGCTTTATCATTTCGCCAAATATTGAGAAGCTTTCTATTAATGTAATTGATAAGGATTTTGAGAACTCGGATCATAATCCAATTTACATGACATTCGAATTAAAATAGGAGTTTTTTATGAATGCTACAGAAAAAATTCGTGCAGGACGAAACAGAACCCTTGTTCTTACTGATGAAGATAAAACAAAGCTGCGTGAAAAATTGATTACGGATAAAACAAATCTCCTCAGCCATAAGTTTGAATATCTTGATAAAACTATTAATGCAGATCTTCTGACGGTCCTCCCTCTTTTGCCGGATGAATTTGCCGACCTCATAATAATTGATCCGCCTTATAATCTGACAAAAAATTTTGGTGGAAAAGTTTTTAATGAAAGAAAAGACTCTGCTTATGAAGAATATCTTGAAACCTGGTTTTCTTCTGTCTGCAAAAAACTAAAGTCAAACGGTTCTCTTTATTTGTGCGGTGACTGGAAATGTACGGCAGCCTTACAGAGAGTGATGGAAAAAGAACTTACAGTTTTGAACCGCATTACCTGGCAGCGTGAAAAAGGTCGTGGAGCAAAAGCTAACTGGAAAAACGGAATGGAAGATATCTGGTTTGGAGTAAAAGACCCAGACAGTTACTACTTCAACCTTGACGCAGTAAAAATTAAACGTCGTGTGATTGCACCTTATCGTGAAGGTGGTAAAGGCGGCAAGCCTAAGGACTGGGAAGAAAGTGAAGAGGGAAATTTCCGTCTCACATGTCCTTCAAACTTCTGGGATGATATAAGTGTACCTTTCTGGTCTATGCCCGAAAACACAGATCACCCGACTCAAAAACCCGAAAAACTTTATGCAAAACTGATTCTTGCTTCGTCAAAGCCAGGGGATCTGGTGTTTGATCCATTTTTGGGAAGTGGAACTGCAAGCGTAGTTGCAAAGAAGCTGGGACGTCACTGGTGTGGAATTGAGTTATGCGAGGAATATTGCCTGCTTGCCGAAAAAAGGCTCGAGCTCGCCGAAAGCTATCCTTCAATTCAAGGCTATAGTGGCGGCGTCTTCTGGGAAAGAAATACTTCCTCCCTGCAAAATAAATAAGCGGAAGAGTTGAGCCGTGAGAAAATGCTCTAAACCAGAAAAAACTATTTATCTTATTATGAATAAGCCTTGTGGTTATGTTTGTTCTGCAGCTTCTGATTCTCATAAAACTGTTTATGAACTTTTAACGCCGGATTTACAGGCAATGGTTAGTGAAGTACCGCGAGGATGCAGATTACACACAGTTGGCCGGCTGGATTGCGACACAAGCGGATTACTTCTGATTACAAATGACGGAAACTTCTCGAATAAAGTTGCAACAAGCCCAGATATACAAAAGACTTACCGTGCCACACTGGCAAAACCACTCGCATCTGAAGAGCAGAAAAACTATATAGAGCGCGCCGCCGGCGGTCTAACTCTTCCACCGGAGAAAAAATTTGGCGAGCAGAAAGCTCTGTCAGCAGCACTGATTTTTGAATCGCCTGAGATTTGTAAAATCACCGTGCAGGAAGGAAAGTTTCACGAAGTACGCCGTATTTTCCGCGCGCTTGGAAACGAGGTTATTGAACTCCAGAGAGTCGCTATCGGTAATCTGGAACTTCCACCTGACCTCAAGCCCGGTCAGTGGCGGGAATTATCAGAAGTTGAATTACGGTCACTGAGCCTGTTGAAATGACCGCGGATCCCGGTAGTTTCGACAGGCTCAACCACCGGTCAGATTCCAAACAACCTTTTTATATTTTCATCAACAAGAATGCTGAGTTCTTCCGGCGACATTCCGCGAACCTCTGCAATAAAGTTATAAACATGTTCGACATTTACCGGAGTATTTACAGTGCCACGCAAAGGCACCGGCGCAAGATAAGGCGCATCGGTCTCACAAAGGAAACGGTCTGATGGTACAAAACGAAGCAGTTCTTTTACCGCTTCGAGTTTTGCCTTTTTATTGTAAGTAACTGCACCACCAAATGCTATGTACCAGCCACGGTCTAGAAAAGCCCGGGCCTCCTCAATTCCATAACTGTAACAGTGAATAATTCCCTTATCGTAGCCGACGTTTTTAAGGCAATCTAAAGTATCATCAAAGGCATCGCGGCTGTGCACGATTACAGGAAGTTTTAATTCCTGCGCAAGTTCCAGCTGCGCTTCAAAAAGCTCTCGTTCACCTTTGTAAGTTTCTTTATCAAAATCAGATTCGCAGCGGCCATCTTCTCCACTTGGATTCCAGTGATGATCCAGACCACACTCACCTACTGCAACAATCCGGCGGTGTAAAGTGTCCTGTTCACCATCAGTCTGTGCAGCCTCAATAGATTGACGCAGAATCTTCATCTGATTTTCTCTGTCGTGAATTGCACCAAGATCCGGCCAGATACCTGCTGTAAAATACATAAAACTGCGAGTCCTGGCCGCAAGTCCGCTATCGCAGATTCCGGCAATTGCCTTTTCCACGCAGGCCTCGCGCTCTGCTAAATCATCACAGTGTGTTCCTATATCAAGACCGAAAAAACAATTGCGCGCCGCCATGGTTGATAAAACTTCAACGCCGTTCACTCCACGCTCGGTCGTCATCATCTTAAAGTGAAAATGTGTATCTGAAAACATAAGAAGATAATAGCAGATTTTTTGATGTCACTCAATTTGTTTGAGGGGCGTTACGGGGCGGCCAGCCCCGTTAGAAGGGGTAGCGGAAAACGCCAGAGGCGGTTGGAGCGAGGGGAAGACTTTCCCCTCCTAAATCGATATACTCAACAATATGACAGACATTAATAAATTTATTTCTGATATGCAGAAGACTCTTAAACACGACCGCCAGAATAATGGTGGAAAAAGTAATTATGACCGTGTAAAGGGAGACCTGCGCAGACTTTTTGAACGTAATGCGGCTGCGGTTGGAGAGCTTGCTGATTCTGTTTTTGAATATTGGGAAAATGAATATATTTACAGGGCTGCGGATTTGACCTGGGAGCCGAACGAGGAAAATCAGAACCGGCTTGCGGCTTATCTTGCCTTTCTTGAAAACTCGGATGAGTATCAGGATCTTATTAGTGATTCGGATTGGGAAGAATTCGGCCGCCTTGTAAACTTTGAAGCAGAAGAACTTGATGTTGATGTTCTTCAGGATTTGATGAAGATTCTTGTAAGCAAGGGCGCGTACTAATGGAAGGTCTTCCAATGGAACAAATTGAAGAGTTCTACAAGAAGTGCCGCCAGTGCCCGAGAAAGTGCGGAGTCAATCGTACGGCAAGTACGGTGGTTGAGTGCCCGCAAGGGCGTATCGAAACCACCGCAGACTCTCAGAAATGTGGTTTCGATACGGTCTCTGACCTACTCAACCACCGCAGTTCACTCGGCTTTTGCCGCGAGACCTCAGACCTTCGCATTGCCTTTGCAGGCCTTCACTTTGGAGAAGAGCCTCTTGTTACGGTTTTCGGTGGCAGCGGCACTATCTTTTTTACAGGCTGTACTTTGCGTTGTGCCTTTTGTCAGAACTATCAGATTAGTCAGGATGGGTTTGGACGGGTCGTTGACTGCGCCGAGTTTACCGACATCTGTTTGAGCTTACAGGCTGCCGGGGCAGAAAATATAAATCTTGTTACGGGAAGCCATCATATTCCAAAAATCGCCGAATTCTTGCGGGCAGCAAGAGACGGTGGAGTGACTATTCCTTTCTGCTGGAACTCTTCTGCTTATGAATCTGTAGAAATGCTGGAGCTTTTGAAGGGACTCGTTACAATCTGGTTGCCGGATTTGAAAACTCTGGACAGAGCTTTTTCAAAGAAACTTTTTGCCGCACCGGACTACCCCGAGGCTGCTATCGCCGCAATCAAATGGATGATAGAAAATAATCCTCTGGAAATTAAAGAGATTCCCGAGCCGCCGAACGCAAAGCCTGCCGAATGGGCAGAGCCAGGACAGCCACGTGATAAAATACTGTCAGGAGTAATTATCCGCCATCTTTTTATGCCGGGCCACTTTGCCGAAACCGCAGATGTACTCGCCTGGCTTAAAGGAAATGCAGACGGCCGCGCCATCATCAGCTTAATGAATCAGTATACGCCGGTACCTTTTGAAGAAACGCCCGACCGTCTCGCAGTCCGCAGCTCCGCCCTCTCTTCCATAGAAAACCGCCTTGTGACCGCTGAAGAAGACAGCGATATCCGCGACCTGATAGAAGCCTACGATTTTGAATACCTCTTTTATCAGGAGCTTACAGACGACACAAGCTGGCTGCCGGATTTCCGCCGCTCTCAGCCATTTTCAAATAAACTTGCAAGGCCGGTGTGGCACTGTCAGCATAAATTATAAAAGGAAAAAACAATGAAAAAAGTAAAAATCCCGGTAAAAATCCGACATGCCGCCGCCAGCGACATTCCCGCAATGAACGAACTTTTTCAAAAGGATCTTGGTTACGCAGAATGTACACTCGAAATTGTTGAAAAGCAGTTTGCCGGGCTGGACAATTCGCGGGAAGCGGTTTTTATTGCTGAGGCAGAATCTACCGACGCAAGCGGCGAGTCTCACGGCGACTCTCCCGACGTCACTTCTGACACCAGACTGTTCCCCATCGCAGGCGTAATCCACGTAGAAAAATATAACGTACTCTACTTCCCTACTATGGCAAACATTCTGGGAATTGCGGTTGCTGCAGATTTCAGACGTCAGGGAATCGGCTCTGCATTGCTGAAACGCGCAGAAGAATGGGCCCGCGAAAATGGAGCGGTCAGCATGCGTCTAAATTCTGGTGAAAGCCGAAAGAAGGCTCACGAGTTCTATCGCGCCCTGGGCTATATTGATGATAAAAAACAGCTTCGATTTATAAAAGAACTATAATGTCATGCTGAACTTGTTTCAGCATCTTTAGCATAAACAGCTCCCGAAAAAAGTTCGGGATGACAGAGGAGGAAAAAAAATGTCAGACAAACCAACACCGCCATGGGCAAATGAGATTCCGGAAGGAAGTTTTATTTCTTACGCACCGACTTATAAGGTTGGTGAATATTTTGACCGCTTTCATAAGACTTCTTATGATGATATAACTTATTACTTTTTTGACCCGACCGAACACGGTTTTGAAAAAGGAAAAAAATATCCGCTTCTTGTTTTTATGCACGGCTATACAAATGCTCTTGAAGGAGATATCTGCATAAATTATACGGGCGCAGAATTTTATTCAAAGGATGATTACCAGAAGACTTTGGGCGGCGCTTATGTGCTGGTTCCTCTTGCAAATGAATATCGCGGTGACGATGAAAAAGTTCATGGCAGCTGGGATGATTCTTATATTCCCCGGGTTTATGATTTAATCTGCGACTTTATGAAAAATCAGGCTGAGCCAAATGGCGGAATCAGTAAGAAAGTGATTTTTGGCAATTCCCTCGGCGGAACTATGAGCATAAGAATACCGGTGCGCTATCCTGATTTTTTTGATATCGCAATTCCTGTTGGCGCAGATGCAATTGTGGATGAGAACAATCTGGAAGTTTTTGAAAAAAATAACATAGGACTTTTTCTTGCCCTCGGCAAACGAGATGAAATTAACAACTACGAAGAAAGAATCAAACCTCTTTTGCCTAGACTTGAAAAATTGAAAAAGAGTTTCATTTTTACGCCAGACTGGGTTTACAACGGTGACCACGGAAT
The DNA here is from genome assembly GCA_016293915.1 of Treponema sp. Classification (GTDB taxonomy): domain Bacteria; phylum Spirochaetota; class Spirochaetia; order Treponematales; family Treponemataceae; genus Treponema_D. The sequence goes on along the minus strand of JAEDCY010000047.1, from coordinate 7,733 downwards.
TGCTTCCATCAATTTTGGATTTGAAATGGGCCAGCACTGCATAACAAACGCAATGCACTGCAACCTTATGTTTGATGACGGCACGCCTATGGAACCAACACTTCCAAATGGTGTTCTCGGCTGGCTTTCAGAAGTGCTTAAAGATTAAAACTCTTTCTTACAGAGCCTCGTTAATTTTTTTTGTCTGTTTTTTGAAGTAGAGCATAAAGCCCGCCCACATAATCACATAAATCACGATAAAGATTGCAAACCAGATTATTGTGCTTCTGACAGTGTGAGGGAACCAGCCGCAGAGAAAGCCTGAAATATACATCACAACAGAAGTGATTGCAAAATGGAGGGCTGTCTGTGCGGTTATACTCCAGCTGTCAATTTCAAAAATCAGGGTGGTAGTAGCAAAGCTTATTCCAATTATTCCTGTAAGAAAATACTGTATGATAACAGCCGCCATCTGCGAGCCTGAATGCTGCAGCAGATAAGCCGAAACCGGATTAAAGCTTCCATTACCGCCGGCAAGTGATTCCAGAATCAAAATTGTCTGACCAATAAAAACTCCATAAACAAAACCCATTATTGCTCTTTTGAAAAATTCTTTCATGATTAATTTCCTTATAGATCCCGAATCAAGTTCGGGATGACTTCTTTAGCGGTGCTTCAGATTGAGAAGTTCCTTTTTGATTTTACTCATATATCTTCTTGAAACTATTGCAGCTTTTCCGTTGATAAAATTCACGCAGACAATTCCAGTCAGCGACATATCGAGTTTTGTTACCTTTGAAAAGTTTACAATATCCGTATTCGAAATCCTTATGAAATCTGTCCAGCCGCAGTTTTGAGCAAGCTCTTCAAACTCATAAAGACGCAGCTTCAAAAGCAGACTTTCCTTTTCAGTTTCCAGATAGACTTTTTTGTCCTGACTGTAAATTCTGAAAATCTCGTTCTGCTTTACCTGAATGCAATAATCCCCGTCCCAGCCGGTAAGCATTGCAGTACGTCCACTTTCATCCATACTGCTGATTTTTTCTGCAATGGCTTTTATGCCGTCAGTTTCTGAATCTGCATGAATCACGCAGTAGGGTTTATCGCATTTTTCAATTTTGATTTGTGTTATCAAAATAGTCTCCTGTTTACGCGCTTTTTATTATCTGAAGGTTCTGTATCCTATTGTAAGTAGCGGAGTAAATTTTGAAAAGTCTTCAAAAACTTTTTCTTCTCCTCCTGCAAAAAATCTTTTTACTCCCCCAAACTCAAGGGCAAAGGCTGAGCGCTTCGCAAACTGAAATTCAAAACCTCCGCCAAAATTCAAATTAATCATAAAAGGAGCACTTACAAACTCATGACCTTCGCAAGAAAACATTCCAAAGGCAAGTCCTGTAAAACCATAACTTCTTACGATGAAACCAGGACAATCAACTCTACCTCCAAAAATCAGCTTATCTCCTATTTCTAAACCTCCGAAGCTAAACTGTTTTTGCGAATCAAGATAACCGCCTTCTCCCTGGACATAAATGCAGTCTCGCAGTACAAAAGATTTTTCGCGGGGAAGAAGATTTACACCAAACTCTCCAAAACCACCTGAAAAATCCTGACCACAAGCCCAGAAGCCGCCAGAGACGATTCTATAATTAAAGTTTGCAGAAGCAGCCCCGGATGTCGCGCCAGCCTCTTTTGCAAATCCAACGCTGCAAATTAATGCGACCAAAATTAAAGAAATTATTAATCTTTTCATGGTTCGCAGTATAAGGCAGAAGACCAGTCTTGTAATGTTTTTGACGACAAGTGGTAATTTATTGTGATAAGTGGTAGAAAAGAATTATGAAAAACTTTTCCCTTGATTTAGAATTAAAAACTCCACGACTCACTCTTCGTCCGGTTCGTCTGGGAGATGAAAAAGAGATTCACGAATATGCAGGCGACAAAAGCATTACGATGATGTTCTGGCTGCCCAATGACACTTTTGAAGAAACTCTTGATTTTGTAAAAACTTATTCTGCTGAATGGGAAAAGCCTGAGCCGGAAGATTTTGAATTTGTTATTCTTTATGAAGGAAAGATTATCGGCGGCGGCGATTGCGACCTGAGCCACAGTGAAGACCACTCCTATGCCACTCTCGGCTGGATTTTGAACAAGGATTACAGAGGTCGCGGTTTTGCTACTGAGGCTGGCCGAGCACTGGTAGATTTTGCTTTTTCAAATCTTAATATTGACCGGGTGCTTGCTCAGTGTGACTGCAAAAACGCCGCTTCCTTCAAGGTTATGAAAAAAATCGGTATGAAGCTGATTGATGACAAGGGGAGCCGCACCTATCCGAAAACTGGAATTACATCCGGAGAGTTTACCTGCGAAATTAAAAGAGATGATTTCAGATAAACTATGGATTTTGTATGATTTAGCGGAGGTCTGAGATGTTTTTCTTTGGATTGTTCCGATAAAATTAGTGAAAACTGACAATTTATCGGAAGGCTGGAGCCTCTGTTTTGTGGTAATTTACGGAATGTTCCGATAAGAGTGGAGAAAAATGCAATTATATCGGAGTGATTTCTTTGATTTTGTATAATCATTCTCTGGGGACTGTATATTTTCCATATTTTTTCTTAAATTTCTCCGATAAAAACTGGGATTATTAAGTTCGTATCGGATGACAGTTATTTTATGAGACTTTTTCCCTCACTTTGATTCCGATAAAAACGGAGTTTTTCTGGGATTTATCGGAATAATTGGCTTTTCGACAGGATTTTTCCTTATTTTTTCAGGGAACAAAAGTGTGAGCCGGTAATGTGGGGGATTTTAAGGGGGCGAAGCCCCCTTAGGCAGGGGGATTGCTCCCCCTCCTAAATCCTTAAAATTCTTTATATTTTCTAATCCATTTTTTGAATTCTGTGCTATAATACTCGGACTATGAAAAAGAGATTGACGGGCGTGGCGGTTCCGCTTGGTGCCCTTTATACTAAAGATAATTCGATTATTGGTGAGTTTGGCGACCTTAAGCCTTTTGCAGATTTTTGCAAGGCTGCGGATATTTCTATTATTCAGCTTTTGCCGTTGAATGATACCGGAACTCAGTCTTCTCCTTACAGTGGGCTTTCGGCTTTTGCCCTGCATCCGATTTACATTCGGCTGAGTGAGGTGCCGGGCTTTGACGAACTTTATAAGAGTGACGCCAAGTTTAAGAAGGCTTATGATGATTTTATCAAGGGCCAGAAATATGCCCTGCGCTATAACTATGAGGCAATTTTGAACGGCAAAAATGCCCTTCTCAAAATGCTTTATGATGCAACTGATGAGGGAAAGACCGGCAAGGCTGGTACTGAACTCTCTAAATGGATTCGTTCCAACAGCTGGGTGAAGGACTACGCTGTTTACAAAAATCTTAAGTGGAATTACATGCAGGCTTCCTGGAAGAGCTGGCTGGACACAGACCGCCTTAAGACTAAAGAAGAAATAACTGCACTATGGAATAAAAAGGCTTTTAAGAAGGAACATCTTTTTTATGCCTGGTGCCAGATGGTTGCTGACGCACAGTTCCGCGGGGCTGTTGAATATGTAAAGGCAGCCGGCATTCTGCTCAAGGGCGACATGCCTATTTTGATGAACGAGGATTCTGCCGACGCCTGGGCCTGCCCTGAGGTTTTTAATCAGGATTTGCGTGCGGGAGCTCCTGCCGACGGAGACAACCCGACCGGCCAGAACTGGGGCTTCCCTACTTACAACTGGAAAAATCTTAAGGAAGCTGATTACGGCTGGTGGAAAGACCGCCTGAAGAATGCTTCGAAATATTATGATGCTTACAGACTGGACCACATTCTGGGCTTCTTCCGCATCTGGGCAATTCCAGAAGCTGATTTAAATGCCCTCTGCGGCCACACAGAGCCTTATGCTTCTATTAAAAAGAGTGAACTTTATGAGCTTGGTTTTGATGATGACAGAATCCGCTGGCTTTCGCAGCCTCATATTCCGACAAGCGCGATTGAAGACATTACCTGGAATCACGACAAGGCTCATCAGATCCTTGCGATTTTCTGTGATAAAATTGACGGCGAGGAGCTGTGGAGATTCGCGCCGGCGGTTACCGGTTCTAAGATGATAGATCAGGCTGACCTTTCGGAGCTCTGTGCGCCGGAAGCAATCGGCAGAGTAAAGCAGACTCTTGTTGATTACTGGAGCAACCGCACCCTGATTGAAATTGCGAAAAACAAATATGTGCCTCTCTGGACTTACGGCCAGTCAACTTCCTGGGGCTCGCTTAACGAGCAGGAAAAATCAGCCCTGGCCTCGTGCTTCGACGAACTGAATAAGAAAAATGAAAAGCTCTGGAAAAAGCAGGCCGACGAGATTTTTGAAGCAATCACAAAGGCTGTAAAGATGATTCCTTGTGGCGAGGACCTTGGCGTTGGAATTGAATGTGTACCAAAAACTATGGACGCTCACAAGATTCTGGGACTCCGCGTCGTACGCTGGTGCCGTGAATGGGCCGAGGCCGGACAGCCTTTTGTACCTTTTGCGGACTACACTCCACTTTCGGTTACAACAACATCCGTGCATGACTCAAGCACTTTGCGCCAGTGGTGGGAAGATGAAAAAGAAAGCGTAAAAGCTTTTGTTCTGGCAAATGCTGAATGCTTTGGAATTGAAACGGGTGCTGAAGATGGACCACTCTTCACCGCACCTAAAGAGGAAATTGAAGCAAAGGCCGAGGATGTGGCTAATTCAGCTTTCGCCCCGGATATCGCTGAAAAGCTTCTTCAGGCATCCGCAACTTCCGCAAGCCAGTGGTTCATTCCGCCGCTTCAGGACTTTCTTTATATGGATAAGTCTCTCTGGCTGGACAAGGCCGCAGACGAACGCATCAACGTGCCGGGAACTGTTACCGAGTTCAACTGGACTTACCGATTACCTTGCACGCTTGAAGAACTCAGCAAAAACACAGCCTTGATTGAAAAAATCAAAGCCGTGTCAGAGCGCTAGTTGACTAGAGCTTATACTGCATAAAGTTTCCATTGTGAACAAAACCGTATGCAGTATAAAGCTTAACTCCCATATCTGAAGCCGTAATCTGAACCGCCCCGCAGCCGTAAGCCCGGGCCTCTTCCACAACGCGGTGCAGTAACCCTTTTGCAATCCCCTTACGGCGATAATCAGGATTTGTGAACATACTGGAAAGAAGGCCCAGTTTCCCGGACGGACAACCAAAATAAGGCGGCTTTTCAACAAAAGACATTCCGCTGGTACCGATAATCTTGTCGCCGTCCAGAGCCAGCCACGAAACAAAAGTCCCGTCCGCCATATGCCGTTTGTAATAATCCTTAAGCGCCGGCACCAGGTCAAAATCCTCTGTCGCTCCTTCTTCGCACAGCTGGGTGATACGCATTTGGATGAAAGTTGGCAGGTCGGCCTCGGTCAGTTTGCGGTATGTGATTTTGCAGGTATTTTCCATTGTTTGTCCTCTGTTTTTTGATTGTTAGCTAATGCTTATACAATAATTATAGATATGTGAAAAGCAAAATCAAGGAGTACATCCGACAACCGATAAACAACCAATTTCAGAAAATTCCACAATTTCATTGACACCCTATTCAGTAGGGTATACATTTTAATTATGACTAGAGAATTCATCATAACCAGAGAATTTGACAGTGTATGGAAATCCCTGGGGGTGGAGTCAGAAAACTAGGCTGGGCTCTTGATGATCGAGGAAAAAGTGGCGGAGCCAGAGTGATATATCTTGTTAAAAGGAGGCTCAAAATGAAGGAAAATAAAGAATTCAATAGCATAATGGCAGGTCTCTCTGAAAGTCTTGAATATGCAAAGGGCAATACTTCAAAAGCTCGAAAAGTAAGTATCAGCATTGCAGAGCTTCCCACATTCCACGATAAAGAAATCAAAAAGATTCGAGAAGATTTGAATCTGACTCAGAAAAACTTTGCCTTTGTTCTTGGGGTTTCTCCTAAGACTGTAGAAGCCTGGGAATCCGGTCGCAACATTCCACAAGGAACAGCTCAAAGATTTTTACAGATACTACAATTTGGCGGCAAAAAAATGCTCCAGGATTTCAATGTACTATCTGTGAAGATTTAATAAAAAGCACAGATCTGTTGAATCTATTTCTTTGTAAGTGACTGCGCAGCTATATGTGTTCCATAGCCTTGAGTATTATTATATTCTACATTTTCTTTCACTGAACTAATAAATTGACTTTTTGATAAGTTTTCTTCTTCCCCATCTATAAATCTCGTAATTTGCCAGTCAGCCCCTACCATAAGAGGTAAATAGAAAATATGTCCAGTTTTTTTAGAACACTCTTTGTAACAGGCTTTTAACGCATTTACTTTCTGAGTATACTCTTCTTCATCTATATTTATAGAACTTGACTTGTTTATATTTTTTACTTCGAAAATATGTATTTGCCCATTCTTGTCTTTCATCACAAAATCAGGATAAGAAGAATGAACTCCATTTAAGTAATACTCAAATTTAATTTCTGAATTGAATGTATAGTTTTTGCCCCAGAGAAATTTTCCATTCTCCAGCCCAAGTCCATCTTCATTGGACTGAGAAATGGATGATACACGAATATCTTTCAATAACTCTGCCCATTTTCTTTCGGCCTCACTGTCGAAAGAAAAGTCATTTTCACTATCGTATCTACACCACACCCAATCATCAAGCGTAATGGTTCTATCATTATTAACATAACAGCTGTCACATGGAAAACTTACATCATTACAGACAACCATACTTTTTTCATAATCACAAATATATGCATCATATGAGCTCTTGATTTTTGAAAGGTTTTCTGTAAAAAGTCGCCAATTTGAAAAGCTTTCAGAATAATCATAACAAAGATTTTGAATCTCATTGTTTTGTTTCTGCAAATTTCTGTATAACTCAAAAATACTTGTACATCCAAGTTGCTTATCTTTTAAATTATTAATATATGAATTAACATCAAAGTTTTTCAATGCAGAAATATCTTGTAATCTTGTAGGTTTTATTCTAATTGATTTTTCTATTCCATAATTCTTAAAAAGTTTTACAGGCTTTATACCTTCTGTTGTATCGGGAATAATTCCCCAAATCCAAGCCGTCATTGCCAATTCTTTTGCCTTACCATCAAGAGTTTCAAAATCAAGAAGACGTGGATTTCTACGTACACGCCCCATTACCTGTTCATCAAGTTGTTTACTTTTTGAGTCTCGAATTTGATAAAGCATACATGCTCGAGGAATATCCCAGCCTTCAGAAATTACCATTTTGAAAATGATTACAGAAATCGAAGACGTTTTTAATTTCATGTAATCTTTCCATTTTGAAACAGAAAGTTTTTTAAATCCTGCATCGTTAGTATTGCAAGACTTATCCTCACCAGTTATGTATACCCACTTTAAGTCCTGATGTTTAGCAAGAGATGGGAATATAGTATTTTTAAGTTCCTCTTCAGCTTTTTCTTTATTCGAAATTTGAATAATTAAACAAGGATTAACCGCAAGCTTATTTATATACTCTCCCTGTATTTCTTTGAATTTAGATAATGCCTCGTCAAGAGTTTCTTCATCTTTTCCATGCTGGATTTTTTTGATAAGGCTTACAGATTCGGCTTCCAGATTAGTAATCTCTACATCTGGATTTTGTCTGCGACTCAGTTTTGGTGTTGCTGAAAAATTAATAATTTTCGAAAAATATCGTATCCGTCAATTCTAGCCTAAATTATTCTACCCATTCACCGCGCATTTTAA
>JAEDCY010000087.1 GCA_016293915.1 Treponema sp. | reverse complement strand
CTATAAACAGTGGGTAATGTCGATTTTTTTTAAATTTTTTGTGGTGAATAGTTACTTACCGTCAATTTCCCAATAACAATGCGGATAATACTTTGTCTTGTCTTTTTCACCAAAGGCGGAATCAACCATGCTTTCCCATATATACTCAAATTCATTCGTACCATAAGTAAAGTTCTTGCTCTCACTCGATTTTTCAAGAAACTCTATCACATCAATCATGTAATTGAAAAGGAGCATTGTTTTTTCATTAAAAGTCTGTGAAAGCTTTGTCTTAATAATAGAAAGAAAAAGGCTTTTATTGAATTTTATGCACGGTTTTACAGGAACAAATGAAGAAAAGAGCCAGCCGATTTTTGAAAAGCTTTCCCAAACACAATATTGATGAATCTGACTTATCAACTCGTTTTCATTATGCTTTACTTTTCTTGTGATGAATTCTGTATAAAATACACTGTCATCTTGCAAAAGCGGTTTTACCTGTCTTGCGGTTTTTGCCCAGTTTGCTTTTCCATTGCTTGATTTTGTGTAGACAACTTCTTTCTCAAAATAATAGCCGTTGGTCAAAAAATCCTTTATCAGATACAGGTAAGCATGAATGGGGAAAAGGACATTTTCCTTTCGGGCAACTTTTTGAGTCTGAATGAATGATTCATTGGCATCGCTCAAAGAAGAAAGAACGCCGATTAGATTCAAAACATCTTTTTTAAGTTCTTCCTCAGTTGAAGCCCTTTTATAACCAAGCGGAAAGTTTATTCTTAAAGATTCATTCTCATATTTTATGCCGACAAAATAATCCTTTTCGCTCAAACTTGCATTATATGAGCAGGCATCAAAAAGAGAAAATGAGTTATTTCCAGTCTGTTCAGAATCCTCCAAAATGAGCCGCCTTAGTTTTCAGTTTCGGAGAACAAATCCTTAAAGACAGAAAATTCTTTATCACCCTTAAAGTCGCGGGTAAGGCTTTCAAGATTTGTGTAGTTGTTGAACACTTTTTCACGGCAGAACTTAAAGGCATCGTCCCAAAGATATTTCAAGACCTTCTCCGCAAAAAGTTCATTTCGGATAATGTAAATATCTTTACCATCCTTATCTTTTTCAGCCTTAACAAACCAGCAGCCAAGACGCTTATCTTCCATGCTAGAAAGTCCTGCATCCTCGCTCATTTTGCCGATTTTAATATTGATTGCAGTCTGGAACTTTTCCCAAGTAATCTGTTTTGCGGAATCGACAAATGCATTTCTTTGATTTGTTTCTTCCTCCGTATTACCAAACACATTTTCTATAAGCTTCATATCCCAGCGGCGTTGAAAAGCGTTGTCGAGAGTAAAGACATTCTGGTCGCTTGTGTTCATTGTGGCAAGAATCGAAAGATTCGGTGGCAAGCGGATTCCTGTGTTTGCAGAAAAATGAATTCCGTTCAAATCCAGAGCTTTGCCGTCAAAAGTATCGTCAGAGTCACGAATATAATTGTTGATATCAGAGTTCATCACAAAGTATTCGCTCCAGCCTTTGCCGTAAGTATTGAGTGAACCATTGTGAGAAGTCGTTTTGCTTGCATCATCGATTCTATCTAAAAGCTGGAAAAGCTCACCGAAAATAGCGGCTGCATTTCCGCGATTGATTTCTTCTATAATCAGAATGTATCTGTTCTGACTATCACAAAGGGCTTTTTTGAGAATTGAAGTAAAAGGTCCCGGCTTAAAAACAAAATCGGTCTTTCCCTGCACAAGTTTAGGCATTATCTGGCCGATAAAGTCTGCGTTTGTATATTCAGGATGGAATACGGTACGCTCAACAAAAACATCCTGCTGTTGTTCTGGGATTTCGTATTCAGTTTCGAGCTTATGCTTTATTTCGTGAGACTTTCCACTGCCAGGAACTCCGTAGAAGATGATTTGTTCGGGAGAGGTGAAAGGTGTGGAAGCAGCACTTTCAATGGTTGTATTTCCTTCATCTTTCTTATCACTTTCTATAACATCTTTGAACATTCTATATATTTGTGTTCCAAAATTTATAGGGTTAGTATCAGATGCCCCTGCACCAATCACAATCTCCTTATAAGTTGAAAGATTTTGAGTCAAGAGGTTATCAATATCTTTTCCATGTTGAATACCAAATATGATTTGTCTTGCACTGAATTTATAATCCTTATCTTCTCTTGTTTTTATTACCTCAGAGAATTGATTTATTAGTTCATTTTTTAAAATATCCGTATTTGTTTGCTTTGAATATATAAGAGGAATTTTTATGAAGTAATTTTCATTATCATCGATAATATCCGATAACTCTGTTGTTATAACAAAGTCTTGCTTTTCTAAAATGGTCTTGTTTTCTACAAGTTGAACATCTGCTAAAAGTTTTTCAATTTCATTTTTTATTTCTGTTGAAGTCCATCGCAAAGCAGAAACTAATTCAGAAGAAAAATCTTTTTTCAAATTAAACAGAGAATCAGTATAAACAGATTCTTTTGAAGTAAAATTTGAAAAACGATTCAACCACAAGAATAGAATGGCATATTTTTTGATATTTCCACCCAAATACTCTTTATCATTTGCAAGACTTTCATATCCACCTGTATAAGTATCTATAACGCCTCTAATAATAGTTAAAAGTTGCGGGTGGCGATTAGGGAATTTCTGTGGCTCAGGAGAAATCTTTGATTTTGCAACTGCATTTGCACTGAAAAAATTGCTTCCTACATCAAAATCTCTTGCATCTCCTACAGACTGAGCAAAATTCTTTGTGGCTAGATAATTTCCATTATCAGAAAGCAGAACAATTTTACCAACGGAAAGAACAAAGAAATCTTTATCATCTTTTATATTTGTATCACATGGTTTACCTTTATGCTTCTTAAAATAATCGGTTGCAAGAAAATATTTCAACTCACTTGCAAATTGGGTTCCTCCCTGTTGTTCTATATCATCTTTTGGATAAAGGCTTGAAAGTTTTTTATACAAAGCTATTAGAAACTCTTTCGAAAAATACATAATTAATCCTCCAATGTTTTTACAAGGGTATTTATAACACACCACGCCAATACAGGTGGAACAGCATTTCCAATTACTTTATACCGTGATTGCAAAGGTATATTTGAGAAATCATAGTTATCGGGAAAAGATTGAATTCTTGCAATCTCTTTTACAGAATAACGACGGTTTTCAACAGGATGTGTAATACCACAGTTCTCTGGTTGCGCAGAAGCCGTTATAGTTCCATTGATTTCTCCATAGGCAAATCTACGGAAAAACTTAGGCGCATGATATTTTTTAGGCTGGTCATAAATTTTTCTAAAGCGTGGTGTCAATTGTTCTGGAGGAATGTTTTTCCAAGAACGACCTTCTGTAATATTCTTTGGCATGGTTGACAGTTCAAGGCCTTGCTTAAAATATTTAATAGCTTCTTTTCCATGCTCACATGAACCGATTTTTTCTATCATATCTTGCGTTGTTTTGCTATATTCCCAATACTCTCCAGGATCATCCACATCTTTTAAGATTTCCCCGATTACAAGTTTGTCGCCTGTTCCATTTTTTTCAGATGGAATTTTATTTTTAATTATCAATTCATCCAACTTGGTGAAATCAAACCTAATAATTTTGTTGCCATGTAGATTTCTATCAATTCCTATTATCAAAACCCTATACCTTTTTTGAGGAACACCATAATCGCTTGCACATACAAGTTGCTGCGAAACTTCATAATCTAATTTATCCATTCTTTTTCTGATTTCTTCGGGAACTGTCGTTCCATTTGGCATTTTTGAAGAGAGGATTCCCCGAACATTTTCAAAAATAAATGCCTTTGGTTTATGTCCGCTATCAATTATATCTTTGAGGACTCTTTCACACACTTCAAATAAAGTTCCCCGTCCGTTATCATC
>JAEDCY010000010.1 GCA_016293915.1 Treponema sp. | reverse complement strand
AACTAGTGTACTCAACTTAGAAAAATTTGTTTACGAGGCTAGAATTGACGGATACCTTTATTATATACATTTTCCAGTTCATTAGGGTTTTTCCCACAAATTACATTATATCTAAATGAAATTATAACTATTTTTGTAAGTAAAGATGAAAAATCCCTTTCCGAAAGATTTGAATAAGCAGACATCAATAAAGGTATAGGTTGAATAACATTGAATAGTTTTAATAAACCAAGATTGGTTGAAACTTCTGGTTGTGCTCTCCATAGTTCATCATCAGGACTTCGTAAAGCTATATAAATATCTGCTTTTTTTCTCATATCTCGTAATAATGAAAATGCTTCTTCGGGAGTTTTAATTTCATTACGAATTGTTTTATACAATTGATTTTTGCGTATCGTTTTATGTGTACTATTCCAATAAAAACGTAAATAATCAGAAATTTGAGAATCTTTTAATATATCTGCAATTTCTGCCCATATATTTTCAAGCTCATCCAATTTTGTCTGATGTAAGTCATTAGTATTTGCAACAGAGAAAATATAGTTTTTAAGCAAATCAGAAGAAGAAAGTTGTACACCTCGTGCATTCAAAGTTTCGAAAACTTTAAATGCATTTAATTCATCAGTTACTGTAATTACTGTAAAGAATATATTGTTGACAAGATTTTCTATAAAAACAACAAGCTCTTTAGCACTTCTATATTTTATTTCTAAATATGATTTAAATGTTTCAAATGAAGATTTCAACAATCTTTCAGAAGCCTTTAATCCACGCTTTGGCATTTCTTGAAGAGTTGAAAGATATGTTCGATAAAAATGATCATTGTTTCTATTCAAGACCAGCTTATTGACGGATGTTAATGTTAACATGTCCATATTGCCAATATATGTTGAACGAATATTTTCTGCTCGTTTTTTATTATCTTCTTTCTCTTTATCTGTTCCTGGAAGATTTAATAATGAATCTACAACTGCCAGTATCAAAACACAGATGGTTGTTAATCGTTGTTGTCCGTCTATAATTTGATAATTTTTATCATCACTCGTTTGAAGAACCAAATATCCCATATAATGCGAATCTTTCTCATCTATCATCTGCATTAAATCATACCAAAGATCTGACCATTGCTCTTTATCCCAAGAATAATCTCTTTGATATTTTGGAACCTCATAATGAAGTCCATTTCCCATAAGACGTCCAAATGTATCATTTGATGTATTCTTTATTCCCTGCATCATAATATCTATCCTCCTTATTATTTTATTTTATCATACTCAATTTTTTTTGTTTATATCGGAAACTTGTATTATTTTAGCCAAAAATTTATATCATTATATATTTTTTGAAATATCTGTTTTTCCGTATTTCTAAATCTATCATCGAAAATAGCTTCTTTTAATATATCAGCTTCGTTTAATCCTTTTAATTTTGCTAAGGATATAAAATATGAAGGGGGATATTTTCTTTTTTTATCAATATAATTTAGAAATTCCTTTTTATGATAATCATATCTTTTAATAATATCAAAGCCTTCTGCTTCTTTTTCATATAAATCCCCTTCTTCTTTTTTGAGCTTTTCAAATTCAATTGCAAAAGAATCTTTTATTTCCGAAAAATAATCAAAATGAGTATTATTATCAACATATAATTCTTTGTTTGGAATTATCCTAAATTTTAAGAAAGTATTATAAGAATAGTTTTCACTAGAAGGAAAAAGCTTTTCTATATCTTTTGAATTACAGTTTTTAAAATAATTCCCAGATTGTTTTATTCGTGAATTACAAACTTGACATGATGGAATAAAATTATACAAGCATAAAGTAAACAGAGGACATTCTGTTTTAGCAATAAAATGATCTATGTCAAATTGTTGCTTTTTTTTATTTTCCTCTAATATATATGCATTTATATACGTTTTATTACAATAAAAACAAGTACTGATTGTAAATATCTTTTCATTGTTTGGTGACATAAAAAAGTCTGCAATTTCTTTTGAAAATTTTGAAAACTCTAAAACATTTTGTTTACCATTTTTTTCACCGTAAACAATCCCAAGCTCTTTACTAATAGTTTGTTGAAAAATTAGATTATTACAGAATTCTATATAGAGTGTGGAAATTTTTTCTGTAGATAATAGAATAAGCTCTTCTAAAGTCAACGGCAAATCAGAAATATCCGAACATTTATTTCTTATATTCTTCAGTCTCTGATTTATCATTTTTTCCAGAGAAATTAATTTTGCATTTTTTCTTGCTTTTACCTTTATAGATTGTGCTTTATTTATTATAAGGTCTTTAAATTCTTCTTCAAACTTTAATCTTATAGCTCTATCATTATAAAAAAAATCTGAATACAATCTATACATTCCTTTATTCCTTTTTATTCAACATATATAAAAGTGATTCTCTAAAATAAGAATCCCCTAGTTTATTTACAATATTTCGATATATTTTTATCTTTTCAATTTTATTCATATTATCATCTGAATAACAATAATTAATGATTTCATTAATTCGATTTTTTGCAATCTCTCCAATCGGAGCAGAAATAAAGAATTGATTTTGAAGTAAATCATATATATTAGCAGCAAATGTTTGTTCAGTAATTGAATTTTTCTGTTGAACTTTTCCTTCATCTAGCATTAAAACATTTTCTACAGGAATATCACTTAAAATATAAGGAGAGTGAGTTGCTATAAGAATATGTATTTGAAAACTTAATTGGAAATGGCAGTTATTTATTGATTCAATAAGACGGTATAAAAACAGCCTTTGATATTCAGGATGCATATATAATTCTGCTTCATCAAATACAAGCAAAAAATGTTTATAATTGGGATAATCTATATTATTTTTCTTAGACAGCTCTGACTTATCGCACTCTAAATTTTTCAGGTGGTATAAAACATAGCTAAAAGTATTAAGCAACTGTAATTCACCACTACTCATTGAAGATAATTCAATTGGTTTTCCAGTTGTTTCATCTTCAAATATCAAATCGGTTTGGAAAATCGATGGTGGCAATTTTATAAAAAAATCATCGATGCATTGTTCATTTCCAGAAGTAATTTTTGTTATTTCTCGATAATTTTTTTTATCAATACCATTAGAAAAATCATATTCCATCGAAAAGAAATAAAAACATTGTCGTATTTTCAAAGTTATAAAAGTATTATCTTTAAGAATTTCATCTATAACATCTGAAGCACAATTATTAACATCTCTAAAGTCAAAACTCTTTAAGAATAATCCGTAATGAGAACATGTTTTTATGGTTTTAAATGCAAGATAATGAATTAATGCATTTTTTATTGATTCATCTATATTAAAATTTGCAATATCATTCTTTCCATTTTTCTTTAGAATCTTTCTTATCCACGCCTTCTTTATAGATTCAAAATAATACTTATAATATGCGACATTTAGTATAAATCTCTCACCATCTTGTTTTAAGGTTTCTGATTCTGAATTCAACAAAGAATTAAGTTTTTTTCCAAGTTCATTAAACTGTTTTTTCTGTTCTTTTTCACCATGTTCTTCTAAATATTTTTGATTGAATAAATACGAAATTTTTAGAGGTTTTTTATTTGTTATTAGATTATATTTTGCATTTCTATAATTATATAAAAAGACTTGTAATGCAATTATACGTTGTCGAGCTAATTTCCTTTCATTATCAATTAAAATGATTCCATTCGGATCCCTAAAAGGTAATAAAACTATTGGTGTAATATATGCATCGTTTTTATGAAATATTCCTTCTGGATAAAAAACATTATCATTAAAATCCTCAGGATTGAATGAATACATACTATAATTAGTTACAATCGTATAAAATAATTCCTGAAGTTTTGAAAGTGCTATTACTCTTTTGCAATACTCTTCATTTATTATTTCAAAATTGGAATTCAATTCTACCGAAATTTCCGATTCTTTAGGAAATTTAATATTCAGTGTTTTATCATTATTTTTTATATATCCAACATATTCTTTCTCATTATCCAAGATAGAGAAGTATAATGACGCGCTAAATCCATCAGAAAAATATAAATCACAACCATTGTATGGAAACAGTTGTTTTATACAAAAAGCAAAATTATTAATTATTCTATAAAGAATATCTAATAAAGTTGATTTTCCAGAACCATTTTTTCCAACTATACAACTTATAGATATATTTCTTTGTAAAAAATTATTTAATTTATAAAATGAATAAGGGATTATGAAGTCTATTGGCTCATCCACACTAGGAGGAATATTACAATTATCATATTTGCAAAACGGATACCAACCATTATTGTTTGAATCTTTATATATAAGATTTTTGAAAATATTTTTTTTATCATTTATTAATTCAATTCCAATAATATGCATTTTTACAACTCCCCTCTGAAGGCTCTTGCTAGGATGGATTTCTTTAGCAGATCTATTTGTTCTAGGACTTGTTCGGCGGCAGATTTGGAAGTGCTTTCTTTTTCTAGGACACTGTCGAGGATCCGCACGATTTCTTGTTGTTCTGAAAGAGATGGAACAATGAAATCGAGTTCTCGAACACGTTGGCAATTAAGAGCTTGTGGTCCAGAGCCAGAGCCTGCAGTCCTATTCTTCTTGTATTCTTTTTGAAACCAATACCAAAGAAATTTAGGCTCTATAAATCCATGTTCAATATTAATTGCAGCTATATTTTGATTTATAGTAGCTGGAATATCCAATATGGAACTTTGTCCTCTTGTTTTTCCTTCTCCTATCATGGCAATTAAAACTGTTCCTTTTGGAAGCATTTTTACAGAAGAATTATCATATCCATCGTTTGTAATACATTCTTTTGTATTACAAATAATATTGTTTGAAACTTCTCCGGAACTTACCCAAGGTATATCTCCATTCCAATATGTATCCATTTTTCTAGATGGCGTACTTCCATTTGATACAATTCCAATTGCACCTACAGAACATTTACTCCAAATAGTTCCATCAGATAATTGAATATTGTCGACTTTTTGTTGAAAAAAAGAAATATTGTCAAAATCTTTTTTACTGAGATTTTTGGAATAACTAGAAATGTCATCTAATACTGTATTATTGCAATTATTGCAATTATTGCAGTCTTGTTCTTTGCGCCATTTTGCGGTGAGGTTACCGGTGAATGCCTGATGGAGAATGGCGGCTTTGCGGGTTTCGAAACTGTCTACTACGTTTTGGGCTTTTTCTTTTGCTTCGTCTAGTTTTGCAAACATACTTTCTATGCGGTTTACAATACGCTGTTGCTCTTCAATGTTTGGAGGAAGAGGAAATGGAGATTCTGTAATATAATCAGTACGGATATTATTTATATTAACCCCACTTGCTAATTGACGGATTCGTTCTCGATATAACGAAGATTGAAAATAATGATTTACAAATGATTTATCAGCCTTCCCGTTTGGTCTTGCAAGAGTAAGAAATGCACCAAAAGCAACATCCGAATAATTATCATTAGAAATACCAGCTCTTCCAATAACTTTAGTACTTCCCGTAGAAGTGACGATAATAACATCATTCTTCTTGATAAATTGGCTTTCTGCTACAATTGATTTATCAACATAGACATTATCTGCATCAATATTTATGTTACCTTCCTCAATATTGCCACCACGCATAATCAAACAATCATTTTGTTGTTTCTCACTATGCACATCTGTTTTTTTGTAGGAAACGCCGCGATAAATATCTATAAAATCTCCCAATCTACCCCATTTCCAACCTTCGGGCAGTTTATAAGGAGATTCTAATATTTCAATATCATTTTTTGTATTATTGCTCATAAAAATCTACCTTCGTGATACAAAATCATTAATTGACATTGAAAGTAATTTACCTTTACCTAAGTTTTTATATCCTATATCTTTTCTTATTGCATATAATATATTTTCCATGTAAAACAACACATTTGTTCCATCAAGACTTGCATTTGTTCTATACGCAATCCATGCTTTTACAACCCGATTAGATCCCCATAACATTAGTTTTTTTTGGAATTTCTGAATATCATCAAACATTTCGTCTGGGTAATATAATTCCTGCTTTGAAGCTTTTTCTTGCATTTTGTAGTATACGTTTATAAATTCTGCATATGGTTCTTCTCTCTTTTGTGAAAGATATTCGTTTCTTTTTTGCTTATAATCAATTACTTTAGATATGACTCCTGAAATAATAGTTACTATAGCAGTTATTAAAGCAACGATTATAACGGCATCAAGCTTTGAAGAAAGATCTATTAATGAATTAATAAACTTTATAATACCTTTACCAATTATTTTTAAAAGAAAAAATGCACCAATCCCAAGTAAAATTAGAATTATAAATGCAAAAAATGTATTCCATTTCGGATGTCTTTGGGCAAATGGTCTTGGATCTTTTGGCTTCTTTATTTTTTGTTTTTTTTCACGTTTTTTCATTTCTTGTTCTCCGTCTTCTTCAACTCGCGTACAACATCACGAATTAAATCTGCTGCCATTTCTAACTGTGTGATTGCATCTTCTGCACTTTCGATTGGGTCTGGAAGATCTTCATAATCAAGGATACTTTCATCGCGGATAAGACCTAAATCGAGGCTGTTACCTTTTTGAGAAATCTGTTCGCGGGTAAAACAGTTCCACCGTTCATCTTTTACAGCCTTTCGGTCTTTCGTATTAAAGGCTTTGATGAAATCTTCAAAGTGTTCTTTTTTAAGCTGGTTGGTTTTTCCAAAGCTAGGCATGTTTGTGCGTAAATCATAGAACCAGACTTCTTTTGTGTTATCTTTATCTTTTGTTCCTCGTGTAAAAAAGAGTACATTTGTTTTTACACCCTGAGCATAAAAGATTCCTGTTGGCAGACGTAGAACTGTATGAAGATTACATTTGTTCATTAAGTCTACTCGGATTTTTTCGCCGTCACCATCTGCAAAAAGAACGTTATCTGGAAGAACTACTGCAGCTCTGGCTTTTCCATCTGCTTTGAGAGAGCGGTAAATATGCTGTAAAAAATTCAGCTGTTTGTTGCTTGTTGTGTATGTAAGGTCTGTGCGGAGTGCTCGTTCACCACCTTTTTTTGTTCCAAATGGCGGATTTGTAAGAACTACATCGTAGCCTTTCATTTCCATTCCGATTGAACTTAAGGTATCGCCAAGTGTGATTTTTCCGTTTATATCGTGAAGGTATGCATTCATAAGAGCAAGGCGATGTGTGTCGTGTACAAGCTCTGTTCCTGTGAAAGCTTCTTTATCTTCAAACTCCTGCTGTTCGCTTGTACAGTTTATAAGACCATTATTGTTATCAAGAACATATTTGTGAGCGGCTATCATAAAACCAAAAGTACCGCAGGCTGGGTCATTACACTTTTCGCCTATCTGAGGTTTTACAAGCTCTGTCATTACATCAATCAAAACACGAGGTGTAAAATACTGACCAGCTCCACTCTTTTTCTCTGTAGCATTTTTTTCGAGTAAGCCTTCGTAAAGGTCACCGAGTCCTTCATCTTTTGCAGAAAACCAGTCTAGGGCATCAATTGATTTTATGATTTTTTCAAGATTTTTTGGTTCGTCTATAGATGTCTGACTTCCTGCATAAATTTCGAGAACACGTCCTTTTGATTTTGTACCAAGATGATCAAGAAGTTCTTTATAAAAATCTTTGAGGGCAATTCCATCTTTTGCAACAAGCTTTGCCCAGCGATATTTTTCTGGTATCTGTTCTTCTGCTCCAGGTATTTCTGAGCACATCTTTAAGAAAAGAATGTATGTGAGTTCATTAAGATAATTCTGATAGGTAATTCCGTCATCTCTGAGAACATTACAAAGGTTCCAGAGTTTGCTTACGATTTCTTGTGTTGTCATTTTTTTATAATCCTATTTTATGCAATATCTTCATAAAGATAAATATTTAATTCGTTTATTAATGCCTTTAACTGGAAATTAAATTCCTTATCTATTCGCTTAAAGCCACCTTTGTTTCTGAAAATAACTTCGGAATCAAAGATTGATTCATCGATTGTATTTTCTACCATCAGATTAGATTCAATGATTGCAAGCCAGTGCTGTTCTACTGGATTAAAATTATGATTAGTTTTTAATTTCTGGAAAGCCCTGTGGATTCGTTCTTCATGATTTAAAAGAGGAGAACCTACTGCATAGCGGCGGATTATGTTGATAATATCAACCGTCATATCTGCATTTGTTGCGTTATTGATTGCAGTATTCAAACTGTTAAGGTCATAGCCTTCGTTGGCAAGTTGAACACACAAAGATTTTAGAGAAGCACGTGTAAGACTTGCTGGCTTTGTACATACAATATTGAGAGCTGTAATTTTGTCTTTATTATCCTGAATAAAGGTTGAAAACTCTTCCAGATAATCTTCCGGCTTTTTGAGATTGTGTTTGCCATAACCTCTTGTAACTTGTACATCACCATCATCTGTATCATCGATTATGATTTTCTTCATAAGAGGTTTATCTTCATCAATAATCTTAAACAGTTTTTCATCTTTTATGATTTGTGTCTGTGCCTCTGTTGGTGACAAAGTAAGAAGATTTTTAATATAAGAATCTACAGTTTCTCCACCTGAAAGAGTCTTGAAATCTGAAACAGCTTTATCTGTAAGAATGTTTTTCTTCCTCTGCAATTTTGCTATAAGCTGATTTACCTGGAACTGAACAACTGTTGGATCTGCATGAGCGTCGTTTACAGCAAAGATAAGAGTTTTACCAAATGTATCTGGTGAATCGAGCATTATATATTTTTCTGTAAGTTCTTCAAAAACCTTTTTGTTGAAATCAGGAACGACAATCTGGTCATTAAACTTTTCAACATCGTAATCTAATTCATCTGGAAGAACCGCTTCGTTTACAATTTCCTGAGTATTCGGATCATATTTTGGAACAATTTCTCCGGCTTTGAAATGAATACCTTCGCGGCTCTTTGTTGTAGAAAGCATGAACGGTGCATCATGGTCGCAAAGATATCCTTCATAAACTGCACGGCGGTAAGAATAAGTATAAATAGGCTCTCCAAAAATCTGAGTTGTCTGCAAGGCTGGAGTTGCTGTAAAACCAATCTTTACTGCATCAAAATACTCTATGATGTTTCTGTATTTACTCTGATAATCTAACTGGTCGCGGAAGACAATTTCTTCCTCAGCCATCTCTTTATCGAGAATATAACCACGATGTGCTTCATCAATAATGACAAGGTCAAAATCTGTTACAGCTGGCATGCGGTCTGTTTCGTTATACAAAATGCGCTGTACCATTCCCTGAACTGTAGAAATCTGAAGTTTTGTTTCCTTGTCTATTGTGCGTTCATCAAGATTCTTAATGTTATAGATATCTGTAAGCGGCTGGAGTTGATCAAGTTTTACTTCGCTGAAAACATCAAATGCCTGTTTTCCAAGAGAGTTTCGGTCTACAAGAAGAAGGATTCTTTTAAAACGTTTCGACTTTAAGAAGCGATAAATAAGTGCCAGAAATGTTCGGGTTTTTCCTGTTCCTGTTGCCATTGCAAGAAGCATCTGCTTTTTACCTTCTGCAAGTGCCTTATCTACAGCATGTATTGCTTCTATCTGATATTCACGAAGAGAAAGTCCGTCTTTATTTCTGAGGAAATCATCATCATCAATTACTATTTCTTGTGTTGCTTTTTCATCTTTTTCAAGAAGTTCTGAAATTCCTATTGGACTCATCCAGCCCTGTAATGCTCGAGGTGCCTGTGTTGGATATCTGAAATCTATAAACCAGATTCCAGATTTTGTTTCAAGCTGCTTTAGATATGGACGTCCATTTGTAGCAAAGGCGAGAGGAACTTTATATTCTTTGTTGATTCCCCAGTTTCCTGTTGTATATATTTCATCATCTTTCTTAATAAGACTTGAGTATTCTTTACACTGTCCATCGATTACGCATGGGATGTCTTTATGCTGGGCTTTTGCTTCAATTACGGCAACAAGCTTTTCACCAATAAAGAGAGCATAATCTGCATATCCTTGATTATAGATTTTTGAATCTGTCTGCCACTCGGCGATGGCCATGTTATGACCTTTCTGAGGTTTTGTTCCAAAGAGTTTTTGATTCAAAACATTTGTATCACATTCCCATCCAACTTTTCTAAGCTGTTCATCTATGAGTTCGCGGGTTTCTGCTTCAGTAAGAGGGCGAGCCCTATTTGCTTTAAACGAACGATTTCGACGTAATTCGATTTTTATTTTTGGAGCTGCAGCAGCTGTTTCTTTTGCAATTTCAATAAGTTTGTTTTCTGATTCTTCTTCGGTCTGTTCCTGAGCAGTAAAATCTTTAGGCTGCTTAAGTTTTATAATTACTTTCTTTTTTGCAACAGGAGCCAAATCTTTTGGTAAAACATATTCTTTAGATGCCTGATTTTCTTTTGAACCATAGGTCTCCGCAAACCAGAAACACAGACTGTATGAGATTGGAAGAAGTTGTTCTACGAGAATTGAAGAATCTAAATCTTCATGAACTGCTTCGTTTCCTATTTTGCGAAGACGCGTAAATGATTTTGCTAAGAGGTTATTTATGATTCCATTGTCTTGAAGAGAATTAATTCTTGTTAATTGAGATATATCAGAAATGTTTCCTGTTGGAACAGGAATAGAATCGTATTCATAAATAAGTGCAGTGATTGTTTCGCCGATTTTTCGAATTTTATAAAGAGCACTGTTAGGATCTGTATAACAATATCTTTCTGCAAGTTTACCTAACTTAGTGAGAACAGGAAATTCTTTTTCGAAACAATCAAACGATGATGACATATTTTAATTGTAACACAGAAAAATTGACTTGTAAGTAGTTAGTTTTATATAAGTCTTAAACAAATCTGCCATCTATTGTATAATCACCCTATAAATAAACTTCGAGGTGCTTTATGAAAATCGGATGTATTGGTACTGGTGCAATGGGCGGGGCTATTATGCGCGCTGTTTGCAAAAAATATGATGTGAGCCAGATTAAAGTTACTGACAAAAATACTGAAATGGGTAAAACATTTGCCTCAGAAACCGGTGCAACTTTTGTTGAAAATAACACAGATGTACTCGATTGTGATTATATTTTTCTTGCTGTAAAACCACAGTTTCTTGGTGATGTTTTTGCAGAAATCGCCGGAAAGATTTCTAACAAAACCGTAGTTATTTCTATGGCAGCTGGAGTAAAAATTGAAAAACTTGAAAGCTGGGCACCTAAAGCCAGCTTTATCAGAATGATGCCTAATGTTTGTGCACAGATTGGTGAAGCAATGACTGCCGTTACTTATAAAGAAAACATTTCTGAGACAGAAGCAAAAACTGCAATTGAAATCCTAAGCAGTGCAGGCCGCGTAGAAGTTGTTCCTGAAAAACTTATGGACTGCGTTACTGCTGTAAGTGGTTCAGGTCCTGCTTTTGTATTCATGTTTATAGAAGCACTTGCTGATGCAGCAGTTCGTTGTGGAATGCCACGCTCCCAGGCTTATACTTATGCCGCTCAGACAGTTTACGGCTCAGCTGGAATGGTTCTCGAAAGTGGAAAGCATCCTGCTGTCCTTAAAGATATGGTTTGCTCTCCAGCTGGAACTACAATTGAAGGTGTAGCTGCCCTTGAAAAAAATAACTTCCGCAATGCTGTGATTGAAGCAGTTACAGCAGCTTGTGAACGTTCTACAGTTTTAGGTAAATAATCAGATATGGAAAAAAACGCAGACGAACAGTATAACAAAATGGTAAATACACCGGTCTGGAAGCTTATTACAAAGCTTGCCATTCCGACAATTATTTCCATGCTGATAACATCTCTGTATAACATGGCAGACACATTTTTTGTATCTCAGCTTGGTACAGAAGCAAGTGCAGCAGTTGGAATTGTATTCCCGATTATGTCGATTATACAAGCCTTCGGTTTTACTCTTGGAATGGGTTCGGGAAGTCTTGTTTCTATAAGACTTGGACAAAAGCGCAACGAAGAAGCGTCTGTTATCAGTTCTACGGCCTTTTTTGCAGCTTTAAGTGTTGGACTTCTTATTACCTGCTTTGGAAATATTTTTGCCCGGGCTGTCCTTGGTTTTGTCGGAGCCGATGAAACAGTTCTTCCTTTTGCCCGTGATTATGCCTTTTTTATTTTCTGGGGTGCTCCTTTCATGTGCGCATCCTTTGTTCTGAACAATGATTTACGTGCAGAAGGAAAAGCCTTTTTCAGTATGATTGCCCTTACAACTGGCGGCATTCTGAATATGATTCTGGATCCTTTCTTTATTTTCAATGAACTTCCTCTTTTTGGAACCGGACTTGTTCTAAAAGGATTCGGTTTTGGAATTCGAGGAGCTGCACTTTGTACGCTCATTTCTCAGTTCACAAGTTTCTGGCTGCTCTTTTCTTTTTATCTGAGACGAAAATCTATTTGTCATATAAGTATTAAAAATATTTCGAAAGATTTAAGAGTTCTTGGAAAAGTAACTGCAACAGGTCTTCCTTCTCTAGCCCGCCAGGGACTTGCAAGTATAGCTTCAATTCTATTAAACAGAAATGCAGCTCTGTTTGGAATTTCTGCAATTGCAGCAATGTCTATTGTCGGTAAAATCATAATGTTTATTGCAAGTATGATGATCGGAATTGGACAGGGCTTTAGTCCTGTAAGCGGATATAATTATGGTGCAAAACGTTATGACCGTGTAAAAAAAGCATATATTTTCCTTGTAGCAAGCGGAGCATGTGTTATGTCTGTATTTGCTGCTGCCGCTGTAATTTTTGCACCACAGATTATTGCAGCCTTTCGCAATGACCTTGGTGTTATTGAAGTTGGAACTGTTGCCTTACGCTGGCAGGCAGCCTTCCTTCCTCTTCATGCGTTGATTGTTGGAACAAATATGCTGATGCAGTCTACACGTCATATAAAAGCAGCAACCTTCCTTTCAATGAACAGGCAGGGTGTTTATTTTATTCCTGCCATTTTGATTTTACCTCAGTTTTTTGGACTTTTTGGTGTTGAAATAAGCCAGGCTGTAGCTGATTTATTCAGTACCTTTACTGCCATTCCTTATATGATCTGGTTCTTCAGAAAATTACCTCAAACAGAAACTACCACTTGTTAGTTATCCGACAAGCCGTTTTGGTTCACCAGTAAGTAAAATTCTAAGATTCAGTTTTATGTATGCACAGATTTCGCGAAGGTAACAATGCGGAATATAAATAGCAGGACAATGTGCTGGAATTCCTTTTACATCTGTAAAGCCTATTCTTCGTGCGAGTCTTTCTGCTCTGCGTAAATGAAAGTGATTTGTCACAACTACAGTAGGAGTATCTAAAACCTCCTGTACGCTGATTCCTTTATATTCAGCAATCATTTTACAGCTGAACTGAAAATTCTGAATTGTATCCTTTGCCTGATCTTCAACAAGAATTCTTCCTGGCTCAATACCTCTGATTACAAGCTGATTTTTAAGTTCTGGAGCTTCTGCAAAAGGAAGCCATTTAAGAGTTCCTCCAGTTACAACACAAATTGAATCCTGATTCATTTTCAAATATTCTGCTGTTTTCTCAACTCTATTTATAACTGATTGTGGAAGTTTTCCATTCTTATTAATTCCACCGCCAAGTAAAATAACATGGTCAGCCTTATCATTTATCGAAACAACAGATGGTTTAAGAATAAATGTCAAATTAATTATCGAAATCAAAACACATGCAAACAACAAACTAACGAAAGTTAGTTTTACCCACTTTTTCCAGGTGCTCCAGAAAGAGTGCCCTTTTTTAATTCTGTATATTACATGAAAAATCAGAAAAGCACCAAAGACAAACCAGATATGGTTAAATGAAACTACAATATCAAGAAAAGTGCCCGGATTTAACAGGATGAGAATGGCATCATAAGCAATACAAAGAACTCCCAATATAATCAAAACTATATTCATAAATCTATTCCTTTTTACATATATATCGGCAAGTATAACTTGCCTCTGTGCCATTATTTCGATGAACCTAAAGCAAACCTTACAGCTTGCTTTTTAACGGTTCTTCGATTATAGACAAATCCCAGTTATGTTTTGGATAACGTCCTTTCATTTCTTTGCAGATTTCAACCCAGGCTCCCGTCCAGAAATGTTCCAGATCGTCTGTTACCTGAAGAGGACGACTTGCAGGCGAAAGCAGTCGTAAAAGAACTTTTTTTCCACAAATTTTCGGAGTTTGAAAGCAGCCAAAAATACGCTGAATTATTATTTCTATAACTGGTTGTATCACTGCCAGCTTTTCGTATTTTACTTTACAGCGTCTTCCATTTTCAAGAGTTAGTATTTCTGGTGCAAAACGGTCTATTTCTGCACCCTCAAGATACCAGTACAAAGCATCATAAACTGTAGAAGCTGTAAGTGTGTTTTTCCCACCAAGAAAAGGAGTAAGCCATTCATTTGCATTTAATTTTAATCTGGAATACAAGTTATTATGAATATCTTCTTCTTTTTCTGAATCTTGTAAATTTTGCTGTTCTATGAACTCTGCACGCAGTAAAAGACTTTCACATTTTGCATCAAATGGAAGACAGTCTATTCCTTTTTCTTTGATTTCAGTAAGCCAGGCCTGTGCATAATCACCCTCAGAAAGGGCAATTTTCTTTGAAGAAAGAACGATTTCTCCAAAACATTTTACTTCAAATTTCTGTAAAGTCCCTTGAGTAAATGAGCAAATCTGTCGAATTTCGCTGTGTTTTTCCAAAAATTCGTTGATTTTTGGCCCTTCAAGCTCGACTAAATCAAAAATTACAGCCTCTTTGTCACCTGCAGTTACATCAGGTGCACAAAGCCAGAGCGGAGCATTTCTATTATACAAACGGGCTTGTCTGCCTCCTGCAAACTTATATTCTGCAGGTTCTACACCAGCTTCACTTGTACGTTTAGCAAGCCTGTCAGGATAGCCGCTTAATATCAAAAAATCATATTCTCTATCTTCTTGAGAATCTTTACAGTTACATCCCTTCAAACGACGTTCCAGATCAATAATAAACCTTTTTTGTAATTCAACAGACGAACGAGAATATGAACTGAACTTTATCAAAAGCTCCTGCCCTTCTCTGCTTAATTTTCCTGCACTTTTGTCAAAGGCCATTAGTGCAATTCCTGCCAGTCGTGGATGAATACCAAGAGTAAGCGCTGCTTTTCCTTTTTCTGTAATTCTTCCATCTTTTTTTATCATACCTAACTGCTGTAAAAGCCTGACACTTTCTGTCCAGGCAGCAACAGAAGGACTATCCAGCCAGTCAATTCCTTCAACAGAATAAATGCCTCGTTCACTGCATTCAAGAACAAGCGGAACAAGGTCAGCCCGTAAAATTTCCGGAGGAAAATCCTTTACACGAACGTCGTGCTTTTCCCAAAGCCTTATACAGGTACCTTCGCAAAGACGGCCCGCACGACCTTTTCTTTGTTCAGCAGAAAATTCACTTTCTTTTTCTGTAGTCAGTTTTTCCATTCCGGTATTTATATCCATTCTGTTTACACGTGAAAGGCCACTATCTATTACTACATTCACTCCCGGAACTGTAAGTGATGTTTCCGCAATTGCAGAAGAAAGAATTACACGCCTTTTGCCGTCAGGGCTTGCCGGTGAAATAATAAGCTTTTGTTCTTCAAGAGAAATACTTGAATGAAGAATGCATAACTCATTTTCACTATCATCAGAGAATTCATTTGTTTCAAGAAGAGCTTCCTGCGCTTTACGTATATCAGAAATTCCAGGCAGAAAAACCAGAATATTACCAGAATCACCAGCATATCTTATTCCCTGCCGCACAGCACTTACTATAGACTTTTCCGGCTCATAAACCACATTCACCGCAAACTGCCGTCCAGGAATGGAAATTACAGGAACCTCTTCCGGTGGTTTCGGCAAGCTCAACCACCTTTGAAGCTTCTTTGTATCTATAGTGGCCGACATAATTACAACAAAAAGATCATCGCGTAGCTGCT
Organism: Treponema sp.; assembly: GCA_016293915.1. GTDB lineage: Bacteria > Spirochaetota > Spirochaetia > Treponematales > Treponemataceae > Treponema_D. The sequence continues at coordinate 50,820 of JAEDCY010000010.1, read as the reverse complement.
TGGCTTCTTTTAAAAAGGCCAGTGCAAGATCTGTGTTTACCGAACGCTCATGAAACTCATCAAGCACAACAACATTGTAATCCTCAAGAGCAGGATCACTCTGCAGCTGTCTCACAAGAATTGCTTCCGTAACAACTTCAAGCCGCGTCTCACACGTTATCCTGCTTTCCAGATGAATCTTATAACCAACCTCTTTCGGTTTTTCGGTCAGTTCACCAACACGATTTGCCACGCCTAACACTGCAATCCGCCTTGGTTCAGTCACAATTATTTTACCGGAAAAATGTTCAAGCAGAGCAAGCGGCAAAACTGTAGATTTTCCTGCAGCTGTTTCTGCAGTTAATACCAAAAAATGTGACGGGGATTTTTTAAGCGTATCACAAATCTGTTCCAGGTATGGAGTAATCGGAAACTTTTGTATTTCTTCTGTCATATTATTTTTTCAAAACAATTATTGTAAGATCATCATTCTGTTCACGACTGCCACAGAAAGAATAAATACTGTTTGCAATAAAATTAACCTGTTCAGCAGACGAGCGGCCAATTACAACTTTTGCTGCTTCCAGAAGCCTCTCTTTACCAAAATATTCATCGTTTTCATTTTTGATATCAACAACGCCGTCAGAGAAAAGAATCAGTTCATCTCCATCTTCAAAATCATAAAACATGGATTCATAATAAACAGGAAAGCCTGCAATACCTATAACACCTACAGACTTTTCACTAAGTTTTATAAAATTACATTCACCTGTTTTTTTTCTGTAAAGAATTGGAGCCGGATGTCCTGCATCTACAAGTTCAAATTTATCTTCAAAAAGACGAACCAGAGCACCCGTAAGATAATTCTGTATTTCACCTTTTTCTTCGATTACACGGTCATTGATTCTATTTACAATTTCCCAAAGCTCAACATCTTTTTGATTATAAAATTCCTGATGAATAATATTTTTCACAAGCATTGTTACAAGGCCAGATGAAATTCCATGTCCCGAAACATCAAAAACTCCAAGTCCATCAAGCCTGTCGCCAGTTTTATAAAAATCATAAAGGTCGCCGGAAACTCCAACCATAGGACGGCTGAAATAAGCAACTTCATATTTTTTTATATTATCAACATCTTGTCTAAAAAAACTCTGCTGAATTACCGAAGCCATTTTGATTTCATTTTCCAGCGAATTACTATGGTTTTTCAAATGCATCTCAATTCGATAAACAACACGTGTATAAATTAAAATCACAAAAATAACCATGAAAACTGTGATTGTAATATTCATACAACGGATTACAAAAATAACTGTTTGCGGCACATCAGAATGCGGCTCAATATTTCTGCATGAAAAATAAATATACAAAAGTGAGCTTATGGCAGTTACTGGAAACGCATAACGTTTTTTATTTTCAAAAACAAGGAAGGGTAAAAGTCCCATCAGCAAAATAAAGGAATGGAAACTGCAATATGAGCCCAAAAAATAATCTGCCATTATCTGATGCACAATTACTTCAAACAGAGCAATCAAGTATGGCAAAACATAGGATTTTAACTTTGGAATGAAAATAAGAATTAAAAGGAAAATAGCAATACTGAAAAAGTTATAGTAGAACATCTGCTGTATATCAATAATGTGGAAAAAAATACAAATAGCAATATGATATAAAAGCGAACATGCTGTAACAAAAAATGAAACAACTCTTGCCCGCTGATAAGAAGAGGTAAGACTATTCAATCCTTTTTTCACTTTCTGTTTCAAATTCATCACTAAATTATATCTTGTTTTTACAGTTTTGACACCTTTATTTTTTGAATAGTGATAATTTCCAAATAAATAAAAAATCATTTAATTAATAGAAAAAGTAGCCTATAATATAAGAAGAGTTAAAATATTTAATTAAGGAGAGATTTTTGAAAAAACATTTCAAAATATTTTTGACATTCCTTCTATTTACAATTTCAACATCTCTTTTCGCAGAAAATGATATTAATTTGATTCGCCTTGATGGTAAATGGGAATTATTCTTAAAAAAAACTCCAGAGCAAACCTTTACACTTATTGATAAAAAACAGCCTGCTGATTTTATGTGCGAAGTTCCTGGTGACTGGAATAAAGAAATTAAAGCCTTTGGTCAAACTGCTCCAGAAACTTACGGCTGCTACAGATACGTTTATGAAAAACTTCAGCCAGATAAAGAATATGCAATTTTCATGAATGAATCTCCCGGAACTTCCAGTGCAATTTACATTAACAGAAAGAAAACAGCTCAAAGCGGAAACCCTTTCCCACTTGCAAGTCCTGATTTTTCTGAAAAGCTTAATTCCTATGTAAAATCTAATTCTGTAAGCAAACCGATTTTATGTACCTTTTATCCGGATAAAAATGGAAATGCTGAAATCATAATTTTTGTTTCTAACTATTTTTATAGAAAAGGCGGTCTTTGGGACACTGTATTCTTTGGCACAAGTAAAATAATTTCTCAGTTCAATACATTATCTCTTGTTTTGTATTCCATCATTATCGGAAGTCTTTTATTCATCAGCCTTTTGAACATTGTGCAATTTCTTTTCAATCATAAAAGAATTGAATATCTTTATCTTGGTCTTGCATCCTTAGTTTTTGCCCTGCGAGTTGGTACTGCCGGTTATTCTTCTTTTTCAATTCTTTTTCCAAAGATGCCATTAGAAATCATAGCTAAACTTGAATTTCTTGCTTTATGGGTAGCTCCAATTTCCATACTGCAAATGTTATTTTCGATTTATCCTTCAAAGACACGTTTTATTGTTTTTAAATTTATAAAAGAAAAAGCTCTGCGCCATTCAATCATCACAATTTTGGCAGCTTTTGGAATTCTTTCTCTTGTACTTCCTGCTTATTATTCAAACCGTCTCGTTCCTGTAATGCAGATAGGAATGGGAATCATTGCGCTTTATGTTGTTATATTCAGTATATCTAATTTAATCAAACAAAAAAAATATTCACTCTATAATTTCTTAAGCTATTTTACTTTGTGTATAGGAGCCTTTGTTGATACAGCTTATACAAAAATAAAAACCTTAATGCCTATTTCACTCTTTCCTTTCTTCATTGTAATTTTTGTTGTAATTCAGATTATTATGCTTGCGGCAATTCAGAATGATGTTTATAAAACAACGACAAAAGCTTCTAATGATTTAAAACGCCTTAACGAAGCTTATCTGCGTTTTGTTCCAAAAGAATTCCTGCAGTTGCTTAACAAAGATTCTATTACAAAGACAAAACTCGGTGATTACTCCAATATTGAAATGAGTATTATTTTCTCAAAAGTAGACATTGAATGTAAAAAATCTAAACCATCTCTTGAAGATCATTTTGTAATATTCAATGAATATCTTAAATTAGTTTCACCTATCATAAAAAAATATGACGGATTTGTAAGTAAATTCTTAAGCGGTGGTTTTATGGCTCTCTTCCCGAATTCCGAACTTGATGCAGTAAGAACCGCCCTGGAAATAAATGACTGTGTAAAACGCTTTAATCAATCAGATATATGTAAAAATTACGAAATTAATCCTTACATTGCAGTTCACTACGGAAAAATGATTATTGGAACAATTGGTGAAGAAGGCCGTCTGGATGATACTGTAATTTCTGATACAGTTAATACAGCAGCACGAATAGAAAGTGTTTGTGAAAGATTAAAGAAAAATATTATCATTTCACATTCTTTAGAAGAATTAATGTCGCAGAATAATACACTTCAATACGAAATCAAAGAGCTTGAAGCAATGTATGTAAAAGGAAAAGAAAAGCCGCTTCAGCTTTATGAATTATCAAGAAAAAGTAAAAAAACAACAGGAGAGGAATCATGAAAAAAATAATTGTTTTTCTGTCTTTGCTTTTTATTTTATTTCAATTGAATGCCCAGGGCTCTGTTTACAAAATTGAAAAACCAGAAAATCTGATGAATTCAAAAATCAGTATAGAAACAAATTGGGATTTTTACTGGGGAAAATTTGTCCCGCCTTATGATAAAAATTCAAAACCTGATATCGTAGTTTCTGCACCTTCAGACTGGAATAAATACCCTCTTTCAGATGATATCCAGAAAATTACTAAAACAGGAAAGGGCTCCGGAACTTACCGTCTCACATTAACAAACCTCATTCCAGACACAAAATATGTTTTTCCAGTTTATAAATTAGCATATACAGCTTTTACAATTTATGCAGATAATGAACTCATTTATCAGGCAGGTAATCCTGTTACAGAATGGGAAAACACAATTGCCGAACAGAATTTTGAAACAGCTGCCTTCTTTCCTAAAAGTGATGGGACTGTAACTCTTACAATTTTTGTTTCTAATGATATTTACCGCAAAGGTGGTTTACGTGGCAAAATAACTCTCTGTGAAGAACAATATTATAAAGATACACATTACAAAAGTCTGTGTAGCTACAGTATTTTTTCCGGAATTCTTTTAATGATTGTTCTCTACTCTATTTTGATATTTATCATCAAGAAAGAAAAATCGTATTTATATCTGGCATTACTGATTCTTACAATTTATACACGAATTGTTTCTTCTATTTTTCCTTTGCTAAAAACACTCTTCCCTGCACTTCCTTTTTCCATGATGCTGAAAATTGAATTTATTTCTATTTTTTGTATTCCCGGTTTCATTACTCTTTATATTGATTCTTTAAACAAAAATATTTTTAAATATATACCAGCAAAAATTCTTGCTGTACCATCTTATATTTTTCTGATTCTTGATTTTGTTCTACCAATTCATCTCGCAAATCGACTGGTTCCATTTGAACAGCTTTATATGTACAGCATTTTAACTATTGATTCTTTATTCTTTATTTTGAGTACTATTAAAAAACCGGATTTTCTTAGTTCTCTTGCTATCCTTTCTCTTGTATTTCTAGCAATTGGAGCAACAGGTGATATTCTCCTTATAAATCACATTTCTTTCCTTCATGGCCTACAGCTGCTGGCTCCTTCTTTCGTACAATTTGCTATCTGGCAGATTATTCTTCTTGCCTATATACAGAATAAAAATTACCAGAATATTCTTGATATAAACCAAAATCTTGTAGAAATGAATAAAGCATATTACCGCTTTGTACCTAAAGAATTTCTTGAACTTTTAAGTAAAAAGGATATTACAGAAGTTCAACTCGGCGAATACAAGGTTTCAAAAGCTGCGGTACTTTCTGCTGATATACGAAACTTTACTGCGATTTCTGAAAAGCTTGTTCCTATTCAGGTTTTTGATTTACTGAATTCTTATCTTCGTCGTGTAGCTCCACTTATCAGAAAATACAATGGAATTATTGAAAAATATCTTGGAGATGGAATCATTGCAATTTTTCCGAACAGCGCAGAAGCTGCTCTTAACTGTGCCATCGAAATACAGGAAGAAATGATAAAGCTCCGTGAAGAATTTTCTGAACGAGGAATGCCTCAGATAAGAATCGGAATTGGTATTCACTACGGAAATATTGTAATCGGAACCGGCGGGAATAATGAACGAATGACAGAAATTTCTCTTTCAAAAGATATTGATATTGCAATAAAAACAGAAAGCGAAACCAAGATTTTCAAACATCCTATTCTAGCTACTGTTCAAGCTATCAGTAATGCAGCTAATGAAGCCAGAAAAGAAGGCAGAAAATTTTCTTTCTGCGGAAAAACTGTTACAGAGAATTCTAATCTTCATGATAAATCATTAAAGCTTTTCTCAATTTATAATGAACAGATTGGTGATGTTCTTTAATCTTTGTTTTTCTCTTTAACTATTCTATCTATTTTTATCGTTCTTGTACGTTTTGTTTTTTTTTGACATAATATATAAAATCAGGAAGTGAGGGTATTTCTATGGGTTCAATTATAAAAAAACGTTCAGACTATATTTCTTGGGACGAATATTTTATGGGAGTTGCAAAACTTGCAAGTCTCCGTTCAAAAGATCCTAATTCACAAGTTGGTGCTTGTATTGTTGATCAAGATAATAAAATCCTTTCTATGGGTTATAACGGTTTTCCACGCGGCTGTTCTGATGATGAATTTCCCTGGGCTCGCGAAGGTGATACTCTCGAAACAAAATACGCCTATGTTACTCACAGCGAATTAAATGCAATTTTGAATTATCGCGGAGGTTCACTGGAAGGCTGTAAAATTTATGTTACCCTATTCCCTTGTAATGAATGTGCTAAAGCAATAATCCAGAGTGGAATTAAAACTGTTGTTTTTGCAGAAAATAAATATGACGGAACTCCATCTGTTGAAGCTTCCAAAAAATTAATGAATGCTGCTGGTGTACGTTATTATCAATATCAACCAACCGGCAAAAAGCTGGAAATAAATGTTTAATAAGACTAACAAAATTAAATTTATCCTCTTCTTTTCTCTTCTTAGTTTTTTATTTATTGGATGTAAAACAACAGAAACTATAACGCGTAATTACGTCCAGCATGATATTGAATATGATTATGAAGTAGAACCTCAAATTCCTTTTGCGATTTCAAATGATGTACATTTCGAAGAAACTGATGATCCTGATTACAAATATATTTTCATAAGACTTTATAATCCTATTTATAGTAATCCTTTATATATTGCAAATTTCTTGCAAGGCGGTTTATCTCTTACAAAGACAGAAGATGTTCCAGACTTAAGTCATTCTGCAATTAATTTTTCCCTGGATGATTGTTTTTATGGACTAACTTTTGGAGGAAAATATCAGCTTGCAGAAGAAAACTGTCGTTCTCCACAAGATAATAAATACATGAAACATTGTGACCCTGCTAAGTCAGAACAAATTACTTATGCACTCAAAGTTTCTGAAAAAGAATTTGAAGATACAAAAGTATTTATAGAAAAATATGCCGCCAGTACAAAACTCAAATATGCTTCTTTGAAAAATATCAAAATTGGTATATGGTTCATTGGAAAAAGATATTTTACCAATAAAAAATACCGGGCTTTTGGAACTGCAAAATATCCAAAAAGTGCAAAAAATAAAATTGTAGATATAAACTCTGATGATCTTGAATATCGTTTTGTCTGTTCAACTTTCCTGGCTTACGTTCTTTATAATACTGTAGATTCTGTAAGGCAATTTTTTGATGAGCATAACATTAAATACGAATATATGAATGTTACAGATCTCACCTTCATACCAGGTTTAGTTCCACTTTTTTACTCAAACTGGGAAAATTATGAAAAAGCCGCAAAAGTTTTTGTCGAACAGTATCCTGAATTTAAGAAATATTTGTCCGAATAATCAATTTGACTAATTATTTTCAAAACAGTATTCTTTTCGCATTATGATTATTGATTTTCACTGTCACATATATCCTGCAAAAATTGCCGAAAAAGCTTCTAAGAGTGTCGGCGATTTTTATAACTATCCAATGAAATATCACGGAAGCCCTGAAGAACTTCTTGAAAGCGGTTCAAAAATCGGAGTTTCTAAATATGTAATTTTACCTGTTGCAACAAAAGCAATGCAGGTTGAGCCTTCTAATAATTTTACTATTGAACAATGCGAAGAACATCCTGAATTTATTGGCTTTGGAACCATGCATCCTGATTATGATAATTATGAAGCAGAACTTCATCGAATAAAAGCAGCTGGCCTTCATGGTATAAAACTTCACTCTGATTTTCAGAAATTCCAGATTGATGCAGCCCGCATGGATAATGTTTATGACATCATGACAGATCTGGAAATGCCACTTATTATGCATGCTGGAGATTACCGCTATGATTTTTCTGGCCCACAGAGAATTTTAAATCTTCATAAAAAGCATCCAAAGCTTACTTTGATTGCAGCTCATTTTGGCGGTTATACTGAATGGGATAATTCAATGAAGTATCTTGTTGGAGAAGATGTTTATTTTGATACTTCAAGTACTTTGGAATGGCTTTCGTTAGATAAAGCTAACAAAATGATTCGTGCACACGGGGTAGAAAGATTCTTGTTTGCCTCTGATTTTCCAATGTGGGATCACGAAGAAGAATTAGAAAGATTTAATCGCCTTGATTTATCTAACGAAGAACGTGAAATGATTCTGCACAAAAATGCAGAAAAATTACTGAAGCTATAACTGTTCTGTCATTCCCTGACTCTACCTTGTCATCACGAACTTAGGGAGCGACGGCTGTAAGCCGTAAAAATGCTCCAGTGGAGCATTTTTAGCGAGTCTCCGAGCAGCTATGCTGCGAAGGGGCAGGGATCTAATACAAGATGCTTAAATCAATTCAGTTTGACATGGCTTTGAAAATCACTCCGCCTCCTACAATAACTCCATCCTTATAAAGCACTGCCGACTGTCCAGGTGCAACTGCCCTTTGCGGCTGCTCAAAAGTTATCTTCCAGGGTTGACCCCGATACTTAGCAGCTTCTTTTTCATCACAAACATAACGTTCAATATGAGCCACTGCCGGCTTGCTGGCCAATCTGATTTTTACCATTGCATCAAAGCCTTCTGTTGGTTCAACACCAGCCGGCCATACAAAATCATCTGCAATCAAAGCATTTGAATTAAGAGCTTCGTTTGGTGCAAGAACTACAACATTATTCTTAGCATCAATCGAATGAACATAAACAGGATAATTTACTGCCACACCAAGTCCACGTCGTTGACCTACAGTATAATGTTCAATACCGCGATGCTTTCCAAGAACATGTCCATCAAGATCAATAATATCACCCGGAATAGAAGGTTTATCGGCAAAGAGAATATCAAAATATTCTTCACCAATAAAATCCTGACTTTCTTCACGGTTAGCTGCTTCAAGACCGGCTTTGTGAGCAAGCTCAAAAACCTCACTCTTTTTCATTACAGCAAGCGGGAATCTGACTTTTTCCAATGTTTCTGAAGGTAAGCGATACAAAAAATATGTCTGATCTTTTGAAACATCTTCAGCGCCAGCAATCATACAAGGTCTTTTATCAGAATCAAAAAGTCCTGTTTCTGGACGAACAATTTTTGCATAATGACCGGTACAAAAATAATCAAACTTAATTCCAAGATTTTCGATACCCTTTAAAAGTGCACCAAACTTAATCATCATATTACAACGGATACATGGATTTGGTGTACGTCCACTGCGATATTCACTTTTAAAATATTCAAGGATTTCTTTGCGATAGTTTTCTTTTACGTCTATTACATGATATTCAATTCCATGAGCCTCGCAAAAACGCTTACATTCTTTTATATTTTCTTCTTCGCCAGGACCAAAACAGGCTTCGCGGGTTTTTGTTCCTGTATGGATTTCCGGAAGACTTCCATCCCAAAGCGACATAGTTGCACCAATAACCTTGCAGCCTCGTTCCAGCAGCAAAAGGGCAGTAAGAGTAGAATCTACACCACCCGACATTCCAACTACAACTGTATCTCCAGCCTTTGGCATTTCCTGCATTTCGTAATTCATAAAAAACCTACATAAAATCACACGGTGGTTGAGTAGGCGACAGCCGTATCGAAACCACCTGCTTATTAAACTCTTTTCCCTACTATATCACAAGGTAAAATAATATAAAAGTAAATTTAAAAATATCTTTTTTTAAAAAAGTAGGTTAAAATATATGTATAAAATCGTTTTTATAAAGAGGGAATTATTATGGCAATGAGACTTGTTACACGATCTGATTTTGACGGACTTGCATGCGGAGCACTTCTTCTTGAGGCCGGCGTTATTGATCACTGGAAATTTGCTCATCCAAAAGATTTACAGGACGGGCTTATCCCGATAGACAGCAATGACTGTCTAGCAAACGTTCCATTTGTAGAAGGTTGTGGTCTTTGGTTTGATCATCATTCAAGTGAATTTGAAAGAAATCAACTTGAAGGAAAATATAAAGGCGAAAGCCGCATAACTCCATCTTGCGCACGTATTATTTACGAATATTACGGCGGAAAAGAAAAGTTCCCAAACTTTGATGATATTATGAATGCTGTTGATAAAGTGGATTCTGGCAATCTTACAATTGATGAAATCCAGAATCCAAAAGGCTGGATTCTTGTTGGCTTTTTAATGGACCCAAGAACAGGTCTTGGCCGCTGGCGTGAGTTTACTGTACCTAACTATGAGCTCATGGAAAAACTCATGGTTGCCTGCCGCGATAAATCAACAGAAGAAATTCTTGCAATGCCTGATGTACAGGAAAGAATTGAAGTTTATAATGAACAGACAGAAAAATTCAAAGAAATGGTAAAGGCACACACAATTACAGAAGGAAATCTTATTATTTCTGATTTACGTGGTGTTGATCCTATTTATACCGGAAACCGCTTTATGATTTACTCTATGTATCCTGAGCAGAATATTTCGGCATGGATTGTAAGTGGTCGTGGTGGACAGGGATGTTCTGCTGCCGTTGGTTATAGTATCTTAAACAAGACAAGTAAAGTAAATGTCGGAAGTTTGATGCTGAAATATGGTGGCGGTGGTCACGAAAAAGTTGGTACCTGCCAGTTCACAAACGAGAATATGGAAAGCGACTTACCAAAGATGCTTGCAGAATTGAAGGCTATGGCAAACGCTTAGTTATTTGGCAAAGATATAATATTATGCTAAAATGCAAACGGTGGTTGAGTACCTGCAAAGCAGGTGTATCAAAACCACCGTTTTTTTAATTTAAATGGTAGAACATGAAAAATAAAGTTTTTCTCGAAGGCATGCGAGACGGCCTTCCTATTGGTCTCGGGTATTTTGCAGTTTCTTTTTCTCTTGGAATTGTTGCACGTAATGCAAGCCTTACTCCACTACAAGGTTTTATAGCAAGCTTTTTTTGTGTTGCTTCTGCAGGTGAATATGCTCTATTTACATCAATGCAGACAGCAGCTTCTTTCATAGAAATCGCATTGATAACTCTTGTTGTAAATGCGCGTTATCTTCTTATGAGTACTGCTCTTACACAACGCTTTGATCCAAAGACTCCTTTAATTCATCGCTTTTTTATTGGTTTTGGTGTAACTGATGAAATCTTTGGAATTACAATAGCAAGACCAGGATACATAAATCCTTTTTATAATTATGGAGCTTTACTAGTTGCGATTCCACTTTGGAGTATTGGAACTTCACTTGGAATTATAGCTGGTAACTTTTTACCAACTCGTGTAGTCAGCGCACTTTCTGTTGCTCTTTATGGAATGTTTCTTGCTATAATCGTTCCTCCTGCAAAAAAGAATATTGTAATTATGGTTTCTGTACTTGTAAGTTTTGCAGCAAGTTTTGCTTTTACAAAACTACCGTTAGTTAGTCAACTTTCTGGTAGCACACGTACTATAATTCTTACAGTTGTAATTTCAAGTATTGTTGCTTTAATTAAACCGATTCCTGATGATAACAATGATTAAGTGATTAAATCTGATTCAAACAATAATCCGGTGTTTGAGTAGTTTGAATGAAATTTCGAAATCACCTTTATGGAGATTAAATTATGAATTCATATATCTATTTATCTATTTTTACAGCTTTTTTTGTTTCTTATTTAATTCGAGTTCTTCCTCTTACATTAATTCGTAAGCCAATCAAAAATCGCTTTATAAAATCATTTTTGTATTATGTACCTTACATAACTCTTGCAGTAATGACATTCCCTTCCATCATAGAAGCTACACAGTCTCCTATTGCAGGCATAATCGCACTTGCTGTTGGAATTATTTTATCTTATATAGGACTTGGACTTTTCCCAGTTGCCTGTGCCTGCTGTGCTGTTGTATTTATTGCAGAATTATTTTTGTAAGTTGATTTAATTACTCAGCTATCTGAACACTCTGTAATTTATAGTACTCACCCTTTTTTGCCATAAGCTCTTCATGAGTACCAAGCTCGACTATTCCATGGTCATTTACAACAGCAATCTTATCTGCATTTTTTACTGTAGAAAGGCGGTGAGCTATTACAAGAGTAGTACGGCCTTTAGAAAGAGCATCAAAAGAATGCTGAATCTTTATTTCTGTTGCTGTATCAAGGGCAGAAGTTGCTTCATCAAGAATAAGAATAGGTGGATTTTTGAGGAAGCATCGTGCAATAGAAACTCTCTGTTTCTGGCCGCCGCTTAGTTTTATACCTCGCTCTCCCACCACAGAATCATAGCCGTTAGGCATGAGCATAATGTCATCGTGAATTTCGGCCCTTTTTGCTGCAAGAATAATTTCTTCATCTGTGGCATCAGGTTTACCATAAGCAATATTTTCACGAATTGTTCCAGCAAATAAAAATACATCCTGCTGAACAATTCCAATCTGACTGCGAAGTGAATGCTTTTTTATCTTTTGAATATCAATTCCATCAAGGCTGATTGAACCGCCGGTAATTTCATAAAAGCGTGGAATCAAATTACAAATAGTAGATTTTCCTCCACCACTGGCCCCGACAAGTGCAAACTTTTCTCCGGAATGAATATCCAGATTAATATTTTTCAAAACAGGAAAATCCGGAGTATAAGAAAAGTCAACATTCTTAAAACTGATATTGCCTCTTGCTGAAAGAATCTCTACAGCATCAGGAGCATCAGCTGGCTCAGGCTCAGTTTTCATAATTTCTATAAATCTGTTAAAACCGGCCATTCCTGTAGCAAACTGTTCAACAAAATTGTTTAGTTTTTTAATTGGTCCAACAAAGCTTGCTACAAATAAGTTAGCTGCAACTAAATCTGGCAGAGTCATTTTCCCCTTCATAATAAAATAACCGCCCACAGCAAGGGTAAGCAAAGAAAGCAAATTATTGCAGAATTCAATATTTGAAAAGAAGCTTGCCATGTAACGAAAGCGGTTTTGCTTTGCAGCACTATACTGTTTATTATAAAAGTCAAAACGAGTACGCTCATAATCTTCATTTGCAAACCCTTTTGTAACCCGAATACCAGAGATGCTGGATTCCAGACCAGCGTTTACTTCTGCAGTTGTCTCTTTTACCTTAGCAGAGGCTTTAGAAAGATTACGACGAGAAGTAAAAACGATAAAAAAGATAGCAGGCAGCATTATGAAAACAATAATTGCAAGCTCCCATCTGATTGTCAGAAGAAGAATAAAAGAACCTATCAGATTCAGCATGGCAATAGAAAAATCTTCCGGCCCATGATGAGCAAGCTCTGTAATTTCAAAAAGATCGGTAGTTGCACGTGACATGATTTTTCCCGTGCGGTTTGTATCGTAAAAACTGAAAGGCAATTCTTCAAGATGATTAAAAACATCCCGTCTCATATCCTGCTCAACGCGGTTTCCAAAAACGTGTCCCCAATAAGCGACAAACCAGTTACACATTTTATGAATACAAAAGCCAATGAGCAGAATTCCAACCAGCGTCAAAAAAGTTTTAAGCTGATGATTTGGAATAAGTGTATTAAGCGCATAACGTGAAAACATCGGGAAGGCAACATCAATTGAAGCCATACAAAAAGCACAAAGCATATCAGCAATAAAAAGTCTGATATGAGGTTTATAATAAGAGAAAAATATCTTAAGCGGTTTTTTAGAAAAGTCCATCATTTTAATAATATCAGAATGACATAATAAATTACAACACATCTCTGTCATTGCGAGGAGCGAAGCCCTGGGAGAGAAGCGACGAAGCAATCTATTTTATACATTACTTCACTTCATTCTCAATGACACCCTTGACCCACTAATCACTGTCTTTTTATAATGCCTTATGTTTGATTATCTTTTCTTTGATCTCGACGGAACACTCACAGACCCAGCCCAGGGAATTACAAATTCTTTTATCCATGCACTAAAATATTTTGGAATTAAAATTCCTACCTACGAAACTCTTTGTACATTTATCGGACCACCATTGCCAGAAACTTTCAAAACTCAATTCGGCTTTGATGAGCAGAAAGTCGCAGAAGGTGTAAAAAAATATCGTGAATATTTTGCAACAAAGGGCCTGCTAGAAAATTCAGTTTATCCTGGAATCCCGGAACTCCTGGCTGGTCTTAAAGCTGCAGGAAAAAAGTTAGTCGTGGCTACCTCAAAACCGGAAGAATATTCAGTTCGCATTATAGAACACTTTGGCCTGGCACAATATTTTGAAAATGTCTGCGGAAGCCTGATGGATGAAAGTCGCAGTAAAAAAGACGAAGTTATTGCATACGCAATCGAGCGCAATCACATATCGGATAAATCAAAAATCCTGATGATTGGGGACCGCAAGCACGACATTCTTGGCGCAAAAAAAATCGGCCTCAAATCCTGCGGAGTTCTCTTTGGCTATGGAAGCCGCGAAGAACTTGAAGAAGCCGGAGCCGACTTTATATCAGAAAATGTTTCACGATTAGACAAAATCTGCAGACAATAAAATAATTGAAAACTAACTACTGGAAATCTCCTTTTTATTTATAAACTAACGTTAGTAAGTTTACAAGATATTGTTTTAACAGTATTATAAAATCATAAAATGAAAAAAGAATTCAAAAACTATCGACTGTTAGTTACTAGTTTGGTTATACTTATCTTTTTCATACTAACAATCGTAAGGAATCAGAAAATGAAAAATATCCCTATAAATCCCGAAGAAACAAATCCATTCACTATGAGAAAATCCTCCTCCTACATCATCCCCGCAGACTTCCCGGATCCAGATATTATCCGTGTAGACAATACTTACTACATGGTAAGTACTACAATGCACTTTATGCCGGGCTGCGAAATTTTGCGTTCTTACAATCTTGTAGACTGGGAACATGCGGCTTATGTTTACGACGAACTTGAATCCACAGAAAAAGAGACGCTAGCAGACAATAAGGGAGCCTACGGAAAAGGAATGTGGGCTGCCTGCATTCGTCATCACAAGGGTAAATTTTATATTTCTTTTGTTGCAAATGACACAGGAAAGACCTATTTGTTTACATCTGAAAAAATAGAAGGCCCCTGGCAGCGTTCAGAAATAAAAGGCTTTTATCATGATATGTCGCTACTTTTTGATGATGATGGCCGCGTTTACTGTGTGAGCGGAAATATGAATATAACACTTACAGAAATGGAGGCAGATCTGTCTGGACCCAAAGCTGGTGGAATTAATAAAGTAATAATCCGAGATAATCCCGAAAATGTGATTTTGGGTTATGAAGGAAGCCATATTTATAAGATTAACGGAAAATACTACATCTTCTTTATTCATATGCCAAAAGGAAAGATGCGTACAGAAGCCTGCTATGTTTCTGATAAAATTGAAGGCCCTTATACCGGAAAGGATGTTTTGTGCTCAGATCTGGCAAACTGGAACAGTGGAACAGCCCAGGGTGGAATTGTTCAGGCTCCAAACGGAAACTGGTACTCTATCGTATTCCAAGACCATGGTGCTTTGGGTAGAATCCCGGTTTTAGTACCTGTAAAGTTTGATGATGATTTCCCTGTATTTGGAGCAGCCGGTTTTACGCCAAGAGAAGTAACTGTCCCTGATCTGCGCCCGGATTATCAGTATAAGCCTCTTTACAGCAATGACTTTACAAATCCGGCCTGGCAGTGGAATCATATTCCTAATAAAGCTCTTGTGAAGCTTGAAGCTGATACTTTCACTATAAAAACTGATAAAATCTGCAAAAATGTAGTTCAGGCAGCAAATACTCTTACACAAAGAACTTTTACAGAACACTGTGCAGGTAGTGTAGAAGTTGATGTATCAAAACTGAACAACGGAGACATTGCAGGACTTTGCGCACTCGAAGGTGAATATGGATTTATAGGAATCACCAAAAAAGATGATAAATACAAGCTTATTATCGCAGAACATAAGATTCCATATAGTCCGTGGTCTATGGGAGTCTTTGATGATGAAGAACCAGTAATTACCACTGAAAAAGATCTTTCTTCTCCAAAACTTAAATTAAATGCAACTTTCAATTTAGAACACACAAAAGAGCAGGTTCAATTTGCTTTTAGTGAAAATCTGGATGAAAAAGAGGCTTTTGAAGATTTTGGCGATCCAGTAAAGCTTCGTTATACTTTGGATCAGTTTGTAGGTGTTCGTTTTGCATTATTCTGCTATTCAACCGAAAAAGCAGGCGGAAGTGCTTCTTTTAAGGAGTTTAAGCTTGATTTACTCTAAAGCACAAACAAAAGACATTGAAAAAGTATTCTCGATATTCTCTGCAGCAATAAAACATATGGAAGAACAGGAAATCCATCAGTGGGACAAGATATATCCTGATTTAAAGATAATTTCAGAAGATATCAGCAAAAACCAGATGTATATTGGTAAAAAGGATGGAAAGCCTGAAGTTTGCTTTGTTTTAAGTGAAGAATGCGATGAAGAATATAAAAATGGTAATTGGCAATGGCCTGATGCAAGATTCTGTGTAATTCACAGATTATGTGTTTCTCCGGACTTCCAGAATCAGGGAATAGCAGGAGAAACCCTGAATTATATTGAAAAGCTTTGCAAATCCCAGGGATATGATTCTATTCGCCTGGATTGCTTTATAGAAAACCCATATTCAAGGAAACTCTATGATAAAGCCGGATATTCTGTAGTTGGCTACGCAGACTGGAGAAAAGGCCGTTTTGAATTGAGAGAAAAGAAGATTTAGCACTTATTTTATCCATCCTGATATTTTCCAAAAATTATCTGAAAGTAAATATAAAAAAGATTGAATTAAGAATTTGCTAAACATTTGGTAAATAAAGCACATAATTTAGCTTCTAAAAAATTGTAGAAGAATTGAACTTTGCATCATGGATTTTAATAAAAAATCCTTTGCTTTTTACAATAATCATAGATTTCTGAAACAAAAAAACATTTTTACATTTAATTTAAAATCATCAAAAAAATGTCTAACAAACGGTCGTATTATTTTAAAGTTAACGACCATTTATTAGT
This sequence comes from Treponema sp., assembly GCA_016293915.1. GTDB lineage: Bacteria > Spirochaetota > Spirochaetia > Treponematales > Treponemataceae > Treponema_D. Next base: position 34,003 of record JAEDCY010000010.1, on the reverse strand, counting down.
TTTTAAAGTTAACAACCGTTTGTCAGTTTAAGATTCGTTTCACGTGGTACATAAACATAATTACTTATGATTTTGATCTTAATTATACCTTAACTTCATTTCAGCACAATGTTTCACATGAAACATCATAAAACTATTTTATTTCGAATTTAGACATTAAAAGTTTCTTTATCAGTCTAAATAACAACCTATGTTCCACGTGAAACATTATTCACTTTAGGACTCATCTTGATTTTGACTTAGAAATGAAAAGACCAGTATAATTTAAAAACTCAATTCATATTGTTTATTACTTTTTTTTTCTTTCAATAATTAGCAAAATATGTTTCACATGAAACATTTCATTTGTAGAAAATGAACTATATCTAATCTACTATTATCTGTCTGATTAATATTACATTCCACGTGAAACATAAATTTATACTCTCCCCTATTCTATTCTTTATTTCATTAATGTTTCACATGAAACAGTTTTTAATTTCTGAAACTTTATATTATATGATTCTCATTAATAACAAATTAAAAACCAAGATATTTTCCGTCAGTAAATTAACAATCTTTTCTGGTTGTTTCACATGAAACATTTAGTCCTAATTTCCTTTATTTTTGTTAACCCACAATAACAACAAAGTTATCCACATTGTTTTTTAAAATTGTGGATAACTTGTAGATTATGTGGATAAGTGAATTTTTGATGTTTCACGTGGAACAAAACGGTCTGGATATAAAAAAAGGGCGACCGATTTATTCGGTCAGCCCTTCTGCCTGATGTATATATATAATCACCCTAGAACTAAATACTTTAATAAATAGCTCGTACCCTTCTTCTATATTATTTAGCAAAACTTTTATTTTGTCAATAATATTTTAAAACTTTCTAACTAACGATTGTTAGTTATTTTCCCTAACTTTCGTTAGTTATCTACATCTAGTGCCATTCCAAACTTGTTTCGGAATCTGAATACTAGATATAGAACATCTCGTTCAGGTCGGCAAGCACAGCTTGCCTCTTAGACGTTTTTTCGTTGAATCTAAATGTGTAAGGCCGCTGGCGGCCGGTTTTCTATAGCAAGGCGTTAAAAAAATTGCACTGCAATTTTTAGCCTTACCACCATCCCCGCTGTCGCAGCCCGTTTTTTTACAGTTCTTCGATTTTAGTCATCATCGGCCTGAACTTTGTCCAGTCCTACGATGAAGTCTGGCTCAGTAACACGAACTACGTTTACACCGCTGGCTCCTGTTCCCTGTTCCTTTATATCTGTTGCCTTAAAGCGCAGTGTTTTTCCCTGGCTTGTCATGCAGACAACTTCATCTTTATCTTTAACGTTGATAGCTCCTATGATTTCACCCTTTGATTCTGTGTTTCCAAAGATTCTCTGCCCGCCTGTTCCACGGCCATGTACAGAATAGAGGTCGAAAGAAATTCTCTTTCCAACACCCTTCTCTGTAAGCAAAATCATATTTGCATCTTTTTCAACTTTTACAGCTGCAGCTATTTCATCACCTTCAGAAAGCTTCATTCCCTTAATACCACAGCTTGCACGTCCCATGAGACGAACAGAATCTTCTGTGATTCGGAGAGCTTTACCACGGCGACTTATCAACATAACTTCACAGTCACCTGTTGTTGGAATTGCACTGATCAGCTTGTCATTATCATTAAGCTTAATTCCGATGATACCACGGGTCTTAGCATTCTGGAACTCTGTAGAACGAACCTTCTTTACAACACCCTGCGCGGTTGTCATAAAGAGGAAGAGGTCGTCTGAGAATTCTTTGAGTGAAACTACTGTTGTAATTTCTTCATCTGGTCCAACCTGGAGAAGTCCCTTGATATGGGCACCTCGGGCAGCCTTTTCACTTTCCGGAATTTCATGAATCTTCATCCAGTAAGCGCGACCTAAGTTAGTTATGAATAACAGATGTTCCTTTGTAGATCCGATGAAGAGCTGATTTACATAATCATCATCAAGAAGGTTTGTACCGTTACTTCCGGTTCCTCCCCTACCCTGCTTCTTATACTTATCAGCTGGAACACGCTTGATGTAACCCATGCGGGAAATCATAACAACCATATCCTCATCTTTAATCATATCTTCAACATTAATCTGTTCTACTTCGCTTGCTACAATTTCTGTACGGCGGTCATCACCATATTTTTCTGCAAGGCTACGAGTCTCATCTTTAATAAGATTAAGAATCTTGTTGTGGTCTGCAAGAAGGCCTTCTAGGTAATTGATAAGAGCCTGGAGCTCTTTAATTTCTTTCTGAAGATCTTCGATGAGCAAATGTGTGAGGCGCTTAAGCTGCATATCAACAATAGCCTGTGCCTGCTCATCATCAAAATTAAATCGCTTCTCAAGCTTAAGCTTAGCATCCTCAGTATTTTCAGAAGACTTGATAATCTGAATAACTTCATCAATGTTATTGATTGCAGTAATCAAAGCTTCCAAAATGTGCATGCGGTGCTTAGCAACTTTCAAATCATAAATTGTGCGGCGGGTTATAACTTCGTCGCGGTGATTTACAAAGTGCTGAATCAGCTGCTTCAAAGTCAAAACTTCCGGCTTAAGATATGTTGCCGGTAATGTAAGCATGCCCGGTTCATCATAACGAGGAGCAGCACCCTCTTTTACCTGAGGAACAAGGGCAAGGTTTATTACACCAAAGTTAGACTGCAAATCTGTTTTTGCAAAAAGCTGATTCAAAACAATCTTTGTGATTGCACCTTTTTTCAAATCAACTACAAGACGCATACCTGAGCGGTCAGAAGATTCATCGTTGGCATTAACTACACCGTCAATCTGCTTATCGCGGACAAGCTCCTTGATGCGGCGGATGATGTTTGTTGTATTTACACCATAAGGAACTTCTGTAAATACGATTGATTCCTTACCGCGTTTATCTGTTTCAATTGTGAACTTAGAACGGATAACGATTTTACCGCGTCCTGTTGTGTAAGCTTTTTTAATTCCGGCTGTACCATAAATAATACCACCAGTTGGGAAATCCGGACCTTTTATATAGTGCATCAATTCTTCAATTGTGATTTCCTGATTATCGATATAAGCACAAATTGCATCGGCAACTTCACGTAGGTTGTGGGTTGGCATGTTTGTTGCCATACCAACGGCAATACCAGTTGTACCGTTACAAAGCAGGAATGGGAACTTTGAAGGAAGAACTGCAGGCTCGTCGCAGGTATCATCAAAGTTGCGGATCATGTCTACAGTATTTTTGTTGATGTCGCTGGTCATCTCTTCGGTGATCTTTGACATCTTTGCCTCAGTGTATCGGTAAGCTGCAGGAGGGTCACCGGCAATTGTACCAAAGTTTCCCTGAGGAGTTACTGTTGTATAACGTTGAGCAAAATCCTGTCCAAGACGAACAAGAGCATCATATACAGAAGCGTCTCCGTGTGGATGGTAGTGTCCCAAAACTTCACCAACAATGGTAGCACATTTCTTTGTTTTTCCACCGCTTGCAAGATGAAGGGTATCCATGGCGTACATAATACGTCTGTGAACAGGCTTAAGACCATCACGAACATCCGGCAAAGCGCGCTGTACAATTACAGACATTGAGTAGTCAATATAGGCCTGTTTAACCTCATCCTCAATCGGAATTTTAATGAGAGAGCCACCTTCGGCTGTTTTGATTTCTTCCATCGTTGCTATCCTGTGTGGTGGTTGAGCGTGTCGAAACCACCTTTACTTGATTAATCATACTATTATAGCATTTTTTGGAGATTTAGTCTTTAACTGTCGTAACTAATACTTGGTAGTTTTATGTCATTCCGAACTTAGGGAGCGACGGCTGAAAACCGATAAAATGCTCCAGCTATGCTGAGAAGGGACAGGAATCTATTATAACGATGCTGAAACAAGTTCAGCATGACAGTTTGTTTCCTTAGGATTGATAACCGCAATCTGAAACTCATCTTCGTATATGATTTCGCCGGGAATTTCTGAGGTTTCTGATTTATAAAGTGTGATTCCGTATTTACTGCACATCTGGCGGTAAAAAGTCAGCTGATTCCAGATATCCCTACCCTGCTCTGTATCTTTAAACCAGGTAATTGCGTGATCCGGATTTCCATCTTTGTAGAATGGAGGAACCGGAAGAACTTTTTCAAAATACTCACGCTGCTTCCAATATTCCGCAGTTTCTTCTTCGGTGAGAGTTTTGGCTTCAACAAGCTTACCAACTGTTGTAAAAATGCCTCTTGGCTGTTTAGTAAGATATGCAATGTCTGAAGTGTGTACACGGAAATATTTCATAAAGAAAAAATATCATAGGAGTTTGAAAAAAATCAATAAAGCGTTTCTTTAATATAAAAAAGAACTGGCTTTTAAAAAACCAGTTCTTGTATACTTCTTTTTTTCGTTTATTTTAATTAAATTGAAACTGTTTTGGATATGCATATATTTTATAAGAATTTATAGTGTTTGAATTTACAGTATTTGGTAAACATAATGAAGTTGCTGTAAATCCAATTCTATTACCTGCTGCTAAATCATCTGTAATAATATCTAATAATACTCCAATCGGTTTTTCGTTTGAATCATATAATATTCCAACAACATAAATAAGGCCATCTTCATCTTTAGATGTTGTATTTGTAATTCTTCCTATCATTTTTGGACCATTATAAGTTGTATCAGAAATTGAAATTTCACTTACATCATATCTTATACAAGATACTGTAGCCTTCTTTGCATTGATTCTTGGTATAACATTTATGTTTCCTTGAACGGAATTTTCTAAAGTTGTTTCATCGTACATATATCCTTTTTCACCACTCTTAATAACATCTGGATAAGTTGAAATATATTGTTTACTTGCTATTAATTGTCCATTTGCATCTTCCAAATCATAAGAACTTGATGATAAGTAAATAGGAACTGTTCCTGTATTTTTTATTTCCGCTATAACTTGAACCCAAGTTGTTCCAATTGAATTTACCCAAGATTCAACATTCTTATAAGTTATTTCATATTCAATTTTAGGTTCTGGTTCTTTTATACTAACGTAAAAATAATCTGTTTTAGTAATTCCATTTTCGGTGTACTCAACTGTAATTTTTTGTAATGAATCTTTCTTGGTGTTATCAAAACCTGAAATCTTTACATTATCTGTTACATCTTTATTAGTAAGATCTGTATAATACGCTTTTACAACCATTCCTGATTTATCAAATTCTTCACCAACAATGTATGATGTTTTTGTAGGTTTTGAAGTAACACTTATTGAAGATAGGGTTACTAAAATTATAGGCATATTGTCTTTCTTTTCGAAAGAACAAGAAGTGATAAAAAGTGATATCATTTCAAAAAGTAAAAAACTTATCCATAGTTTTTTTGATTTCATAAATTCCTCCTGATTTATATATGAAATACACATTTCTTAAAATAGTATAAGATAAATAAACTTTAATGTATATATATTTTATACTTTTACATATTTTATTCATTTTCTATCTATGTAATAATCTAAAAATATAATTAAAAATGAATTATATGAAGGATTTCGAGATAAGAACTCGTGTAGCTGAAAATATCCGTTCAATTCGAAAACAAAAAAAATTAACTCAATTTCAACTTGCAGAAAAATCCAATCTTTCTGAAGCTACTATAAAAAGTATTGAATTAGCTCATTCATATCCAGAAGAAAAGACCCTTTCCCAAATCACAGAAGCTTTGGAAATTGACGTGGCAAAACTTTTTTTGCCTATTGGAGAATCATTCAAAAAAAATAAAGAGAATAGTGCAAAGTTGAAATCTGCAATTGCAAATGATGTAAGAAATTATGTAAATGAAATTTTGAAGGAGTTTGATTAAATAATAAAAGCCACCTCCATGAAGTATACTTCAACACGATGGCTCTTTCCTAATTTTTATAATCCACAACAATTTACTTTTTAAATTTCTCTTCCAAGCATTTCATCCTGATAGTCTTTTGAAATCCAGTCTTTTGTTTTATCTTTTAAACTACCAGGTGAAACTGGTTTCCCAAAAACTTTGTGAAAAGTCTTAGCTTTAAAAGTCTCGCTGCCGTCCAGCTTTGAATACTCGGTGTCTTCGTAAAAGGACATGCCAAGCTTTTCCATAACACGGCGTGAGCCATTGTTGTCTACTGCAAAGGTTCCGGCTAGGACTTTAACTCCATATTTTTCCTGGGCATATTCCAAAACGCGACTGATTGCTTCCGGGGTGTAACCGTTATGCCAGTGGTCATAAGCAATATTGTAACCAATGCTCCAGACGTCAATATCTTCATGATAATAAAGTCCACCGCTACCAATGAGCTCGCCAGTAGATTTCAATACAAAACCATAATCAAGTTTCTTTTCATCTTCATATAAAGACTCCAGCCACTCACGACCATCTTCAGGAGATTTAAATAAAGGGTAAATCATATATTTATTTACGCGAGGGTCGCCTGTCCATTTGAAAACTGTCTGCAAGTCATCAATTGAAAGCGGACGTAAAATTAAACGTTCTGTTTCTAAAACTGGTGGTAAGAATTTTGGCATAATGATTCTCCATGAATCTTTGAATTGTTTTTCATTTTCGTAAAAATATGATAAAATATCAATATGCCAACAGTTTTTAGACACGATGAATTCAGATTCTACTTTTTTTCGCGTTAAGAAACACGTCGGCATATTCATGTTTCTTCACCAAATGGTGAAGCTAAAATCTGGATTGAACCAGAGATTTCTGTTGCAAAAGTTATAAATCTTTCACAACAGGAAGTTAATAAAATTGTTTCATTGGTAAATGAAAATCTGGAGACAATAAATGAACACTGGAACAGCCACTTTAACCAAAACTAAAATTGCAGAAATTACAAATATTTTACCATTTGGATTTTGGATTCTAATTGATGATAATGAATTTTTTATTGACTACAAACAATATCCAATGTTCTATAATGCAAGAATTTCAGAAATAAATGATTTTTCAATTGATGCCATGGGTAATTTTCACTGGGAATCTCTTGATGTTGATATTGAAAAGGATGCTATAGAACATCCGGAAAATTATCCTTTGATCTATTCTTAATTTATCTGTTTTGTTTTTTACTGATTTCAAATCCGTCTAACATTTCTATTAGAAATTGTAGTTACTAGTAGTCGTAGTGGAAGCCCAATTGGAAAATGTTCTGATTTGGTAGAAGAAGCAAAAATCAGAAAAATAAAAACATTTACGATTTATGGTGAATTAAATCCTAATCATTTGTGGAGAAGAAAATAAAAAAAATTTCCAACGATAAAAATCAAAACAGCACTGTCACTTGGCAGTGCTGTTTTTTTATAAAAGTTTCTCAAATCAAATCCGAAAATGGCAATGAGATTCCGAAACAAGTTCAGCATGACGTTTTTTGTGGTTTCGACAAGCTCAACCACCATTACTCAAGCCAACTACCTAACATTCGTTAGTTTAAATATCCAAATTAGCGTAACTTGAATTTTCTTCGATGAACTTGCGGCGAGGTTCTACTTCTTCACCCATACATACGCTGAAGATTTTGTCTGCGGCCATTGCATCTGGAATTGTTACTACACGCATTTTGCGGTGAGCTGGGTCCATTGTTGTTTCCCAAAGCTGTTTACCGTCCATTTCACCAAGACCCTTGTAACGCTGAACATCTGCCTTATCGCGCTGGTCACCAAGAGCTTCAAGAGCAGCATCTCGTTCAGCATCGCTATAACAGTAAACCGGTTCCTTCTTTCCCAGCTGTACCTTAAAGAGTGGAGGCATAGCAAGATAAACATAACCCTGTTCGATAATCTGAGGCATGTAGCGGAAGAAGAAAGTTAAAAGCAATGTGCGGATATGTGAACCGTCGACATCGGCATCGGCCATGATAATAATTTTATGATAGCGGAGTTTTTCAATGTTGAAGTCTTTTCCAAAGCCTGCACCGAGTGAAGCAATAACTGGCTCAAGCTTATCATTGTTCATAACTTTTTCAGGACGGACTTTTTCAACGTTGAGCATCTTTCCCCAGAGAGGAAGAATTGCCTGAGTCTTAGGGTCGCGGCCTTTCTTTGCAGAACCACCTGCAGAGTCTCCTTCGACTATGTATACTTCGCAGAGCTCAGGATTTTTCATTGAACAGTCAGACAATTTTTCTGGAAGACCGAAGCCATCGCTCATTGTCTTTTTGCGCATATTGTCTTTTGCCTTGCGGGCAGCAATACGAGCCTTAGCTTCATCAATTGCCTTTTTAAGAATTGCTTCGAGTGTTGCAGGATTCTGTTCAAAATAAATTGTGAGCTTTTCTTTTACAATCTGATCTACGATTGTGCGGACTTCTGTGTTACCAAGTTTTTCCTTTGTCTGACCTTCAAACTCAGGTTCTGGAACCTTCATAGAAATTACAGCTGTAAGTCCGCTGCTCAAATCTTCATAAGTAAGCTTTTCATCTTTATCAAGATTTTTCTTTAGCTTGTCATTTGATTCAAAGAACTTATTCAAAACAAAACGAACTGCTGAACGGAAACCTTCGAGGTGAGTACCACCATCGCGGGTATTAATGTCATTAACGAACGTTCGTACGTTTTCAGAATATCCTGAATTGTAATGCATTGAAATTTCTGTAATTACATCATCTTTTTCTTCTTTGATGTAAATCGGGTCAGCAGGAACTACAGCTTTTCCTTCGTCAATTTCTTTTACAAATTCGTTAATACCGCCTTCGAACTTAAGAACTTCTTCTTTTGGATTTTCAAGACGTTCATCGCGGAAAACAATTACAACACCAGAGTTCAAAAAAGCAAGCTCGCGAAGACGATCGCGGAGTACATCAAAATCATAAGTTGTTGTTTCTGTAAAAATTGATTTATCAGCCTTCCAGCGGATTGTTGTACCATGCTCGTTTTCAGGAATATCACCAATAATTTCTACTTTAGTTTTTGGAACACCTCGTTCATATTTCTGCTGATATATATGACCGTCACGTTTTACAGTTGCTTCCATCCAGTCTGACAAAGCATTAACGCAGGAAACACCAACACCATGCAAACCGCCGGAAACTTTATAAGAACCCTTGTCGAATTTACCGCCGGCATGAAGACGAGTCAAAACCAGTTCAAGTGCACTTATTTTTTCGGTAGGGTGGATATCAACTGGAATACCGCGTCCGTTATCTACAACGCGTACAATGTCATCGCGTTCAAGTGCAACTGTAATTGTATCACAAAAGCCTGCCATTGCTTCATCGATTGAGTTATCTACTGTTTCATAAACAAGATGATGAAGTCCACGTGGACCTGTTGAACCAATATACATACCAGGTCGCTTACGAACTGCTTCGAGTCCCTTCAAAACCTGTATGTTACTTGCACCGTATTCTGCTGACATTATTTTTTCCTTTTATTGATATAAGTAATTAATTTTAACTTAAAATAATATTAAATTCAATGATTCAAAAAACTAACTACTGGTAGTTTAATTTAAAGCTATTAGCTATTAGCTTTTGGGGGAAGTCTCCACCTCGCTTCAACCGCCTTCGGCGTTTTACGCTACCCCCTCTCCTAGGTAGGGAGCGGCCTGCAACGCAGGCAAAAACAGTCCAGTGGACTGTTTTTAGCGAGTCTCCGAGCAGCTATGCTGCGAAGGCCGAAGCCCCCTAAAACCCCTATAAAAATAAAACACTTGAAGAAAAAACATACTTCTAGGATAATAAAATCATGTCAGAAAGAATTTATGAAGAGGCTTGGGAGTACACAATGAAGGTACTCCATGATTTATACAAATCTCAAAATAAAGAAGATGAATTCAAATTATGGTTTAATATGAACTACGTTGAAGATACTATCGACACTATTACTGTGTCTGTGGCTTCTTCTTTCCTTCAACAGACAATGCAGAAAAAAGGAAATTTTGATATCGTTCTCAAAAAGCTCAAGGAAATTACCGGCCAGGAAGATATCAGATTAAACTGTATTGTTGTAAAAGAAGAACTTTCAGAATCTAAAAAATCAGAAAGCTTAAATGATGAAAAGCCTTCAAAAAAATCTGTTGAGCCTGAAACTTCTTCATCAAATTCTAATTCAGCAGAAAACAAAAAAGCAAACTTTAAAAAACATCAACTGCTTCAAGAAGAATATACTTTTGATACTTTTATTCCTGGAGACAATAGTAATTTTGCTTATAATGCGTCTATTGCTGTTGCCAAAAATCCTGGTAAACAATATAACCCGATTCTTCTTTATGGTGGTTCTGGGTTAGGTAAGACTCACTTGATGCAGGCTATCGGAAATTATATTTACAACAACGGTGGAGAAAAATTAAAAATCTGTTACGTCTCTGCAGAAACTTTTACAAATGAATTTACTGTTTCTATTAAGGAAGGTAAGACTAACGCCTTCAAAAATAAATACAGAAATCTTGATGTTCTTTTGCTGGATGATATTCATTTTTTGCAGAACAAGGAACAGACTCAGGAAGAGCTCTTCTATACTTTTAATGCTCTTCATGAAAAGAAAGCTCAGATGGTTTTCACTTGCGACCGTCCAATTAAAGAAATAAAAAATATGGCAGCTCGTTTAGTCAGTCGCCTTGCGAACGGTCTTTGTATTGATTTGCAGCCACCAAGTTATGAGACACGTGTTGCAATTCTTCAGAAAAAAATTGACCTTATGGATAAAACTCTTTCTCAGGATATTGTTGAATATATTGCAAAAAATATTGAAACAAATGTTCGAGATCTTGAAGCCGCACTTAATAAAGTTTTTGGTTATGCAGATTTAGTTGAGAAAAAACCTGACCTTGAAATTACTAAACATCTTTTAAAAGACGTTATGGATTCTGGTAGTACTGAATCAATTTCAATTGATGTTATTCAAAAAGTTATTGCAGACAATTATCAAATTTCTGTTGCAGATCTTAAAGGTAAAAAACGTGATAAGAAATTTGTAATACCTCGTCAAATTGCAATTTACGTTGCACGTGAACTTACAGAAATGGCTTATACTGATATTGGTAATGAGTTCGGTGGAAAAGATCATTCAACAATTATGAGTGCTTATAATAAAATTGCAGAACAGATAAAAATTGATTCATCTTTGGAATCTAAGATTCAATTATACATTAGGGAAATTAAGGAGTATAAAAAATAACTTTTATTTTCTAAACAGATTTAATATGGCAAGTAAATAAAAAAATGTTGTCAAATTGTTAGTTTGTTGTGGATAAATAGACAAAAAAGGATTAAAATGTGGATATGTGGGAAAAAAGTTAATAAAAAGTAGTAATTTATTAACATCCTAAATCCTTATAAATCAAAGATTTATTTCACTTTTCCACAGTATGCACATAGCTTACTATTACTACTACTAAAATTTATAAATATATAATATTAATAAAGAACGTTATAAACGTGAATAAAAAATGTAAAAGGAGGAACATTTATGAAATTTACATTTGACAGGGACGCAATGATAAAGGAAATTTCAATTGCACAGGAAATCATTACAAATAAAAGTCCTGTTTCAATTCTTTCTAATATCTTAATCATAGCTGAAAATAATTCACTTACAATTAAGGCTACAGATTCTATTGTAAAATTTTCTACAGTAATTCCAGTTGATATTCAGGAAGAAGGACGCACTACAATTTTCTGTGATAAGTTTATGAGTATCCTTTCTTCTCTTCCTTCTGGAGATATTGAATTTATTCAGGAAGACATTGGTGTTACAATTAAGCCGATTGCAAAGCGTGTAAAGTTTCAGCTTAGAAGTCAGGCTAGTGATAAGTTCCCTGAGTCAGGTACAAGTGATAATGTTCCGTTCTTTGAGATTCCTTCTAAAGACTTTAAGGAAATGATTCGTGAAACTATCTTTGCAGTTTCTGATGATAAGAACAGATATTTTATGACAGGTGTTTATTTTGTAAAAAACGGCGACACACTTACAATGGTTGCAACTGATGGACGTCGTCTTTCTTGTGATAATAAAACTGGTTTTTCTGTTCCTAATTTTCAGCCGGCAATTATTCCTACAAAGATTTTAGGATGTATTCTTAAGAATGCTCCGGAAGAAGGAAACATTCAGATTGCAGTTGTTGATAAATCTGTATTTGTAAAATTTGGTAATCTTGAATTTTCTTCTGTTCTTATCGAAGGTCAGTTCCCTAACTACCAGAAGGTAATTCCAGAAAATCTTACAATGTCATTCATGGTTAATAAAGCTGATCTTGATGCTGCTTTAAAACGAACAACAATCATGGTTGATAAAAAAGTCAGCAGAATTATTTTCAAGATTTCATCTGGTGTTCTTAAATTGATTTCTCCAGAATCTGATATTGGTACTGCAGATGAAGAGATTCCTTGCCGTTATGATGGTCGCGATATTTCTATGGCTTTGAACTTTAATTACGTAACTGATCCACTTAAAGTTATTGATTCAGAAAATATTATTTTTGACTTTAATATTTCTGACAGCGATGCTAGCAGTGAAGCTAACATTACAAAAGCTGTAATTATGAGAAGTGATCCTGCCGGTGATTACATTCATGTAATTATGCCAATGAACTACTAAAGTTTACGGTCATTGAGCTTGTCGAAATGACCGTCGAAATCTCAGGTGGTTTCGACAGGCTCAACCACCGTGAGAAGTTATATGCCATTTCTTTATCAGACTTTTTATAATTTCCGAAATCTTAAAAACGATACGATAGACCTTTCGAACAGAGAGGTCTATTTTGTCGGTGAAAACGGGCAGGGGAAAAGTAATATTCTTGAATCCCTTTATTATGCTTCTTACGGAATTTCTTTTAGAACTCATGTTGATGTACAGATTGTAAAAAAAGGTGAAAAAGATTTCAGCGTAAATTCGATGTACAAAAAGGGCGAAGATGATGTTCAAAAAGTTTCTGTAATTTTTGAGAACAATAAAAAACGCATCGAAAAAAACGGCAGAAAAATTCAAGACAGAAAAGAACTTATAAATACAATTCCCTGTATTCTTTTTTGTCATGATGATCTTCGCTTTGCGACCGGCGAGCCTGAGGCCCGCAGATTTTTTATTGATCAGTCGCTCACACTTTATGATTCAACTTATATCGACGATTTAAGAAATTATAAAAAAATTTTGAAGAGCAGAAATTTGATTTTAAAAAATCATCAGTATGATATGCTCGATGTTTATGACAGCCAGCTTGCTCAGTATGGTTTGATTATTCAGGAAAAACGCAAAAAAGCAGTTTTTCTTTTTAATCAGATTTTTGGAAAAGTATTTGCAGAGATTACAGGTATTGAAGGCCTTTCAATAAACTATCATCCTTCTTGGAAAGAGCAGGATCTTGATGGCCAGAAAATTTTTCCTGCTTCGCAGGATATTTTAAATTTACTCCTTTCTCAAAGGAATAGAGATAAGAACTTAGAAACAAGTTTATCCGGCCCGCACCGAGACCGCATTGATTTTGTAATGGATCATCATCTTTTTATTCCAACTGCATCAACAGGACAGTGTCGTTTAATTTCACTTCTTTTGAGAGTTGCCCAATCAATTTATTATACCCGCGCGACCGGCCTTCGGCCGGTACTTCTGATGGACGATGTTTTGCTCGAACTTGATCCTGATAAAAGAGCAAAATTAACAGCTATGCTTCCGGATTATGATCAGCTCTTCTGTACATTTTTGCCGGGTGAACCTTACGAAAGGTATATGCACGACACTACAAAAGTGTATAAAATAAAAGGCGGTGAATGGTATGAATGAAAAAATAATTTCCGCCGCCGACATGATGCTGCAGGCTGCAAATCTAGGAACAAGTTCCGCCGACAAAATTTATACCGTGTGGAAAAAAGTTGTATCTGGTGTTCATTCTTTTAAGCATGAGTCAGAAGACAGTGATAAAAGAATGCCGCTAGGTGAACGCCTTGCAGGAAACACCCGCGTTGTAGATTTGAAAAATGGAGTGTTGTTAGTTGAAACTGACCATTCCGGATGGATACAATATCTTCGCATGTATCAGAAATTTATTTTGAATGGACTCAAAATGAATCTTCCTGAATTGAAAATTACGAATCTTGCTTTTAGGGTAACAGGAGAAAAAGTAAGTCTTAGCGAAACATACGAGCAGCAGTTAAAAAAATCACGAGAAGAAATGGCGAAAAAATTTGAAGAAGAAGAAAAAAAACTCTCTGATTATGAAAAGCAGATTTCAAAAAAATTTTCGTCCGCTGCAAGCAGCGGAAATAATTCTAATAAGCAATCTTCTTTACCCGAAGATTTACTGGCAAAATTTGACAATATTAGAAAAAGTATTGCCTCCGAAACAGACAAATCTTCTCCCTTGACCAATTCTTTAAATAAATGATATATTTTGTTACTATTTTTGTATTTTAATAGAAATTTAAATTATTAGATATAAGGAGTACGTTCTATGAAAAGAACATATCAACCAAGTAAAGTTAAGCGCAACAGAAAATTCGGTTTCAGAGCCAGAATGGCAACAAAGGGCGGACGAAAGGTACTCGCACGCAGACGTGCTAAGGGACGCGCTAAGCTCACAGTTTCTGACGAAAAGAAGAAGTATTAATTTTTAAGGGATGGAAACAGACTTGATAAAAACGGGATTTTTTAAACGTGAAGAACGGATAAAGAATCCCGCTGATTTTAAAAAGCTGTTTAGAAACGGAAAAAAGATAAGTATTCCGGGTGCTAAACTTTTCTATTTAGAAAATGGTCTTGGAATGAATCGTGTCGGTTTTCCTTTGATGCGCGGCTACGGTAACGCGGTCGAAAGGAACTTATCAAAAAGGTACAGCCGTGAAGTCTATCGATTACTAAAATCACATCTGAACACCGGTTATGACATGTTAATTTTAATATATCCCGGAAATGATTCGTTCCACTCGCGATGTGATCAAATTCGTTTATTGTGTCAAAAGGCAGGATTAATTCAGGAATAAGGCTATGTTGAAAAAACTGGCAAAAGTTTTAGGCGGAGCCATAAAAAAATTTTTCACAAAGTTTTTCTGTTTTTTAATTCGTGCTTATCAAATTTGTATTTCTCCATTGCACGGGCCAAGCTGTAGATTTACTCCCACTTGTTCTGCATACGCGCTTGAGGCAATCCAAAAATACGGGCCAGGTAAGGGCCTTTTACTTTCAATTAAACGAGTTCTCAAATGCAATCCATTTCACGAAGGCGGATATGATCCCGTTCCTTAAAGTGCAGCTGTGCTGTCCGTGATTAATAGCAAAGCATTTTATGCTTTACCTCATAAATAAGGAAAAAAAATATGGATAAAAATACCATTTGGGCTATTGTCCTTTCTACACTTGTAATTATTGCATCTTATCTGATTTTGCCAAAGTTTTTTCCAGGTTTAAATCCTGCAATTGGAAAACAGGCAGCTCAGACACAGTCAGTAGAAACTGCTGAGCAGGCAGAACCACAGGAGCTTGATCTTTCAGCTATGGAAGAAGATGCTGCTGTTTTTGATGATGCTGATGCAGAAGTTGAAGAATCAAAAAATTCACAGCCTGTTATTGCTGAGCAGAAGTATACAATTAAAACTGATAAAGTTGAGGTTGTGTTCACTAATAAAGGTGGAGACATTATCAGTTATAAACTTCTTGATCACAAAGATATGGATACAAATGATTTTGTTCAGATTTCTGATAACATTAATAGCAGAAACAGAACCTGTGCAATTTCATTTGGAAAAGCTGATTCAAAAATTATTGATGAAATTTTCAATACAGAAATCAATGATAAAACAATTACCTTTACAAAAACTATGAAAGTAAACGGCAAAAAAACAACTTTGCGAAAAGTTTATTCTTTCATGGATGGTGAATATGTTTTCAAGCTTGATGTTCTTATTCATACTGCTGACTCAACAGGTCTTGATGTTGGTGGTACTGCTTATACAATCAGAACATCACCACAGATTGGACCTCATTACGATCCAAAGCAGAATCGTTATGAACGCCGTGAATTCATTGCTTACAATGGTCAGAAATATAAAAAGATTATGTTGAGCAATGGTCAGTTTAAAGAATATGGAAAAGACTTTATCTGGAGTGGTATTGCAGGTAAATACTTTGTTGAACTTGTAATTCCTTCAGCTCCAGAAACTATCAAGAGCTGCTGGTATTCTTCTTCTGTTGAAGTAAATGATTATGCAAACGCTCAGGCAATCATTGAAAGAAATGCTGTTTCTGGTTCAGATATTTCTGATACTTACTATATGTACTTTGGTCCACGCAACGATAAGGATCTTAAACGCTATAATATTGCAGAAAACAATGGCTGGAACTTTGGTGGTAAAAAGCTTTCTCAGGCTTTGCAGACAAGCGGATGGCTCAACTGGCTCGAAAAGATTCTTAAGGTTATTCTTGAATACTTAAATAAAGTTGTTCATAACTGGGGACTTTCAATCATTATAATGACAATCTTCCTTAAGGTTATTATGTTCCCTATTTCAAAGAAGCAGTCATTGAGTTCTCTTAAGATGCAGGATTTGCAGCCAAAGATGAAGGCTCTTCAGGAAAAGTACAAGAATGATCAGCAGAAGCTTCAGCAGGAAACTGCAAAGCTTTATCAGCAGGCCGGTTATAACCCTGCAAGCGGATGTCTTCCTATGTTATTCCAGTTCCTTGTACTCTTTGCAATGTACAACCTTTTCAATAATTACTTTGAATTCCGCGGAGCAATGTTCATTCCTGGCTGGATTCCTGACCTTTCAACAGGTGATGTTGTAAAGACCTTTGATTTCAACATTCCGTTAATTGGTAATCAGTTAAGACTTTTACCTGTAATCTATGTTGCAACTCAGTTGTTATCAGGTAAGATTACTCAGTATGGTCAGGCAGGAGCTTCAGGTCAGAGTCAGGCAACAATGAAGTTTATGATGTACGGTATGCCTTTGATGTTCTTCTTTATGTTCTATAATGCACCGGCAGGACTTCTTCTGTACTGGCTCACAAGTAACGTTCTGCAGATTTTCCAGCAGCTTATTATAAATAAGATGATGAAGGAAAAGAGAGCAGAAAAAGAAAATGGTGGATTTGTTTCAAAAGAGCAGAAAGTACTTCCACCAAAAGCTAAAGGAAAGAAAAAGTGATTTCGATACACCCTTCGGGCTACTCAATCACCGGTGGTTGAGTAGGTGAAACCGTATCGAAACCACATGTAATGATGACTATTAAAGGAGATAAATAAAATGACATACGAGTTTGAAGGAAAAACTGAAAAAGAAGCTATTGAAATGGCAGTTAATGAGCTTGGTCTTGAACGCGACCAGTTCGATGTTGAGATTCTTGAAACACAGAAAAACTCAATTTTCAAAAAAGGATATGTAAAAATCAGAGTTCATACTCTTGATGATAATGAAGGTAATTCAGGTTGGGCAGGAAATGCTTCTGAAGAAAAACATTCACGTCTTGTTGCAGATCCTCTTCCACAGGGTGAATTTGAGCAGAAACTTATTGAATTTATACAGAATGTAATTGAAAAAATGGGTTACGATGTAAAGGTTGAAGTTTCTTATCGTGAAGAAAAAAAGCTTGGAATCCGTCTTGATTCTTCTTATTCTTCAATTCTTATCGGACGCAAGGGAAAGAATCTCGATGCACTTCAGCTTCTTGCAAATATTTATGCAGGACGCCTTGGTCACGAAGAAGTTCGCGTAATTCTCGATACAGAAAACTACAGAATCCGTCGCGAAGAAACACTTGTTCGCCTCGCATATACAACAGCAGATAAGGTTCGCCTTTCGCACAACTCTATTCTGCTTGAACCTATGAATCCGTTTGAGCGCCGTCTTATTCACACAACTTTGAACGACATTCCTGATGTTGAAACAAAGAGTGAAGGTGAGGGTGTATTCAAACAGGTTCGCGTTCTTTATAAAGGAATTCGTTAATGACAAACAAACTAACGTTCGTTAGAAAATTAAGTCTTTTTCTTCTGGCTGGTACCGCATTTGCCGGTACTGCTTTTGCCGGAGAAAATGCAAAGGTAAAATCAATTGTAGATTCAAAGTATTATGACGATTTGGTTAAAAACGGAACCGTCGCAAAATACCAGGATGATGGATCTGAAGGATTCTTTCTTCTTCCTGAATCTGATTATAGTGATGTAATCAGTAAAACAATGATAGAAAAGAATCCAAAGAATTATCCTTATACTTATGAAGGACTTTATCTTTTAAGTAAAAAAGAGCTTCTTGAAAAAGGAAACTCTGGAAAAAATACAGTTACAATTGCTGATGTTTCTACTGTTATACGCTCAATTTCTAAAATGCAGGGAATGAAATATTATTCAACTACAAAAAAGAAAGAGTGTGTTCTGTATGAAAAAACATATATGATTGCAGGACCAGATGATAAAACTCCAATAGCAGATCAGAATACAGGCAGCGCAGATGGGCAGGTTTCTTATTGTCTTCAGGATGATAACAGCTTCGGTATAAATACTTATAAGCTTTCTTATCGTCAGAATGAGGAAAGCCTGTGGTGTAATTTTAGTATTCTGGACAAAATGGGAATCGGACCATTTAAGGCAATCTATCCTGGAAAAATGATAATTAACATTCTTGTAATAGATTGTGATGATGATTTGCTTTTATACTTATGTACAGATACAGACAGCGTTAAATTCCCTGGCATTAAGGGTCAGATAACTAACTCAATGTCAGCACGAATGGAAGCTGTTTATAAATGGTTTAAAACTCAATTCTAAGAGGGAAAAATGAAAATCAAAAAAACTATTATTGCAGGACTTTTAGCTGTAGTTGCATTAACTTCTTGTACAGCTGCAGGTTCAAAGGGGAAAAACATGGAAGCACTTAAAGGAAAAGAAGGTGTATTTGCTCTTCTTGAAACAGAAAAGGGAACAATCGTTCTTAATCTTTTTTACAAAGAAACTCCAATGACAGTTTCTAACTTTGTTGGTTTGGCAGAAGGTACTCTTGATGCAGCAAAGGGAAAACCATTTTATGATGGTTTGAAATTTCACCGTGTAATTTCTGACTTTATGATTCAGGGTGGTGATCCACAGGGTAACGGAACTGGTGGCCCAGGCTATAAGTTTGCTGATGAATTTGTTGAAGGTTATATTTTTGATAAGCCTGGTAAGCTTGCTATGGCAAACTCTGGTGCTAATACAAACGGAAGTCAGTTCTTTATTACTCACGTTCCAACAGACTGGCTCAACTACAAGCATACAATTTTTGGTGAAGTTCTTTCAGGACAGGATGTGGTAAATGCTGTTGCTCAGGGAGACACCATTAAGTCTTTGAAGATTGTTCGCCAGGGTAAAGATGCTGAAGCTTTCAAAGTAACTCAGAAGAGCTTTGATGAACTCAAGGCTGAGGGTAGCAAGAAGGCTACCAGCTTCCAGGAAGAACTTCAGAAAAAGACAATTGCAAAAGTAATTGAAGGCTGTGAAAAAGCAAGCAACGGAACTTACTATCAGATTCTTAAAGAGGGTTCTGGTGCTGTTTGTGGAAAGGGAAAGAAAGTAACTGTAGAGTATAAGGGTTACCTTCCTAATGGCCAGATTTTTGATGCATCAAAAGAATTCCATCCACAGGGACACGAGCCTCTTGAATTTACAACAGCAGGCGGCGAAATGATTCCTGGATTTGATGCTATGGTTCAGGAAATGAAATATGGCGAAACACGTAAAATGGTAATTCCGCCAGAGCTCGCTTATGGAGCTTACGGAATTCCACAGGCTGGAATTCCAGGAAACTCTTATATCTGTTTTGATGTAAAATTAGTAAAGTAAGGCTAAAGTAGCAGAACTGTTAAAAATGAAAGGGGCTGACCAATAAGTTTACTTCCTAGTGTCATTCCGAACTTGTTTCGGAATCTATAGGCCTAGATATAGTGTAGATGCTGAAACATAGGGAGCGGCACTGCGTAGCAGGGCAAAAATAGTCCAGTGGACTATTTTTAGCGAGTCTCCGAGCAGCTGTGCTGCAAAGGTTCAGCATGACGATACTTATTGGTCATCCCCTTTTTATTTTAAAATCGGTGGAACATCAAACAAACTCTTTGTTGCTTCGTAAATCTTTCTTGCAACAAGAGGATTATTCATAGTGTAAAGGTGAATACCTGAAACACCGTGGGTAACAAGATCTACAATCTGATCGATGGCGTAGGCAATACCTGCATCGCGGATTGCTTCCGGATGATCTCCGTAACGGTCCATCATATCTGTAAACTTTTTAGGAAGCACGGCATTTGTCATGCTTACCATTCTTTCAATTGATTTTTTGTTAGTTGCTGGCATAATTCCAGCTTCTACAGGAACGTTAATGCCTTTTATCTGGCAGCGTTCAAGAAAGCGGTAGAATTGGGTGTTATCAAAAAATAACTGTGAAAGCAAATGACTTGCGCCTGCATCAACTTTCTTTTTAAGGTAATCAATATCTTCAAAAACATCTTTTGACTGCGGGTGAAGTTCCGGATAGCAGGCACCAAAAATTTTAAACTTCTTACCGTCTGTTCGTTTTGAGTCAAATTCTTTAATAAAGGAAATTAAGTTGCTGGCATGAAGAAATTCATTGGCTGGTTCTTTTCCTTCAACTTTATCACCACGAAGGGCAAGAATATTGTTGATTCCTGCCTGCTGAAACTGCTCAAGTACAAACTGTGCATCTGCTTTTGTCATATTAAGAGCCGGCATATGAATTACCGATTCTACATTGCAAACATTTTTAATATGCTTCGCAATTTCTACAGAATTATTACAGTTTTCGCTGCCTCCCGCACCAAAGGTTACGGAAATGAAATCCGGAGAAAGACCTTTAAGCTCATCGAGTGTAGAAAAAATTGTATCGATGGGCATTGTTTTTTTTGGAGGAAAAACTTCAAAAGAGAAAATTGTTTTATTCTTGAATTGTGTTTCGTCTATCATATTCAATTGTTATTATATAAAGAAACAAAGAAAATGAGAAGTATATAAAAAAAGATAGTAACTTCGGTTATTTTTTTATTATTTTGTTAATTTAAAAAGCTTAAATGTCTATAATTTGAATATAAAAAAAATCAGGAGATTCAAATGAAAAAACTAAACAAACTATTTGCTGCATTCTTTGCAGCAGCATTTGTTGCTTCATTACTTCTGGTAACTGGATGTTCAACTTCAAAAGTTGAAAATAAATCCAATGGTAACCAGCTCGTTTTGGATTCTGCAGTAAAGCAGGGAAAACTTGACAATGGAATGTCATATTTTATTCGTGAAAATGGTGAACCTAAAAACCGTATACAGCTTCGACTTGTTGTAAAAGCCGGTTCGTGTATGGAAGATGAGGACCAGAAAGGTATTGCTCACTTTGTTGAGCATATGTGCTTCAATGGAACCGAGAACTTTGAAAAATCTGCCATTGTAGATTATTTTGAATCAATTGGAATGTCTTTTGGTCCGGAAGTAAATGCCGAAACAAGTTTTGAGCATACAGTTTATATGCTTGAGCTGCCGGCAGATAATCCTGAGATTTTAAAAACAAGTCTTCTGGTATTACATGACTGGGCTTGTTCCGTTACCTTTGATTCTGTTGAGTTTGAAAAAGAACGTGGTGTAATTATTGAAGAGTGGAGACAAAGAACCCAGGGTGTAAACTGGCGTGTTGCTATGAAAGAAGTAGGACTTGTCTTAAAAGACTCTCGTTATGAAAAAAGATTACCTATAGGTGATATAAATGTCATCAAAAATATTAAACTTGATAGAGTCGTAGATTTTTATAAAAAATGGTATCGTCCAGAAAACATGGCTGTTGTAGCTGTAGGTGATATTAAAGCTGATGTTCTTGAAAAAGCGATAAAAGAAGTAATGGGAACAATTCCCGCTTCTGAAAAAGAAACAAAAGTTCCTTCATTTAAGGTTCCTCTTCAGACAGAAAAATCTATTACAATATTGCGAGATAAAGAATTGTCGGTTACTGAAATTTGTATTTTTCAGCAATTGGAAGAATCAAAACCTGTTACGACAATTGAGCAGATTCGTGAAGGTTTTATAAGCAATATTGTTATGAGTATTTTTAATCAGCGTTGTCATGAAAAAACAAGTCTTCCAGATGCTGAGTGGCTTACTGCAAGTTCAGGTATGATAGATTTTACCCGAAAAAATTATAATTTAATGTTAGATATGGTTCCTAAGGCAGGACGTTTTAAGGAAGCATTAAAAGCTTTTATTGATGAGTATGAACGTTTCTTGAAATATGGAGTTACGGAAACAGAGCTTGAAAGAGTAAAAAAATCAATGCTTCAGGGATTGCAGCAGAGTTATGAAAATAAAGACAAACATTCGTCAATTAATTATGTAAACAGTCTCGTAAATTATTATACACTTGGAAATATATTTACAACAGAAGAAGACAGTCTAAAGATTTCAACTAAAATAATTAATGAGATTACAGCAGAAGAAATTCTTGAACTGACTAAAAAGATTTTAGCTGATCGTGGAACAATGATGTTAATTATTGCACCAGAATCAGCAGATATTCCTTCAGAAAAAGAGATTGTTGATATCTGGAAAAATTATGAAAGTGAAGCAGAAGCTTATAAAGATGATGTTGTAAGCGAGACTTTCATGAAAAAGCCATCAAATAAAGGAAAGATTATTGAGAAAAAGGCTTTGAAAGAACTTGGTGGTACTCAGTACACATTTGAAAATGGAGTAAAAATCATCACCAAAAAAACTGATTTCAAAAAAGACTCAATTGCAATTTATGGTGGAAGTAAGGGTGGAATATATCAGCTGAAAGAAGAAGAAATTCCATCTGCACAGATTTCAATAGATTATTCAAATCTTTCTGGACGTGGTGGAATTACATATTCTCAGTTCCAGAAAATTTCTACTACAAAAAATCTTGCTGTTTCAATTGGTATGAATAATACAAGAGAATTTTTTAATGCAACAGCAAATAAAAATAATCTTGAAGAAAGCCTGCAGCTTATTAATCTGATGTTTACAAAACCTCAGTTTGGTGAAGATGCTTGGAAAACAATTTATACACAGTATTCTGAAATAGCAGACTCTTATGGTGCAAAACCAATGCAGGTTTTTTCAGATAAAATTAATGAACTTGTAATGGGTAAAAATGTTTATTCAGCTCCATTTAATAAAGACTATGTTAAAAAAATGGATCCTAAGATTGCAGAAAAAGTATATCGGGAACGCTTTGCAAATCCGGCAGACTTCACGTTTATTTTTGTTGGTGATTTTGATGAAAAAGAACTTGTAGATTTATGTGCGTATTATTTTGGAAGTTTAAAAACTAATGATAAGTTTGATGAAACAAAATATGTTTATTTCCCATTCCCTAAAGAAAGTAAATCAATTGTTGTAAATAAAGGAATTGATGATAAGGGTCATATTTATATGGCCTTTGGAGATTCACTTCCTGTATGTGATGATCTTGATGTAAAATTCAGGGAAAATGAAATTATTCATCAGCTTGCTTCTCTTTTAAATATTCGCTTACGTGAAGTAATTCGCGAAGATAAAAGTGGCTCTTATGGAGTTTCAACAAACGGATATATTGATGGCTGGCCAGAGCGTTATTATAGAGTTTCAATTGAATTTGGATGTGAGCCGGCACGTCAGGATGAACTTTATGAAACTGTAATTGATACAATTAAAGAAATTCAGAAAGGAAATATTTCTGATGATCTTATTGAAAAATTAAAGGAAACTTACATTCGTACAATTGAAACTAATATGAGAAATAATTACTGGTGGCTTAATCGCTTTACAGCAGAAGTTCTGTTTGAGTACGAACCGACATGGTTTACTAAAGATACAGGAAAAGTTGCAGAGTGGATTACAAAAGAAGCTCTTGTAGAAGCAGCAAATAAGTATCTGAATACTGATGTAGTGTTAAAAGCTTTTTTGAAACCTGAGAGATAACAGGGGTTCTTAAGGGGGTGTCCCCCTTAGGAGAAAGGGTAGAGGAAAACAAAAAGGCTGCGGTGGTTGAGCTTGTCGAAACTACCGCAGCCTTTTTGTTTGGAGCGAGGGAAAGGCTTTTCCCTCCTTTCAGATAAAACTAAATAATTCCCATACCTGTCAAAAGAATGATGAAGAGCAGGATTGGTGCAATGAACTTAATCATTACAACATAAAGTGTCTTGCGAACAAAGTGTTCACCATTAAGGGTAATCTCATCGATTGTAGTTTTTGGTTTAGCAACCCAACCGATAAGAATACAAGTAAGAAGACCAACAATCGGCATAAG
Organism: Treponema sp.; assembly: GCA_016293915.1. Taxonomy (GTDB): domain Bacteria; phylum Spirochaetota; class Spirochaetia; order Treponematales; family Treponemataceae; genus Treponema_D. The sequence continues at coordinate 9,787 of JAEDCY010000010.1, read as the reverse complement.
GATGTTGTTACTTGCGTAGTCGAGGATGTCGAGAATCTGACCAATACTACCGTTCGGAAGTTTGAGGTCGAAGTAGAATACGTTGTATCCAAGACATACAATGATAGAAACAACGAATGTGCTTACTGCCATAATAAAGGCTGAACGGCGGCGGCTCCACTTGAACTTATCCATCATTGACGATGTGATTGCTTCGAGGATTGAAACGGCAGAAGTAAGAGCTGCAAACATTACCATTACGAAGAAGATAAGACCAATGAAGTCACCAAACTTACCCAGAGAATTGAATACTTTTGGTAATGTGATGAACATAAGGCCAGGACCAGCAGACATACCTTCTTTTCCGCTAAAGGCAAATACGGCAGGAATAATCATCATACCAGCGAGAATTGCAACACCAGTATCAAAGATTTCAATTTGGTTTACAGACTTGTTGAGGTTTTCATCCTTCTTCATGTAAGAGCCGTAAGCAACCATAATTCCCATTGCAATAGAAAGAGAATAGAAAAGCTGTCCCATAGCATCGAGACAAACTGTGAGGAAGCCTTTAAAAGTAAGGCCTTCAAAGTTTGGAATGAAGTAAACTGCAGCACCCTGAAGACCTGTTCTTGTAACCCCATTTGCATCAGTATGTTTGATGAACAAAGCATAGATAGCAATGAAAACAACGATTACAAAAAGAATAGGCATGAGGATTTTTGAATAGCGTTCAATTCCGTGCTCAACTCCCTTGTAAACAATAATAAAACAGAGAATTGCAAAAAGTGCGCAGTAGAAAATTGGCTGCCACTGAGAAGTGATAAAGCCTGTAAAGAATCCATCTTCAACAGCAACCTGACCCTGGAAGGCAAGGTAGCTGAACATGTACTTCATTACCCAACCACCGATTACACAGTAATACGGATAGATAATGAAAGGTACAACAAAAGAGAAGATTCCGAGGAAGCCCCATTTCTTGCTGATTTTTGAATAAGCAGTAAGAGGGCTCTCCTGAGTCTTTCTACCAATTGCAACTTCTGTAATCAAAAGTGCAAAACCAAATGTGAGGGCAAGAGCGAGATATACTACAAGGAAAAGTCCTCCGCCATCTTTTGCAGCAAGATAAGGGAAGCGCCAGATGTTTCCTAATCCAACGGCACTACCTGCTGCAGCCAGAACGAACCCGATTGAACTTGTAAACGAGTTACGCTGTTTTGTCTGAGTTTCCATAAACACCTCTAAAAAAATTTTGTACAAAAAGTATTTTAACACAATTCGCTCAAGTTCTTCTAGAGAGTGACTAATTTTGCTGTATTGTATAAGAGCTTTTTAATGATTGCAATTTATTTATAGATAAAGATTGTATGAGATTTTAAATTGCTGACATGAAAATTGAATTGTGGTAGTATTTTTTTATGGGCATTTGTAATAAAATTTTATTTAGAATCCGACTTTTGAAATTCAGAAAAGAATTTAGAAATCATAATGGACATAATGAAGTAGAGCTGATGAATTTTTGTGATGCATCAAAAATAACTGTTGGTAAAAAAAGTTATGGTCAGCTTAGGGTGCAGGATAGCAGCAGACAGGATGTAAAGCTTTGCATCGGTAACTATTGTGCTATAGGGCCTGGAGTTCAGTTTCTTCTTGGTGCAGAACACAGAATGAATACAATTACAATGTATCCTTTTAAGGAAAAGAATTTTGGTTTTGCAAACGAAGCCCTTTCGAAAGGTGATATAATAATTGGCGATGATGTCTGGTTTGGGACAAATGCCCTGATTTGCAGTGGTGTAAAAATAGGGCAGGGAGCAGTAATTGCAGCCGGTTCGATTGTAACAAAAGATGTTGAACCTTATGCAATTGTTGGCGGAAATCCTGCTAAATTAATCAAATACAGATTCTCTGAGCCACTTCGCAAAAGACTCTGCAATATAGACCTGGTTAAGCTTTACGACAGTTTCAAAAAAGAAGATTTGGATTTGATTTATTCAGATTTGAATGAAGAAACACTGGATAAGCTGGAAAGCCTTGCTTCAAAATAAAATTTGCAAATTACAAAATTTCATTCTAAAATTGTGTAACCAATAAGGATTAACAATAGTTAACAAAGATAACAGACATAACATAAAGTTCTAGCATTAATTTAATAATGTTTTTGAAATCTTAATTTTTCAAGAGGTGACGCCTATGAAAAGATTTTCAAAAATGTTTGAGATGTTTATTATTTTTGTTGGTTTGGTAGTTATTCTATCATGTTCTAATCAGGTACAAGATTTTTCCTCTGACATTACTTATGATTTCTCATCAGACGGTGAGCCGATTGATGTTATCATTCTGGCTGGGCAGTCTAATGCGACGGGATGTGCGGATTATAATCAGTTAAAAGATTATATCACTGATGAAGATTATTCATTATTTACAAAAGGATTTTCGAATCAAAAAATAATTGGATATTTACATAATATATATAATGCAGAAGATTCAGAAAAGATTAGTTTTTCAAAAGTTCAATTTGGGCAAGGTATTGAAGAAACAAATTTTGGTTTAGAAATAGGTATTTCTTATATTTTGAGTAAGAATAATAAAAAAAATATTATTATAAAATATACAGCACCAGGGGCAAGTATTAATTTTTTTGTAGTAAATAATAAAATGAATTTTTCATTTGAAACGTTTTTAAAAGAATCTCTTTCAGATATTGTAGAAATGGGATATTCTCCATCAATAAAAGCTTTATGCTGGATGCAGGGAGAAACTGATTCTATTTTGAAGTCAACTGCAGAACAGTATGAAAAAAATATGATATTATTATTATATGATATTCGAAATAAGTTTGGACAAGATATAAGCTTTATTGATGCACAAATTACAGACTGGGACCGAGTAACGCCTAATTCATATCAATATTTAGTAAATAATGCAAAAATTCGAATTGCAGCAGTTGGATCGAATAATTATATTGTTGATTCAATTGGGTTAACAAAAAAAGAGGATGATGTTGCACATTATGATTCGGTATCCGAGTTTGAATTAGGGAAACGTTTTGGTAACATTATATCAAATATTTGTTATTAAAAACCTAAAACAAAATCATAAAATCCTTAAAAAGCCCTTAAGAATCTAATTCTAAGGGCTTTCAATTTATATATTAAAAGAACTGTTTCAAAAACAATAATTTATTGTATAATAATAAATAGGTTTTAAATTAGAGGATTTTATGAATAAAAAAATTGAATCATTTACAGGATTACGATTCATAATGATAATGCTTATTGTAATAATTCATTTAGATGGAATTATTCAATATTTGGGTGAATTTGGAGAAATACACCATAGAATATTTTCTGAAACATATATGATGGCAGTAGATTTCTTTTTTATTCTATCAGGTTTTGGAATGATGTATGGTAATTTATTAAAAATAAAGGACGAAGAATTAAGTATTCCTTCAATAACTGATGGGTTAAAGTATGCAATAAATCATATTAAAAAGATTTATCCAACATATATTGCTACAATTTTATTTGGCCTAATAATAGTTGTAGTTAAAGAACTGCTAGCTAATACTGTATCAATAAAATTTTGTATAAAACAAATTATTCAATTAATTATAAATATATCTCTTCTTCAATCTGCAACTGCAATGACTTTTTTTACTCATGCATATAATGGTGCAGCCTGGTTTTTGTCTTCTCTTTTCTGTATTTATTTAGTATCTCCTTTTTTTATAGTATTATTTAGAAAGATATCTAGAAGCTTAAAATCAGATTTATTATTCATGTGTATTAATATTTTCTTGATAATAGTTTTATCGGGTTTGTTTACTATAATTGAAAATAAATGTCAGCAAATTAACGGTATTCCAGAAATAAATGGATTAGTTTATTCAAGTCCATATAGAAGGCTCTTCTATGTTTTATTAGGGATGAATATTGCCATGTTCTTTAGTCGATTAAAAGAAAGAATAGATATTTCTAAACGAATAGCAACTATTTTGGAAATAATAATATCTCTTTTGGCAATAGTGCATTATTTCATATTGAGAATTTATATAAAAAATTACAGTTATTGTATGATAATTGATATGGTTATATTAATTTTATTTTTTATTATTTTTGCATTTGATAAAGGAATTATTTCTGATTTATTAGGTAAACCTTTTATGCAAACTTTAGGAAATATGGCTATGTATATTTTCCTGATCCATTTTGTTTTAATACAACATTTTTATACAATGATTAATGAAAAATGGGGTTGGAATTTTATTTCAGTTTATGTTTATTCTGGTATAGTATTATTAGTAACTTTTTCTATTTCCTGGATTTTATATAAGAAACCATTTATGAAAAGAGGCGAGAAGTAGTTTAATTAAACAGTTTATTTTGAACAGGTAATTTTATGGGTAGGATAGATTTTTCAAAAAAAATAAAAAAAATAGTAAAGAAAAGATTCTCATATATAAAATATATATTAAAAAAACGAAATGCTTTACATTTATCTGATAATACTATAAAAGACGTAAGTGATAGTTCATCAGCAAAAATAGCAATTCATTTTCATATTTTTTATATAGATTTAATTGATGAAATTTATGAATATTTAACAAATATAAAAAATCATTTTACGCTTATTATTACAGTTGTTAATGAGAAAGATTATCAAGTTTTAAGCAATTTCTTTAAGCTACATCAGCATAGTTATGATTTAAAGATTATAATTGTTCAAAATCGTGGAAGAGATATATATCCATTTTATTTGGCCTTACATAATTCTTACAAAGATTATGATATAATAGCTCACTTTCATACAAAAAGAAGTTTTCATACGGATTATGGTGAAAAATGGAGAAAATATTTATTCAACAATCTAATTGGAAAAAAATGTCTTTTTGATAATATAATAAATTATTTTTGTAGAAATCAAAATGTTGGATTTGTTACAACTCCAATTGTTCCAATAAACGCAATTATTAGTTCTTATTATGATTTTATAGAAAATATAGATGAAAATAAAAGTAATATAATTAACACTCTGAATGTATTTGGTGTTCCTTCAGATTTAGTAAATTCAAATAAATTCGGGTTAGATTTTCCTTGTGGAAATATGTTTATTGCAAGATCAGAGGCAATAAAACAATTCTTTTCTGTAAATCTTACAGAAAATGATTTTCCAGAAGAACAAGGCCAATTAAGTGGAACTTTACAACATTATGTAGAATTAATCTGGAATTACGTCGTAAAATATAATAATTATTTATATAAAGAAATAATAAGAAAATAAAAAATAAGGATTTTTTATGATTTCAATTACACAAGAAATGATAATGCATAACTGGAAAAGTAAAGAAACTCTTGTTTCTATAAGGTGTGTTACATATAATCAGGAAAAATTTATATCGCAGGCATTAGATAGTTTTCTAATGCAAAAAACAAATTTTCCTTTTGAAATTGTTGTACATGATGATGCTTCTACAGATAAGACTATTGAAATAATTAAAGAATATGAAAAAAAATTTCCAGATATAGTTAAACCTATTTATGAGACGGAAAATCAATATTCAAAGAAAGATAACTCACTTGATTTGATAATTTTATCTCACTTGAAAGGAAAATATACTGCTTATTGTGAAGGTGATGATTTTTGGACTAATAAAAATAAACTTCAAAAGCAAGTAGACTTTTTGGAACAAAATCCTGATTATGGATTTTGTTGTACAGATGTTGATATATATTATGAAGATAAAAAAAAGTATCAGCATGCTATTACAAAATCGAAAAAAAATCATCTTGATTTTACAAATGGAATAAAATCAACAGGATACTTATTGAATCTTTCCTGGTTATTTAGAACAGATTTATATGAAAAAATAGTTAATGAAAATGAACAATTTTATTATGACAGACCATTACAGCTATACTATGAATTTTGTTTACGAACAAAATGTAAATATTTAAATTGTGTGACAGGCACGTATAGAAGAAATCCAAATGGAATTTCGTTTTTTTCAAAAGGGCAGGAACAGAAGCAATATGAATATTTTAAATCTTGCTTTCTTCTGATCTTAAAATATTTACCAAAATTTAATTGTTCACAAGAAATAGAGTCTAAGGTTTATGCCAGAAATATAGAATATGTATTAAAACCAGCTATTCAATTTGGAGATGAAGAAATCATTCAAATATTCATATCTTATTCTACAAAAAATAAAGGTATATTTTTATGTGAATTAAATGATATAATTTTTGAAAAAGAAAAACAAATTAAAAAAACACTTTCATATCGGATAGGAAACTTCCTATTATGGCCATTAAAAAAAATCAAAGGATTAAATATAGAATAAAACATAGGACATTATAATATGAAATCTTTTTTGAAAATTTTTAAAATACTAACTCCTAAACAACTGAGAATTTGTTTTGCTCTCATTATTTTGATGTTTGTTATAGCTGTTTTTGAAGCTTTCGGCATCGGTTTACTTTATCCACTTATCACTATAATCGGTGATCCGGCATACTTAGAAGGACATGCTGAAATAGCAAAAATCATATCTTTTTTTGGAATTACAACTCATAAATCACTTGTAATTTTCCTTTCTCTTGGACTTGTTTTCTTTTATATATTTAAGAACTTTTTAATTCTCTTTCAGGGAAAACTTCAAATTGCATTTACATTAAACAATCAGGCAGATTATACAAAGCGTCTTTATAAATATTATATAAACAAACCTTATCTCTTTCATGTAGACACAAATTTTTCTGTAATTTTACGAAACATAAATTTAGGTTGTATTATTGTTTTCAGTCAGATTCTGACAAATACACTTATTATTATTACAAATATCATAACCATGATCGTTATCTGGATTTTGCTTCTGATAATGGATTGGGTTATGGCCATTGTAATTGCTTTTATTATTGCTCCTCTTATGCTGGGAATACTTAATTATTTCCGAAAGAAGATTAATAAATATGGAACCCGTCAGAACGAATGTAATGTTGAATATATCAAATGGCTGAATCAGGGCTTCTGGTCTGTAAAAGAAACAAAAGTAATGCAGAAAGAAGCTTTCTTTACAGAAGAATTCTCAAAAGCATTTAATGAGTTTACAGTAATACAGAAACAATTTTTATTTATAAACAGATTCCCTAAATGTATTATTGAAATGGTATGTGTTGGAGGAATTCTTTTATTAATCACATTTAAAATGATTTTTAATATAGATCCTTCTTCTATCATTCCGGCATTAGGTGTACTTGCACTTGCTGCTATGCGTCTTATGCCTTGTATGAATCAGATTACAGGTTTGTTTAATGAAATAAAATTTAAGATGCCTTTCTTTAATGAAGTATATGATGATTTTATTGCAATTAAAAATGAGAAAAAAGAAGACGAAATAAATTCTCAAACAGGGAAAAAAGAAAGAATCCCATTCAATAAAGAGATTTCTGTTACAAATCTGACATTCGGATATCCTGATACAAATAAAAATGTTTTTGAAAATGTAAGTTTTACTATTCCAAAAGGAAAATTTGTTGGGGTTGTAGGGCCAAGCGGAGCTGGTAAAACAACATTTGTAGATATTTTGTTAGGATTACTTCAACCTTCTGGTGGATCTATCAATGTTGATGGAAAAAATATTTTTGAAAATATTCAGGGATGGCTTGATAATGTTTCATATGTTCCACAGAGTATTTATCTTATTGATGGAACTATCAGAGAAAATATTGCTTTCGGAATCCTGCCAGAAGATATAGATGATCAGAGAATAGAAAAAGTTCTTAAAATGGCCGAATTGTATGATTTCGTACAAAGTCTTGAATTAAAAGAAAATACTCCGTGTGGTGATAAGGGAGCAAAACTTTCAGGTGGACAAAAACAGCGAATAGGTATTGCGCGTGCTCTATATCAAAATCCATCTGTATTAATTCTTGATGAAGCAACTTCTGCTTTGGACACAGAAACTGAAAAACAAATTACAGAAACTATAAACAAATTGAAAGGTGAAATTACAATTATTGCAATTGCACATAGACTTTCAACTTTGGAAAATTGTGATTTTAAAATCAAATTTGAGAATAATTCTGCTACAATTATAGAGGAAAAGATTTAAGGAACAATCGGCTAAAATGACAATAAAAAAATTAACAAAGGCAATATACAAAAGACTTAAAAGAATAAGTTTCAGAGAAGTTTCTACTTACTGTAAACTTCATTCTTATTGGAATAAGAGACATGATTTTTATCTCCCGCCTCAAGCATTTGGATGTAGTCTTGAAGAATATGAAAAACAGAAAGCTTATTCTTTTCCACAAAATATAAAATTCAGTATACTTGTGCCTTTATATAATACGCCGGAAGCTTTTCTGAAAGAAATGATAGGTTCTGTAATCTTTCAGACTTATGAGAATTGGGAATTATGTTTAGCAGATGGAAGTGATGAAAATCATAAAAATGTTGAAGAAGTTTGTAGGTCAATTTCAAATCAAGATAAGCGCATTAAGTATTTAAAACTTTCAGAGAATAAAGGTATTTCAGAAAATACAAATGCATGTATTAAAATGGCAACAGGAGATTTTATTTCTCTTTTTGATCATGATGATTTATTACATCCCTGTGCTTTGTTTGAAACAATGAAAGCTATCTGTGAAAAAGAAGCAAATTTTGTATATACCGATGAAGTAATATTTCAAAGTCCAAATTTGCAAAAAATTAACAATACAAATTTTAAACCAGATTTTGCACCTGATTATTTTTGCGGTACAAATTATTTGTGTCACTTTTCATCATTTAAAAAAACTTTGCTTGATAGTATTGGTAATTTTGATTCGACTACAGATGGTGCACAGGATTATGATTTATTTTTACGTCTTTCTGAAAAAGCACAGAAAATCGTACATGTTTCAAAATGTATGTATTATTGGAGAGCTTCGTCAACTTCAACAGCAAATAGTATAGGAACAAAGACTTATGCTATTGAAGCAGGAAAAAGGGCTCTGGAAAAGCATTATAAAAGAATAGCTGTAGATGCTGAAGTTCAAATTTGTAAAAATATTTTATATCGTACAAAGTACAAAATAAATTCTCAGCCAAAAATTTCCATAATAATAATAAATAAAAACAAAAAGAAAACTTGCGAATGTATTAACTCAATATTAGAAAAAACTACATATTCAGATTTTGAAATTCTTGTAGTTGATAAATTGATTAATTTTGAAACTCTGATAAATGATCAAAGAATACATAGTTTTATAAATAAAAATAATAGAAGAAATTCAGAATTATTAAATCAAGCTTCATGTTATGCTAAAGGAGAATATTTAGTTTTTTTAGATTCAAATACAAAAATTATTTCTTCGGAATGGCTTGAAGAAATGTTAATGTTTGCTCAAAGAACTAATACTGGTGCGGTTGGAGCAAAATTAATTAATAATGATGAAACAATTCATAATGCTGGAGTATTTATTGGAATTCACGGATTATTTGGAATTTCACATAAAAATCAATCTGCTCTAGAAAATGGATATGCATTTAGAACTGCGCTTGTACAGAATTTTAATGCAGTTACGGCAGAATGCATGATGGTGTCAAAAAAAGTTTTTATAGAAATGAAACAATTCAGTAATGAGTATAATGATTCATTGTATGATATTGATTTTTGCTTAAAATTAAGAAAAGCAAATTATTTAGTAGTTTGGACACCTTTTTCGCAATTAAAATATTTAGGAAGAAATATAACGAAAGAAAACAATAAAGATAAAAAAACGTTCATCAATAAATGGTATAGTTATTTTCATTATTGCGACGA
>JAEDCY010000046.1 GCA_016293915.1 Treponema sp. | reverse complement strand
GGATTCAAAATCAAATTACATTCATGCTCATATTCATAAGGAAGGATAACGGAAGGAACTTTAAGCATGAGGGCAGACTTTTCTTTGAGCCACTTTGTACCGTATTCAATTTCTGTAGTATCAGAAGGAAGCTTTAAGATTTTCATTGAAAGAAAAGAATCTGGAACATATATAGAGGCATAAGCCATTTTTACTGGTGGCATTGATTTATCTGTATGAACAAGGATTTCCAGAGCTGCAAGAGACAAGGAAGATGAGGTGTATAAAGCAGGATAGCCTTTTTCATTCCAGCGTCCGCCAAAAAGTTCTGCACCCCGGCCTGACAAATCTTCTATACGTTCTTTGCGTGCAATTCTGAATACAATCATGAGAAAACACCGTATTCTATGCGGCCAAGAATATCCATAACTTCTTCTGCACCAAAACGGGAACTCATTGCCTGCACCGGAGTTATTCCTCCAAGAACATTATTTGGAGACTTGAGCCATTTTACAGCATTTTCCTGAGAACCAAAAATCTCTTTTGCTTTTTCATATGCTCTCATAAGAGAAATTGTTACTTCCGCTGCCTGTTGAGGAATATTCTGATCTGGTTTGAGTCTGGAAAGTGTTCTGGCACTGGTACCTGCAATGCCTGCGAAATCTTTATCTGTGTATTTAAAGATTACATGAATAAAACTGTTGTATTCATTCTTAGGTATACCTTTTGATGCCATAATGCGACAATTTACAGGTGTGTATTGTTTTGCCTTTGTCATAAGCACCCCCAGATAAAATCATTTCCGCAGTATAAGCCACTTGTCTGTTATTATAACGCCATTTGGCGTATAAAAGCAAGTTATAAATTTGTTACTTATTGATATATCTCGCAATTTCAGTCTTTTTCTACTTGTCTATCAACCTGAATTGCGATTGGATGATTAACAGGTTTACACACCATATTATAACTCCTTGAGGATAAAAACCTCATATATAATATGGTGTGACATTTATCATTTTAGACAAACTTTTCGAAAATTTTTTTACAGATTTTTCACATACTCTGCAATAATTTCCGCAGTTTCTTCCGGCGTCTGTCCGGTGTTATCAATAAACTTCTGAAACTTACCGCGGTTCTTTTTAAACCAGGCTGCATATTCTATCTGACTCTGAATAAACTCGTCGCTGCCACAGTTGCGTTCGACCGGACGGGCTTTCAGGCGTTTTCTGATTTCTTCATCGGAACAGACCATGGCAATAAAATGCGTATCTGTTATTTCTGAGGATAGCTCCACCTTCTCGTAAAAGTTTATCGGATTCATCCCAGCCGATACCAGCAGAAGATTTTTGTCACCGGCAATTTCAAGAGCGCGTTTTAAGTTATCGGTGTAATATTGATCTTCGCGTTCCGTGTCCTTGTAATCAAGCCATGAAATATCAATATCATCAGAGTCCAGAGTTGCGTAGTCTGGAAGAAGCCCTCTGCTTTTGAAAATCTTATTCACTGTAGATTTTCCGGTGCCGCATGGGGCGCATAAAATTATTAAGTGCTTCATTTTTGTCTCCATTATCTTCTTATCACCGGGGCTCCCTGGACATACTTTCCATAGAGCTTAAGAAAGTCCTGATATTCCGCTTCTTCTGTAATCCAGACGATAACGTTTACTTCCTTAACTCCAAGATTTGTATAGGCCTGAAAGCGGGTGTTGCCGTCGTTCAATTCAAAATCATCTTCAACATAGTGAACAATCAGCGGCGGCATGTCCGGATCTTTTTTGATAGAATCCTCCAGTGCGGCAACGTGAATCGGCCACCAGTCTTTGTCAATTCTATATTTCATATTTTCTTCAGGGCCTGTGCAGCGATGAAAAAGCTCCAGTGGCATTTTGACCGGACCAATATAGTAGCGTTCAAAAAGCTTGAGCCCGTCCGAGAAAGGCACGTTGCGGTCTTCATCAAGAAGATAGGTATGAATCCATTCATCAATTTTATTTTCCTTTGCGTAACTCAGTGCAGAGGAAAGTGTCTTGTTATATTCTAACATAGGTGTCTCCTTTTTGGTGTAGACAATATGCTTTACAGAATCAACAGAAAGACAATATTTATCGGCAAGAGAATCAATATCACAGCCTCCTGCAAAATCATCCCTAATAGCCTGATTTCTTTTTGCAAGATAAGCCCTGTAGCCCGAAGATTCACCCCAGGCCTTTTTCTTCTGCTCGCTGGCCGGAATATAAATTGTTTCTCCCGACACATAACGCTGAATCTGCTTAAGAAGCTGCTCTGGAAAAATGTCCTGCGCGTTTCTGTAATTCATAAAGTCCACCTTAATTTTTTTACGCTCGTGCACTGCGTTGTGATTTTAGAATAAAGGATTTAGCTCGTCTTGTATATGTTGAGTTTGGGTGGAGGTGAAATTGACATACAAAAATGCCTACTGCCCTGGGTAACTTATTTCATTGCCCCAGCCGACAATTGTCTGGTAAAAATTCTGAACCTGAATGAGCCCGTAGGACCACAAGAATGCCCGATCTTTTTCGCTGATTTCGTTCAGGCTTTTCCAGACAACTTCTCTAAGAGGAGGATTGTCGGAGCCGGCTTCTTCGGGATCGTAGCCTGTAATCGTCTGCTGATCTTCTGGAACTGCTACTTCAAATGAATATTCTTTTCTTCCGTGAGAATAAATAACTGCAAGCGGCTTTACAATTGTGCCGTCGAGACCGCATTCTTCTTTTAGCTCACGCAGAGCCGCCTGCTCGGGAGTCTCTCCTTCTTCTATGCCGCCACCTGGTACAGAAAAGAATTCTTTACCGTTGTTTGCGTTTTTGTAGCAGAGCCGCTCCATTAAGATTTTTCCATTGCGGATTACAATTGCGACGCTTCGATTTTTGTAATTATTATTTTTTTCCACAGTTCTAGAATATAATATTTTCAGTGGCTTGTATATGGAAAACTGAGTAGTATCTTTCTTTTCGGGATTCCTACAAAATATGTAAAATTCCTTATTTTGTAGGTACTTTCACTCTTGAGTTGTATTAGTTGCAACCTACAAAATTATGATAATTGATGTTTTTGTAGGTATTCATAGTCTTGTGATTTGAAAAATGTACCTACAAAAATGCAGAAATTACTAATTTTGTAGGTATTTTTATCAATTCTTATATGATATAATGAAACCATTAAAAACGTTTACGAAGAATGTCCAACCTTTGAAAGTGAAAAATGGCTTTTGCGCTTTGTGGAAAAAGCAACAGGCAAGGCAATCGGTACAATCGAAATGTTCAAACGGCTTTCGGAAGATGCCTTTAATACCTCTGATATTCTGCAACCTGATATCGGCAGTCTTATGAAAAACAGATAAACTGCTTGGCGCAAAAAATGGTGTTGCCGTTAACGGCTACTGGATTTATAAATAAAAAAGAAAATTGAAGAATGGAATTCAGAAAAATTTTTGACACGATCCCCGAACAGTTTGATAAGTTTCGTCCCCGCTACAGTCAGGAGCTTTTTGACAGTCTGATTGCTTATGCAAAAATCGGGCCTGGTAAAAAAGTGCCGGAGATAGGACCTGGAACCGGACAGGCAACAGAACCGATTTAAACACTGGCAGCAACAACGGCACCCCCGCAAGTTCGACCTCATCTATTCTGCCGTAACAATCCAGTGGATTCCCGAAGATATCGCTTTTTCAAAAGCTTACGAGTTGCTTGCACCCGGCGGCACCCACTGCGACCACATGGTAATTGCCGAGCCTTACAAGACTAAGTTTTTTGAAGGCCTGCTCAAGGCGGTGTTAGCCCATGATAACATTTTTTTATGACACTTATGTTATGTATCTGACAAAAAAGCCCATTTAATTATCTTTCATCATTAACAATGTGAAGCACACCCTTGTTTTCTAAAATCTCTTTCATGCGGGTGCGCAAGAACTCAGGCCTTACATCAGTCTCCGGCAGCTGGTCCAGGGGAATCCAGTGAATGGATTCTTTAGCATTATCCCAGCCGATGCTGTTACACTTTGCATCTTTTTTGCCTCGACTTTTCATAAGGTAATAAAATTCAATTACATGACAGTGAAGGGGGTCATAGCCCAGATTTTTTTCTTTAAAAAAGTTTTCGCAGATTACAGCAAGACGGTCAACCTCGTAATCAACGCCGGTTTCTTCACGAACCTCGCGGACAATGCACTCCTCCGATTTTTCATTCATGTGAACGCCGCCACCAACCGTGTAAAAATATGATGAAGTCTCACTTTTCACGACAAGAAAGCAGCCATCCTCAATTATGATTGCGCCGGTTCTGTAACGGAACCAGTTATCATCTGCAGAAAAACAGCAGTCCGGGTAACCAATGCGGATGTCTTTGATGTCTTTTTGTATGCTCATAAAAGGATTATATCATACGAATATGGAAAGTAAAACACGTTGGTTCGGATAAAACAGGACACTGGGAAGTATTAATAGATGCAGATGATACTGCGGAGGATAAATAAACGGCACTTATCCATTTAATCGAATCAATGTCACTCTTTTCGAATTGAATATGGGAAAAAAATCTGAAATACAAGGCACTGCCCCTGTAAATGTCATTCTGGAAATAGTACGAGCAAATCCTGATTATTCATACAAGCAGATTGCTGGGCTCGCCTAGAAATTATTCAGGAGTTTTTTATGGGATTCATAGTTTTAGTTTTATGTTCGCCGGTTCTTATTCCGCTGATTATTATCGCCCTCGTTCTCGGACTAAAGGGTGATGAATGGTTTAATCACAAGCCGTCACGGCAAAAACGCTGTTATTACTACGATGAAATTGATGATTATGATGATGATTACAGCCCCACCCGCTTTGACGAGGCTGAGGATTATGAATCCGGCAGTTATGACAGTCTCCTTTATGGCGGGCTTCCTTATGGGGACGGCGAGCTTTTTATTGTGGATCATGAAGATTTAATCGACCAGATGGATTATTAACTTTTTACAGAGAAGCCATGCTTTTAGAAACACGCGATAGAGATGAATATCTTTCAGGGCAGGTCGTTTACTATTTTGACCACGACATTCCGATTAAAAATGCCGCACAATTCCTTAATGAATTTGAAAAACGCGCAAAAACTGGCGAAATTACAATTCTTCAGCAAATAAAAGGCCGCCATGTGAAATTCGAGGATAAATGGATTCATGACGGCTGGAGATTGTACTGTTATGACGACTATAAATCTTCTTTTGAATATAATCTGGACATCCGTTTTGAGCGTCTTGTTGACGGGCATTTCAGGCAATGGTTTATTTTTATGAAGGGAAAATCCCTGCAGTTATATCTGGGGGATACTTTCCACAATCAGCCCCAAAACAACTGGGGTGAATTCATAAAAACCGAGGATTCAGAGCATATCCAAAAAGGGCTGGGACAACAGGATGGAGGCTGGAAGCTTGATGATGCAGCCAACACATTTTATATATATTGCGGTCTGCCGCTTTGGATTTGTGATTTTAAGACGGAGAAGGATTTGGAGGAAGGAACGCTTTTTGACACATACATTTTAAATGGTGTGACGGGGGAAGAAAAGAGGAATGAAAAATAAACCAAAAGTAAAATTCTGTTATACAATCAAATTATAAAGTCTTGCCAAATCAGGAGGATAATTTTATGGCATACATTCGCAGTAAGGAATTCAAAGTTTTGTTGGAAGAAATTGTAAAAATGCTTAAAGAAGGAAAATCAGATGAAGTTATCAAGATGCTTGAAGAAAAGATAAAAAGCTAAGCATCTGCAGAAATCCCATATTATCGGTCATAATAAGTCCAATTGTTGGTTTAATGTTTTTTAGCTTTTTTAATAATTCATCACAGGTCATTTAATTATATACTCCTAATAAGATTCTGATTCATCAAAAGATCTAAGTTTTTCTCTCAAGTTTTTTAGACCTTTATTTTCTATTTGTCTTATTCGTTCTCTTGTAAGACCGTATAGACAACCGATTTCTTCTAAAGTCAAGGAAATTCCATAACCGTAATGTTCAGAATCTTTATAAAGTTTATTTTCAACTAGTTTTACTGCAGTCTTATAATCAAAATCAGATTCATTCCATAGACCAAACCGAAATTTAATTACGGCTCGTTCTTTTTCTTTTAGAGAATCAACTTGTTTGTTCAATTTCTTACTAAAAAGTTTGTTGCAGATTTCTTCGTCAAATGTGTTATAGAATAAGAAATTACAGTTAACTTCAGTCATTTCATCAAGATTTTCAAATGGAATAAAAGCAAACAAAATTTCTTTTGCAGTATTTTCAGATATATTTAGAAAATTTGAAATCTTCTTGATATTGTCATCATTAACAATTGTCTCATCTTTGTAAATTTTCAGATAGTCTAAATATTTGTATAATTTGAAATATTCGTTCAATGGTTGTACGGGATAATAAACAAGTGGTCTTTTTGTTTCCATATTCCTCATAAATACTTGCATAATCCAATATGATACATAACCAGAGAATTTTCCATTTTCATCGGGCTTAAAACTATCTGCGGCTTTACATAGTCCTTCACAAGCTAACGAAATCATTTCTGAAATTTCATTTTCATATCGTTCTGAATATTGAAGTGCAAGTTTCAATGCCAGACGAAGATGCATTTCAATAACTCTTTTTCTTGCAAAGTGATTTTTCTCTAGCATCTGATATTGAAGTTGTTTCATTTCATTTCTTTGTGGTGGTACGATTCTTCGAACATAGTCCATAAAAAACTCAAGAGACGAATCCAAATCTACAATTTTCGAATATATCGGTTCATAATCATTATGCGCCCAATCATCAAACTCCTCGTTTCGTAATTCCGAATCTATTTTTGTGACAACAGGCTTTTTCTCATATAAGATAATCCCATTATCCAACAATTTTGAAGTTAACCTGTCTATATCCTGAATATCTAAATTATACTTATCGGAACAGGGAAAAATATCATCGAACAATAAATATCCTTGTTCCATCGACAGACTTACGAGAAAATCAAATGCTTGTAAAAATCCAGATTTATTTTCTGACACCATTATTGTAGCAACGAAATAAGCTGTTCCTTGTCAATGTTTTCATTGAATAATTGTCTTATATCGTCAGTAAATATCGTAAGATTCTCAATAAAATTATCTGGCTTAGAAGCTCCCTGTATTAGTCTTTCATATAATACTTCAATTCCACCTCTAGCATATGAATTAAATAACTCTAAGTCGTTCTCATCTTTTCCAAAATTCCTAAACGCTTTATCGATTCGTTTTTCCTCATCTGATTCATAGTCTTTGTCTAATAATAATATCAGTTGCATATTAAAAGTTAGATTATCCTGTGATGTAATCATCTGATCTTTTAATATATGAGCATCAAACAACTTTCCACTATTATCTTTTGTTGTCATATCCTTGTCGGCTTTTCTCTGAAATAAAAAACCGACGAGTGGAGCTTGTACATAAACATCAATATTTCTGTTAAAAAGTTTTGCACCTGTTTCGCCGAAATTATTTGAAAGCATATTCATATATTGACCGTGCTTTCCAGTAATTCTTATTTCCTTGTCGAACATATTTACTTCCTCCTATTCCAAAACCGTTTCAGTCTCTGTTATTTTTCTGAAACGATGGCTTTTTCCGATTTTTTCTGACATATATTCTTTTGCCAAATCACCATCAGTATCTTTAATAAATATAATGACTTGTTCAGTAAGATGCGGAATAGTTTCACAAACGGATTTTATATGCTTTCTGTCAAATTTTGACAATGGTGCATCCATAACAAGCGGATAAATATCCGAAGACAACTCCTGCTTGTCTCTGTCAGTAGAATTTCTGTTTTCTTTTGACATTTTTATCATGCTGGTTATAAATGAGAAAATAACTGAAATGCTTTGACCTTCCGATGTCTCAACTTTGTCATTGATATTGTTAGCAAGAACATCAATTTGGTACTTTTCATTTATATGAACAGATAAATCTCCGTTATTGATTTTAGAGAAAATCTGGTTCATATTATCCTCAAGTCTAGTTCTCACTTCTTTTTCACTTGAAGCATACTTTTGGGAAAGCAAATCATAGATTTTCTTAGCATAAGCCTTGTAAATCTCAATTTGCCTGTTTGTTGAATTTTTTAAGGCCAGTTCCTTCCGCTTTGTTTCTGCGCTTTCTCTTTCTTGTTTTTTCGCTCCGATTTTCTGGTCTATTTCACGCCGTTCTTGATTGTTTTTGCTTACGGTATGCTCACAATCAGTGATTTTTGACGAAATCGTTCTTACAATTTCTTCTACATCTGTTCCGTTAAGTTTTGGATCAATGTGATTGTGAATATAATCTTCTGTATTTGTTATTTCATCATCACATTCACTTATTTTGGCAAGCTTGTCATCTCTAACCGAAATAAAGTCATTTTCTGAGTTCAGTCTGCTTCGCGCAGTTGTTTTAAAATCATTTACCATATTGCCAATTGACTTTGGAGGCAAAACATCAAACCACTTGTTCAATTCTTCTAGTTCCTTAGAATTCTCTTGTATGCAAGTTCCACAAAGGCATCGTTTATGATCAATGAGATATTGAATCGTTTTATCCGTGATATTTGGAATATCACTTCCAGAAAGTTTGAGTTTAACAAGGATGTCATAGGCTGGCTTTATTAAACCAACTGATAAAAATAATGAAATCTGTTTGTTGAATTCCCGGCAGATATCTTTTTGAAATTCTGTCTTACTTGCTGCCTGTTCTTTTATCCTTTTTTCGAGCTTCTCTTTTTCTTCCTGCAGCTCCTTACTTGATTGATAGTCTTTCAATTCTTCCTGTTTTTTGGATTTCAAATCATCGGCTTTTCTGTTTTCATCCTCTATCTCTGCAATGCGATTTTCCATCTTTTCGATTTCGGAATCACAGTCGTTGATAATATCAGTCTGTTTTTTTACTTCCAAATCACTAGACGAATCATATTGCTGATTGTACTTTCCAATTACAGAATTTTTCGGTCCGCCATTTAAATGTTCCAATGCTTTCTGCATCGCCTTCAAGCCTAAAAGCCCTTCAACAGCTTCTGCAAATTCCGCGGTCTTCTTGTACCCGGAAATATCTTTTCCCATTGCTTCAATTCTTTCTCCGTCAAAGAAGAAATATCTTGAAAGTTCTTTTGGCAAAATGGAATTGATAGTTGCATCTCGTTTTGTTGCTTCAATAAATTTTGTGTTTCCAGCACTATCTTTTTGCTGAATTTCAAGAACAGAATTTCCTTCTGCTTTAACAGAATTTGAATTATCTTTTTTGAAATTCTGAGTTCGAGTAATCGTATACTGGTTATCGCCGTGCTTCAGTTTTAATTGAACATAAACAGTCTCTGGCGTAGCAGGAGTCATTGCATTTGCAACATCTTTATTCCAGACAATTGAATCCTTAAAATAAGTAATTCCATACAGACACCAGAAAAAGCTTTGCAAAAATGTTGTCTTTCCGCTACCATTTTCACCAATTATTATTGTGACATTCTTTCCTTGAATATCTTGAGCAAAATCTAGCGAAGCATCCTTATATTGCCTGAAATTGTGCAATTTTATTGATTCGAGTAACATTTTACAGCCTCCTCTATTGATTTCTGAATTTTCTCAATCATCTGAATATCATTAGAATTGTGAGTTTTCAGATTCTGATTTTCTAAAAGTACAATTTTACTCATCAAAACATTAAGTTTTGATTCATCGATTTCAATTTCATTTTGTTCATTCATTTATATATTCCTCCAGTTAATTATTTTCAAATAAATCTTTATCTGATATTTGATAAGCGGTCTGTATTTCGTCCATCAAACTCAAACTCGCCATCTCATTCATAGATATTTGAGAGAATTCTTTTATTCTACGAAGCTCATTTTTTACCAATGCTGAATCACCTTGTAGTTCTTCTTTTGTGTAGTTTTGTACCGATTCAAGTTCTCTTGGTAAAGTTATAAAATCATATATTTCTGCATAATCTTTTCCGTCAAATTTTCGTAAAACACGACCACGCCGCTGAATATATTCTTTTGGATTTGTAGTGCTGGCCAAAATGAATGCCGCTTTTATTGAAGGAATATTTACACCTTCATCAAGACATTTGATTGCTACTATTGCTTGAATCTTTTCTTCTCTGAATTTTTGGGTAATGATTTTTCTAGTTTCAATATCTTCTTCCGAAGTAAATTTAGAAACAGTCATTCCCATTTCGTTTCCAAGAATTTTTGTGACAGCGGTTATTTGTCTTTCTCCAACTTCTGATTTATCAAAATCATTCAGATATTCATCTTTATCATTTTCAGGAATAACAGTTGTTGCTCCACAATAAACAAGAAGATTATTTTGATTTTTATACGGCTTAATTTGTTCTCGTAAGGCATCAAGTTTGTTTTGAGCACCAGCTACAATCCTAGAACGTTTTATTGCAAGCATTTCTCCATAAGAATCCAGAACCATCTTTCCAGATTTGTTTTTTCGCAAGTGTTGACTCATTTCCCTTGATATTTGCTTGTATTCATCAAGCTCATCTTCCGTAAGATAAACTACAACAGGAAAATATTTGTACCGTGTTAATTTCTTTTCATCGATTGCTCTTTCCAAATCATAGTGAATGCAAACATTCTCAAAGTATTCATGAAGAAATGCTGTGCCCTCTTCATCATTATGTCGGTCTAGGGTTGCCGAAAGTGCTAGACGATATATAAATCTTGAATCAAGATACTTCTTGAAATTTCCAGCCCCAGCATTATGAGCTTCATCTATCATTAATAAGATATCTGATGAAATATTATTTATTTGCTCTTGAACAAATTTACTCTTAAAAGTTGCGTTCGTTGTTACAAGACAAGAAAATCTCTTATCTTTTGGGCGCAATTTTATATCACAGATAGCTTTCTTTAATCTTGTTTTCCAGTCTTTCTGTGGCGAAGAAGAATACCCGATAATTGGCTGAATATTAAACTTAACAATATCTTCTACCCATTGCTCAACCAAATGCTGATAGGGACAAACGATTATTGCAAAAAGTTTTTCTGGAAATTTATCACTAAACAATCTTGTTAAAGCCGACAAGCCTGTTAGGGTTTTTCCAGTTCCTGTTGCCATGTCAAATATGCCACGGTACTTTTGCTCAGCCCATTTATCAACGGCTTCTTGCTGATAATCATGGAGTTTTAACCAGTCGGGCATAATAGGTATATTAGGAAGCCTACCAGAATCATGTACTTCAAGAGTTTTTGGTTCTGGAATCACATACACGACTTCTTTTTCATCCATATCAAATTTTGGCTCAGATTTCTTGTATCTGCTGATAATTTCATCTTTTAATTTAGGAAAATCAAATAGTTTTAGTGTCTTGTCTTTTCCATTCCAAATATTTTCAAATGCTGTATTTTTATTGCCTGCTCTGTATTCAACATCATTCCAAGAACAATAAACATCGATTGTCTCATAATTATTTTTAAAAGCATTTTCTGATTCATTCAAAGAACCAGAAAATGCTACATAATTTTTTTCAGAATCCTCAATTACACCAAGTTTTTCATGATACATTCCAGATTCTGTGAATGCTATTTTTATGTCCATTCTGCTTTCTGCAATCAAATTTGCCAGCATATTAAGACGGTCCGCTTGCAGGAAGTTTTTTGGCTCACGTAATTCTCGGAACAGAGAATCTTCAATTATTTTTCGCTGCTCATAGCCATTCTGCATCGCTTTTATATCTTCATCTGAAAGTTTTGGTGAAACAACAAGTTGAATTCTTCCACCATTTTGCAAGAATTTGCAGAGGCCTACAGAGAAACAGGCCAATGCAGTTGATGAAAAGAAGCCCACCGAACGTTTATATAAGACAGCTTCAGTCAAAAGAGGATTGTAAAAATCTTTTACAATATTTCCATGAAGATTTCTGTATTCTTTTTTTATTTCAATATCTTTTAAACTCATAAATTCCCCTTCAAAAACTCCATTGCCTCTTCCAGTTCCGCAAAATCTTCCTCGCTGGTAAAATGTCCGCAGCTGAACCTCACTGTGCCAGAAGGAAATGTTCCCAGCGTCTTATGGGCCAGGGGTGCGCATTGCAGGCCGCTCCTTACTGCAATATTCTGTTCTGCAAAAATACTGCTTGCGGTGTCGCTTGGAAGTCCTTCTATCAAAACCGAAACAATGCCTGCATATTGAGATTCTGAAACGAGTTCAGAATGACATGCTGCGTGGTTGCTGAGCGGAGCCGAACCGACAATCTTTACAAAGTCATATTTTTCCAAAATCCCAAGCAGTCTCTTTCTGTGCTCCTCTTCCTGCTTCCATAAGTTTTCGATTCCATTTTCCAATATCCATCCTGTTGAAGCGTAAAAGCCTGCAATTCCTGAAATATTTAACGTACCCATTTCGTATCGCTGGGGAATATCAGTCGGCATATCTTGGTTTGCACTTTCAAAACCTGTTCCGCCAAATAAAACCGATGGAAGGTCAAAATCCCTTTTCATCGCAAAACCAGAAATACCTGTAGGTCCGTAAAGAGTTTTGTGTCCGGCAAAGACTGCAAAATCAATTGTTTCAAGACCCACGTTCAAATCTACCAATCCTGCTGTCTGCGCCATGTCGAGCACATTCAGGCAGTCAAACTTTTTTGCAAGCAGGCACAGTTTTTCCACAGGCTGAATTAGGCCTGTTACATTACTTGCATGGCTTATAACGAGTAAGTCAGGCTCATCCTTTTTGAAAAGATTTTCTATTTCTGTGAAGTCGTAAGAAAGATTTTCCATAATAGGAAGAACCTTTACTTTTATCATTCCCATCGATTCAAAATGATGAAGAACTCTTGTCACCGCATTGTGCTCAAAAGGGCTGATGTAAATGGTGGTTCGACGCTTCGATAGGCTCGGTTCATCGCTGTTGTTGGTGCGCATAGCCGAATCAATCACTCCCTGCAAAATCATATTGAGGGCAATAGTGGCCGTGGGTGTAAAAATAATCTGCTTATTCTGGCAGTGTAAAATCTCCTGCAGGCGTCCTCTTGTATCAGAAATCAACTTGCCGGCCGTTAGTGAAAATTCATGATTTCCCCTTCCGGCGTTTCCGCCATGTTCCCGATAAAATTTGTCCATAAAGTCGTAGACGCAATCAGGCTTTGGGAAGGTGGTCGCCGCATTATCAAAATATGCCATCAGTCCTCACCTCCGCATAAAGTTTCAAGCACACGCATCAGAACCTGCCTTTTTTCAGCCTGATTCAATGACTGTCCCATTGTATCCAGTGCATCGGTTACTTTGTTGAACAAAAGACGAGCACGAGGTGATTCATTCACTTTTTCAAAATATTTTGTCATAACCTTTCCGTCTTCCTTTGGAAATGAAACTGCATAAGATTTTGTAGTATTTGGATTTTCGTTAAGCGTAGTTTTTTCTGAATCAGATTGAAGAGAAAAGTTTTCCGCACTTTTTTTCCATGTCTTTATCTGCGAAATAAATTTTTCTTTTGTACTTTCTTCCCAATCTTCAAGCCGCAATCCAGTTGCAGCAAAAGCTAAATCAGGAATCAAGTCATCATCTGATGCATAGTTCTTTTTCAGAACTGCAAAAAGTCTTTCTGTTCCGTCTGTAAAAAGATGATTAAGGGAAGATTCTGGCAGGGAAGACAGCCAGAGAGAATAAGAACTTTGGCTGAAAATCTCTTTGACTTCAAAGGAAAGCTCATCACTTAAATTCCCTAGCAGACCGTCATAAGTTTCTTTTATGATTTTGATTTTACGGGCAGTCTCAAGGGAACAGACTCCTTCTGATAATGCGTCAGGAATGGATGTAAAAAGAAGACTCTGAGCGCCTTTTTCATTTTTGATTGCATTAATAATAGAAGCAAATGGTGTTCTTGCCTCGCGGGAAAATTTTGGAAGAGAAAGATACCATTCGTGAATTGCAGAGGCAATTTCTTCGGCGGATTCCCCTTTAGAAGAAAAAAGGTTTTTAAGTTCCACAAGGTATGCCTTTTTATTTTCATCTAAATTAAATCTCAATATGCTGAAGTTTTCAGGATGTTCGTTTATTTCAGAAAGTGTGTCGGCATTCAAAGATGTTTGCTCTTGGTCTGAATACAAAACCAGCTGATTTTTAATTCGCCCCAAAACAAGAGCTATATAAATCGGGATAATTCCCTTGCGAACTGCTATGCCATATTTTGCAGAAGTGAGTTTTTCGTAAAGCAGGGAAAATGAAACTTTTTCCTGTGCTGCCATTTCTGCAAACTCTTTAATCGTCTGTAACATTGGAGCCAACAGATATTTATCATCGGATAAATCAAAATTCAACTTTGCAATTTCGCTTTTCTCTCCACTATTTTCCAGTAGTCCTACATGAATAAGAGTGCTCCGCATGATTGCTACATCCTGCCCGCTTCCTGTTAGCCCCAGATTTTTTTCAATCGGATTTCTAAGAAGACCCGCCAGGATTTTCCTTCGGCTATTAAAAGCCATTTGGGTAATTTCATTTTTGTTAATCGCTTCATTATTTATGACTGGTGTTTTTGAAAAATTCTTATCACATATTTTTGAAAGCAGTTCTGTAAGTTCTGACCTGCGTTTGAGAACAATTTCCTTTCCTGCATAAAAATACAGGCAGGCATTATTTTCTGGATGCGTATATTTTTTTATGTAAGTTGAAACAACTTCAAAAAGATCTTCCTGTATAACGCCGTATTCAGACATAAGAATTTCATCGCCCGCAGCTTTTTTACAAAGCTCATTTACGCTGGAAAGTTCTGCAGCGGCTTTTTCCACGGAAGAAAACTTTTTTAAGACAATGCAGACAATTTGCTTATTTTTTGAAGTTATACTTTTGCATAACTCTTTTGCTTCTTCAATTTGATTTTTTGATTCACAAAGAAGTGCTATAATTTTTCCGTCAGAATTTATGTCTATCTGAATGTCATTCCCTTGACTGCCATATTCCACAAATTCAAAATCAAAAAAGCGAGTCATCTCTTTTTTATCGTTGTACCGGTATGGATAAAAATATTTTTCTGTGTTAGTTTCATTTAACACTTTGCTCAAAAGAAAACTCTTTTTCTCCCGCTCAATTTCGTCTTGTATCGCTTTTTTAATATCAATTCCGCTTGTTTCTTTTAGCTTTAGATAAGAATTACTTTGGCGAAGATAAATCACAAATTCTTTTTCAATTAAGTTTTTTAAGGCTTCTTCAATCTGTTCTTTTGAATATGAAAAACTGTAGATTTTTACAATCTCTTCGGTCAAAGGCTTGAGTTTTTCAAACTGTGCAAGAATATAGATAAGTGAAATTGTCTTAACAATTTTCTTTTCCAGCTCACCTTCATTTCTATTTTCTGCATCAAGTTTTTCTAAAATTGCTCTGGTAAGACGATAGGTTTCAAAAAGTTCTCCATTGTAGATTTCCTTTTTTAAAAGAGGCTCAAAATAATCAAATATCAAATCGGGAGTTACAAGGGAAAAATCTTTGTCGTTAAATCCCTTCAAAAATTGTGAAAGGGTATAAGCTGAATCAGCAGACAAAAATGTAAAAAGTGTACGCTCGTTCTGGGCAATTCGCTCGGAAAGTCGTGGAAGAATGAATGTGCTTACAGGATGCAAAGGAAAGGTTGTAGTAAAAAGATTTTCTATTCCGCTATTTTCCTTGACCTCTGAAAAAAGTTCGTGTTTTTTGTAATTATCTTCAAGGGCTTCAAAATCGCTTTTGTGAGAAATTTTGTAATCGTTCCATAGTTTTTTATCTTTTTGAATGACTGTAGAAATAATTTCATATACTTGAGAGAAATTATTGTTCAACAGGATATGTTCAAATCTCTCGCTGATTCCCCGCCAGCCGTCAGTTTTCTGTTTAGAAAGTTTATCAATATAATTTGCAATTTCCTTATGAGAAATCAAAAGCAGATGAAGTTGATTTTCTCCAGAGCGGGAGGTCTTTTCGGCAAAGTCCTGCAGCATTTTTGTGTCGCTTACACTTGCCGTTTCTATGTTTGATTCAAGATATTTTGAAAACTCATCATATACTACATAAAGACCATCATACAATTTTTGGCGGCGCAGT
Organism: Treponema sp.; assembly: GCA_016293915.1. Taxonomy (GTDB): domain Bacteria; phylum Spirochaetota; class Spirochaetia; order Treponematales; family Treponemataceae; genus Treponema_D. The sequence goes on along the minus strand of JAEDCY010000046.1, from coordinate 3,275 downwards.
TCCTTTGCAACACTTTCATACATTTCAACCACATCAAAACTCAAAAATGGATTAAAACTGCTTCCCGACGTTAGCTCAGGATATATTTTTTCAAAGTCCCTGTAAGTTTCAAGATTAAAATCCTTAAGACGGGAAATTACAATTTCAAAAGGACAATCCGCTTTTTCTTCAAAAGCCCTTAGAGTTTCAGGATATTTTTCCTTCCACTGCTCCAGAGTTTTGATTGCTGCCATGTAATTACTCTCTGGCATAAAGTCAGTAAGATTATTTTCGCTCAAAGTATGTTTCAATGAAAGTAAAAAGCTTTGAGTTAAACTTGCTGTACTTCCTGTAATTAAAACCGGAAGCAGCTTTTTTCCGCTTTCATAATAATTTTTTACAAGCTGTCCCAGTCTTTTATTTTCAGCAAGCTTTTTATTCAGATGAACAAAGTCTGAAATTGGTTCATGATGTTTTAATATAGAAAGAATTGTAAGAACAATATGACTTTTTCCTTTTCCATAAGAGCCTATGAGAATCCGCGCTCTTTTTGTGCTGTTTTCCTGAGTGCTCAAAAGAATTTCTTCAAGCAAGTCCAGACTGGATTTTGTGGGAATAAAGCCTTTCAGCTTTTCTGTATTTTCAAGGTCATAGGCAATATTCACCGAATATTGAAAGTTGCCTGCTGTATGTATCATCTTACTCATTTTGTGCTTCCATTTAGTGATTCATAAAATTTTTTTGCATAATCCAGGAAAGTCAATTCTGGATGAACAAGGCGGATTACATCCAAACCTGCTGTTCGGATGATTTTTACTTCTCCTGTTTTTTCTGCTTCCCGTAAAATTTCAAGCATGGTAATTGTGTCAAGGTTAAAAGTTCGGCCTATGTTTTTACCAGAAGTCAAAAGGTCGTTCAGTTTGATTTCTGCAGAGCCTAGTGCCCTGTCTGCAATCACCGCTAAAATTATAAAAGGATTAAAGAGCGAGCTTTGTGGGATTGATTTTCTGTATATTCCCCTTTTTGAATCTAAAATCGTTAGAAGCCCGAGTTCTGTAAAAGGGCAGGAAATATTATTTTCTGGAGAAAAAGCTTCGCTTCCTTTTTTTGAAAAATATGTATTTATTATGCAGGAAAAATCATCACTTAAGGTGCGGTCTGTGCCGGATGCCTTTTCTCCAGTGGAGTTCATTCTGATATAATTCTTTATGGAAGTGAGAAAATCTTCCTGAGTAAACTCAAAAAGATTAAATTCATTGAAAAAGAAATACCAGCTTGTTGCGTTTTCTTTATTTGATGAAAGCTTGTAATGAAGAAGCTGCAGGGTGCCGCTTTCTTCCATGTATCGGTCGTTTTCATAAACAAGTTTTCCAAGGGGAGTAAAAGTCTGAATCCTCTTTCCGCTTGTATTTTCCTCGGTCAGTCCGGTTGCCAAAAGCCAGTAACGCAGAGATTTTACCATGTTGCTTCCTATGCCAAGAGTATCCATAGGATTATTTTCCCTATCGATAAAAACCATTCCATCCGTCTGCTTTACATATTTCATGCCTTTAGACAGCCAGCCTTTTCGTATAAAAAAAGTCTCATGTGCCCTGAATTTCATTTTATATTCCACCCTTTGTTCTTAAATATTTTGCCATGAGGCATCCGTTTGCAAGGACAGCCTGATTTACACACATCTTGCAGTGAACACATTTTTCTTCGTCTATATGGTAGCCCTCTGCCGTAATGCTGATTGCACCCGCCTTACACACGCTCTCGCATTTAAGACATTTTCTGCACGCATTAAATTTTCTGATTTGATATGCAATCTGCCGCTGCAAGTCCTCGTGATCAGCTACATTCATCGTTTTGACTTTTACCGCGTATTCAAATCCGTCTACCGTAAATGGCTGAATGGAAATTATCGGGACGTTCGTGCGGACATCAAGAATCAGAACCTCGTGCATGATTTTTCTGCCTAATTCACGGTTTACTTTTCCAAAAGGCACAAAAAGATTAACAAGTTCATCGCTAAAAGGATGAACAAGCGCATAATTTTTTGCGTGCTCTTCTGCCGTACAATTCGTAAAGCGGATTTTCACATCATTGCTGGAAGCAAGTCCGTTTCCGCCCTGACGGGCTTTCCAGGCTCCTGAGTCCACATAAACTTCAGGGTCTGGCTTTCCAATCTTTTTTGCAAAATCTATCAGAAAGGCACGCCACTTTTCGCTTCGTTCTTTCATGTATATGCGGCTTAAAAATTGCGCCCGCTGATTGTTATTAGGACAGCACCAGCAGCCAACTCTGTCATAACCCAATCGGTAGGCATCGTTAAAATCAACTTTTTCCCCCAGAAGATAAAGCCACACGTCTATGTCCTTCCAGTCGATTATGGGGCTTGCCACAGTCTGCTTTTGGATTTTTACCGATTCTTTGTCGTCCTCAACACGATTGTATTTTGAACGGCTTACACTTTCGGCATGACGGATTCCGTAGAATGTGAGAATTTGCTGATTTCTATAAAGGGCGTTCAAAGTGCGAGTAATGGGACCGGTCTTGAACATGGAGCAGCACCACCTCATCATGCGGGCTGGAGGACCTATGTCGTCACAAACCTTCATAAAATCCTGCTCGTCGTTTATGGCTGTCTCAAAAATCGCAAAAGGGTGATTTCGGCGGAAGCGTTCTGCATATTCAAGCGTGGTCGGGAATTCCAATGTGGTGTTTCCGAAAATGTGAACAAGACTGGGATTCGCAAGAGCTTTTGTTACAACATCTGCCGTTACGCTGGAATCTTTTCCGCCGCTAAAAGAAAGAACGATATTTTCTGTAGGAAATTTTGCCGCCTCATCTTTTATAAAGCGATGTGCTTCTTCTATAAGAGCATTAAGACGGGGCCTGTTTGCCAGAATGAACCGTTCAATATGAGCTTCAAAAAACTTGGTGATTTCGTTCTTTTCGTTCAGAGCTTTTAATTCTTCAAGCCGTTTTGAAAGTGCATTTGTGTCCGCCTGTAAAAAAGTCTTTGAAGAAATTGATTTTGATTTTCCCCCAATGTAGTAGCGGCTGTTTTCGCACCATACTGATTTTTTTGCGAAACTTAAAGGTTCGGCATCAAGTAAAAGTTCGAGCAGAAGCCGCTCCTGGGGAAAAACAGGCCTCAAGTCCGTAGAAAGATAGTTTGTTTCTCCACCGCATAGAGGACAAGATGATTTTCCGCTTACTTCATCAATATCAGAAAGCAAGGTAATTACGGGAATGTCACAATGCGCGCAGTAGAAGATATGTGCAGAAAAACGAAGGTTATTTGTGCT
>JAEDCY010000045.1 GCA_016293915.1 Treponema sp. | reverse complement strand
CAGAAAATTCTCAAACTAAATTAGAATTTTTATCATTTCGCGAGCGCCGTTACAATTATTTGAGTAATTCTTCTACAGTCTGCGGGAAGCGGGAAGGGGAAGCAAGCCAGTCATAAGCAATTGTTGCAGAAATAAGTTTTCGGCCGTATTCACGGGTTTCTGCAAAAGGAACAGTTTCAAGAAAAAGATCGAGAGGCATATTGCTTTTCTTTCCGAATTCAGTAAGAGAGCTTTGAAGCCAGCGGCGAACGCGAGTAATTCCGGCATTGTATGAGAAAAATCCCAGCAAAGGAGAATCGTCGCAGCGCGAAATCAGATTTGCAAGATACCAGGTTCCAAAGCGGATATTTGTTTCCGGGTCAGTAAGAGAATAATAAGACATTTTGAAGCGACGGGCAATATCGCTTCCAGTGAATTCCATAAGCTGGGTAAGACCAATAGCTCCAGCAGAACTCATAACATCAGCATCAAAAAAACTTTCGCTGCGAATCAGAGCATACATAACAGATTCACTGATTTTGTATTCTTCGCAATATTTTGAAACTAAGTCATTGTAGAAATTCGGATAAACCAGAGAAAGCTCTTCACGCTTGATACGGGAGCCGGCATTTCGCTGGGCACGTGCTGCAATTCGCAAAGACTGAACATAATAATCCTTTTCCAGATTTTCAGAATCAGCGCATTTTGCAAGAAAATCAGCAAGATAAAAATTGGTTTCAGTAGAAATAGACTGGCCCTGAGTTTTCTGCCATTCAGGATAAATCAATTCCGGATAACCAAAACAAGCGTAACCAAGCAGTAGATTTTCAAGTGCGGTATCTGGCGCAGATGAAACAGATGACGTAGATGAAGCAGATGAAGCAGCAGCAGAAGAAGATTCTTTTACACAAGTTGGTGCACAAAGAATTTTTTGAAGTTCAATCTGATTAGTCCATAACCCAAGTCTGTAGGCAGCAAGAGTTTTGTAATAAACAGAACTTCCGCCGTGGCAGGCACGCTCAAAAGCAGATTTTGCTTCTTCTTCTGTTCCTTCAACAAGACCCTCCTGAATCAGGCGGCCGTAAAGGTAGGCAAATTGTGCCGTTGTTAAGTCGGAAGCGTATCCATCAATTGCTTTGTAAATATGACCGAACTCATTCCAGCGACCAGCCGCCAGAAGGGCAGTTACCAGCTGTTCAAAAAAATCTTCAAAATATTCACAGTCAGTCCATTCGCGCGAATACACATCAATAGAATTAATTATTGAATCCATCGAAAAATTTAAGGATGTATTCAAAAGATACCAGAGGGCATTGTCTTTTTGAGAAGTATTTCCTGCCATAGAGGCTGCCGCCATAGCAGCTTCAAAACACTGCCGGCTCTGGCGGTAATACATTCCTCCCTTTTGGTAAAATCTTCCGGCATAAAACCAGAAATAAAATTCAGCTGGAGTTCCGGAATAAGTCTGGGCCAGTTTACTGAACCAGACCGCATTTTTCGTAAATTCCATACTGCCGTACAAAGTGTTTTTCCCAAAATCAGAAACAAGCTGTGGTGCAGGAGCAAGAGTTCCATCGGCAAAATAGCCGGTAAGAGCAGCAGCACAGTGGGTAGTGTAGGAATAGTTTCGTTTATAAGACTCGATACGGTAATGAATTGCAAACTGCTCAGGTGTAAAAGACAGATTTGCGGCTATTCCAGAATCTGGATTTTCATAAGCTCCTTCAAAATCAGGGTGCTTATAAAAATCGCGGTAAAACTGGTAGTGTTCGGTGGAAAGGGGGCATTCGGTAAACCAGCGGTACACCTCCGTCTCATAAGCCGAATCCCCGCGTCGGCCCATTGCCTCAAGCCTGAGTCGAATCACTTCGTTTTTTGCGGTGGAAAAGTCCAGACCGCTTGTACAGTCGATAAGCTTGTTGATTTCTCCGGAGGCCGCGAACTGGCGGGCAGCAATCAGAATCGCTTCATCGCCCGGGAAGAGCTTCAGCAAAGTCTCCGCGGCGGCATTCTTCTCCTGAATACTTCCGAAAGTACAGAGAAGCTCGGCGCTCTTTTGCGCGCAGCGCGATGTTCCCTTTTTTATGCAGTGCTTGAATTTTTCGCGGGCAGCGTTCTCGTTACCTTCCTGCAGAAGCCGCAGCCCAATAAAATAGTCGGCATCGCTGCCAAACTTCTTCTGCCCTTCAGGCAAAGCCGCGGCTTTACACGACACTGCGCTGAGCATAAGAAAAGAGACCAGAAGATTAATTGTGAGACGTCGAAAATCCGGAAGACCGCGCAGAAGCTCAGTAGAGTGCATTTGTCTCCTACTCGGCCGGAATTACAATCTTTGTTCCAGAAATAATATAATCAGGATTCTTTATGCCGTTATAGCGGGCAATATATTTGTATTTCCATGGATTCTTATAATAAGTATCAGCAATATCCCAGAGAGTGTCGCCCCACTTAATTTTGTAAGTGATATTCTTAGGCTTTTCTTCTGCAACAGGAGGCTGCGCAGGAACAACTTCTTCAGCCTTTTCTATGATGATAATTTCATCTTCTTTTGCTTCAGGAACTACAGGCTCCGGTTCAGGCTCAGGAACAGGTTCTGCTTCTGGAGCCGGCTCTTCAATAGCAACAGTTGTTCCAGCCTCTTTAGCATGCTTCTTTGTAATAAGATTATATTTTGAAGGAATAATAAACAAAATCAAAAGTGTTGCAATAATACAGATAATTGCACATATAATACAGATTATAACAGGAACCTTAGTCTTTTTCTTAACCTCATCTGCACCATTTTCTGCAGGAGTTCCACGTTCTGTTTCTTCATCATAAAGACCATCGAAGTTGAGTCCACCTGCTGCAGGAGAGACAGAATCAAAAGTAGGGTCTTTCATAGTTTCTTGCCTTTCCTCAGTATTATCCAGATCATCAGTATTAAAGAAATCATCTGGCATTTCTGGAGTTTCTGTTTCTGTATTGTCATCTGGAATGTCAAAGTCCATATCTGGTAAACCGGAATTATCTTCAGTTATTGTATCATCTGCAAGAGCTTCATCGGCGAATGTTTTATCAATAATTGTCTCATCTGCAGGAATCTCTTCATTTGAAACACTTTCTTCCACAGCAGCTTCTTCAACCAAAGTTTCGTCACCAAAAGGAACCCCGTCATCAACATTTTCTACAACAGGTTCTTCTTCAACTTCTGTTTCATCTTTTACTTTTTCACGCATAGCCGCAGCAGCTGCAAGAAGACCGCCTGCAGCTACTGCACCAGCAGCAACCGCACTCGCTTTGTTCGAATTTGAATCATTAATTCCATATTCATCTGTAACAAGTCGTTCTTCAAGTGTACGGGAAACAAGAGTTATAGTTGTATTGCTTTCGTTACCAGTTTCGCTGTCTACAATTTTAGCAGAAAGCTGATTATCTTCATCGAGAGAAATTGTAAACTTTATATCAGCCTCACCATTTGGACGGGCAACCAGGTTTTCAATCTGCAGAGAATCAACATATTCGGCATCATCCATTGAACAGGTAGCGGAACGGTACAAATCTACCATAACCTTTGTCTGATTATTGTGAGCAGTTGTTAATTCCAGTTTCTTTTCAGAAGGAGTATTATCCTCTAAAACCGGGTAAAAAGAGCCGTCTGCGAGTTTGATACCTATAGTTTTCATACGTTTCCTCTCAATATTATATGGTAAAACATTATAAGTCAGTTTTCAAGTGCTTTTTCTCATTTTGGAGGCTCCCGGCTGGCTGCGCCAGCCGGTCGGGCGTTCCGCGGCTCGGTACCCTCGGCGTCCTCGGTTGCGCCGGCCTATGGCCGCCGCCCCCTGCGGTCGCTGGCTTCGCCACCGCTCCATGCCCTAGCCCGACAGATGATCTAACATATAACACTTTTTTTCATTTACATTCTTATATTTTTCGATTATATTTCTAATATTAAATTATTTATAGGAGCAAAAACTATGGATATTAAAGGAACACAAACCGAAAAGAATCTGCAGACAGCTTTTGCAGGTGAATCACAGGCACGCAATAAGTACACTTATTTTGCAAGTCAGGCAAAGAAAGAAGGCTACGAACAGATTGCTGCAATTTTCCTTGAAACAGCAGACAACGAAAAAGAGCATGCAAAACTGTGGTACAAACTCTTAAACGGCGGTGTAGGAACTACAGAAGAAAACCTCAAAGCTGCTGCAGACGGCGAAAACTATGAATGGACAGATATGTACGATGGTTTTGCCAAAACAGCCCGCGAAGAAGGTTTTGAACACATTGCAAAACTCTTTGAAGGTGTAGCAGCAATCGAAAAGCACCACGAAGAGCGTTACCGCAAACTTCTTAAGAATATGGAAGATAAGATTGTATTCTCAAGCGATGGAGATGCTATCTGGCAGTGCCGCAACTGCGGTCACATTGTAATTGGAAAAGAAGCTCCAAAGGTATGCCCTGTTTGTGCACACCCACAGGCATATTTCCAGATCGAAGCACAGAACTATTGATATGTCAGACAATCTGATTTTTAATAGAATTCGTTAAAAAAATCTGGAGTGCGGAGTGGAAAAAACATATCAGGTTGCATCGAGGAGTTTTGGCGCTTAGCCATCGAAAACAATCCGAGGATTTTTGCTTGCAAAAACCGCAGGATTGTTAACACAAAAACTAGCTCGCCCGCAACCTGGAATGCTTTTTTCCACGGGAGCACTCCAGATTTTTTTTTATTTAGTTATACTCAAAAGTGTATTCTGACATATTAACAAGTTCGTTTACAGTTGTTCCAAACTTTTCAGCAACATTATATTCAGAAACCTTATTTACATTTCCTTTTGCATCATATTTAAGAAGAGTTCTTTTGATTACCTGCTTATCAGAATTGTAAGTTGTAATTTCGTTAAGAACGCCGTTTGTACCATAGCGGAATACAAGAGAAGTCTGCTTTCCTGTATCAGCATCATATTTAGCAACAGAATCAATAGAACCAGAATCAGTGTAGTTATATGATGAAAGTTCGCTAAGAGAACCGTCAGGGTTATATTCATTCAATGAAAGAAGGCGGCCGTTCTCGTCATATTTATAAATTGTTTTCCATATTAAAGCACCTTCTCCGTCATAGCTTGATTCATCAGTAAGAAGATTATTATCATAAGTAAAAATAGTGCGTGCACAAAGAGTACCTTTTCTGTCAAACTCAGAAGAATCAACTTTAAGCCCGTTCTTATAGGCAAAAGTGTTTTTCCATACAACTTCGTTATCAGCATTAGTACAAAGCTGTTCAACAAGATTTCCCTCAGTATCATAAGTAGAGTTAATTGTGTTAATTACAGCGTCTTTAGGAGTAAGCTCAGAAGATGATGTTTCTTTGCCATTTGAATCAAAAACATGCATAACCTTAGAACTAGGAGTTCTATATAAAGTTCCAAAGCGGGATGCTATAGAAAATTCAGTTTCTGTGTAGGTTTTTACATTGTCTGTAATAGGTACGTATGTAAAGATATCCGTTGCAAAAAGCGAGATACTAAGACCAGCTGAAAGAGCAAATGCAAGAAGTTTTTTCATAAATCCTCCAAGAAAATATTTAATTAATTCGTTTTTTTGCTTATGCAATATAAATATTTTATACTATAATTATCGGAAAGTAAAAAGAAAAAGGTTATCATGATATGACAGAAAAACAGTGGAATATTTTTTGTGATTTTAAAAAGGAATTAAAGCAAAAAATAGAAGAATGGACAGAGCGGGCTCCCAAGCTTACTGATTTACAAAAAAAAGCTGCCCGACTTGCCAAAAATGCAGAATACTCCTTTGAAACCCCAGTTGTTTATAATCGTGCCTTAAATGACGTTCAGCCTCAAGATGATATTAAACTGATTGTAATAGGAGATAACCCTGGGAAAGACGAGCAGTTGAAAATAAATAACCGCTATCTGGTTGGCCAGGCAGGAAAAATTGCAGAAGGATACTTTCGCCGTAACCCGGAGCTTGGAGTTGATTTTCGTCGTAATGTTATTATCTTAAATAAAACACCAATACACAGTGCAAAAACCATTCAGCTAAATACAATAGCAAAACTGGGCGGCCCTGAAATATCTGGCCTCATAAAAGAATCCCAAATCTGGATGGCAGAAAAAACAGCCGCTTTGCATGCTGAGCTTGGAACAGAGTTGTGGCTCGTAGGCTATTCAGAGCTTAAAGACAAAAAAATCTTTTGTCCATATCGCGACACATTAAAAGCCAGTCTCATAAACAGAAAAGATGCCTGGAATCGCGTTTATGTTTTCCAGCATTTTTCAATGAACCGTTTTACAATAGACCTTTCAGAATATATTAAGACAGAAAAAAAGGAAAACGCCCGGCTGGAATCAAATATTCACGAACTGGGCGTTCTTCATAAAAAAGAAATATTTGGTGCTCAATAAAGAGCAAGTCTTTATTCGTTGTCAGATTTATCAGTATTCTGTTTTTCTTCATTCTGCTGCTTAAGAATGATAGCTCTGTTTGTGTAATGAATAAAACTGAAAAACAAAACCACAAAAACCAGAGATTCAAGCAGCAGAGCCATTCCTCTTATTGCGCCAAGGAAGTAAGAAATAATTACAGAACCGCAAAGAAGCAGCTGAAGGAAGCACATAAGATACAAAGCAGTCTTTTTTGAATATCCCATATTCAAAAGCTTATGATGCAGATGAGCACGGTCTGGAGACATAATAGGACGTTTGTCACGAATTCGACGCCAGATGGCAGCAATTGTATCAAATACAGGGAATGAAGTAACAACAATCATGATAAGGAATTTGTTATGTTCAAAAATATCACTTGAATCAAAAAGAGGGAAAACAGAAATCATAAAGCCTAAAAACTGACTTCCCGCATCACCCATAAAAATCTTAGCCGGTGGCCAGTTGAAGCACAAGAAACCAAAAATCGAAGCAGCAAGCATAAAGCAAAGTGTAGATTCAGAGTTTCCTGAAAGGATATAAAGAATACCAAGAGTAATTACAGTTGTGATAGAAAAAGATCCGCAAAGGCCATCAAGCCCATCAATCAGATTATAGGCATTTATTACACCAAGAACCCATCCAAAGGTAAGAATGTAACTCAGAGGGAGTGGAAGAACCCATGAAAAAATCTGCTTAAAGTGAAATCCATTAAAAACAACAACAGAAACAGCTATAAGCTGAACAATAAGTTTTGCCAGAGCCGGCAGAGTAAGAAGATCATCGAGTAGAGCAAATACAAAAACGATTGAACCGGCAATAATAAATGGAAGAAGTTTGTGAATATTTTCTGCTTTAGTTATAAAAAGGAAAATGCAGGCAGAAATGATGAAGGAAAAAAAGATTCCGACTCCACCTAAGCGAGGAATGTTTCCAGAATGAATTTTTCGTGCATTTTGATAATCATATAAACTGAATTTTTTACAAAAAAGAATAATCAATGGCATCGAAATAAATGAGAGAAAGCCAGCCAGAATAATAAACAAACTTTGAGTCATATCAAAGCAATTATAACTTAACCAAACTGAAAGTCAAGATATAAAGTATATGTCTATATTTATATGTAGTGTTACCTATTTTAAAAGTTTGTATATTTTTTAATTGTTATATCACTTCTGATGTGCTAAAATTGACCTTATGAAAAAGATAGTAGTTATAGGGGCTGGAATTTCTGGTCTTTCTGCGGGTATATATGCAGCACGATCAGGTTTTGATGTAACAATTCTGGAACAACACATTGTTCCTGGAGGGCTTTCTACAAGCTGGAGCCGCAAAGGATATTATTTTGAAGGTGGAATGCACTGGCTCACAGGTTCAAAACCGAACCTTCCAATGAACAAAGTGTGGAAGGAATTAGGAGCCTTGCAGGAAAACAATCCTATTGAAAACAGAGATCCTCTATACACTTTATTTGATGAAAACGGTAAAACGGTTGCCCTTTACAGAAATCTTTCTCAGATGAAAGATGAATTAATTCGTTATGCACCGGAAGATAAAAGTCGCATCAAAAAAATGTACCGCGACATCAAAGCTTTTTCGAAATTTTACATGCCGATATTCGATGTTCGCGGCTGTAAATGCAAAGAACCTGTAAAAGTGGATATTCCGGGTCTTATAGGAATGCTTCCTGCTGTATTAAAAGTTCCTGCCCTTAAAAATATCAGCTACAAAGAATACGTTGCAAAATTTAAAAATAAAAATCTGCGCCATCTTTTGGAAAGTACAATCGGATATAGATATAATGCATTATCTTTTATCTATACATTGGGTTCTTTTGCAAGTGGCGACTGCGGATATCCGGCAGGCGGCTCAGTAAGAATGGCTACAAATATGCTGGAGAAGTATAAGTCGTTGGGCGGAAAAATCGAATTTCGAACAAAAGCAGAAAACATTCATGTTGAAGATGGAAAAGTAACAAAGGTAATAACAGACAAGGGAGAATTCGAAGCAGATGCAGTAATTGTAACTCAAGATGCTCGTGCTGCAGTGGATACTCTGTTTGATCAGATGATAGATGAACCTTGGGTTAATACAATGCGCCATAAGGCTGTTACAGAACAGAATATTTTTATAGGACTTGGCGTAAAAGCAGATTACTCAAATCTTCCATATTGCTGCGTTTTCCCTCTGGAAAAGCCTTTGGAATATGCAGGTGCAAAATGGGATGAACTTCGTATCTACAATTATTCGGCATACAAAGAGCATTCTCCAGAAGGCTGTACAGCACTCACCTGTCTTTTGATTGGAGATTCTTATTCATTCTGGAAAGCAGCAAAAGCAGACGGAACTTATAAACAGAAAAAAGAAGAGCTTGGAAAACTTTTTATAGAACGACTTTCACAATTCATGCCGGAAGTAAAAACTTCTCTCGAGGTTATGGATATTGCTACCCCATGCACTTATGAACGCTACTGCGGTTCTTACGAAGGCAGCTGGATGAGTGTCTGGGAAAAGGGCGGAAAGCAGTATAACTATCCGCAGACTTTGGATTCTATAGAAGGTGTTTATTTTGCTGGCCAGAGATTACAGATGCCAGGAGGACTCCCGATTGCCGGTTACACAGGAAGACTTGCAGTTCAGTTACTTTGCCGCGATACCGGCGTAGAGTTTGTGTAAGCCTGCAATCGAGGTAAGCTATGCCTGCCCACCCTTTGGTTCCTTTTCTTGAAGAACCTGAAAACTGTGCTAAAATTAAAATATAACGGTAAAAGTTTTTTTCGAGGAGAGTTAGAAAAACTATAACCCATCAAAAGGAGTGATTTTATGGGAAAGAAAGTTAGCCTGTTGAGCTACTTGTATCTTATTGGAATGGCATTGGTTGCTATTGGCTTCTGCTGCCCTATGTTTAATGGTCTGTTTGGATCTTCAGCAAATGGTTTTGATTTTATCAAAAATGCTAAAGATGGTGGTTTTGTAGCAATTGGTGCCATTTTGATTATTGCAGGAGCAATTGCAGGTATTGCTGCTTGTTTTGTTCCTCAACTCAAAGGTCTTAAGCTGATTTTTGCTATTTGTGTTCTTGCAGGTGCAGTTGTGCTTGTAATCGGATTCATGACAAGTGGTGGAATTTATAAAGCCATTGGAAAACAGCTTCTTAAGAGAGCAACAATTGGATTCTATCTCATAGTAGTAGGAATTGTTGCAGCTATTGTTGGAGCACTTAAAAAATAAGGCTGTGACAGCGGGATGAATGGTAAGGCTAAAAATTGCAATGCAATTTTTTTAACGCCTTGCTATAAAACACCGGCCGCCAGCGGCCTTACACATTTAGGTTCATCGAAAGAATGGCTCAAGCGGCGAGACTATACGAGCCGCCTAAAGCCTAATGATATAGGCGCCGGATTTTTCGTCCTTCGGGAGAGAGTTCGGCCTTTTTGTTTTAACGCTGATCAGGTCGCCTGACTGCGGGCGGAAAGGCGGTTTTGGCAGGCGGGTGTTGTTTTCGTCCGGCAGGGTGACGAGTACAAGTCCGTGCTGGCTGCAGCCGTAGTAGCCGCACATGTAGTTAGGCAGACGGATTTTATCTGATGTGATGCGGATGGTGGTTGTGTCGGTGGTTGAGTAGTCCGAAGGACGTATCGAAACCACCGCAGAAGTCGGCTCATATGGTGGTTTCGATACACCCGCTCCGCGGGCACTCAACCACCGTGCATTTTCCACCGCCATAAAACTCAGTGTCGCCCTTTCTTTCGGCAGTTTAGCTGCGACTGAGAGCTTTTGAAGTCTGACAGGAGCGTCTTCTGTGCTGAAGGCGAAGTTGCACCATTTATTCTTACTTCCTGTATAAGCCTTAAAACCGCTCATAGGGCATTCTTCTGCGTGTGGGCAAGGAGCAGCAATTGTGCGGCCTTCTTTTATGTAGCGGGAACGAAGCAGGCTTAAGGTGCGGGCTGCCTTTGGAACGCCAGGTTCCACAAGGATTATGCCGGCATTTTTTTCTGTATAGCGTTGTATCTGTTCGTAATATTTTTTTGTCTGAAATTCTGGCGGCATGTCGCTGGCTTGGTCTAATTCATTAAACATATTTGCACAGGTAAGAAAGTCTGCCTTCTGTTTGATAGTAGTTCCGAAAGCACCTTTTACGCGGATAATCTGCCAGGGTTCAATAGACTCGTCTACGGCCTTGGCCTTTGCAGCAACAGAAAGATAAATGTCTTCGCCCAGGGCAAGAGAATTAGCTGAGACATCCAGACAGTACCAGGTAAGCTTGAGTTTTCTAAGTTCTGGGCGGGCAAGCCAGAGCGCAGTTACCACTGTGAGAGGCCCGCTTCCCAAATCAAGACAGGTAGAGTCTGCAGCCGGGAAAATCGAATCCGGCAGATTTGCAAAAAGTCTTGTCAGGCGCACAAGATTCCACCAGGTGTAGTAGCGCACATAAGAGCTGAGCTGAATATTATCGTTCATATAGCCAAGTCGGCGGCTGGCGCGGTCATCTGTAAGCTGATGAGAAAGTTCACGGATATGCTCCGGCAATTGCTGCAGCTGCCGCGAGTTCAGCGGCCGCACTCCCTGAATTATTTCGTCGAAGGAGTTGAGAATGGATACAGAATCCTTAGGAAGTTGAGCCGTATCAAAAAGAGAAGTTATCAGTTTTGAAGATGTATTTTCTTTGTTCATTATATTAAGTGCCGTCATCCCGAACTTGTTTCGGGATCTTTGGTTCAGCATCTCCTTTATTTTAGACTCTAAAATGTCATTCGGAAATAAGTTTGGAATGACACTAGAAGGTAAACTTATTGGTCAGTCTCCTCATTATATAGACAAATCTTTCCATTCTGGATTTGTCTGTTTTATTAAATTATTTTTACAATCTCTATGCCAGTTTTTTAATTGTTTTTCTCTAGTTATTGCTGCTTTTATATCATTACATTCTTCATAATATACAAGTTTTGTACAGTTATATTTATCAGTAAATTCTTCATATTGATGGTTTTTATGTTGTAAAACACGTTTAGTTAAATCACTAGTTACACCGATATATACGGCCTTATTATTTGTATTTGTCATAAAATAAACATATCCTTTATCAGCCATGTTTACTCCTTGGTTTCCTTGTCATTCAGATCCTGAAACAAGTTCAGGATGACATTGATCGTTTAGGGTGACAGTGGTTATCCGGGATGACGATTATCGTTTAGGGTAACGATTATCGTTCAGAATGACATTACTTATTTACTGTCTGACAAACCTACATACAAATCTGTTAATATCTTCCGGCACTCGCGAATCTGGTTGATCAGGTCGGCGTTGTCCTGGACGGCCTGGGCTTCTTCGATTATCTGGCGGCCGGCACCTTCGGCGGTGAACTTTTTTTCAGTAATCAGATATTTGAGGCGGAGGATGAGGTCTACCTCGCGCTGTGAGTAGAGACGGCGGCCGGACATGTCTTTACGTGGGGTAAAGCCCGGAACGACTTCTTCCCAGTAGCGGAGAACGTGGGCTTTTACGCCTGTCAGGTCTTCGATTTGTCCGATGGTGTACACTCTAACTCCTTCTTCAAAGGTGGTTTCGATACACTCGCTTCGCGAGCACTCAACCACCGGTGATTGAGTAGCCCGTAGGGCGTATCGAAATCACCGTTCGCGATCTTCCCACTTTTGTCTGCTGCCTTTGAACTCTACCTGAACCGGAATCTGGTCAAAGCCCAGGTCTTCGCGGATGCGGTTCTTCAAGTAAGTAACATAAGGCTCCGGAACAACTTCCGGTCTTGTTGCGAAAATTATGAAGGAAACCGGATTTACACTGGCCTGAGTCATATAGCGGATTTTGAAGTGGGCAGTTTTACTTGCAGGAGGCGGATAGCGCTCCAGCCAGTCCTGCAGGGCATTGTTGAGCGAAGCAGTTCCGATTTTCTTAGTCAACTGGCCGTAAAGGTCGATTGCTGTGTTAAGTAAATCTTTAATACCTTTTCCCTCAAGGGCGCTCAAAGGCAGAATCGGAGCAAAATCCATGTGGGCAAACATGATATTCATCCATTCGCGAACAGATTTTACAGCCTTATTGTCTTTTTCTTCGCGCAAATCCCATTTATTCAAAACAAAAATGATTCCGCGGCCCTTTTCAAAAGCCAGGGAACAGATTTTTTTATCCTGCTCAGCAAGACCTTCTACCGCATCAATCATTAAAAAGACAACATCACATTCGTCCAGAGTCTTGATGGCGCGGTTTACAGAATAGTACTCAACATCATCGTGAACCTTAGCCTTGCGGCGAATTCCGGCAGTATCCAGAACCTTAAAGCGGCGACCGGCATATTCAAACTCGCCTTCAACTACGTCGCGGGTAGTACCGGCATAGTCGCAAACGATAGAGTTTTCGCTGTGGGTCAGTCGGTTGCTTAATGTAGATTTTCCTGTATTTGGTTTTCCCAAAATTGCGATTTTGATAGGGCGGTCAGAACTCAGAACCTGCACGTGGCTAAAATCACAGCGCGAAGTAATTGCATCTGCGAGCTCACTTATATGGTCGCCGTGTTCTGCCGAAATCAGCAACAAATCGTTAAAACCATACTTTGCGTAGTTCCAGGCCTCGGCTTCGTTCTTGCCGCCTTCGGTTTTGTTTACGGCCGCAATCATCTTATTCCAATATGGGCGCATTTTGATGATGAACTCTTC
The DNA here is from genome assembly GCA_016293915.1 of Treponema sp. Classification (GTDB taxonomy): domain Bacteria; phylum Spirochaetota; class Spirochaetia; order Treponematales; family Treponemataceae; genus Treponema_D. The sequence continues at coordinate 6,271 of JAEDCY010000045.1, read as the reverse complement.
GTCTTCGCCTGTAATTTCTGTGGCGTCGAGCAGCAAGATAACTACGTCGGCGCGGTCAATCATGTCCAGGGATCGTTCAACAACGTAGTCGTCCAGCTCGGCCTCTTTTGTGCCTATGTCGCGGGTAAGCTTGTAGCCGCCGGTATCAACAAGGTGAACAGGCTTTCCGTTTATGATTGCAGTTGATTCAACCGGGTCGCGGGTAACACCTGGCTGGTCGTTTACGATAGCTACGCGGTGGTGCAAAAAGCGGTTGAAGAGGGTAGATTTTCCAACGTTAGGGCGGCCGGCAATTACAACAAGGGGAAGACCGTCGTATTCAGCGTCCTCCGGGTCTGTGTCGCCGGTTGCGGTTACAGTGCCGTCAGGGGCCACGGTGATTCCGTTTACTGCGCCGGGCGTAATAAAATCAGCTTCTTCGGCGCGGGCCTTTTCTGCGGCTTTCTGTCTTTTTTCTTCCAGAACTTCTTCCTTAGGACGGGAGAAGTCAGGTTTTGATTTCTTTTTGGCCATATATCTCCAGTTTTTGCGGTGGTTTCGATACGCCCTTTGGGCTACTCAACCACCGTCACATTGCAGCCGGTGGTTGAGTGGCCGCGTAGCGGCTGTATCGAAACCACCATGTGTTCTTTACAAATTATTCAAATGTTTAGCCGAAATTGCTTCGAGCTCGGCGATTGTGAATCTTGAAAGTAATTCCTTTGTGCTTGAAATCAGTTTTGGGCTCATACTCAAATTGCGGATTCCCATACCGGCCAGTACCATAACGCTGTCCTGGCGGCCTGCCATTTCACCGCATACTGCAAGCGGAACGTTGTTTTCCTTGGCAGAACGAACAGTCATCTCAATTAAACGCAAAACTGCCAGGCTGAACTCGTTATAAAGTCCGCTTACATGCTGATTTTCGCGGTCAATTCCAAGGGTGTACTGAGTAAGGTCGTTTGTACCAAGACTGAAGAAGTCGCTCACCTTGCTCAAACAATCAGAAATAAGAGCCGCCGCCGCCGTCTCAATCATAATTCCTACCGGGGTATCAGCCTGGTAAGGAATCTTTTCTGCATCAAGTTCCTGCTTAACAACATTTACTAATTCAAGGCACTCTTTTACCTGGTCCACACTGGTAATCAGAGGGAACATAATTTCAAGGTTGCCGTAAACGCTGGCACGGAAAAGGGCACGCAGCTGGGTTTTCAAAATATTTGGGTATTCAAGGCTGAGGCGAACCGCACGCAGACCCATCAGAGGGTTCTTTTCTTCGATGTTTGGCAGGTCAACCGAGTTAATCAGTTTATCACCACCGGCATCAAGGGTTCGGATAGTAACCGGTTTATTACCCATAATCTGAAGCACCGATTTATAAGCTTCAAACTGAGTCTGTTCACTAAAGGAGCGGGCAGCAGCGTTCAAAGAAGCACTACTCTGAGCCATGTAAAGGAACTCTGTACGGAAAAGACCGATTCCATCAGCACCTTCGGCAAGAGCAACTTCAGCTTCCTCAGGAGTACCAATATTTGCATAAAGCTTAAAGCGGGTGCCATCCTTAGTTTCGGCCGGCTTATTAAGGAAAGAGCGCAGACTGAGCTTACGCTGATATTCTTCGCGGATTTTTCCTTTATATTCTTCTATTGTTTCGCGGTCCGGGCTTACAAGAATTTCTGCAGACTTACCGTCAATAATTACAGTTTCGCCGTTACGAACCTTTTTGCTGATTTCTTCAAGGCCGACAACCGTTGGAATGCCGTAGTTTCGTGCAAGAATTACCACGTGGGAAGAAACGCCGCCTTCGCTCAGGGCAAGACCTGCAATTTTACGCTTGCTCAGGATGATTGTGTCGGCAGAACTCAGGGAAGTAGCAAGAATTACCGAGCCATCTGGAACCGTATTGATATCAAAAGGATGAATGTCCAGCATTTCGTCGAGAACACGGCCAAAAACATCAGTTATATCCTGGGCGCGCTCAGAAAGGTAATAGTTTCCGGCCTGTCGCAGCTTTGCGGCATACTCTTCTGCCTTAAACTGCACAGTATATTCTATATTAAAAAGCTGATTTTCGTAGAACTCGCGTACTTCCTGCTTAAAAACCGGGTCTTCGAGCATGAGAATGTAGGTCTCAAAAACCTCGCGCTGAGCACGGTCCTGTTCGCTGGTTTTGGAAAGTGAATCCAGGTGCTCCGAAAGTCCGAGCGTAACGGTTTGAACTGCAGCTTCAAAACGGCTCCAGCCTCTGTTTATTTGATCAATGTTTATGTGATGCTGCGGAATTGCACGTTTTACCGGGTCTGGAATTACAAAAGCGGTTCCAATACCAGTTCCGTCGGCCGCAGGGATTCCGAGAAATACTTCCATAAATTTGAATTATATAGAAAAAATGATTATATTTAAAGATATGAATACAATGGCTATTTATGAACTGCCTTTCAGACAGGCTTTTTTGATTTTTATAATGTTCAGCGTAGTCGGCTGGATTTCGGAAGTGCTTTATGTGGGTATTTTCCACGAGCACAAATTTGTAAACCGCGGATTTTTGCACGGTCCTCTCTGTCCGGTATACGGATTCGGTGGAGTAGTGATTTTACTGCTGCCGGCGACCCTCTATTCAACCTGGCTGCCACTCTTTTTTGCCTCTATGATTTTGTGCACGGCTGTGGAATATTTTGTCAGCTGGATTATGGAAAAGACTTTTCACGCCCGCTGGTGGGATTATTCGCATTACAAGTTTAACATTAAGGGACGCGTTTGTTTGCTGAACTCTGTGCTTTTTGGTTTTATGGGCCTGGGTGTTATTCATTTTGTTTACCCTCAGATGCTGCGTTTTTTAAACTGGCTGGGAGATTTTGTGACTATGATTTCCAGCGACCTGATTGGCCTGGCCCTTGCAGTTGATGTGATTGCGACAGTTCACAAGATTGTGGACTTCAATGCAGCAATGGCAAAAATCAAAACCTTTGGAGAAAGCTTACGCGACCATTACGGTAACGAGACCTGGTTCCGAAGCGAAAGCTTTGAAGCAATGCTGGCTTCTGTAAAAGAACATGCCCTTGCAGATAAAGACAAGATAAATCAGAGTATTCTCGAAAAAATTGAAAAATTCCAGAATGCCCGCAACAAGGCCGCAGAAAGCTTTATGGCTCACTTCCCTACAATGAAGTCTATTCAGTATAAGGATGAGCTGGAGCACTTGAAGAGCCGTATGAAGGCGAGGGTTAAAGCAAAAATTCATTTATAAGATTTTCAATCTGGCGGGTGCTTAGTTTGCAGGCGGTGGATTCCATGGTGAAAAGGAGATTTTTGCCGGAAAGGATTTTGTTTTCGGCGAAGTCTTTGAGTTTGACGAGGGTGCGCTCCAGGTAGTCGGGGTCGTCCATGAGGCCAAAGTGTTCCCAGTAGAATTCGGCGCGAGTGCGCACGTTGAGACATAGGAAGTCAGGGTGGATGGTGCGGAAGGCACCGTCCCGTCAAGTTTTTCCGCCAGACCTGTTCGCCGCCGCGAGCCTCCAGAGATCCTGAATCAAGTTCAGGATGACAGATTTTACAAGTTCAGGATGACAGGGCTTTTTTTCTTGACTTCTCTTTCTGTTTCTATCTATAATAACATTATCTCTATAATTCAGGAGTTTATTATGGAATCGCAGAATCGCGAGAATCTTGGCAGCCGCCTTGGCTTTTTGCTTTTGTCGGCTGGTTGTGCTATTGGTTTGGGAAATGTTTGGCGCTTCCCTTATATAACTGGTAAATACGGCGGAGCAGCCTTTGTTTTGATCTATCTGTTTTTCCTTGTAATTCTGGGACTACCGGTTATGGTTTGTGAATTTGCTGTTGGTCGTGCTTCTAAAAAGGGTATGGGTGGTGCTCTCCAGGCTCTTGAGCCTGCCGGATCTAAGTGGCACATTTATGGAAACTTTGCAATCATCGGAAACTATCTTTTGATGATGTTCTATACAGTAGTTTCTGGCTGGTTCTTGAAATATTTCTTCCAGATGATTGGCGGAAAGTTCGTAGGCCTCAGTGGAGACGACATTGTAAATGTTTTTGTTGGCGAAACTATTGGTAACCCGGCTGGTCTTTTGATCTGGATGGTAGTAGTAATCATAATTGGCTTTGGTGCCTGCTTCCTTGGCCTTCAGAAGGGAGTTGAGCGCATCACAAAAATTATGATGTCTGCCCTTTTCGTAATTATGATTGGACTTGCAATTTATGTTGCTTTCATTCCGGGTTCTGGTGCTGGTTATGCCTTCTACCTCAAACCTGATTTTAAGGCTCTTGTAAGCGGTGAACATGGTCTTTGGGACACAATTTATGCTGCTATGGGTCAGGCTTTCTTTACTTTAAGCCTTGGAATTGGTTCTATGGAGATTTTTGGTTCTTACATTGGTAAGGAACACTCACTCACAGGTGAAGCTCTCCGCGTTATCGGTCTTGATACTTTCGTAGCAATTTGTGCCGGCCTTATCATCTTCCCGGCATGTGCTGCTTTCAATGTAACTCCTGATTCTGGTGCCGGTCTTGCCTTTATGTCACTTCCAAATGTATTCAATTCTATGGGACCAGTTGCCGGCCGCATTGTTGGTGCTTTCTTTTTCCTATTTATGAGCTTTGCAGCTCTTTCTACTGTAATCGCCGTATTCGAGAATATCGTAGCCTTCCCAATGGATAAGTTTGGCTGGAGCCGCCGCAAGTCAGTTCTCATCAACTTCTGTGCTATACTCGTGCTCGCTACACCTGCAGCTCTTGGTATGAACGTATGGTCGGGAGTTCACTTTGGTGCTCACATCGGTTCAATCGACGCTCTGGAAGACTTTATTGTTAGCCAGAACCTCCTCCCACTCGGATCTATGCTCTTTCTCCTCTTCTGTACACTTAAGAAGGGCTGGGGCTGGGACGGCTTTATTGCCGAAGCTGATGCCGGTGAAGGTGTTAAGTTCCCTAAGAATAAGATTGTTCAGTTCTACCTGCGTTTTGTTGCACCACTTATTATTCTGGTAGTATTCATTGCCGGATATTTTGATATTTTTGGTAAAAAATAAGCTAGCTTAAATTAAACAAAGCCAGTTCTGGATACAGGCCCTGGATTAATCTGAAGTGTCCATCCTGTGTCCAGACTGGTACATCATATTTCATTGCACAAAAAGCAATCATTACATCAGTCAGCGGAACAGTTACTCCATTTTCCCTAAGATTCTTTAGAATAAGGCCCACTCCTTCAAAATCATATTCGTCTATAGGAAGAAGATCAAAAGTTGTAAAGGAAGAGAGAATATTATCCAGCTCTTCATTTGTTTTAGCGCCATGCAGAACTTCTGATTTTACAACTCCACAGATTGCTATTTTCATAGAATCAATTTTCTTTGCAAGTTCAGATTTGCGGTTGCGATAATAATCAATCAGTATATTTGAGTCTATTAAAATCATATCATGCTTATCCTTCGCAATTCCCAAACTGCGTCTTTATCTACTTCAATGGAACCAATTTCATCCATTACTTCTTTTCTATTACGGGTTGGAGGAAGCGGTGGCGCTACATTCTTTCTGATTTTTTCAATGAATTCTTTTCTGGCTTTTTCCTGTTCCAGAGTTTGAGGCGGGTTTACAACTCTGTTAGATTCAAAAACCAGTTTGTCATAATCTTCAACGGTAATCATTATACATTCGGGTGCATTGTTTTTTACGATAACTTTGATTCCATCTCTTTTTACTTCTTCAATGATTTTTCCGGCTTCACCTTTATTAAAACGGCTGATTGGAACAAAAGCATTGAGCATCTTTGTTGCAGTTAAGGCATCATACATATAGACCTCCATGTTAATAGATATATCAATAATAAGAATAGTAAAATAAATTGATGTATATGTCAATATAATTATAGATATAGAAAATTTGCGTAGAAAACTGGTTTTAGTGAAAAATTTAATAATATAGAAAAAATTTGCATATTTGGAGAAATCATATTAATATATCTAATAGAGGAGGGCCCCTAAGGTTTTAACAACCTAGGGGTCTTTTTGTTAAGTTTTTCATGTGTTAAGCCGAAATTCTAAACGGAGAGATAGACTTTTTATAGCTTTAAAAAAGGCGAGGTATTATGAGAAGTTTTGGTAAGTTTAAAATTAGGTTTTTCTCATTTGTATTATTCATTTCAGTATTATTTTCATTTCTCATAACTTCCTCCTGCGAGATTGGCCTTGGAGCGGCAGTCGATACGCTTGTACCAACGATCAACATCGACAGCCCGGCAGCGGACAGCACGATCCGCGACTCGTTCAGTTTCCGCGGA
>JAEDCY010000086.1 GCA_016293915.1 Treponema sp. | reverse complement strand
CTTGGCTCAAAAAAAAGTGTCGCAAGAATTTTCCCGCGACACACATCTTGAAACGATTTAGGATCTACAATCATCTGTTCTGCCAATGAACAAATCTCATCGATTTCTGCAACGGACAGATTAGCTGGCTCAATTACATGCCTTCCTGTTAACATATGGACCTCTCAAAGAATTTTTAAGAGTCTATCATAATGAACCATTTTATTAAAGGTATTCTGCCGTAAAAATTCTCAATTTTCGCAACCACAGCCCCGCAATGCAATACTACTGGTTTTTCCCCAATTCATGCCTTTTTCTATCCCAGTCCAATTTCTGCTTTTTCTGGTCCTCAAGGATAGTTTCCTTGAGCAAAGTCATGCAGTTTTCATAGAGCATTTCATAAAGCTTTGGCAGGATAGTCTGCTTTGCAACTTCTTCAAGCCCCTGGTTTCCGTTAGCATGAACGAACATGAAGACAAAAAGATCGTCGGCACCGTTGCTTACGGGACGGCTTAAAAAGAGAACAGCGCTTGTCCTTATGTGGGCGCCTTTTACCGTCATCTGAATGCCATCTATTTTTTCATACATTGGCATATTAAGCATTCCGTGAGGAAGGATGAAAGAAAAATGACTCAAGGAAATGTCCTGCAACTGGCCTTTGTATGAATTCTTGTTGAATACAAAATCAAAAGTGCAGTTTTTGTTGCAGAGGGCACGAACCTGCTTGCGGCGTCCCATGGCCTGATTTGCATAGAGAACTTTTTCGATGATTCCGAAATTGTTCTTCTTCTGGTATTCAAGCTGAATACATCCGCACATGATTCCGATGTCAAAAAGATAGACCTTTTCAATGACTGGCTTTTCTTCCTTGTTCTGCCTTTTTGTATAGAGGACGCCGATGAGAACCTTGCCTTCGTACTTTGCATTGATTCTTCTTATGAACTGAGACCATGTTTCACCGTTCGGAGGAGGAGAATCAATATTGAAGAAAAGAATCAGGTCATTGAAAGATTCATAAAGATAGTCGATGTAGTTTTCCAGGGAAAAATTAGGAAGTTTTCCGACAAAATATGCTTCAAAACCGTCAACGAGGTATTCTTCGCAAAAATTTTCAGGAAGGAGAGATGTGTCCGGCTGAATGAAAAAAGTTTTGCGTCCAGCCGTAATTGCCTGTGTATCCCCACTCATTCTAAAATCCTCCCATAGTATTACAAGATTATAATATCACTCGGCTGTTTTTTCAAATTAAATGGCTTTAATAATTTTTTTTATTTTGCCTTTTATAGATTCTCATTAACAGCAATAATTGAAACTATATAAACTTTTCTATATTATAAGAGCGTTATGGAAAAATTAAAGATTTTGCTGGCTAAAGGCCGCATTTACGAATCAGTTTATGAACTCTTGAACGACGTTGGAATTTCCATTCATCTTCCAGACAGAACTTATTTCCCTGTTACAAACCAGGAAGACTTGGCATTCCAGGTAGTAAAACCACAGATTGTAAGTGCCCTCCTTGCCGGCGAAAAGGCTGATGTTGGATTCAGCGGAAAGGACTGGGTTTACGAAAACGGCGTAGAAAACGACGTTGTAGAAATCATGGACTTTGGCTTTGACCCTGTACGCATTGTTGCAGCTGTTCCAGAAAACGTTGACTACAATTCACTTCTCAGGAAGCCAGTTACAATCGCAACTGAATACCAGAACCTTACAAAGAAATATATTGAAGAAAAGAACATCAACGGAACAGTATTCCGCACATGGGGAACTTCAGAAGGTTTTGTTCGCGACAGTGAAGATTCAGAAGCACAGATCCTCATCGACAATACTTCCACAGGTTCTTCCCTCAAGGCCAACCGCCTCAAGATTGTTGATACTTTGATGACTTCTTCTACAAGAATGTACGCCTCTAAAAAGGCAATGGAAGATCCAGAAAAGAAGCAGAAAATCATGGAACTCCGCATGCTCTTTGAAGCAGTTATGAATGCCCGCTCAAAGGTTATGCTCGAAATGAACGTTGCAGAAGACAAGTTTGAAGCCCTCGTTAAGGGAACTCCTTCAATGAAGAGTCCAACAGTGAGTCCTCTCTTCGGAGGAAACGGCTACGCTGTTAAGATTGCAGTTCAGAAGAAAGATGTTCCAAACCTTCTTCCAAAGCTCAAGTCTCTCGGTGCAACAGACATCGTTGAATATGAGCTGCGCAAGGTAATGGCATAAAAATTGACCTCCTGTCAATTTTTATACAGAGTTTTGCCTAGCAAAACTCTGGGCCCTGCATTGCTTGCCTTATGACGCGCCCTCCTTGGCGCTACGCTTACGCGGTGAAGTGTTGCTTGCCCTATACAGATGCTGAAACAAGTTCAGCATGACAAACGGGCACTGAGAACCGTCCTTTTTAGGGCGGTTTTTTATTTTCTTTAAATCTATACCCCTATCATTTTTTTGATCTACCCTTCGTAGTATTATTTTTTAATTATTATGGGGCTTTTTGATATGAAAATGTATGAATAATCATGAAATGTAAGCGTTAATTTTGACCTACAAAGGTTTAATATTGACTTCCAGCAATTTCATATCATATAAAAGGGGTTATATTTCTATCACAAAATAAAGAGATTCCATCAGCAACATTTTTCCATTTTCAGAGTAATGTTTTGTTCTTATAAATCAAGCTTTTCGGTAGTTTTGATTTTCCAAACATAGAAATCTTTTCCCTCTATGCTTTACTTATTTTTTTCAATCAACCTTAATTATTCAGAACCGAAGCCAACTGAAGATTATGTTTCAGACTCGGGATATAAATTCTGTAGGGGTAACAACCACTATTGTAGAATTTCTGTAATCTTTTATGTTTCTTGTGACTATATAGTCAGCTCGTATTTGAGATGCTACTTCATGCTGTACAGAATCTTCAAAATCAGGCCAGGTGGAATTTAAGGCATTTATTATACATGTATCATCAACTCCAGCTATGGAAACAAACTTTAAGATGTTCCGTATCAAGCTCTTGGATTTTTCAATATCTTTTAAAGTTTTGTTAAGGATATAAAAAATCTCTGTTAAAGAGGCAGCGGAAATATAGAAGTCAATAATTTTTGTAACAGAAAGTTTTAGTACACAAAAAAGCCTCATCCGCATAGTCAGCATTTGGAACTAAAAAATCAAGAATGATATTGGAATCTAGAAATACAGTCACAGTTATACCCCATACTTTTCAGATAAGCGGTCGTCTCTGGCAGCTTCTATTGAACGATACTTGCATCCTGACAATGTACCTTTTAAGGCTTCAAGTTCAGATAATAGAGTTCTCTGTTTTTCAGAATCATGCTCTACTTGAGACTGGTTTTTTACTTTCATGACAAGAGAATATATCAGCTGTTCAACAAGCTTCTGATCTTCAATTTCCAAAGTTTCATAGGCCATCATTAGATTTGTAGGCATGACAATATCCTCCTTGTATTTAAATTCAAAATAACACAAATTTGCTTAAAAAGCGACATATTCTTTGAAAGAAGCTCCATTACTAGCTTCACATTAACTTTGGCCATAAGCTAGCCTTCTTAAAATAAGATTTGAACCTTTTAGTTCGTAAGCGTCAAATCTGGCGTTTTTTGCAAGAACTTACTTTGAACTGACAAAATCTATACTGCCATTTGCTCGCTTGGGGTATTCAATCATCCAAGGCTTACATTCATTTGTTTTTATCAAAGTCTTTAATTGATTATATGTTGAAATATCATATTTGCAGAAAGTGGCAAAAAAATGCTTTTTGTCGTTTACATAAATATCAACATAATCGCCGTCAAATTCAAAGATAAAAACAAATTTTTTCTTCGTATTTAGAAGACTCCAATTTAAATTCAAATATTTATCAGAATTAAAATTATCGTAACTATTCAGCACCTAAAATCCCAGGCATAAAGCAGGAGTTCCAGCAAAGG